>NZ_JBNDLP010000001.1:0-671265 GCF_050436125.1 Paraburkholderia sp. MM5482-R2 | reverse complement strand
GCCCTCTGCCTGTCGCGGCCGACGACAGGCGTCCCCGCTTCTGCCGATTGTCTGAGATCCACGACTGGCCGTTTCTCTGCGCGATGGACACTGTTGCAAATCGGCTGCTTTGCGCTGCATCAAAGCGGCTTGAACGCAAGCATCTGCCACGCCCAACGCGGGCATACCGTGGAACAGCTCCTTGGCGTTTCAGGCAACCGGCTTGCGCCACACGCTGGCTGGCCACGGCTGCCGCTCACGCGGCAAGCCGGCGGGCCGGTAATAGTGCTCAATTTCGACGAAGCCTGCGTCCGCCATATATCGGCGCCATGTTTCGAGATCATGGAAGACGCCGTAGCGGCCGTGGCTCCAGCCTTCCTGATTCGTGCCGCGCGGGTTGGAGCTGAACAGTACGCCGCCGGGCTTCAGCGTCGCGTGCAATTGCCGCAACACGCGCGGCAACGCCTGACTCGGGACTTGGAACAGCGCGGCGTTGGCGAAAATGCCGTCAGAGTGCGCGGCCGGCAAATCGAGATGCAGGAAATCCTGCTGCCAGACGTCGCAGCCAGTCGCGTCACGCGCCATTGCAACGAAGCGCTCGGCGCCATCGAGGCCGACCGCGCAATGGCCGAGTGTAGTGAAGGCCTTGAGATCTCGCCCCGGCCCGCAGCCGAAATCCAGGATCGTAAGAGGCGGCTCGACTTCGATATGGTGCAGCAGCGCCGCGATGTTCTGCGTGACGTCGTGGTCGGTGAGCGTGAGGCTGGGTGCCGCCGTGGGCACGCGGCCCGCGAGGCGAATGCGCTTGCAGAACGCGCATGGGCACGCCTCGCGCAGGCGGCTATGGGCGACGCGCTGCGTTCGGCCAGCCGCCCAATGCAGCGTGAGCGCGCGCGCCGTGACGTCGTTGCGGATTTCGTCAGGCGTATTCCGAGCGTGGTCGCCGCTTCTTCGCGCACCCGCCACACGCTTTCTGATATCGATATCGCGTCGAGCGGTGGCGACAGGATGACGCCGGTTCTGCCGTTTTTGCGAGTTGCGACGGCAGGTCTTTTCGATTCCTGGCCGTGGCAAGGTTTTTAGCTTCCACTCGCACGCCATTGCGCTCTCACGTCCCACGCACTTTAAAATGGCTTAATCGAATTACCGACGGATATCGTTAGATGAAAGACGCTTTTGAACGACGCGCGTTGCTGCTGCATCTCGGCGACGCGTTGCAAGCAATCGCTGCCGCGCTCGCAACCAACAACCCGCGCGACACAGTGCGCGATCTATTGGACGCTGACGCGGCTCTCGCTACCCATGCATGGCTAGCCGCCGTACCGCCCGATATGGAGGTCGCGGAGTTCGCGAAGCGCGTTAGCGCGTCGTTTGCCGGCTGGCCCGCACAGTTGCTGGAAGCGCAGGTGGACTATAGGCAACTGGCATTTGCCGTACGGAGCAATCTGTTCGCGAACGACCCCCCAGGCTGGCACGCGTATGTCGGGGCACTGACGCGCGAGGTGGAATGGTTCGGCGATGCACTACCCGCTGCTTCGGAGACGACCGGGCAATCACGTGAAGCGGGCGACGACGATTCGCCCACGTCGGACACCTCCGACATCGAGACCGCCAAAGCGGAGCGTGGCGGAGAAGCGGGCGACGCACAGCGCGAGAGTGTCGAAAGCAACGGACGTCTTTATCCGTCGTGGCCGTGGAAACCCGGCGGGTGATGTCAACGCCGCATCTGACGCATGGAGATGGCGAACCGTGCGCAAACGCTGTATGGGATTGAAGTTCACCTGTCGGCTGCCTCGCCGAGTTTGTAGCCTTGAAACGCCTCGCGCCAATCGATGACATCTGCGCCAGGCATCGACGCGGAATCGACAGTCCCGGGCAAGTAGCGTCCAAGGTCCGCCTGTTACTTCTGGAATGTGCCGAGCAGTTCGGTGTGTGCCACGACATGGCCTTCCATTGCCTTTTCCAACGCCGCCTTTGTGGGCTTGTGAAGATCGGGCAGCACGGTGTCGAGCGCATACAGCTTATGGAAATACCGATGACGGCCAGCGGGCGGGCATGGGCCGCCATACGTGGTGCGATGGAAGTCGTTGGTGCCTTCGAGTGTGCCTGCCGGAAGCGCGCCCGCAGTGACGCCCTCCTGAACGCCCGGAGCCGTCGCCGGGATGTTGTAAAGCACCCAGTGGACCCATGTCATCTGTGGCGCGGCCGGGTCGGGCGCGTCGGGGTCGTCGACGATTAGCACGAGACTTTTCGCATTGGCGGGTACCCCGGACCACGAGAGCGGGGGTGAGAGGTCCGCGCCCGTGCAGGTGTAGCGCTGGGGGATTTCGCTTCCTTCCTGGAAAGCCTGCGAGGTGAGGGTGAAGGCCATGGTGCGCTCCTCGGCGTCAGCCCGCGTCGCCAGCTAGTGCTTGCGATGCATCCAGCTCATATGATGCGTGTCGAGCCAATGGCTCACGCTCTCTTCGGGGTGGTCGCGCCTGTAGCGCCTCGACAGGGCCGATGCAACAACAGCGATAACCACAATGCCAACCCAAACACTGATCATTGACTGAGTCATGGCAGCCTCTCCTTAGGGAATGCGACCATCTCTAGATTGTAGTCATTGGCGGCCGGACTGGCTCAACTCGAGAAGACGGGTTACAGCCCGAACGGCTGCGTCAACGAACGGCCACTATGTTGCTCAACCGTGCGCCGTCGCTTCGTACGCACCGTTGCGGAAATCTTCCGCGTGCGCGTCGTAGTGCTGCAACGTGACGGCACTGATTTTATCGAGGTCGCGGGGGTCGAGTTCCATGCGGGAAGTATATCTCGGGGAATTTCCCGCACGACTACGTCGGACTTCCGGTGTCATCGGTCGTGGCCGGTTGCGTGCCGAACAGGATGAACAACGCGATTCCGTGTGCGCAACTGATTCCTCTTGGGTTTCCGAGGAAAGCGCACGGTATCAGGCGAACGGCTGGAGATGGCCGTACCTGGCCTATCGTCGTGCGATCGACCCGTGCGTGCCACGAGCGGCAGCACGCGACCCGTCTGAGTCACTCAGTCAGCATCGACGCCCGTCCGCTGTCTTGCTGACATGAGACATTGTCACCCGCGATTTTGACCATTTTCGAGAACAATTTTCTTCCTTGAATCTGGGCGCTATGTGGGAGCCCCGCGAGACAGCCAAAACGCTGCGCCCTAGCGGTAATGCCGTTCAGTTAAGACCTGAGCGGCATTACCGCGGATGTGGGCTCTCTCCTTAAAGGTCGTTCATGTCGATCGAATAGCCGGCGGCTTTGAGCTCTTTGGCAAGTGCGTACTGCCAATGCCCGGCCGCGTCAATCTCCACATAGCCTACCCCACGGCCGTTGTCAATGTAGATGTCGCCTCGACGATTAAATTTCAGGCTGCTTTTCGCCCCTGGTTATGGTGTTCTGGAATGACACCCTGATCGTCGGCACGATCGGGATTCAGATGCACCGCACGGATGCGCTCCCAGTTGCGCGTAGGGCCTTTCCAGCGCAGCGGATTGCGCTGGCGTGCGCTTTCATAAAGCACTGCGCGTCGATCCAGGATGTCCTGATCAATGTTCGCATGGCGCTGCGCAGGCGTCACGAAACGGATCGCACTGTGACGATGTTCGTGGTTGTACCAGCGCACCAGTTCTGCGACCCAGGTACGCGCGGCGAACAGGGTGTCGAACGCCTGCAGCGGGTAGGCGGGCCGGTACTTCAGCGTTTTGAACAGCGACTCCGAGAACGGGTTGTCGTTGCTCACGGCTGGGCGACTCAATGACGGCATGACGCCCAGGGCCTGCAAGGTGGCCAGCATCGTGGCGCCCTTCATCGGCCCGCCGTTATCGGAATGTAGAATCACCTGATCGGGCTGTATCGCTTCACGCGCGCAGAGATCCTTGAGGACCTCGCTGGCGAGGGCGCTGCTCTCTTCGGCATAGACCTGCCAGCCGACAATTTTTCGGCTGAACACGTCCATAAACAGATACAGATAGAAATACTGGCCACGAATCGTCGCTGGCAGGTAAGTGATGTCCCAGCTGTACAGCTGGTTCGGCGCGTAGGCACAGACCGCGCGGGGCTTGCTGCGCGTGTTGGCCGGCCGCTCGCTGCGCCGGTGTGCGAGCTGCTTTTCCTCGCGCAGCACCCGGTAGAACGTCGATTCCGAGGCAATGTAGCGCTGCTGGTCAGCAAGACGTGGAACGATCTGGCTGGGCGGCAAGTGACCAAACTCGGCCGAGTTTGCGACCGCCAGCAGCTCGGCACGTTCGGCAGCGCTCAGCTTGTGAGGCGGCTCATGGCACCGTAAAGAGCGCCCATCCGCTGCGTCAGGCTCGCCGCCCTGCCAGCGCTGAAGGGTACGGGCACTCAGCCCGAGCACCTCACACGCGCGCGCCTGGCGAGCACCACCCGTGCTCGCCTCGCTGATCAGACCGATCAATGTCTTGCGCTCTTCGAGGGGCGTCATTCGACCTCGTCCCCGAACAGCGCACGATACTTTTTTTGCAGCACCAGCAACGCGGCCGCCTCCGCCAGTGCCTTCTCCTTACGGTTCAGTTCGCGCTGAAGCTGCGTGTTCGCGTGCTTGAGCTCACGTACTTCCTGGGCGTTCTCACGCCGGCCCCCGGTCGCGCCAACGGCGCAGAAGTCCACGCGCCACTGCGCGAGATGATGAGCAAACAGACCCCGTTCACGACACCACGCGTTCAGTGCTTCGTCGAGTAGCCCATGGCTCTGCTGCAAGGCCAGCAGACGCTCTTCCAGTGACCAGTCCTCCGGTCGTCTTGCGTGCCCGGAGCCCTCACTCCGAGCTGATGCCGCGGCACCTTTCATCCAGTTCTTCAAGGTCATCACATTCATGTTCAATTCATCTGCCACGGATCCAATGGTGCGACTTCCGCGGTGTAAGACCTTCAACAGCGCCTGTTCTCTGAACTCGACAGAATACGTTTGTTTCACCTTCAACTTGCACCTCTGATCTCTTGAAATTAAGAAAATTCAGAGGCGACATCTAGTGTGACGCCGGGGGCCGCCATATGCTTGAGGACTTGCGCATGCGCAAGTTCGCACCCAGGACCCAGGCCGCCTATCTGCGTGCCGTCCGTCAGTTCGCCCGATACCTCGGGCGTTCACCCGATACCGCCACCGTCGAGAACCTCCGGGACTACCAGCTGCATCTGGTCGATCACGGCGTGTCTCCGATATCGCTGAACGCCGCGATCAGCGGGCTGAAGTTCTTCTTCGAAGTCACGCTCGGCAAGCCTGAGCTGATGGCGCGCATGCAGCCGGTACGCGTGCCCCGCACGCTCCCGGTTGTGCTCAGCCCCGAGGAGGTGCGGCGGCTCATCGCGGCAGCTGGAAACCTCAAGCATCAGACCGCGCTGTCGGTCGCCTATGGCGCCGGGCTGCGTGCGAGCGAAGTGGTGGCGCTGAAGGTCAGCGACATCGACAGCCAGCGCATGACCCTGCGCATCGAGCAGGGCAAGGGCCGCCGCGACCGCTACGCGATGCTTTCGCCGGTCCTGCTCGAACGTCTGCGCGTCTGGTGGCGCGTGGCCCGTGCCCAAGGCTGCATGCTCGATGGCGGGTGGCTCTTTCCGGGCCTTGATCCGATCGACCCGCTCAGCACGCGGCAACTGACCCGCGCCATCCATGCGGCCGCCGAGGCCGCAAACATCAACAAGCGCGTCTCCATGCATACGCTGAGGCATTCGTTTGCCACGCACCTGCTGGAACAGAAGGAGGATATCCGCGTGATCCAGGTGCTCCTTGGACACAGGCAGATCGAGACCACCACGCTCTATACCCAAGTCGCCACTGATCTCCTGCGCAAGGTGATCAGTCCACTGGACCGCCTGCCCGCCGGCTAGCCCGGCCGCACGCGGAGCCCTCCGTGCTGGAGGTCGCGGACATCTTCCGCGCCTGCGGGCCAGCGTGGCGCCGTACGGTAGCGCTGAGCCTGGGGCAGCTGAAGGTCATGTCGGCCATCGAACAGTGCCGCAGCGCGGCGCTGGGGGGACATGTGCTGCGCTGTTCCGGCTGCGCAAAGGTTGAGATCGCCTATAACTCGTGTCGTAATAGACATTGCACAAAGTGCCAGGCGAGCGCCGCACACCGGTGGCTCGAGGCACGTCAGGCCGACCTGCTGCCCGTGGAGTATTACCACGTCGTCTTCACGCTGCCTGCCGCGATCAGTGCGATCGCCTGGTACAACAAGTCGGTGCTCTACGGGCTGCTGTTCGATGTCGCCGCCGACACGCTGCGTACCATCGCGGCAGACCCCAGGCACCTCGGCGCGCAGATCGGCACCACGCTCGTGCTGCACACGTGGGGCTCGGCGCTTACGCATCACCCGCACGTGCATGGCATCGTCCCCGGCGGCGGCCTGTCGCCCGACGGGCAGCGGTGGATCGCCTGCCAGCCCGGCTTCTTCCTGCCGGTGCGCGTCCTGTCACGCCTGTTCCGGCGCCGCTTCCTGGAGGCACTCAAAGCGGCGCACCGGCAGGGCCAACTGCAGTTCTTCGGCGAATATGCCAGCCTCACCGATCCGGCCGTCTTCACCGCATGGCTCGCGCCGCTGCGTGCCTGCGAATGGGTCGTCTATGCCAAGCGTCCCTTTGCGGGACCCGAAGCGGTACTCGCGTATCTCTCACGCTATACGCACCGGGTGGCGATTTCCAACCAGCGTCTGCTCGCCTTCGACGAGCGCGGCGTCACGTTCCGCTGGAAAGACTATCGGGCGAAGGGGCGCACCCGCTACAAGACCATGACCCTCGAGGCCGGCGAGTTCATGCGCCGCTTCATGCTGCATGTGCTGCCTGGCGGCTTCCATCGCATCCGTCACTACGGACTGCTTGCCAACCCGGTGCGCCGCGCCAGACTCGCGAAGGTGCGCGAACTGCTGCACGTTGCGACCGGGGTCGACACGTCTCCGCGCGAAGCCGTCAGGGAAACACGGCCCGTCTTCATCTGCCGCCACTGCGGCGCGCCGATGATCGTCATCGATATCCTCGCGCGCACCGCACCGATCCGCGCCCCCCCACGCGCCGGGGCCTGACATGAATACAACGGTTTCCGGACGTGCTACCCGACCGTCGGCTTCGCGGCAACGCGGCCCACGAGCGGACGTTTGCGCCTGTCGCTTCACGCAGTCGCTCCCACGTCCACTTCGCCCTTCCGACTGCGCCACTGCGCCGCTTCGTCAACGCGTCAGTCCCGATCCGCCACCCCGCCTGACCGCGCATCCCGCAACACTGCCGGGCATCCCGGCTCATCAATCGCCATAGCCTCAAAGCTTCCCACCGCATCACCGCATCCCGCGGTTTCCTCCCTTCAGGTTTATTCAACGCCTGCCCACACGTCCCGTCGTGCACCTCCAGGCTTGTGGACACGGGCAGGCATCGAACAAACCTTAAGAGATGCTCACATTGAACATCCGGCAGGTTTCGGAGTGGAACCGCCTTTCCAGTGGCGCCTCGATCCAATGGGCGAGCGGCAGCAATTGGCCGCATTCGGAAATTCGCATCGCGAATATGATCGCGCGCGATTCCTCAGGCACGAGTTTCCGTAGCCGGCCCGTTCCGTTCCGAGGCTATCGCGTCGACAGGCGCAGCTTAGTGTGCCAACGCGTCCAGCTTCACCAAATTTTTATCGATTTTGCGTCAACGCTGACGGGTGTCGTGCGAGCGGCGTCACGTGAATAGAGGTCATTAACCAGAGGGAGACGGCAACGCCCCTCACCCATCCTTGCCCACACCCTTCCGATACACGCTGGGTGAATTTCCAGTCCATTTCCTGAAAGACCGGCGAAAGCTCGCTGCATCCGAAAATCCAATGCGCTCGGCGACCTGATCAATGGGAAGCCTCGTATTTTCCAGAAATTCGATGGCGAGCGACCGGCGAACATCGTTCAACAAGGTCTGATACGAGTAGTTATCGTCGGCCAGACGTCGATGCAAGGTTCGCAGTGACATGCCGAGCTGTGCAGCCATCTTTTCGGCGGATGGGAACACGCCCGGTGCGTTCAGGCAGGCCATGCGGATCTGCCGCGGGAGTTCGGGAATACCATCCCGTTCTTCGAGAATGCGATCACAAAGCTGCTGGCAGATCTGCGCAGTAATCGGATTCGCATTCGGACATGGACGATCCAGTACATGCACGTCGAAATGCCACTCCATCGTATCGGCGCCGAACTCCACGGGACAGTCGAACATCCTTTCGTAATTTCGCCAGTGTGGTGGCGCCGGATACGCCATTACCATCCGCTTCGACGGAAAAGGCGCTTCCAGCACCCGGCTGAACAACACCGTCATCGAGCTTCGCCAGAATTCGGCGACAAACGGCAGCATGTCGCCGAGCGATGCAAGTCCGTGGCTGCTCAGAATGCCAGTGTTCCCCTCGGTGGAGTAGCTGATCTGCAAAACTGCGCCGGCCATCCTGACATTTTCGACGCTGAATTTAAGGGCATCTCCAAAGGTCGTACTGCTGACCATCGCATAGCCATATATGCCGAAGTCACTGATCCTCTGACGCGCACCCGCAAGTAATCCGACATCGGCCCTTGTTGCGAGCCGTTGGGCGTTTCGATAAATGGCGAGACGCTGACGATGCGAAATTCTCGCCTGCGAATCCTCCAACTGGTTCGCGTGGACGCCAGTGTGCGCGAACAGTTTGTTGACGGAAACGCCCTCCGCGGCCAATTCGGCGGCGAGCGCGGCCAGGCCAAGAAGACTCTGCGTCGGCGCATCGAGATCCGGATGCAACGGCGTGATGATTTTCGGTGGACGCACGATATGCCTCACTCCAGTTGCGAACAATGCTCGCACATTTTCCGGATCTTCGTCGAGCGCAGTTGGCACACTTTGACGCGGCAATTGGCAGGGTTGAACGTTGCTGCCCAATAGGCTCGCTGAGATAGTGAGCATCAACGGCGCGAGCCGAAGAACAGATGGAGACAAGCCTTGATGCCCTCAGCCAACCACGCTCTGGCACTCGCGACGACCCTGATCAGCGCCCATTCCGGATGCATGGATGGCGCAATTGGCCCTCATGCGGCGATGCAACACGACCGCCGCTTCCAGCTGAAGGCTTCCGTATAACCCATCGGTAACGGACTCGTTAGCCGCCCCACACGCGTGCAGCGCGGCAAGGGCTGCCTGCTGCCAGCGACTTTTGCCTTGCCTATTGCACATTGCAGAGAGAACCATGACTACAGTAACGATTGAAATGGATGGCGCCGTCGGAATCGTTTCATTAGCCAAACCGCCGCACAACCTGATCGACGACGCGATGATCGCGGATCTGCTCGCCGCATATCGCGGTGCAGTCGCCGAAGGCGCCCGCGCGATCGTGCTCAAAAGCGACATGCGGCACTTTTCCGCAGGCGCGGAAATGAGCTCATTTACCAATGGCAAGACAGTCATCCAGCACGACGCCGATCGATTCCTCGAGTTCCTCGACGTGCTGGAGAACGCACCCGTCCCGACCGTCGCCGCCGTTCACGGCGCCGCGCTTGGCGGCGGCCTCGAACTGGCGCTCACCTGCGACATGATCGTCGCTGCGGACACAGCCTACTTCGGCCAGGTTGAGAACATCGTGGGCCTGATTCCGCTGCTCGGCGGCACGCAGCGACTCGTTCAGCGAGCGGGTGTCGTGCGCGCCAAGGAAATCGCGCTGATCGGGCGTCGGCATTCGGCGGAAGCATTCGAACGCTGGGGAATCATCAATCACGTCGTGCCCGAAGGCGAACTGCAGACTGCCGCCATGTCGTTCGCCCGGCAACTGGCGGCGGGCCCGACCAAAGTCCTCAACGGTATCAAGCAGCAGGCCAATCTCGCCGCAAATGGTGGCGTGCGCAGCGCAGACCTGGAACAGATCAACCTCAACAACATGATCTGGAAGACCGGCGATCGCGAACGCGGTTTCGCTTCGTTCTTTGCGACCGGGCCCGCCACCGCCGAATTCAAGGGAGACTGATCATGTCAGCACCGCTCGAAGGTATTCGTGTGATCGATTTCACGCGAGTGCTGGCCGGACCGCATTGCACCAAGACGCTTCTCGATCTCGGCGCCACCGTGACCAAGATCGAACCGCCCTCCGGCGATATCGGCCGCGTGAGCATGCCGCATATCGGCGACATGTCGCTGTATTACGTGCAGCAGAACGCCGGCAAGCGCAACGTGAGCCTCGATCTCAACTTTCCGGAGGCACGCTCGATCATGGTCGACATGTGCCGCGACGCGGACATCATCGTCGAAAACTTTCGTCCTGGGACGCTGAACCGCTTTGGACTCGGCTACGAGCAGGTGCGCGATTTCAACCCGTCCGTGATCTACGCCTCTTTGAGCGGCTATGGACAATCGACCTCATGGCGCAACCGGCCTGCGTTCGCGCCGACCGTGCAGGCCGAGTCGGGACTGACGGACATCGTCCAGCACCATTTCGGCGATGCGCTTACGGAAGTCCGTAACGACGCATGCAGCCACGCAGACATGTACACCGGACTTCACGGCGTCATCGGTATTCTGGCCGCGCTTCAGCATCGCGCGCGAACCGGCGAGGGGCAACACGTCGATGTCTCGATGGCCGCCACCATGCTGTCAGTCAACGAACGCGTGGGCGCACAACTGTCGGAAATCGACACCGAGGGCGAGCCGATCATTCTCTCGGCGCCCGATTCGCACATCTTCGATTTGCCCGATGGACGTCAGCTCACCATAGCGGGCAGCCCGATCTACACGCCAATGTTTTCGCGTTATTGCGCGATGATGCGCCGCAACGATCTGCTGAGTGACCCCCGCTTCGGCACGGCGCTTTTGCGGCGGCAAAACATTGCTGACTTACTGGCCGAAGTCCGCGCGTGGATTCTCACGTTCAACGACCTGGATCTGCTCCAGACGCAGGTTAGCGAAGCGGGACTCGCCATTGGCGTGGTCCGCAGCGTCAACGAGTTCGCCGAATCCGAGTGGGTGCAGGAATGGGGTGCGCTAGTCGATGTCGACGACAGATCGGGCGGCACGACACGCATGCCCGGCGCGCCGTGGCATTTCAGCCAGTCCGAGTTGCCGCAGCCGGGCAGCCCCGCTTTCCAGGGCGAGCATAACGCCGAGGTGCTCTCCGAGCGCCAGCTCAGCGCAGCGTTCATCCAGGATTTGCAGGAACGCGGAATCCTTCTCAGCCGGCCTGGCCCCACTCGCCCGTTCGACTGAACGTCGATGCGTTGATGCGCACGGCTCGCTCCTCCCCCGAATGAATCGAGACGAACATGCAACACACACTGAATCAGACTCATGACCCCGCTGCGCACAGTTGGGTCGCGTCCGCCAATGCACAGGCAGGCGACTTCCCAATCCAGAACCTGCCGTTTTCGGTTTTCCGCAGAAGGAATGTCGATGAGACGTTTCGGGGCGCGGTCGCCATTGGCGATCAGGTCATCGACATCGCCGCGTGGGCGTATCGTGCCGGTCTGAATGGAATCGTGGGCGAGGCTGCGCGGGCATGCACGCAGCCCGTGCTCAATGCATTGTTCTCAATGGGTCCCTCCGCATGGCGAGCTTTGCGGCACGCGCTATTCGCAGCGCTTCACGAGCGCGCGCCTTCGGAGGATCGTGCGGCAATCGAGGCATGCCTGATCCCGCAATCGGAAGTGGAACACAGCCTGCCTGCGCAGATCGGCGACTACACGGACTTCTACACCTCGATTCATCACGCGGCCAACATCAGCAAGCTACTCGGCATGAACGGTGTCGGCGCCAACTTCAAGTCGATACCCATCGCATACCACGGCCGGGTTTCAAGCATCGGAATAAGTGGTCAGCGGTTCCGACGCCCAGCGGGTCAAATCATGCTTCCGGGTGAAGAAGCGCCGATCTTCTCGCCTTCGCGCAAGCTGGATTACGAGCTCGAACTCGGCATCTACATTGGACAAGGCAATGCAGCTGGCGAGCCGATCGATCTCGATCAGGCCGACAGTCATGTATTCGGGCTATGTCTGCTCAACGACTGGTCCGCGCGCGATATTCAGGCTTGGGAGATGCAGCCATTAGGACCGTTTCTGGCAAAGAATTTTGCCACCACGATCTCGCCTTGGATCGTGACCATGGAGGCACTGGCGCCCTTCAGGCTTCCCCTGCCGCGCCCGGACGCGGATGGAAAGCCGCTGCCTTATCTGGATTCTGACCGAAACAGTACGACGGGCGCCATCGATATCCAACTGGAAGTCTGCATGGAGACTTCTCGCCATAGAGCCGGGAATCTCACGGCAACGCAACTCTCACGCACGAGTTTCAAGCATCAGTACTGGAGCATCGCGCAGATGGTCGCGCATCACGCCGTGGGCGGCTGCAATCTGCGTTCGGGAGACCTGCTTGGTAGCGGCACCATTTCAGGCCCGCAGAGATCGGAGGCCGGCGCGCTGATGGAACTTGCACGCAACGCAAGCGAGCCCGTCACGCTGGGTACGGGTGAACAGCGCAGCTATGTGGAGGATGGCGACGCCATTATTCTGCGCGGCTACTGCGAAAAAGCAGGCTTTACACGAATCGGATTTGGAGAGAGCCGCGGCGAAGTCTTGCCGGCAAAGCGCTCGCGATGACCACTTCAGATGTCTGTCATGACGACCATAACGGAGGAGACCCGACATGCAATCGATGGAATCAATCAACGCGGAATTCGAGAGGCAAAACGTGACGAAAGTCAGATCATCCGGCCCGTCACTCGTCGAGAAGACGCAAGCGCTCGCAAAATTCCGGAACCGCTTCGTATGGTCATTGCTTTACACCTCACTGGGAATCTATTTTGGCCTGTTGATCGCAGTGCTGGAGTTTCCTGGCGCGATGTCCGTATCCGTCTACGGCGAACTTAACCTTGGACTGCTTGCGGTAGTCATTCAGTTCGCGCTCACGATCGCGACCTTCTGGGGCTACTGCGCATGGGCCGAGCAAACCTACGACCCGAAAGCGGCCGAACTGCTTCGCAGCGCGTCTGCACAACCGGACGGTGATCGACATGAATAACCTGATCAGTCATGGCGGACTCAGAATCATCGCCTTCGTGGGATTCATCGGACTCAGCCTCATTCTGACCGGATGGAGCCCTCGCCGATCGCGCGGAACCTCCGGCTTTTTCGTGGCCGGACGTAATCTGTCGCCGGTTCAGAACGGCCTTGCACTGGCGGGAGACTTCATGTCCGCGGGCTCGTTCCTTGGTGTGACGGGCCTCGTTTCCCTGTTCGGATTCGACGGCATCGTCTACCAGGTCGGCTTCATCGCCGGATGGATCATGATCATGCTGATCGTCGCGGAGCCGGTCAGAAACTGCGGCAAATACACCCTCTCGGATGTGGTCGCACTCCGCTTGCGCAGCCGCGCAGTACGAGCGGCCACATCGGGTTCTTCATTGATCATTTCGTTAGCCTATCTGCTCGCGCAACTGGTCGGCGCTGGCGCACTGGCCAGTCTGCTATTGCCAATCGGCGCTAACGCCGCGATCGTGCTGATCGGCGTACTCATGATCGCGTATGTGCTGTTCGGCGGAATGGTGGCCGCGACTTACGTGCAGATCGTCAAGGCCGTCCTCGTCTGGACTGCCGGCGCGGTGCTCGTGCTGCTTGCTCTGGCGCATTTCTCCTTCGACGTGGGCGCGCTATTCAACAAGGCACGCCTGTCATCGCTGCACCCAGCGCAGTACTTCGTGCCCGGCGGCTACTTCAAGGACCCGCTGGATACGCTGTCACTCACGCTCGCCCTGGCGTTGGGCACAGCAGGCCTGCCGCACGTCATGACCCGGTTTTACACGGTGCCGTCCGCCGTCGCGGCGAGAAAGTCAGCGAAAATCGGCCTGATCGTGATGACGTCCTTTGCCGTCATGATGATCGTGCTCGGGTTTTCTGCCACCGCGATCGTGGGACCTGCGGCGATTCTCGCGACACACAGTTCAGGAAACAGCGCCATCACGTTGCTCGCCACGACACTTGGCGGCGGTGCGGGTTCTGCCGGTGGCGAACTTCTGCTCGCGTGCGTTTCGGCAATTGCTTTCGCAACCATTCTCGCCGTCGTCTCGGGCATCATGATTTCCTCGGCCTCGACCATTTCTCACGACATCTTCGGCCATCTCTTCTCGGCGTCGCGGGACAAGGAACGTCGGCAGGTCGTGATCGCGAAGATCGCCACGATAGTCTTCGGTATCGCCGCCATGGGACTCGCGCTGCTCGTGAAGACCTTCAATGTCGCGTTTCTCGTAGGGCTCGCGTTTGCCATCGCGGCAAGCGCAAACTTGCCCGTGGTTCTCTTCTCGATGTACTGGCGGCGTTTTACGGATCGAGGCGCAGTGGCCGCGGTACTCGCCGGCACCCTTTCCTCGATCGGCCTCGTGCTGCTGGGTCCGGCCGTTATCGGAGCGAAAGGCATCATCTTCAAGGATTCCACCCCGCCCTTCTGGCTCTCGAATCCCGGTCTGTTCAGCATTCCCGTGGGCTTTATCGCGGGCTGGATCGGATCGGTCACGACACGTCAGAACACCGGCGGCGGCTCCTTCGATGCGCAGCAACTTCGAATGCTAAGCGGCCTTGGCGCGGAAGCCGCGTCGAAACACTGACGCGAGAGCGCTCAAGCCAACTATCTGTCCAAGAAGGAGACACCCAGTGATTCACTTACGTACTGCCGCTTCACGACTTGCGTTGACTACCGCCGCCATTGCTGCGATCAGCATGAGCGCGTTCTGTGCGTCCGCGATGGCGGCGACCGTCGAGGTATCGGAAACAAGGACGATTATCGATCATGTGACCGTCTCGTCCAGCAAACCTTATGCGCTCGTCAAACAGGATCTGGAGAGCCGTCTTGGTCGACTTGACGATCATATCCGCACGCTGCTGAAGCAGGACAAGGTCGACGAATTGCGCACCGCCCTTCAGAAAGCCGCTGGCAACGACGGGCTTGTGATCCACTACATTGGGCTGCATGGGGACTGGCTCGTGCTGAAAGGACAGCGCAGGAACGGCACCGAGTATTTCACCGGCAACATTCTCACCGCGACTGAAATGACCAGCGTCAATATGGCGGCGGGACTGTACGCGCCATTGCGCATCATGGTGTACGAGAACGCACAGGGTGGTACGACGATCGAGTACGATAAGCCTTCGACCCAACTCAGCCAGTTCCACAGCCCCCAGATCGACGTTCAAGGCCGCTCACTCGACGATCGACTGGCGAAACTTTGTGCTGCGGTATTGCAATAGAAACAGACGGGCCGGCGTGCTGACGACCCGGATATCCACCATGACCATAGGCACGTTCAAACAGATCGTTCTCGCCTCTCGTCCCGATGGACAGGCGACCGTCGACAATTTCCGTCTTGAGCAAGCCACGCTGCCGGACACGCCACCGAATGGGCTGCTGCTTCGTGTTTTATACCTGTCGCTCGACCCGTACATGCGAGGCCGGATGGATGCGCGCAAGTCGTATGCGCCGGCGGTCGAAATCGATCACAAGATGGTCGGGGAAGCCGTGGCCGAGGTGATCGAATCCAGACATCCCGACTATCGCGCAGGTAAACTCGTGCTCGCTCCAACCGGATGGTGCGACTATGCGGTGATCGACGGTACGGGAATGCGCAAGGTCGACCCCGCTCTCTCGGCACCTTCAGCCCGGCTCGGCGTTCTCGGCATGCCGGGATTCACCGCTTACGCCGGCCTCATATCGATCGGCAAGCCCAAACCCGGCGACACTAGCAACCGCTACGTGTAGCGGCCCGATTACATCCGGCGTGGGAACCGATTACATCCGCGCTGGCGGGACCACATTAGGTGAGAATATCGGCACGCGTGGGACCACATTACGTGAGAATGGGCCCACATTCTGTGATGACAGCCCGATAACATCGGCCACGAACCACATTCAGTGAGAATGCCCGGGCGGCTCAGCCAAGAGGGGTGTCAAAGTCAGCTAACGACCCATTGGCGACGGTCGCGTTGTCTGCAGTCCAAGGGCAGGTAACGGAGCAGTTCGGGCATTCGTGCTGACTTCTCCGGACCGGCAGAACGGCCTACGCCGACGTCCATGGATTCACTTTGAGACGGCTGTTGACCGAAAGACACACCGACCATTCCTGCCGCCACCGCATCGAGTATCAACTGCTCCCCTATCTATAGGTGAATTCGACCCCGAGTCGCCGTTCGCGTGCTGTTTGCCAGGGACCATTTCATCAAGCCAAGCGCAGACGGGCAGCATTGCCCGCCGCTTCGAGATCAGAATTTGTGACGTATGGCAAGGCGCAATGCAGTTTGTTTGTCCGTACTGGACGGAGTGATCTGGCTGAGAGACGCGACTGCCGGCTTCCCGCTGGAATCTGTGCCGCTCGCCTTCTGAAACGCGGCCACCGCGTAGATATCGGTTCGTTTGGAAAGGAAGTAATCGATGCCCAACGCACCTTGGTGATACGAGGCGTCGCCCACTCCGTT
The DNA here is from genome assembly GCF_050436125.1 of Paraburkholderia sp. MM5482-R2. Lineage (NCBI taxonomy): Bacteria > Pseudomonadati > Pseudomonadota > Betaproteobacteria > Burkholderiales > Burkholderiaceae > Paraburkholderia > Paraburkholderia sp. MM5482-R2. The sequence continues at coordinate 654,834 of NZ_JBNDLP010000001.1, read as the reverse complement.
CGGGCCGCTCCCCTTCGTGTAGACATACGCGGCGCCCACGAGCAGCGAAGGCGTGAACTGGTATTTGAAATTGACTTCCACGTTGTTCAGCGTCGCGCTGCCGCTGATGCCTCCCGCTGGAACCGGCCCGGACGATACATCGCCCAGTCCCTTGAAGCGGGTATTGGAATACAGTGCGCCAAGCGTGGATGCACCAAACGTGTAAGCCGCCCCCGCGCCGATCACCTGCAGCATATGCGCCGATGCATAGCCGGAGATAACCGGCGAGCTGCCGAAGTTCGAGCCGGGAACGCCTCCACTCGTGGCCGCCACGGTGCCACCGGACCCATAGAACGACACGTTCGGATTGCGGACATTGAGGTATGCGGCACCCAGAACCAGCGGCCCTCTCGTATAGCCCGCGCCGAACGACCATATTTGATTGCGTGTGGGGTCTCCGGCAATGCCACCGAGGCTATACATGCCCCCGAAGGTAAATCCGCCCAGGTCCCTGCTCGCGTATTTGACCGCGTTGTTCACGCGGTTCGTATTGTTGAAATTGTCGTTGTCCGCCGGATGCGCGCCGAGGTACCCCGCCCACTGATCGCCCGCTTCAAGAAACCCGACGTAATCGACCACTGAATCGTACTGACGACCGAGCGTGACGGTACCAACACTGCTTGCCAATCCGACATAAGCTTGACGCCCGAATACGAGTCCGCCCTGACCCAGTCTTCCGGTATTCACATCGAAGCCGTTTTCGAGCACGAATATCGCTTTCACGCCGCCGCCCAGATCCTCGTTTCCTCGCAGGCCCCACCGGCTGCCGTTCAATTCGCCGCTAGCCAGGTAGTATTGACGGTTGCCGCCCGCATTGCTGTTGAACTGTATTCCTTCATCCACGATGCCGTACAGCAATACGTTGCTTTGTGAATGTGCGACATCGCTGACCGAGCACGCTAAAGCACAGGCAAGAGGAAGCTTCCACATGTAAAGATCTCCAATAAAGTCTTTGTTTTTTTGAAGTGCTGCCAGTTGAAACGTGACTGAAGGACGGGTTTCAAACCCACCCTGTGACGTAATAGACGGCGATGACGAACGCCACGGCCATTGTCTTGATGAGCGTGATCGCGAAAATCTCCCGATAGGACTGACGGTGCGTCAGCCCGGTCACCGCCAGCAAGGTAATGACGGCTCCGTTGTGCGGTAGCGTGTCCATGCCCCCGCTCGCCATCGCGACGACTCGATGCAGGACATCCAACGGTATGTGCGCGGCTTGCGCATTCCTGATCAACACATCTGATGTCGCAGCAAGCGCGATGCTCATACCGCCGGAGGCCGACCCCGTGATGCCTGCCAGCGTACCCACCGACACTGCGGCATTGCCGAGTGGGTTTGGTATGGTCTTGAGTGCATTGCTTACGACTATGAATCCCGGCAACGCGGCGATGACCGCACCGAAGCCATATTCCGACGCCGTATTCATTGCGGCCAACAAAGCGCCGCTTGCCGCCGCGCGCGTGCCATCGGCGAAAGTGGCGGCGACCCGCCTGAATGCGGTCAACGCCACGAGCGCGATGCCGAGAATCAATGCTGCCTCGACAGCCCAGATCGCTGTCACCGTCTTGATCGACGTCGTAACCGGAGCATGCACGCCTGGCAGTACCTCCGGTGCCACAGCGTACGAAGGTCCATACCAGAGCGGAATCCACTTCGTGAAGCAATAGTTCGAGACGCCGACCACGATTAGCGGCATGATCGCCAGCAACGGGTTAGGCAGCATGTTCTCCGCCACGCGTTCCGGTTCGTTGACAAGCGACGTGCCGTAACCCTCGCCCTTTGCCATCGCGCGCTTTCGCCGCCATTCGAGATAGATCAAGCCGATGGCCAGCATGAATACTGAACCGCTCATTCCAAGCGCAGGTGCGGCCCAGCCCGTGGTCTTGAAAAAGGTTGACGGGATGATGTTTTGAATCTGTGGCGTGCCTGGAAGTGCATCCATGGTGAAGCAGAACGCGCCTAGCGCGATGACGCCTGGCATTAACCGCTTCGGAATGTTGCTCTGCCGATAGAGCTCTGCAGCGAACGGATAAACCGCAAACACGACAACGAAGACTGACACCCCGCCGTAAGTCAGCAACGCGCACACTGTGATGATCACGACGTTGGCACGCGAACGACCGATATATCGAATGGCAGCAGCGACAATGGCGGCGGCAAATCCCGATATCTCGATCACCTTCCCGAATAACGCCCCAAGCAGGAACACTGGAAAGTAGAGCTTCACGAAGCCAACCATCTTCTCCATGAAAATGCCCGAGAACACCGGCGCGACGGCTGCGGGCTCCATGAGGAAGACGGCACCGAGCGCGGCAATCGGTGCAAAAAGAATGACGCTGTAGCCGCGATACGCCGCTATCATGAGAAACGCCAGCGAACAAAGAACAATTACCAAGGCCATACCTGTCTCCGGTCTTGACTATTTTTTCGGTCGATTTTCAAACTACCAGTGAAAGCTTCAATTGTTTCAAAAATGTTTTACACTATCACTTAGTTATACATAACAATAAATAAGAGGTATCGCGCTGAGCAAGCTGCGGCGTAAGACTACGTGTTCGAGTATTGTTGGGCTATGCAGCCCGTTTTAGAAACCGCTCGCGCGATATTCCGATCGCCACATCAAAATCCATCTCGGTCGAGAGCATGTAGTCGAGCGGGTGCTCTTTCAGGACATTCATCGCACCGACTACCTTTGAGGTCGGCGCGACGGTGCCATAACCCCTGGCGCGAGAGAGCGTCGCGACACTGTCGCCCCGGCTTCCGCGTATCGCGTTGACATCGACATGCACATTCGCGAACAATGCTTCGGCGGCACGGCCACTGTCGATCTCGATGCCCATCACGAGATCGAAAAGCCGCCGTCGATTGCGAAGATCTGGCCAGTCGTCCTCCTCGATTCGTCCGATGCCAGGAACAGGGCGGTCATCGCCACTTGCTCCGGCTCGACGAGGCCGAGCAACTGACGCTCGCTCGTCTTGTTCATCACCTCCGGTTGAGTTTCGATGAGACCGAGAACGCGTCTGGTCGTCGTCACGGCTGGCGCGAGCGCATTGACGCGGATGCGATGGGGCGCGTACTCGACGGCCATCGAACGTGTAATCGATGCGATGCCGCCCTTGGCCGCCGTATATGCGTCCTTTCCTCGCGTGCCGACGAGCGCAAATACGGAGCAGCTATTGATGACCGAACCTCCGCCGCTCTCAAGCATGGCCGCGATTCCATACTTGCAAGCGATCCACGTGCCGAAAAGATCGAGCTTCACCGCTCGCCAGAACTCGTCGGCCGGGCAATCGGTGACGCGCGCGTCGATCGCGCTCGATCCGCCTGCGTTGTTATAAAGCACGTCGATCTTGCCGCCGAATTCGATTGCAGACTTGATGGCCTCACGCACGCTATCCTCGTTCGTGACGTCGGTCCGAACGAACTTCGCCCTGCCGCCGTGTTTGCGGATGGCTTCGGTAGCGGCTTCACCGCTGTCTGCGTCGAATTCCGCAATGATGACCGCCGCGCCCTCACGGGCGAACTGCTCGGCCGCGGCCCGTCCAATACCCGCGCCCGCGCCCGTGATGAACGCCACCTTTCCTGCGAGTCGGCCTTTCGCTTCGATCATTCTGTCTCCGGCGATGTGTGCGATGATTTCTGCGCGCCGATGGGACTGGCGCGACGTTCGTATTCGTTCAGTTGACGCCGGCGACACACAGGACGCGCGCATCTGCATTACGCAGTCGTAGCGGCAGGATGTCCTGATACGCAGTCGATGCATACCATTCTTCGGCGCGTCGAGGGCTTTCGAATTCAAGCACGACGATCGTGCCGCCATCCGTTGTTCCTTCCAGCACGTTTTGCGCGCCGCCGCGAATCAGGAACACACCGCCATACGCATCGAGTGTTGCCTGAACCTTGCTGCTGTATTCGTTCCACTCAGCATTAGCGGAGTGGATCGTTACTTCGGCAAAAATATAGCCTTTAGTCATTTGAAGTTTCTCTGCTTTCGATATCGTCTAACGTCGGATCGCGATGGCTCGCATCCACGAACTCATTACGATTGGGAGGCGAAGGCTGCGGGCGGCTCACAGGCCACTGTGCCCATCTTCGCCGGCACGGACACTTCGAGCAGCTCAAAGTCTTCCGAGATGGCGATCTCGTTATGCTTGAGCCCACCCGGAATAAGCAGCGACTCGCCTGCGCTCACGCGAATCTTTCGTCCATCCTCGATCAGGAGATCGACCCAGCCTCGCAACGTGAAGATGAACTGGGACTCGCACACGTGGTAGTGCCAGCCCGTTTGCTGCATGTCGCCCGTGGCGATGGTGAGCTGGGCTCGCATGCGGCCGCCCGTGGCATCTGTGACACCAAGATCACGATATTTGAAGAACTCGCGGCGGCCCGGCACTAGCGGCGCGGTTTCGGAGGTGGCGTAGGCGAGCCTTTTAATCAGGTCGGCGGTATCGCAAGCGGGCTCGGGGGAAACAGCCTTATCGTTGTCGATGGAATTCATGAATTTCTCCGTTGGGGTCAAGCAGTTGAGGGATGTAATCGAAGCTGCCTGCAGGCCTATCGTCGTGGCCTACCGCGAACGGTCGCGCCGCCGCGCGCTTCCACGATTTTGAGGATGGACGTGAAATCGTCGCGTCCCCGGCCTTGTTCGATGGCGCCGTGCCAGAGGCTTCGCGCTTCGTTCAGCACGGGCACCGGCACGTCGAGCGCTTTTGCTTCGTCGATGGCGAGCTCCACGTCTTTTGCCACGATCGAGATGTGCGCACCGAAGTCGAATGCACCGCAGATAGCAAAGCGGGCGAGGATATCCGCGGCCGCGCTGTTCCCCGTGCTCGAGCGAATCACTTCGATCATGGCGTCTGCGTCGAGTCCCGCCTTTGCGCCGACGGTAAGCGCCTCAGAAGCGACGGCCATGTTGGCTGCGAGCATGATGTTGTTCACCAGCTTCATCGCCTGGGCCTGACCTGGCTGTTCGCCAAGCCTGCAGATCTTCTTTGCGATGAGCGTGAGCCACGGCATCGCCGTGGCGACGACATCTTCATTGCCGGACAGCATGATGGACAAGGTGCCTGCCCGCGCCGCAGCAGGGCCGCCGCTGACGGGCGCATCGATGGTGGCGATATTCGAGGCAGCGAGTCGCTTCGTATTCGACGAGACCGCGGTTGGGCCAAGCGTGGACATTTCGATGTACGTTCGCACGGTCCTGCCGGCCGCAACGCCGTCCTCTCCGAACAACACGCTCTCGCAGACGGCGCTGCTCGGCAGGCAGGCCATGACGACTGTGGCCGCATCTGCAACGGCACGCGGGCTGGCATGCGCAATCGCGCCAGCTTCGACGAGCGGCGTGACCGCTTCCGGATTTGGATCGAACACATGTAGCGTCGAGCCTGGATGAATGAGCCGCAGGGCGATCGCGGCCCCCATGTTTCCAAGGCCCAGAAAGCCGAGATGGGTGATATCGCTCACGATGATATGTCTCCTTCATTTTGCCAGCGCCATTCGGATAAATTCGCGCTGGCTATTGGCCTATTCAAATGACCAGTTCAATCAGGAAGGGCCCGGTCTGCTGGAAGCTCTGCTTCATCAGGTCCGCGCATGCTTCCAGTGTTGTCGCGCGTGCTGCTTCCACGCCCATGCCATTGGCCAGCTTTACCCAGTCGAGGTCGGGGTTGGAAAGATCGAGCATGCTCATCGCGGTCGGCCCGGGAATGGCGCCGACATTCTGGTATTCGCCGATCAGGATGTTGTATTTCCGGTTGCTCAGCAGGATCGTCGTGCAGGGCAGCTTCTCGCGGGCCTGCGTCCACAAGGATTGCAACGAATACATGGCCGAGCCGTCTGCCTGCAGGCTGATGACTCGCCTCGACCCACCGCTCGCCACTGCCGCGCCGGTCGCCACGGGCAGGCCGTCGCCAATGGCGCCTCCGGTCAGTTGAAGCCAGTCGTGCGGCGCGGCCCCATGAGTGAGCGGGTAAAAGCCGCGCCCGAACGAAATGCTCTCGTCGGACACGATGGCGTTCTCGGGCATCAGCGCGGCCAGTGTCTGCGCGAGGCCTTCCTGCGTCGGTGAGCCCCGGCCCACTTCCGGCCGCGGACCGGCGTCGGGCATGGCGGCCGGAGGCGCATTCAGCGCTTCCGCGAGCGCCAGCAGTGCCGAAGTGGGATCCTGATCGACGCGCGACAAGGTGTGGATCTGCGCGGTTCTCGAGTATTGAATCGAAGGCTTGCCGGGGTACGCGAAGAACCCAACCGGTGCTTTCGCGTTGACTAGAATGATGTGTTGGAATGGCTCCAGCACCTTGACGGCCTGATCTGTGTTATACGGCAGCCGCTCGATCGGCAAGCGGCCGCGGCCGCGTGCGACGCGTCCGTTCACATACTCGTACTTCAGTGTCGCGCCCGTTGCGCTCGCGATGCGCCATGCCAGTGCTTGTGCTTCCGGCATTGCGCAGTGTCCGCCGAGCAGAATCAGCACGTTCGGGTTCTGCCGCAGGATGCGCGCAGCCGTTTCGACTGCGAACGGATCGACGACCGGCGCGGCGGGAACGGGCATCGCGCGCACGGCGACGCCGCCCGTGTCCCACGATGTATCGGACGGCAGAATGAGCGTGGCGATCTGTCCAGGCGTGGTGCGCGCGGCCGCCACCGCCGCCGCCGCGTCCCTGCCGACATCAGCCGCATGCCGGCTCGTCCGTACCCAGCGCGAGACGGCACTTGCGAGGCCAGCGGTATCGGCGGTGAGCGGTGCATCGAACGGCTGATGATAGGTCGCCTGATCGCCCACGATATTGACGATGCCGCTATTGGCCCGGCGCGCGTTGTGCAGGTTGGCCCACCCATTGGCGAGCCCCGGCCCGCAGTGCAGCAGCGTGCTCGCCGGCTTGCCCGCGATACGGTAGTAACCATCGGCCATGCCGGTCACGATGTTTTCCTGAAGGCCGAGCACGCAACGCATGCCCGGGATCTGATCCAGTGCTGCAACAAAGTGCATCTCACTGGTGCCGGGATTGGCGAAGCAGGTGTCGACGCCTGACTCCAGCAAGGTGGTAACAAGACTCTCAGCGCCATTCATGCTGTACTTTCTCCGATTCAACGATATGCGCCCCGGCTGGCAAGGAAAGCCCACGCGGTTCGCGATTGCAGCTGTGCTGGTCCTTCATACGATCGCGCGGCTACGCAGCGCCTCGATATCGTCCGCACGCATCCCGCAGAGCGATGCGAGCACCTCATCGGTATGCTGACCCAGCGTCGGCGGCGGCGTGTCATAGGTCATGGGTGACGCTGACATGCGGATCGGACTGGCCACGCTCGGCACGGTCCCTGACAACGGATGCTCAATGTCCACGCGCATCTGTCGATGCTTCACCTGCGGATGCTCGAACGCCTGCGCGATGCTGTTGATCGGCCCGGCCGGCACGCTTTTCCGATTGAGCTGCACGGTCCACTCGTCCACCGTGCGTGTAAGCATGATCTGTTCAAGCATGGGGATCAGCACATCGCGGTGAGCCACGCGTCCGGCGTTGGTCGCGAACCGCGGATCCGCCGCGAGATGAAGGCAGTCGCCCGTCTCGCAGAACTTCGCGAACTGACTGTCGTTGCCGACGGCGATCACCATTTGCCCGTCCTTCGCGTCGAACACCTGATACGGCACGATGTTCGCGTGCGCATTGCCTTGCCGGCGTGGCGTGGTACCCGAGACGAGGTAGTTCAGGTTCATGTTGGCCATCGTTGCAACCTGAACGTCGAGCAATGCCATGTCGATGTATTGCCCTTCTCCCGTACTCGCCCGCTGTGCGATGGCCGCGAGTATCGCGACCGTCGAATACATGCCGGTCATGATGTCCGCGAAGGCGACGCCCACCTTCTGCGGCCCGCCACCTGGACACTCGTCGCGTTCGCCGGTGATGCTCATGAGACCGCCCATGCCCTGCACGATGAAGTCGTAGCCAGCCATCTCGGCGAGCGGGCCGGTTTGCCCGAAGCCGGTCACCGAGCAATAGACGAGACGAGGGTTGAGCTCCCGAAGGTCTTCGTAAGACAGACCATAACGGGCCATATCGCCCACCTTGTAGTTCTCGATGAATACATCGGCCTGTGCAGCAAGCTGGCGGACGATGGCCTGCCCCTCCGCACGCGCGATGTTCAGTGTCACGGACTTCTTGCCGCGATTGGCGGCAAGATAGTAGGCGGCTTCACCCGTCGATTCACCTTCGACGTCCTTCAGATAGGGTGGCCCCCAGCCGCGCGTGTCATCGCCGCTTCCGGGGCGCTCGATCTTGATGACTTCGGCTCCCAGATCCGCGAGCGTCTGACTCGCCCAAGGTCCGGCGAGCACGCGCGACAGATCGAGCACGCGTACACCGGATAATGCTTTGGACATCTCTTCTCTCCTGCTTGACTCTTGTTGATGCATGCGTGGGCGAAGGGGCAGTCGTCAGGCGGACGCCCAGCCGGAGACGGCCTTGACCTCGAGAAACTCTTCGATACCCCACACGCCACCCTCACGGGCGCGGCCCGAAGCTTTGATCCCGCCGAAAGGCGATCCCGCTCCACGCGGTTTGCCGTTCATTTCGACCATGCCGGAGCGAAGCCGCCCTGCGACGCGATTGCGTTTCTCGCCGTCCGTGGATTGCACGTAATTGGCGAGGCCGTAGGGCGTGTCGTTGGCAATGGCGATGGCTTCATCCTCACTATCGAACGGTATGATCGACAGCACGGGGCCGAAGATCTCCTCGCGCGCAATGGCCATCTGGTTGTTCACGTCGGCGAAGACGGTCGGGCGAACGAAGTAGCCGGCCTCGTGTCCGCGCGGGCGTCCGGGACCGCCCGCCACGAGTCGCGCGCCTTCGTCTATGCCCTTCTCGATCATCTCCTGGACTTTCATGAACTGCGCCTCGGACGCAAGCGGCCCAATGTGCTTGCCCGGTTGATGGGCCGCGTCGACAGCCACGCTTTCCGCGATCTCGCGCGCTTCCTCGACCACGCGCTCGTAGATCGACCGCTCGATCAGCATGCGCGTGGGTGCGTTGCAGCTTTGTCCCGTGTTCTTGAAGCAATGGAGCACGCCGCGCTTCACCGCGCCTACGTCCGCGTCCGCGAAGACGAGATTCGCGCCTTTGCCGCCGAGTTCGAGCGATACACGCTTGAGGGTCTGCGCCGCCGCGATCGAAATGGCGATGCCCGCGCGCGTGGAACCGGTGAAGCTGATCATGTCCACATCCGGGTGGGATGAGAGTCGTGCGCCCGCTTGCGCGCCATCGCCATTGACGAGATTGAAGACACCGCTCGGGAAGCCGGCTTCGTCAACATACTCAGCGAAAAGCAGCGACGACAACGGGGCGATTTCCGACGGCTTGAGCACCGCAGTGCAGCCCGCGAGCAGCGCGGGAACGACCTTGAGCGTGACCTGGTTCATCGGCCAGTTCCACGGCGTGATAAGGCCCGCTACGCCGATCGGCTCCATCAAGATGCGGTCGGCGGGTGCGTGCGCTCCGAGCGGACGTTCGAACCGAAAGTCGCGAAACGCCGCGATGAAGTTTTCGATATGGAAGGCACCGGCGCCGACGTGATCGTTCGCGGCCAAGTCGATGGGCGCGCCCATTTCCAGGCTAATCATCTTCGCCATCTCCGGCGCGCGACGCTTGTAGATCGCAAGGAGCTTCTCTACTAGCGCGAGGCGCTCTTCCGGCGCCGTGCCCGACCAGTTGGTGAAGGCGCGGCGCGCAGCATCGACCGCACGATCGATGTCCGTTGCATCGCCAGCCGAAATGATTGCGCACGGCTGTCCGGTCGATGGATCGAGCACGGAAAGCGTCCGCGCCGTCCGCGTTTCGTCCCAGCGCCCATCGATATAAAACTGTCTTTTTTCAAGCACGATTTCTCTCAGGCTACGGATGCAAAACCAATGCTTCCCGCTCGAAACGCACACTGCTGACGCTTTTGAACGGCGAGAAGTCCCATGGGCTGAAAGGTAGACTCGGTCTCGCTGCGTTGCAAATGGGGATAACCCGTTGTCTATAGGATAACGTCTAAGAGGCACGCCAGCCGGTCATTTCACCGTGTCCGGCACCCGAAATCAGGGCAAAAAAGAAACGGGGAAAACTTCCATTCCGTGAGGAAACAGCGCATGCACCATGGAAGCAAAGTTACCCAGGAGCAGCCCGCATCGTGAGTTTGAGCGTGTCGCGCCTGCGAGATCGTCGGAAAGAACGCGTTTAGGATGTCAGCCGAAGAGGTCAGCCGGGAAGCGGCCTTTGTAGTCGGCCTTGGAGGGGCGAAGGGCGAACGCACGCGAGAGCATGCGGATGAGTTGCTTGTTTCTGTGCGCACCGCCTTTTTCGGTCTGCCTGATCCCAGACGATGCAAGCGGGATGCACGTCTGTGCACGCATCGGGATGCGCCTGGGGCGCCTCGCCGATCGTCCTATTGAACACTTTCGCATCGAGCCCAAGGACCAGCATTGATCGGACCGCACGGTGTGATGCAAATGGTAGACTGACCGCGCCCGGGCGAAATTTCCCACATACCCTCGGGGTTTTCCGAAGCCCGCCCGCAACCGGAGCCTCTCTGGTTTTGAATAGAGCCGACGGGCTCTCTCAGCGGGACCATCGACGCCAGGATTAAGGAAATAACCGCATTGCCCGCAACGAAAAAACGAGCCCCACAGACCTCGACGTCAACTAAGCACGATTTGTCTGCCGGGCCCGCTGACGGTGGCGGCGGGCGACGGCGCATTCAGTCGGCGGACAAGGCGACAGATATGCTCCTGGCGCTCGTCGCAGTTGGGAAGGCTGCACCGTTGCGAGAGCTGGCGCGGGCGACAGGCATGCCCAACAGCCTTGCGCACCGTTATCTCGCCAGCCTGACTGCGAGCGGTTTGGCGATTCAAGATGAAGTCACCGGTCTTTACGACCTGGGTCCTGCTGCGCTTCGCATCGGCGCGTCCGCGCTCGGACGCCTCGATCCTTTGCGGCTTGCCAGCGAAGCGATGCCGCAATTGGTCGCCGACACGGGTCTTCCTACTCTGCTCAATGTCCTTGGTGATCGTGGTCCAACCATCGTCCGTTGGGAACGCAGTTATGTTCCCTTCATTACGACGCTGTCTGTCGGATCGACATTCCAACTGACCAACTCGGCAACGGGGCGCGTGATGCTCGCGTTTATGCCGGCTCAGATAAGAGACCATCTGATCGAACTGGCTGTATCAAAGAATCACGAAAAGCCGCCGTCGGATCTGCGTGATCGTCTGGCAACGGTTCGTCGGCGCGGGTATGACGAAGCAGAGTCCGTCCTCATCCCGGGCCTCGCCGCAATAAGCGCCCCGATTCTGGACGTGCAGGAAGAAGCAGTTGCCTGCCTGACCTTGATTGGCGCGAGCGTCGAAGTGTCGTCGATCAAGGAAATGGCGATCGCGCGGCTGGTCGAAGCGAGTTCGCGCGTTTCGCAAGCGTGCGGAAGCCGGTTTCCGCTTGGCGGCGGTGGTGTCGTGGAACTTTGACCCACCGCATGCGGCGCCCGTCGGGCTTGCGGTCATCGGCGTCATCGACTTGGCGCTACCGGTCGAGGAACTCGCACCAGCCGTTTTGCTCACCGATGCGCAAGGCGATCGTCTTTACGCTGAGCCTATGGATAACGTGATGCTCGGCCCGCTCGAGAACCACGAGGAGCCGGTCGTCCACGATTCATCACAAGGTGTTGGTAAGCAGAATCTGCTTCCCGACCAACCGCAGATCACCCGCACCCTGTGGACTAGGGTCAGTCGGATTCGTTACGCGTAGGATTTTGTCCCTTAGGTCATCGAGGTTCACCCCAACTCTTACACGACGAGTGCGGATCAGCGGCGCGCGTCGGCACGTCTGAGCCGGCCGCTGTAGCAGCGCTCGCGCGATATGCGAATCGCAGTGTCGAAGTCTGACTCGGTGGCCAGATGCCGGTGGTCCACGCTGACGAGCCAGCCCTGCGAGGACCGGCACCAGCGAATTCTGCCCTCGTCGTAGAGTTCGGAGAACCAGCGCCAGAGGCGAGCATCCTCTTGATCGGCGAGCGCGGCGGCTTCGCTCCGGACGTTATTGCGGGTTATTGCCAGCATGGCGCTCATGGCCTCAAGACAGTTCATTCACGAGTTCGGGGACTGCGGTGAACAGATCGCCGACCAGCCCATAATCCGCCACGCTGAAGATCGGCGCCTCCGGGTCCTTGTTGATCGCGACGATGACCTTCGAATCCTTCATGCCCGCGAGATGCTGAATGGCCCCCGAAATGCCGACCGCAACGTACAGTTGCGGCGCGACGATCTTGCCGGTTTGACCGACCTGATAGTCGTTAGGGACGTAGCCCGCGTCCACTGCAGCGCGCGATGCGCCCAGTGCCGCGCCGAGCTTGTCCGCGAGCGGTTCGAGCGTCTTCGTGTAGTTCTCGCCGCTGCCCAGACCGCGTCCGCCCGACACGATGATGTTCGCGCTCGTCAGTTCCGGACGGTCCAGTTTCGTCACTTCGCGACTCACAAACTGCGAGACGCCCGCATCGGCTGTGGCTTCGATCTTTTCGACCGATGCGCTGCCGCCTTCGGCTGCAACCGGATCGAAGCCCGTTGCGCGAACCGTGATGACCTTGATCGGATCGATCGATTGAACGATCGCAATCGCGTTGCCCGCGTAGATCGGACGCTCGAAGGTATCGGCGCTGTCGACTGCGGTGAGGTCGCTGATCTGCGCAACGTCCAGATGCGCCGCGATACGTGGCGCGATGTTCTTGCCGTAAGCGGTCGCCGGAGCCAGGATGTGCGAGTAGTTCTTCGCGATACTCAGCACCGTGCCTTCGACGTTTTCCGCCAGACCATCGGCGAGTTGGGGTGCATCGGCGAGCAGCACTTTTGCCACGCCCGCGATCTTCGCCGCCGCGTCCGCCGCGCCTTGCGCGTTCGAACCTGCCACCAGCACGTGCACGTCGCCGCCAATCTTCGCCGCCGCTGCAACCGTGTTCAACGTCGCCGCCTTGATCGACGCGTTGTCGTGTTCCGCAATTATCAGAATCGTCATTTTGTCGCGTCTCCCTTTTACAGCACCTTGGCTTCGGTCTTGAGCCTGTCCACCAGCGTCTTTACATCGGGCACCGTGATACCGGCGCTGCGCTTGGGCGGCTCCGTGACCTTCAGCGTCTTCAGACGCGGCGTAATGTCGACGCCAAGATCCGCGGGCTTCACCGTCGTCAGCGGCTTCTTCTTCGCCTTCATGATGTTGGGCAGCGTCACGTAGCGCGGCTCGTTCAGGCGCAGATCCGTGGTAACCACGGCGGGCAATTTCAACGACAGCGTTTCCGCGCCGCCATCGACTTCACGCGACACGGTGGCTTTGCCATCGGCGACTACAACCTTCGATGCGAACGTCGCCTGCGGCAGGCCTGCCAGTGCAGCGAGCATCTGACCGGTCTGATTCGAATCGTCATCGATAGCCTGCTTGCCGAGGATGATCAACTCAGGCGTCTCCTGATCGACCAGCGCCTTGAGAATCTTCGCCACCGCCAGCGGCTGCAATTCATCAGCGGATTCAACGAGAATCGCGCGATCCGCGCCGATGGCCAGCGCCGTGCGCAAGGTCTCCTGACACTGCGTCACGCCGCACGATACGGCGATCACTTCGGTAGCAACGCCCGCTTCCCTCAGACGCACCGCCTCTTCCACGGCGATCTCGTCGAACGGGTTCATCGACATCTTCACGTTGGCGATATCGACGCCCGTGTTATCCGATTTCACCCGGACCTTCACGTTGTAGTCGACCACACGTTTGACAGGCACAAGAATCTTCATATCCGTTTCCCGATTGAACTACGAGATTGACCACACACGCGCTCACGCCGCGCTCTGCCGGCCCAGTTCCATGTACCGTGCGAGATGATGATCTTCGTCGCCGAGTTGGTGATCGATCATCACGAGACGCTTGGCGTAGTGCGCCAGCGGCAGTTCCCAGGTCATGCCGATCCCACCATGCAGTTGGATCGACTCTTCAGCGACCAGCGCACCGATATGGCCGACGGAATACTTTGCCGCCGACAGCGTCCGCTCACGTTCGACGCCTGCGCCACCGACCACCGCGGCCGCATTGATCGCAGCGGAACGAGCCTGCTCGATTTCCAGCAGCACGTTGGCCATGCGATGCTGCAATGCCTGAAACGTACCGATGGCGACGCCGAACTGCTTGCGCGTGCGAAGGTATTCGAGCGTGTGTTCTTTCGCGACGTCCATGGCGCCGACGGCTTCGGATGCGAGCGCGACGAGTCCGTAACCGACCGAATGCACGAGCGTGGCAAACCCATCGCCTTCGATGCCGACGAGCGCATCGGCATTTAGCGCGACATTGTCGAACAACACCTCCGCGGCCCTTCCGCCGTCGATCTTTCCGTCACCGCGCACGGTCACGCCTGTCGCATCTCGCGGCACGAGGAAGAGCGAAATGCCTGCGTCGTCGTATTCATCGTTCGACGTGCGAGCCGAAACGAGCAGCACGTCCGCGTGCTCGCCCTGCAGCACGACGCCCTTCGCACCGTTCAGCGTCCACTGCCCGTCACTGCGCTCGGCGCGCATCGACACGCGCGACAATTCATAATGCGAGCCCGGCTCGTCATGCGCGAAGGACACGATGGCAGCGCCATCGATCATCTTCGCGATGACCTCGCGCTGCGATTCGTTGCCCGCATGAGCGAGCGCGCGCCCAACGATCAACGCATCGAGAAACGGCTCGACGACGAGCCCGCGTCCCAGTGCCTCGAACACGACCGCGATATCGAATCCATCGCCGCCAAAACCGCCCACGGTTTCATCGAAAAACGCGCCGATGATGCCCAGTTCGCAGAAACGCCTCCACATGTCGCGGCTCAAGCCCTCTGCCGAACGCGCGATGCGGTCGCGGACGTCGAAGCCATACTGCTCGGCGATAAAACGGTTGAGCGAATCCGCGAGCATCCGGCGGTCTTCGGTGTGCTGGAAGTTCATGGTGCGACTCCTTTAGAGTCCGAGAATCATCTTCGAGATGATGTTCTTCTGGATTTCATTCGAGCCGCCGAAAATAGACAGCTTGCGATTGTTGAAGTACTGAGCGGAAGCGTTCTGCGATGCGTCATCGCTGAGCAGCAGCGCATTCGGACCCATCGCGCGACGCATCAGTGAAGAGATCTCCTGCCGGATCTCGGTGCCGCGAATCTTGAGCATCGAACTTTCGGCGCCGGGCACGCCGCCGCCCGCCACGGCCGCGATCACGCGCAGATTGGTCGTCTTCATGTTCTCGAGATCGATCTCCACACGCGCAAGACGCGCGGCGAACAGCGGGTCGTCGATGAGCGCGCGGCCGTTGCGTCGCACCTTGCTGGCAGCGGCCTTGAGACGAGCCAGCGCGGCGACGGAAAAGCCGACGCCTGCGATGTTGGTGCGCTCGTAAGTCAGCAGGTACTTCGCATACGTCCATCCCTTGTTCTCTTCGCCGACGAGATTCTCAGCGGGCACTCGCACGTCGGTGAAGAACACTTCGTTGACTTCGTGCTCTCCGTCGAGCGTGATGATCGGACGCACTTCCACCCCAGGCGTGTTCATGTCGATCAGCAAGAAGCTGATACCTTCCTGCTTGCGGCCCTCCTGCGCGGTACGCACGAGACAAAAGATCATGTTGGCGTACTGGCCGAGCGTGGTCCACGTCTTCTGTCCGTTGACGATGTAATAAGCCTTGCCGTTCTCCATCTCACGCACGGCTGTCGTGCGTACGGATGCGAGATCGGACCCCGAACCCGGTTCCGAATAGCCCTGGCACCACCAGTCGGAGCCGTCGAGAATGCGCGGTAGCCAGTGCCGCTTCTGTGCTTCGCTACCGTATTTGATCAGCACCGGCCCGAGCATGTTGACACCGAAGGGCACGATGCGTGGCGCGCCCGCAATCGCGCATTCGTTCTCGAAGATAAACTTCTGCACGGCGGTCCAGCCCGGGCCGCCGTACTCCTTTGGCCAGTGATTCGCGAGCCAGCCGCGCGCGTTGAGAATGCCGTGCCATTGCGCCATGTCGTCGCGCGTCAAAGGCTTGCCAGTGCTGGCCTTTTGCGCGATGTACTCCGGCAGCGAGCTGCGCAGGAAATCGAGCACTTCGGCGCGAAACGCTTCTTCCTGTGCGGTAAATGTCAGATCCATGATTGCGGTCCTGTCTGGAAAGTGATGGTTCGACCGGCTCAGGCGGCCTGGTTCAGGCTCGCGAAGTTCTTGCCGCTTTCCAAGAGTTCGATGAGCAGCGGCGACGCGCGCCAGAAGAGCGGATCTTCTTTCGCGAACTCGCGAATGTCGGCAAGCACCGTGTCGAGGCCGACGC
Source organism: Paraburkholderia sp. MM5482-R2 (assembly GCF_050436125.1). NCBI lineage: Bacteria > Pseudomonadati > Pseudomonadota > Betaproteobacteria > Burkholderiales > Burkholderiaceae > Paraburkholderia > Paraburkholderia sp. MM5482-R2. Next base: position 638,458 of record NZ_JBNDLP010000001.1, on the reverse strand, counting down.
TGTCCGCGTAGTGCATCGGGCCGCCGCGATAGCGCGGAAAGCCGAAGCCGTGCATCAACGTGGCATCGACGTCGAGAGGACGCAATGCGATGCCCTCATGCACGATATTTGCGCCCTCGTTGATCATCGCTGCGAGGTATCGGCGCACGATCTGCCCGTTGTCAAATGTGCGGGGCGTGATGCCGGCCCGCGCGCGCTCGGCGTCGATGATCGCTTCAACTTCAGGGTCAGGCTTGCCGATACGGGCGCCGTCGTCGTAGCGGTAATAGCCGCGTGCGGTTTTCTGACCAAACCATCCGCGCTCGCACAACAGATCGCCGATGCGCACGTAGCGCGCGCGAGGATCGCGCGTTGCGGCGCGGCGTTTGCGCGTCGCCCAACCGATATCGCCGCCGGCCAGATCGATGACCTGATACGGTCCCATCGGAAAGCCGAACTCGCGGATGGCCTGATCGATCTGATTCGGCGATGCACCATCTTCCATCAGGTGGTCAGCCGCCGAGCGATACACCGCCAGCATGCGATTGCCAATGAAGCCGTCGCACACGCCTGCACGCACCGCGACCTTCTTCAGCTTCTTCGCGAGCTCGAACGCGGTCGCGACGACATCGGCGCTGACGCGCTCGGGCACCACGATCTCCAGCAGTTTCATGACATTCGCAGGAGAGAAGAAGTGCAGCCCGAGGACGTCCTGGGGGCGCGAAATGCACGCGGCGAGCTCGTCGATATCGAGGTAGGACGTATTGGTCGCGAGCACGGCACCTGGCTTGCACACGCGATCCAATTCGCCGAACACGGACTTCTTCACGGCCATGTCCTCGAACACGGCTTCGATGACGAGATCGACATCGGCGAGTGCATCGTATGAGGTGCTGCCGTTGAAGCGCTCGAACGCGCTCGACTTCGCGTCGCGCGTGAAACGCCCTTTCTCGATCAGCCCGTCGTACACCTTTTCGATGTGCGCGCGGCCGCGCTGAAGCGAGTCGTCGTCGCGCTCGATCATCGTGACGAGCAGACCGGCATCGAGCAAAGCCACTGCGATGCCCGCGCCCATCGTCCCTCCGCCGATCACGCCAATGGAGCGCAGCGCACGAGCCTTTGCATCACGCGCTTCCGGCGCCTTCTGCGCCTCGCGCTCGGCAAAGAAGGCATGCACGAGGCCCGCGCGCTGCGGGCTTTCGCGGCATTCGAGAAACTGCTGGCGCTCGAAGCGAAGACCTTCATCGAAAGACAGATTCACGGCGGCTTCGATGCAATCGACGATCTTCATTGGCGAAAGCAGGCCGCGCGATCTCTTCTGCGTTTCGGCACGCGCGGCTGTAATGGCGGCTGTGCTCGCTGCCTTGTCGGCGAGCGCGGCCGCGTCCTTCGTGCGACGCGCAACCGCCTGCGTGGCGATCAGCTCGTGCGCGTAAGCGAGGCCTTCAGCGAGCACGTGATCGCTTACACCTACGCGATCGACCAGGCCCATGCCTTGCGCTTCCTGTGCGCCGACGTGGCGTCCGCTCAGAATCAGCGACAGCGCCGCCGTCGCGCCGATCAGACGCGGCGTGCGCTGCGTGCCGCCCGCGCCGGGCAAGAGGCCCAACTGAACTTCCGGCAGTCCGAGCTTCGCGCCTTCGAACGCGATGCGATAGTGAGCGCTTAGCGCAACCTCCAGACCACCGCCGAGCGCCGCACCGTGAATCGCCGCGATCACAGGCTTCGCGCACGCCTCGACTCGATTGCACACGTCGGGCAACGACGGCGGGACCGCCGGCTTGCCGAACTCGCGGATATCCGCGCCCGCGATGAAATTGCGGCCCGCGCCGACGATCAGCACCGCGCGCACGGCTGCGTCGGTGTCGGCGGCTTCGATCGCGTCGAGCAGGCCGCGCCGCACCGTTGCGTTCAGGGCGTTGACCGGCGCATGATCGATAGTCACGACGAGTACGCTGCCGCGCCGCTGACGGGTCACGCTGGCGTTTTCGCCCATTACGGTGGGTGCGGCTTTAATCGTGCTGCTCGACGTCATGAATGCTGTCTCCGGTCTGAATTCGAGTGTTTGAGAGGCTGACTGCATTCTCGCGGGGACAGACTGCCTTGACAATTCCAGCCGGGATTGACAGACTGTCAAATCTAATTTGACAATCCTCCCACTCGTGGACGTCAACGGACTCTCTTTGCTGGTCGAAATCCTCGATGCCGGCAATCTCAGCGAAGCGGCGCGGCGACTCAAGATGACCCGCGCAAATGTCAGCTATCACCTGAATCAGCTCGAGAAGTCGGTCGGCATGCAACTGGTGCGTCGAACCACGCGGCGCGTCGAGCCGACCGATATTGGGCTGACGCTCTACGAGCACGGTAGGTCGATTCGCAATGCGCTGCTGGCGGCACAGGAGTCTGTGTCGACGCTCGGTCAACGCTTGCAAGGGCGGGTGCGGCTTTCAGTTCCGAGCGGTTACGGGCAACTCGTAATGTCGGAGTGGCTTATCACATCGAGCGCGAGTATCCGGATATCGTGCTCGATGTGATGTTCGAGAATCGCGTGGAAGACCTGCTGCGCGACGAGGTCGACATTGCGGTGCGCGTGATGCCGGAGCCGCCGCAGAGTCTGGTCGCACGCGACATGGGACCGGTGCGCTATGTCGCATGTGCGTCGTCGGCGTACGCCGCGCAGCACGGCATGCCCACGAGGCTCGACGAGCTTCGAATCGTGCCCGTTATCACGGCCACGGTCGTCGGCAAACAGACACGCGTCGCGGCCTATCTTGACGACGAGCGTCACGAGGTCATGCTCGAACCGAGCCTCATCTCGGAGAATTTCACCTTCTTGAGACAGGCCATTCTCGCCGGACTGGGCGTGGGAATTGTGCCGGATTACGTCGTGATGGATGACCTGCGGAAAGGCCACGCTGTGACAGCGCTGGATCAGTGGCGGCTGAGCATCTTCGGCACCCACATGTACATGCTCTATATGCCGAACCGTCATCAGACGCGCGCGACGCACGCCTTCATCGATTACATTCTTGATCGCGTCCGACGAACAGGCACCTGAACTCAATTTCGAATCAACCGATCACTTCCATACGTTATCCAAATCAACGTCGCGGATGGACTTCCAAGGAAGCAAAAGGATGTCGCGCTCCATGCCATCTCGTTGCGGCGTGAGCCGATCATCATGTCTCGCGAAAGCGCCATAAAAAGGACACCAATGTCGACGCTTCCCTCCTTGGACCTAAGGAGAAGCTGAACTGGATTACATTTGCAGTGACTCGGTGGCAGCGCTAGTGATTGTGAAAGGCAGGTTGCGGGGTGGACCAGTCATTTGAACGTCTGCATTTCAAAACAGACGATGGTCCCCTTGTGGCCGATAGGATCTGTTCGATGAACGTTTTACAGAGTCGACGTTGGAATCCTCAACGGCAGCTTTCCGGCGACTTGTGTGAACGCGTACTGCCGGCCAATTGCAGCCGCACGCCGATCCCACAAAGCAGTCACTTGAACGGCTGGTCCACTCCGGAAGCTGCCGAATGCCCTCGAATACCCTGTCAAAGTAGTTCGGTCAAAGCTGCCGCTCGTTGGTCCCTAGTTGCACAACGGCTTGACTAAGCTAAGCTGCCATTCATGGTGTACCTTAATCTACGAACAAGAATTCTCTCCGTGCCCCGGGATAGGACCACGGCGTGCACTAATGCGGTGTGGTGCGCAGTCAGGTATTGAGTTTGTCGGCAATGGCGTCGGCCAAGGATGCCACTGCATAACCCGGAACCTCTGGAAGGTGAAAAGCAGAGGAGACCTGCCGTCCTGTAGAACCGAGAAGGACTATCCACCATGTCGAATTCATCCACGACGAGTACGGGAAAGAGCCTACGTCGAGACGCAGGCATCATCGGCCTGCTATTCGCGAGTACAACCAGTATGATCGGCTCCGGCTGGTTGTTTGGTGCGCTCCATGCGTCAAAAATCGCTGGGCCGCTCAGCTTGTGGAGTTGGATCCTTGGCGCGATCATCATTATGCTTATCGCCCTCTGCTTTTCCGAGCTCGCCGCCCTTTTTCCGCGTTCGGGCGCGCTTGTGCATATGAGCCACGCGAGCCACGGCCAGGGCCTGGGTCGGGTCTGGGGTTGGATGTTGTTTCTCTCTTATGTCGCGGTGCCCTCCGTCGAGGCGGAGAGCATTGTGACCTATGCGAACAATCTTTACCCCCATCTCGTCGGTAACGACGGGGTGTTGACAGCGGCGGGCTTCATCGCCTGCGCAGTCCTGGTCGGCATTCTGGCACTCCTGAATCTCCTGGCTATTCGCTGGCTTCTGGCAGTCAACAGTACGGTCACATGGTGGAAGATCGCGGTACCACTTCTAACGGCAATCGTCCTGATTATCGCCGGTGCCCATGAGACTGCGCCGCTCTGGCCCCATGGCACCAGCGTGTGGACAGCCGCATCTAACAGCTACGATCCGAACGGTGTTTTCCTCGCGCTCCCCTCTGCGGGGATCGTGTTCAGCTTTCTTGGCTTCAGGACCGCGATCGATCTTGGCGGGGAAAGTGCCAATCCTAGCCGTAACATTCCTCTGGCAGTGATCGGTTCCGTCGTACTTTCCGCAATCGTCTACATCCTCTTGCAACTCGGCTTTTTGAACTCGGTGAAGCCGCAGGATATCGTCCACGGTTGGGGGCAGATCAATTTCCCAGGCGTGAAGGGCCCCTTCGCGGGGCTCGCCGCCGGGCTTGGCTTTGGCTGGCTTGCGACGTTGCTGTATATCGACGCAGCCGTTTCCCCCGCTGGCACCGGCCTCATCTACGTGACCGCTGGCGCGCGAATTCTTTTTGCCAATGGCGAAATGAGGGCGGGCCCGCCGGCACTGACCAAGCTGAACAGCGGACAGGTGCCTTGGGTTGCGGTGGTGCTCATGTGGGTTATCGGTGTGGTTTTCTTGCTACCCTTCCCGGCCTGGCAGAAGATGGTCGATTACATCAGTGACATCACCGCGCTCACATATGGTATAGGGCCGATCGTGTTACTGATCCTGCGCCGGGATCATCCGGGTCTCAAGCGGCCGTTCCGTCTCGGTGCCGCCGGCATCCTCGCCCCGACCGCGTTCATCTGCTGCAATTTGATTATTCTGTGGAGCGGCCTCGCCACTGTTTCGTGGTTATTTATGATCGTCCTGTTCATTTTCCTGCTTTATCTGATCTATTATCATCTCATCGCTCATGAGGACCCCGCCAACTTCGGTTGGCGCCACATCTGGTGGCTGGGCGCTTGGTTCGGCGGCATGTGGACCATCTCCGCGCTGAGTGGTCACGATCTCGGCGGCTACGGTGTTCTCGGCTTTTGGAGCTCGGTTGCCGTGACCGCCGTCTGGAGCGTTGTCGTGATCGAACTGGCCAAACGCACGGCGCTTCCCGCCGAAGAAACAGGCAGGATCCTGATCGAAATCGAACACACCTTGTGATCTGCGGAGGGTGTTGTTACGGCGCGCGCCGGGATAGGTTCGGCGGCGCGCCCGATTCGAGGTGAGACGGCGGTAATCGTCGCGCGTCCGGTGAGGCTCATGTCGTCTTGAGGCTCCGGATGAGGCATACTTCGCGATGCTGCCAGCGACCAAATCGGCAGCGTGATTGCCACAGCCGCTGAACTTATAAATCCGGCCCCCTGTCCGAACAAGCGGCGCCGCCTCTGATACGTGGGCAGAATACAGCGAGGTGCCGAAAATAATGGACTACGTGCCGGTACCCGTCGCCAAACGCGTTCGCGATGCGCTACGCCGAGCAGCGAAGGACGCCGCACGTTGATGCGTATTGCCGAGCACGCCAGACGTCAATCTACTTGCCAGCCGACGACGTCAGACTTTGAGCGAACGCCGGCCCAGGCGGTAGGTGCCGGCATGCGGCGCGGACGACCGTTCACCCCTCAAAGCGGCCAGTTGGATGGTGCCGGCGCCAACGGCCGGAGCGGGTCGTGAAGACTCATTCGCCATTGCCGGAAGCCGACGTTGGAGAGCATCTCGTCGCGAATGACAGCGAAGCGGTGTGCTGCAGCCGCACGGCGGCTGAACGCTGAGCGTCCGCAATGGCCGATGAATGAGCGTTCGTCTTTGGCGATGGATGACCGCTTACAGAGTGTAGCCAAACCATGAATGTCCGACCGACGAAGCACATGGACGGCCATTTGTGGCCGATTGCACTGAGCCACGACGCCGCTTTGGAGCCACTAACCTGCTCGAATGTTTTTGACCTGCGGCTGGGTGACCACGGCGTGCATTGGATCACGCCGATAACTGATGCATTCCCCACGGCGAGTTTGGGCCGTGGGGGCGCTCTTCTCCTCAGTACCCCGATCGCGCCTGTTCGTCGCGACGTGTCACACCATATCGCTTTGTTCCAGGTCGCCTTCAGGCAAACAAACGGCCGAAACAGGCTCAATTCCCGAATGCGATTAACTCGCAACGATATCGAACGAGGCAATCGACAGTACTGAAGGGAAACCATTCCACGTCACCCGCGGGTTCATGAGGCGGCACACGCACTGGTTCGCACCCCGATAGCTGGCAACATGGCCTAGGAATAAGCAATGCGCAGATCCTTCCGGATCTTCGCGAAAGCCGCGCTACTCGCCAATGCCCTGGAAGGCGTGCGCTGCGTGAGCCCGATACTTCGACCCCGATCAAAAAGCACGACAGCCAGGTTGGGCGCCATCATTCGCGACACGTAGAGTATTCCGTCCACGTCAGCTGGATGCGCATAGATCGCCCGGGACCAGCGCATCGGGATGCTGTAGTTCGCGGCACCAAACAGCCCGGCGTGCGCGCCAAGAATGTTCATGCTTTGGCCTGTCAGATCAGCGAGCGCGAGATCCCTGCCCTCGAATCGATGAATAAAACGACGCTTCACTTCATCGGCCGCCACCTGATATCGGGTCCCAACTGGCTCGAGGTCGTGAAGCAGGGACTCTGCGACGGCCGTTGCCAGACTCAGACCAAAGTAACTGGTCCCGTATTCCCTTCTGGAATCGTCGAACCGGTGACTTGCAGTTTTCCCAAAATGCGGCTCGCCAGACTCGTAACTCGAGATACGGAACAGCAGCTCTGCTTTTACCGTGACGACGGGCAATTCAAGTGTGCCGAAATTCCTTGCCGGACTTTTAAGAGGGCGAGCAGGCAAAGGCTATTCCTCCGCGTAGCCCGCTGCGGCGCGCAGCACCATCGGCAAATTGACCTGCTCGACCTCATCAATGCGGGCACGACCGCCTTGCCTTCGCCCGGGCTGCCTGCCGCCGATCACCTCCAGCGGGGTAAGGCCGCCGAGCGAATGCCGCGGATTCGAGAAGAACGCCCATTTGCTAGCGCCGGGCAGCCCTCTCAGAGCCCGGGATACTCGAGCAACCGTGCGCCGGTCGAGGCTCTCGTCCACAAAAAAGGTCGGGTAATAGCTGATCCCGTTGGGACCGTCCACGGTGAACAGAGAACCCGTTTTCAGCCGCTGGTTGATTGCCTGCCGGGTGACACCCGCACGTCGCATGAATTCCGCCGGCTCAAGCAACCGCCCTTCCTTAGCGAGCTTGGCTCGGGCTGCCATCGCCTCCGCAAACATTTCTGCTTCGACCGAGGACGTCCCTGCACGACGCCCCGCCCTGGAGTCCGCCGCGGAACGGGCGCGCTGCGCGGGCGCACGACGGCGCTGGCCGGTTCCTGGCTTCGCAGCCGGCGCGATCCCGGGCGCCGCGTCAGTGACGGCCGCCAGCGCATCATCGAAGCCCTGCGCGAACAGCGCGATCGACTGCGCGAACTTCTGCTGCTTTTTGGCGGGAAGCTGACCGATATCGGCCTGCATCGATCTGGCCACGACCTTGCGGATCGCTTCCGGCGTACGCGCGCCGGTACGATCGAGTACCTTCGCAGCACGCACGAGTAGCCGCGAAAACTCTGACGCGTGTATGGTTGCCGTAGACATGACGTCTCTCCATGGGAACGATCAAGGATAATCCGGAGATGGCAACGCCGTCAAGGTTGTCAAGGGAGTAAAGGACGTGAACCTTTGCCGTTGTTGCCTGCGTCCGCTCGCGGGGCCGACGGGAACCGCTTCAGCACTTACCGGAGTCGTCGTTCTGCTCCCCGACTATTGCCGCCGGCAGCCGGTGGCTGTTGGTGAGCCGGCTTGACCGTTAGTTGCGTATAGAGCGATTGCCTGCGCCGTTTTTCGGGACCATTGCTGTCAGCTGCTTTGCGGCCCGCAGCGGGCGCGGGGGGACCACCTGCCGTGCCTCTCACTTTCGTGAGAAAAGTCGCCGCCAGCCAGGCCAGTTGAGATGACTTTGTCGCAACAAGCCACGTTCAGTTCAGAGATGACGAACCGCGACGCCGCGGCGCAAGCCGCTGCATTGTGCCAAATTCTTGGGCAGTTGGCCGACCGGATCGCCACGTCCATCGTCGCGCGCTGAGCGGCGTCGAAAAGCGAAGCTAAAGACTTCCCGTGCGCGCCCAATGGGCTGTATTGCTACGCGCGCACCGGTTTCACGGGTCGCCCAGGCATACGCTTTGCGGCATTTCTACGCGGCACGCGTCTGGCGATCGGGTCAAGGATTTGCCCGACAAAAATTACCGCGACCGGGCGGCAGTCTCCCGACAAAGAACGCAGTAGTTGTTGGCGTGATTAGCGTCACGCAGCCGGCACGCAGTTTCATCAAGCCATTGTTGATAAACAGGAGCCCTATCATGAACCTGACCAATCAGTCCGCCACTGAAGGCGGCGCACAGATCGCGCGCACGAGCGGCGATCCGGCCGGCGGCCCGGGCCCCGACGTGATGGCCGCGGCGACGCTCAAGGGCAATACCGTGCTGAGTGCGGACGGCGACGACGTCGGCAAGATCAAGGAGATCATGCTCGACGTGCGCACTGGCCGCGTAGCGTACGCGGTGCTGGCAAGCGGTGGCTTTCTCGGCATCGGCAGCAAGCTGCTCGCGATCCCCTGGTGCATGCTGACGCTCGATACGTCGCGCGAATGTTTTGTGCTGTCGGCATCGTCCGAGCAGATCAGGAATGCCCCGGGCTTCGACAAGGATAACTGGCCGGCGATGGCCGATCCGAATTGGGCCGCCACCGTGCATGCGTACTACGGCAGCGAGCCATACTGGAAAGGCCGCGCAGAAGTACCCGTCGACGAGCGCGGCGATATGCGGATCGGTGAAACCGTTGCGGATTCGCCGGAGTCACCGGAGCGAGGGGACGTCAAACTTTAACACTGGCGACGTCCACGTCGCGCGGAGGCAAAGACCGGCGCATTGCCTGAAAACGGTACGCCGTTTTTTGTCCCGGCGAGCTTCAGGAAAGCCGGGGGAACCGGCGCCCCATCCGTCACCGCAATGGTTACGCCGAACTGGCTGCGGTTTTGCCGCGAAGTGGCGCGCTGGTTCACATGAGCCCATGGAAGCCACGACGTCGGCGTGGGCCGTATCTGGAGCAGGATGATGTTTCCCGTCTACGTGTAAGTGGGTGATCGTCCGAACCGGGTTAAGACCGATTCCGTCCTGTTCGCCATCGTCGTTGGCTTTATTCTGTACGCTCTCCACTATAAATTTGTCGCAGGAAAGCCAGCAAGTCAGTTCGGATGGCGCCATATCGCCTGGCTGCTGTCGCGGTTCGGCGGGATGTCCTGTCCGCCTTGGGCCGGATTGATTGGTGGTGGCGACCGGTCGCGATTTCGGCCAGGCGTGATGTATGGCCATCTGGAGCCCGCTGGTTCTCTTGAGCCCCCTCTGTACGGCCTTGCCGCAGGAGGGAACTGTCAGCATGACGAATCGAATAGAGAAATCCTTCTGACAAAAGACCGCCGTAGAGGCCGTATGTGCTGCCGTCGGGGCGAAAGTGGCTTATCAGCTGCAATGCAGCTGATACCAACGCCATCGTGCCAACCGTGAGACATACATGCCGCGCGATCGCTCATCGGCGCTGTTCTGAATTTTTTTGCATCCTGTTCATGTGTTCTCCGGGAACATCGGCGAAATGCTCTCGCCGGCCTGTTTGCGCACGGTACCGGTGGCATGGAGCCCTGACAACGACCGCGGCAGCAGATTCGGTACGACGCCTTACGGAGAGTCGGTCCGGAGCGTCATTTTCGGGAACAAGGGGAGACAACCCCCAACCCTCTGATGGAGAAGATGAACAATACGGCGAAAAGGACCAGCAGACAAAAAACCGGTGGCCGTATGCCCCAGTCATGAAGATGATCGGACCTGATTGCACAATCAGCGGGACCCCACGTTGCACGACACCGTCGTCGTTTCACATCTCGTTTCTGAAGATATACACCCGACGCTTCGCATTCGAATCCGATACGATCGTTATAAGTCACGTCATGACATATGTGAACAGAACCGTTGCAGCGCAAACGACGCCGATCGGGTACGGCATGAATGATGCTGCGGTAACAGCGTCACAGCATCATCACATCTGTATTTGTTCAGCGATTCTGGATCGCTGCGCTTACGAGGCGCTCGAATATAGAAGAATGATCTGAGTTGGACGTGGAGTCATCGCCTCGCGCCCAGGAGCGCTGCGACATTGCCAGTAGGAGACAGCTGTCATGACTCTATCCAGCCTTTTGCGGCAACCTGCCGAACAGCAGATTGCCAGCCTGCCACTGCCGTGCTCGGTTTGACTTCCCGATGGCCAGCACATCGGAGCGGCGCAGCCGCGGCTGTCGTTCGTCATCCGGGACATGCGGGCGCTCTGGCAACTGACGCAGGGCGCAATCGGGCGGCTGGCGGAAGACTACGTGGAAGGCCGGCTCGAGATCGAAGGTGACCTGCACGACCTGATGGCGACCGCACCCGCGTTGCTCCGCCAGGACCCCTCCCAGGAAGCGCATGGATGGCTGAAGCGCCATGTCAATCGCACCGGTCGCGCGATCTGGGAGCGCACTCATCACAGCCGCGCCAGGGATGTCGCGCAGATCGCGCACCACTACGATCTTTCCGATGAGTTCCATGCCCTCTGGCTCGACCCGTTGCGCGTGTATTCATGCGCGTATTTTTCAGCGCCCGCCATGTCGCTCGCCCAGGCCCAGCAAGCCAAACTCGATCACATCTGCAGGAAACTGATGATGCGTCCGGGCGAGCGTTTTCTTGACGTAGGCGCCGGTTGGGGCGCGTTGCTACTGTGGGCCGCAGAGAACTACGGCGTTGCCGCGACCGGCATCACCCTGTCGACGAATCAGCACGCCTACGTCAACCGGCTTATCGAGCGAAAGGGACTGCACGGCCGCGTCAGCATGCTACTGCAGGACTACCGCGACGTCGACGAATCCATGCCCTTCGACAAGATAGCATCGGTAGGCATGTGCGAACACGTGGGCCGTCCAAACCTGCCTCTGTACTTCGGGAAGATGCGCCGTCTGCTCAGACCGGGCGGCCTCATGATGAATCACAGCATCACCGCTGGCGGCGCTGATACCCCGCAACTCGATGGCGGCATGGGTGATTTCATCGACAGATATATCTTCCCGGGTGGCCAGCTGGTGCACGTTAGCGTGATGATGGACGCCATGACCCGCGGCAACCTGGGTTTTGTCGCAGTAAGCGTCGGGTATCATGTGCCCTGACAATGCGAACGATCGGACGCTTGATGACGACTCTGAATCCAGCCTTGGCACGGGTGCTCAAGCGCTTGCACTATCCGCTCGATGTGATCCTGACGTGTGTGCGCTGGTATGTGGCGTATCCGCTGAGCCTTCGACATCTGGAAGAGATGATGGCCGAGCGCGGAATTTCGGTCGACCATTCAACCGTACATCGCTGGGCCATCAAGGTGTTGCCGGTTCTGGAGAAGGCGTTTCGCCGCCAAAAGCGAGCCGTCGGTCGGAGCTGGCGAATGGATGAAACCTATATCAAGGTCCGAGGCCAGTGGAAGTATTTGTATCGCGCAGTCGACAAGGAGGGCAACGCGGTGGATTTTCTGCTGCGCGCCCATCGTGACAAGGCCGCGGCGCTACTTCGAAAAGTCAATCGACCAAAATGGCGAGCCCGAGACGGTGACAATCCATAAAAGCGGTGCGAACCTGGCCGCGCTGGATGCCCTCAACGCGGAGCGGGAAACACCGATCAAGATTCGCCAGAACAAGTATCTGAACAACGTCGTCGAACAAGATCATCGGGCGATCAAGCGACGCACGCGGCCCATGCTCGGCTTCAAGAATTTTCGTTGTGCCCGCATCCTGTTGAGCGGCATCGAACTCATGCACATGATCGCCAAGGGCCAAATGGAAGACAGTGGCATCGGATACACTCGTGCCGAGCAGTTTTACTCACTGGCAGCATAAGCAGTCCTACTTATACCACCGTTCGTCCGCGTCTTGCCCTTACCGCGACAAAACCTCCCGCCGCGCACTTCAAGGTCGCCGAGTGCGCTGTGGAGGTGGCGCTGGCGCACGCGTATGGGACGGGCGAATGGCGTCTGACGCCGGACGTCATCGGTGACTTTGAAAAACTGATAGCGCTGTATGACGCGCAACTTGCCCGCGCACCACTGCATGCGGTACGTCACGCCGAAGAGCAACTCAGGGATTTTCTCGCAGGAACCGAAAGTTCGCCTATCGTCGTCGAGGAGTAACACTCGCGCCGCTGCACTGGCTTGTAGGTGTATGAGTTCAAGCTACGACATTCCCGGGTGTGAGCGGTGATCTCTAGCAGCGCGAAGCCAAGCCTGGGGATAAGCAGTTTTTCGGCACGTTTCTCGAAAACTTGATCGCGTGGAAGCACGATTTCTCCGCGGAGCCCGTCGCTGCGGCAGTTGGTCGAGTCGTTGCGGATGGTCGCCCCACACTGACGCAGTGAGCACGCCGTGGATCCGGCGCGTTGCACGCAACACAGCTCCTTCGATACTCCCGTGCGGCCTACCCCATCTTTCGTCCAGGAAGAAGCGTCAAATATTTGATGCTATAATTGATGCAATTCAGCATCAACTGGAAGTCAAATGCGAACCACTGTTACGATCGACGACAACCTTTACGAGCGCGCTCTCGAGCTCGCCGACCCTGACATGGATAAGGCCGACCTGTTTCGAGTGGCGATGCAGACGTTTGTTCGCGTTCAGGCTGGTAAGCGTCTGGCGTCGCTGGGCGGTACCGAGCCCGGTATGCCCGACATCCCGCGGCGCCGATCGGAGCCTGCGGCTCAATGAGCGTCCTCATCGATACATCTGTGTGGGTCGATCATTTCCGTCGCGCGAATGCGAGACTTGTCCAGCTGATCACCAGCGATCAGGCGCTCACCCATCCAGTCGTGCTTGTTGAGCTCGCCTGCGGCACTCCGCCTGCACCCCGCGCACGTACGCTCCACGACATCGGGCTGCTGCAACATGCGACGCACGCGACATGGACTGAGGTGATGGCGTTTATCGAGGCAAGACAATTTTATGGTCGAGGCTGCGGCAGTAGCGACCTTACGCTGCTTGCGTCAACTTTGATGACTCCCGGTGCGTCACTTTGGACCTTGGACAAACGACTCGCCCAGCTCGCCGGTGAACTCGGCATCGCGCATATGCATGACATCCACTAGGCGCGGCATCCCCCGGGCACGTCATTCGGCACTTTCCAGGATCAGCGCTATCGCTGTGCAAAAACCTGCGGTCTTACAGCTCACCCACCTGAGCAGTTCCTCACGAGGCTTCTCCGGTCCGCAGGCGGATTTTATATGTCGCACGATAGTTAGTTATACCAACTAATGAAAATGCTAATTTCTTTTATGTCAAATTGCGAGGTGCGGCGAACAGCCCTGTCGCCCGCCGTTGGATTGCATAGCTTTTGCGCGATTTCTGCGTCAACCCGTTCTCAGCACCCCCGATGAACGCCTCAGGCGGGCTCGACGTGCATGGTGCGGCCGACCGTCCGGCGCGGGAACAATTTTGCGGAACGCCGCCTTGCCTAAATTTGTTCCCGTCTGGGCGGAGACTCCCAACCAATCTTGGCTCGCGAGGAACAAAGCTACGTGACCAACGGTGCCGCCGTGAGGCGCGCCGTCTAGCCTCAGGTCCGGCGCACTAGTGGGCGTTGGTGGCCGGCTTGCGTTTCGCAAACGGCTCCGTTAGGCAGCACAATGCATGTTGGCGGCGCAGGAGGTGGACCGGCACGCACTCCTTCGCGGCGATGAGCAGGTGTCCCGCACGATCACTCCTCTCGCGGACGTTTGTTATGCGTGAGTGCTGGCGAGTATAGACCTTGTTGCTCGAGGCCGGCGGCGAAGAGCGGCTCGAAGAGATAGCCCTGAACCGAGAGCGCGCCACAGGCCAAGGATAGCTGCAGACATTTCTCATCTTCGACACTTTCGACCACCACATGCGAAGCACACACGCGGGCGAGATGGATCAGGGCACTGAGACGCACCCTGGCGGTTGCGTTTGAGCGAGCATTATGCAGATGTCCACGCGACGTCCACGCCAAGGTCGATCAGGCTCCCTACAGGGTTGTGTCGCGATAAGGCTGACGAGGCGAAAAATCCGACCATGGTAAGGATTTCTTACGCCGTCAGCGAATAGAACTGGGCGGCGACGGTTTGCGCGACTCCGTCGTCCTTTGCTTGATGACCCAGCGATGCACGCTCGAATGTTCGACCTCGAAGCCGCGCTCGGCCATCATCTCTATATGAACGCGTCCCTTTGCGCTAGTTCTCGCTTGTGTGACAGACAGGATGGGCTGCTGCTCTATATCCGGGCTTGTTGCAGCCCAATAGGCTACGGCCCCCTATGAAATCCGCTGGCCCGCGCCTCACTCCTCAAACGAGCTCGAAGCTCTGGAAATGATTCAGGCTTGGCGGGCCCCGGTCCTACCTGGCTTGTCATCACACTCGTTTGCTGCGCAACCTTTCGACGTTCACCCTGTGTCAAACGTTGATCTTCTACATCGCGTGAGCCATTCAGGCCGGATTCACGCTGACATAGTCCTTCCGGTATGGCCGGTTATGGGCCAGTACGGCCCAGATCGTTCGCGCCATCTTGTTGGCCAGTGCGACGACCACGACATTCTTTGGCCGCCGCTTCTTCATCTGCTCGACCCACTCACCCGGCTCCTTTGCGTGCTCAAGGACGCTACGCGCACCGTGGATCAGCAGTGTGCGCAGATACGTGTCACCCCTCTTGCTGATCCCGTGCAGATTCACCTTGCCGCCCGAACCCGTCTGCCTCGGTACGATCCCAACCCACGCGGCAAACTCCCGCCCCGAACTGAACGCTTTCGGATCGCCCATCATCGCGACTGCCGCCGTTGCCGTCAGCAGTCCGACGCCGGGAATCTCGCCGATTGCCTTTACCGATTTGTCTTCCTTCTTCCACTCGCGCATGCGGCGCTCAATCTGCGCTACCTGTTCGTCCAGCTTCGCCAGTCCGTTCCACTGCTCGCGAAACGTGTCAATGATCACAGCAGGCAGACGCTCAGCGAGCCGTTCGAGCACCACTGGTATCTCCTTGTCCAGCTTGCTTCGCCCCTTGCTCATCACCTCGCCGTATTCCGTCAGCAGTCCTCGCAGGCTATTGGTCTGCATCGTTCGGAACTTGAGCAGTTGCTGCCTCATCCGGTGCAGCCCAAGCATCGCCTGCTGCATCTCAGTTTTTACCGCTACCGGCTTGCCTGGCTGCTGTACTGCCAGCCAGATCGCCCGGGCGTCCGCCGCATCGCTCTTGTTGCGGACATTGAACGCTTTCACAAACTCCCCCGGCATCAGCTTCACCTCGTGGCCCATCTTCGTCAGTTGCCGGGCCCAGTGGTGCGCACCACCACACGCTTCTATCCCGATCAGGCACGGCGCACGGTTCGCGAAATGTTCAAGGAACTTTGCCCGCTTGATCGGCTTGTTCACGATCTCGCCGGTTTCCTGATCGATGTAATGCACCTGGAACACGTTTTTCGCGATGTCCACGCCGACTGCTGTACGATTCACGACTGGATCCTCCGGTTGCCTTGGGAAACTTCCTATTTTCCACGTGGGTACATCGATGCCGTTGGCCAGTGAGGATCCACCTTGATTTGCTCACTCGGTCACGGGGTGGGACGCGTTCATTTCATTCCTCAAGATCACGCAGGCTAAGCGAATAGGCCACATATCACCGCACGCATAGCAGGATCACGTCCAGCGGATAATGCAGTCGCTTCAGCACCTTCGTGATTCCGGGCGGCAACGTCTTACGCAGCGTCTTGCCCGTCATAGCCATTCTGGTCGTCTCAATTTGGGTCGATCAATTTTACCTGATCGCCTTGCGCGACAGAGCCGCCCGGTCAGCCTTCCCGGCGTCGGCGGAAAACAGATAGGCAATGACGTCGACTATCGACTGCAAATCGTTGCGGTACGTCAACGGTCATTCAGCATTTCCCCTTTCGCTGAGCGATTTCCGATCAAACTTGAAGTCGGCAGGCAGTCGTCCGCGGTACTTGCGAAGGCTCTCGATCCGCTCGGCGACTGTCGGCTTCTCTGCTGTCCGAGAACGCGCCGGACCGGTCTGCAATGCTGGCCCCCACCCCACGAGGAACGCCGAGTCATTCTGTTGGCGGTGAATGATCACGGTCCCTGCGACCGTCCAACTGGAAAGTTCGCTGCTTCCGGTGCCGGGCCTATCGGCAAACGCGTAATGAGCCCCACAGGTTAGGATTTTCCCTTGCCGTCGAACCGCGCGGCCTTGCGCCGATCAAGACGAGAGCTTGTCCGAGATCGTGGAGCTTGTGAATGTGAAGCACGTGTTCGTCAAGGCGGCTGCTCGGCTGAACAATCGCGCAGAGAACAGCCACCAACCGGCACGCGAGCGCGGGCGGCGCATCCCCAAGGGGACTTCCTTCGGGGCGTGCGTGGCTTTCGACCCGAAACGCACACGGAAATGGCTCTGGTGTTTTGGGCCGATCCGGCAACATTTCGCGCTCAAGCGCCATCTGCTGCGCGCTTCACTCTTTCGCAAACAACTCGCCGGCACGGTTCGGCGCGTGGCGCGAAATCACCGAAGTCACCCGAAATCCCCTAGAGGGTGTTAGGAACTTTTGTTAAGGGCTGCAAAGTGAACAAGCATAAGCACGGAGAATACGACGAAGTGCAAGCCAGCCAAGGTTTCGGGCAATCGCTCGTAGTCTCTGGCCAGTCGGCGAAAGCGGTTGAGCCAGCCGAAGCTGCGCTCGACCACCCAGCGGCGCGGCAACAGCACGAAGCCCTTTTTCGCCTCCGGCAGCTTGACTACCTGAAGCTCGATCCCTTCGTCGAGTGCCGCCTGCGCAGGCTCTTCGCCGGTATATCGCCTGATCGGCGAACGCCACTTTGACCGTCTGGCCCGTGGCCTGCTGAACCTGACGCGCCAGTTCTCCGACCTGCGCGCGTTCCTGTTCGTTGGCCGGCGTGACATGCACAGCAAGCAACTGCCCCAAGGTATCAACCGCCATGTGGACCTTGCTGCCGCGTTTGCGTTTGTAGCCGTCGTAACCGGCGCGAGGCCCACTCTCGCAGGTCGACTGCAGGGTCCGCCCGTCGAGAATGACCGCGCTGGGTTGACCACGGCGCTGCTGCGCGATCCGGATGATCGAACGCAGGTCATTCACCATGGCCTCGAAACAGCCTGCCTGAATCCAGCGTTGCGTCTGCTGGTAGACCAGTTCCCACGGTGGAAAATCATTGGGCAACAAACGCCACGGCGCACCCGCACGTACGATCCAGCGAAGCGCGTTGAACATCTCACGCAATTCGTAGCGGCGCTGCGGTGCGTCTTTGTTCATCAAGGCAGGTACGGTGCGGCGAAGTACCACTCTTCATCCGATACATCCGTTGGGTATGGCCTGCGTTTTTTCATCCCGCCAGGATACCAGGTCTAATTCAAAGTTCCTAACACCCTCTAGGCTTTCTGAAAGATGCTCTTTTGCTGCCGTCTTTCCCCCTAAACCTCGACAAGTTGCCAAAGCCATTCAAAGATCTCCAATACGGAATGGCAAATCCGGCTTTGACGTACCGTTGACGAGATCGACGTACAAAAGGTATCGATCGCGGACGACGGTCTGTTGCCCAAGCAGACTGGCGGGCAGCGGTGCCCGCAATTCGTTGGGTAGCACGTCGCCAAGCAAAGCGCTGTACAGGGCCGCGGCTGCCGGATCTCTCTTGCGGTTCACTAGTTCAAGGCGGCCGCCCGGCATCGAGTAATCGTAGAACTCAAATTCCATCGTCCCGTCCATCGCTATCTCGGTGGTCGCCTGTGTCCAGTTAGAATAGACGCCAAGCTTGGTATCGGGCGTTCGCAACCCGATGATGTGACCAGGTGAGTTGTTGAAATTGTAGATTCGCGGCACGGTTTCGTCCGACGTGTAGACGACATAGGGACGCCCCGCCGCGTTCGCCGATTTGAGCATCGGCAACAGGTCATGGCGGCTGCCGTACAGTTGCGCAAGATCGCCGCTTAACCACCCCCGATCCCCCTTGTAACCAAGGCTGACCAGCATCGCCAGGATATCGACCGACGAGGTGAGCCCCGTCCGTACGACGTCGATGTCGTCAGTAAAATTCCCCGTGGGATCAAATACGATTAGAGGGACATTGTAAATCTCTTCGTAGCACGAACCTGCCTTACCGGAAACGAAGCCATGCGCGCTTGCATACTCGCCGTGATCCGACGTGAAGACGACAATGGTGTTGGCGGCGACAGCACGCGGCAACGCGTCGAGTACGCTACCGACGTAACCGTCAAGCGTGTTCATGACCTGCGTATATGAGTCGAGGCTGCGCTTCCAGTAAGTGAATGGCGCTTTTGCAAGGCCGTCCGGAGGGTTGAGAGGAGGATCGGCGGGATTAGTCTGAAACTGGCTGATACTGAAGTCCTTGACCTGCGGATCGTCCGAAACACCACCCCATACCGTCTCCTGAAACAGCCGCGCAAAAGTCTGCGTCGACGGCTTCGACCTCGCGATCCGATCGGATGACTCCCAGTTCGGCGGGATGGCCGGATAGGCGAGCGCGGGAGGATCTTTCAGCGGGTTTGCGTTCCAGTCGTAGGATGGAGGGCCTGCGGTAAAGTTGATAAATTGCGCGAGTCCGCTCGGGTTGTAGTGACGGGAAGCGAACAGATCGGTGAAGGTTTGAAACTCTGTACCCGCGGGAAAAAACTCTTTGTCGTGTGGATTAATGAATCCGACTGTGAGACACCACGGCCGTTCGGCCGGACGACGCGTGCCTAGCCACGTGGCCGCTTGGGCGGCGATGTCACGGTCGCTGAGATAGCCCTGCGCCTCGTCGCCGACAGTGCCTTGAAGGTTGCTGCCTGTCGGATCCGGGTAAGTAAGTCCTTCGAACCCGTATGCCGCGAGACGGCCCGCGACGTTAGGCGGCACTGAGAGGTGCCACTTTCCAATGTAGGGGGTTCGATAGCCAGCGTTGCGAAGCAGCTTTCCGTAGGTCGGGTACTCGCGTCCGAGCACCGGCTGTATCGATACCTGAGAGTCAGGTGCATCGAGTATCGTGGTGAGCAGCCAGGTCTGTTGCGAATATAGACCTGTCACCAGCGTCCCGCGTGCGGGCGAGCATGCAACAGCCGCCGTGTAATGCCCCGCAAACTTCACTCCGCGAGCCCATAGCGAATAGGTTCGCGGCATATATGTTTGCAGAAATTCGCCCGCACTACCGATCCCTTTCGGGAATACCCGCGGATAACGCAGCTCGTCAACGAGAATGAACAAGATGTTTGGCGGTCGGCCGTCGTGTGGGTCACGACTGCCCCGCTCCACAGCGTTGCTTTCTCCAGGTATTATCCCAGTTGCGGCGAGCGATGCGCCAATGCCGGCATTCTTCAGAAAATCTCTGCGATCCATGGCTCCACCTCATTGGTCCTCCGCGAGCGGGTTGCCTCGCGTCTTTTGATCGTCGTATCAAGCGAAACAATAACCAGAGCGTAGTGACGATGAAATTCGACTGCTGAATCTTCAGAGCAGGCACCTGACTGGCAGGGTCGATCTGCCGCGTATCGTCACCAGACACCTCCCGTTCGGCGCTACGTCTATTGTTGTAGTCGGGTAGATGAAATAGCCTATCGCGCGCTTCAACGGCGCGATGGGGAGTCGCCGCCACCGCCTTTCTACAACATATCCGTTGACAACAGGGCGCCGTTGTCTGCGCTGCATGAGATTGTGTCGTTCCCCGCAGATCAAACCTCGATTTTTTATCCCGATACGCTGCTACCTTTAATTGTCTCGCGCGGAGTACTGGATTTTGCGATTATCCCGGTTTCATCGATCAGCACTCCGCAACGACGACTCTCCACGGATAACATCTTGGGAGGATATGCCGCGTCACTCAGTCAGGTTGGCGAGCCTGTCATCTCCGGCCCCGTGCGATAGGCCCGCGCCTACTTATGCCCAGACAAACGTTGCGATGGGCGCGCGTCGTTCCGCATGCTCTTCTCGCAGGCGTCGTCTCCTCCGGCTGGCGCTCGGGGTCGGGGTGCCACTCGCGCTTTGCCTGACGTGCGCCGCCGCTGGTCACGGTTGGAGACTGGAACTTCTCAGCGGCCGCCACGTCCAGGTAACTCACACGCGGGAGACCGGCCCGGCCATCAGTGCTGAGCACCCCTTTTGAGTTCCCGCACTGAGGTCGGTGACGAGTCCAACCTGACTAACCTGATCCACATGTGGCCGGCATTCGTCCGGTGGTCGTCGTGACAAATGAAATCCCGGCGGCCTGGAAGCGGACGATCGAACACGAGGGATTTCGTGTGCTCGTGCCGTCGGCAGTGACGCTGTGACAGACAGTGGAAAATGCACCACGCGAACCGGACGCTTGTACTTGCGAAATGTCTTTTCAAACAGCGGCACCAGCTTGATGATCCAGCGATGTACCGTCGAATGGTCGACGTCAATGTCGCGCTCAGCCAGCATTTCCTCAAGGTTCCGAAGACTCAGCGAGTAGGCCACGTACCACCGCACGCACAGCAGCCTCACCTCAAGGGGATAGTGCAGCCGCTTCAGAACCTTGGCGATGGCCGGAGCAAGCGTAGTTCGTGGTGTCAGTGTCTTCTTCATCGTGCGAACAAAGCGTTTTCATCAGCCTCGAAGTTTACCTCCCGCGTTAATGCGATACAGCCCACCTGGGGCGTCACTGCACGGCGCGTCGGTCGTCTCGGCACAAGTCGAACAAGTGCGAGCTTTGCAGATGAAGACCGCCCGAGCGACGGGAACTGGAGCCGAACTGTGCAGATTGCTGGGTACCCGTCCAACAGCACCGCTCGCATCCGTCTTCGCTTTCGCGCCCATCGTGTGCGATCTCGCTGCAACATCCCTGACCTTTTCCGGGACCGCATATGAAAATTGACGACCACGGTGGGACGCACCAGACCTGACCGGTGCGAGCAGGCACCTCATTTTATTGCCCCCCATACTCCGCGTTGATGCGGTCGAGTTCGCCCGTTTTGCGTGCTTGCAGAAGCTCCTGCTTGACTTGGGTCCGGGTCTTTCCCATTGGAGCGCCAGCGTCACTCCTCGTGGCGGGCACACCACCCACAGAGTCTGCCGAAGACACGTTGGGATTTGTGGGCTGCGTTGCAGGCGCCATGTCTTGCGCCTGGACGTATCCAAATGCGAGAACCGCGGCGATAGCTGCCGCTACTTTAGGCGTTTTCATATCTAAGTACTCCACAAAAGTTCGATGGGTTTGGCTGCTTGAGCCGTCAACAGACCCGCTATTTCAAGTACGGTCTCCCGGGAATATTACGTAACGGAGAAGGCTGTCGGATGATAAGCCGCGGGCTGACACTCCCCGACTAAGCTCTGGCTCCATTGCCGAAAAAACGTCGCATTGAGGCCTCGGCTGACCCACCCACCGCTTAAAACGAGACTCGAGCAACAATGACTCGCGGCCCAATCAGGGTGGTCATCCAAATTTCCGTATTCGGCCCACGCTGGCATCGGCGACCTCAGGCGTGCTAGCTGCCCTGATAGATATCGCAGGACAGGCCCACCGTGCACGGAGCACCGTTTCTGGCTTTGCCGCTGCCGCTGCTTCCGCCGGGCTGGGGTCCGTATCCGAGGTCAGGTGTGCGGTCCATCGTTGTTGCCGGCTGAGCAGTTGTCATGGGCTGCTGGGCAGACGACGGGTCAGTTGTGCCCGACGGTTGCATTTGCTGCGAGTGGGCGGCGCCGGTCGCAGCGAGCAGGGATACCGCGCTGACTACAGCTAAAAGTTGCACTTTCATCTCGTCACCTCTTTTTCGTCAACGGGTTGCGAATAACACGCCCCCGGAATAACAAGGGGATTCGCATTCCCACGAGCACGCGAGGGTTGCATTAGACCTTTTCGCTTTTTGCCGACTCTTGCTTTCGCTTCACCAAATGCCATTCAGGGTCGTCTCCGACGCCGTTTAGCGGAGCAAACGCGAAGTTGGCTTGTGGCACCGTTTGGGCCCAAAGCCGGACTTATTCGATGACTACCTGGGTAATGACGCGAGGCTGGCACCGGGCGGGGCAGAAGGATGCGCAATAAGTGCGCCGGCGAAAGGACGTTGTAAAGTCAATTGGCCAATAAGACCCTTGCTGCGTTTATGTTATAGAACGCAAAGGTCGTGATTGACAGCGGAATCGACAATTGGCAAATCAGGCCCGACCGTCGCGCCGGTCGCTCGTACTGCGCCCGGAAGCAGCGACACACCTGTCGCCCCGGCATCCAGCTGCCCGAGGCCTCGGTATATGCAGTCAACGCAGCGCGAGCCGGCGTCGCGTCATTTGAACCTTTCATGAAACGCACAGCTTCCCGCGAGCCCGACAGAGAGGACTGAAAGTGAACATGGTGCGTTACGCGGACGATTTCATTATCACCGGCCATTCGAAAGAGTGGCTGGAACATGAGGCCAGGCCGGCAGTAGCTGAATTTCTGGCGGAACCCGGGCTGGTCTTATCGCCAGGTCTTATCGCCAGAAAAGACCAGCATAACGCACATCAAGGACGGGTTTAGCAGCGTCTGGTGCGCATATTTGCGCGCCAGACGGTCTCGTGACAGGATGTACAGCTGATCAATCGCACCTCGGAGAAGGCGACGAGCGCCAGGTAAGCGTCCGCGGTATCGCGTGCTCGAACGGGTGCTCGAGCCGCGTCTGGTCCACCCACTTTCCCGGCTGGCATCCAGCGACGAGGAGTCGAACAGCCTGACGTGCCCTGTTGCCGTGTACGAACCCGCCTGGCAGCACACGCGAGCCGCCGCGGTCGTCAGCCCGGTCGTAAACTTCGGCGCATAAACGCCGTCAAGCTCGCGCTATCCCAGCGCAGATCGGGCGGCCGTCGTAGTTGGGCCGCGGCAAGGGTCCGGAACAACGCTCAAGCCTGCATCCTATTGGCTTGCGGCCTCATAGCGTGCGACATCTCAGTGACGGCGTGCGAAGGCCCGAAGAAGGGAATCTCCGTCCTGCGTAATGCGAGGCCGCACGGTACCGCCGGCAAGCTGCTCCATGGCGACAAGCTGGCGTTCGAGCAACGTGTCAAGTTCCTGCCGCTCGGCAATATGGTCGGCCGAGTCCCTGACGAGCATCAATGTCGCAAATTCATGGGCGCTGAGCATTCCTGTCTCCTGGTCGTTCGAGTAGGTGCCGTAGAGGATTGCGCCGGCTACTGGCCTGTGGGCCGTGCCTGCCCGGCTAGGGTCGCTGTCGGCGACGCATTACCGATGGCGCGTCTGGCTGCGATGGGCAGCAGGGAGTTGATGATAGAAGCAGGCTCGGGAGCGGAGCAATCCGGGTCGTCCCGCATATTGGACAGATCGAAGGTCTTCCGCACGTGAAATAGCGTCACCCCGCTTCAACGCCAGCTGCCCCGTGCACAGTCGCGAGAGCACCCAACTGGCCTCACCTGATCAACCCGCCGCTCCAGCGGTCACGGTCGCTCCAGAACGGACACCGCGGACAGGTTTCGCCGTCCGGATAGTCGATGCCTTCCTCATGCGGGCACCCGATGATGCGATCGACGGCGACGACCGAACGCGCACCATGCTGTTCAATGAACCGGACGACTGCTTCGGTGATTTCCGGATCGGTTCTCGCATCGGACGTTTCACAGAACCACCGCTCAACAGGATCAGCATCCGCGCCTTCGTACGCGACGATGCCGACGGCAACCTTCGTCGCGCACCTGTCATCGGGCCCATAGCAGGCCACCGTTGCGACCGGGTAGCCGCAGAACCCCTTGCGGCTTTTTTTCGCGAGCCTGTCCCGGTACCACTGCGCCTTGAATGTCATGATGCCTCCGTGCCTCCGCGCGACTGGCCAATGCGACTACGGCATCAGCGGTAATCGTGGCCGCCAGTCATCATGCTCACCGGTGCTGCACTTTCCGTGTGGCCATGTACACGTTGAACAGGCCCGCATGCAGGCGACTGAGCGCCTGACGGAGACTGAAGACCTGTGGAGCAGGTATCGGGGCACACTTACACGCCTGCTGAAATGGGACCGAAAGGCTTTCGCCCAAATTCGCGACCTTGCACAGAAGTCGCGCAGCAGGCAACCAGTCACCGCGCGAGTGATTTCGCCACATCGGCTTGATGGCGAGCGGGCCGACCAGCTTCGACAGGCCGCGCTAAGACTTTATGCTAGCACCGATCGGCCGGCGAGAATCTCAAAGTACATCATCGGGCGAGCCGCAAAGCTCGCCCATGTGGTGTCCTCGCGCGCCGCTTACCCGCAATGCAACGAAGTCCTCGACGGGTTCGCTGAGACCCAGTGGCATTTCTATGCCCGGCGATATCTGTGGACGCTCGCGCATCTTCCAGATGCGGCGTCGGCATCAGAAGTCCGGCAGCAGGCCGGCATCTGGCACTACAAGTTCGTTGAACTGGACGCGTACTTTCGGGCGCGCTCACTCACGCAGGTAACGCACCTTCGCGAAGGACAGATCATCGTACTCCTGCGCGGTCACGGTATCGACCTGAAATGGGAAGGCCCCTGCCCGGACAAGACATTTGCAAGGCCAGGGCGCGCTTACGTCAAGAAGTGCACCGGGACCACCACTCGCCATGCCGCAGGCCCGAGTTCGAACAATGTGCCGACACCTGTAGATATGGCCGCCGTGGTACTAGAACGGGCGCGTTGCGCCTCCGCTGGATGACCGGGGTCGACCAAAGCGGACGCCGCGTAAATTGACCGAATGACCGTTACAGACATTCTCACGGACATCCGATGCAACGTCTCACCTTGGCCGGACCGCCTCACTCTCTGAGTTATTCCAGACAGCAGATGCTCTTATGCAGTCGCCTACCTGGAATGGCAGACGAAGACGAGGTCGTATGACTCGAACAAATCAGGATTGATCCCGGCTGCCTTGCTCGCCTGCATCATCGCCCGGTCAAGCGAGCCATTATCGAGCGACTCCACGAGAAGTAGTCCCGCGAATTCACCTTCTGAACTTCGCCGCATCGACTTCTCCTGCGTGGCAATGGCTGTCGCCCCGTTTTTCACGGCCATGATCTGCGCGTTCACAACCCAGTCGCCTTTCGCGAGCGCATCAACGATTGTCGGCCCTTGCTGGGCTGTCAGGCATTCCGGTAGTGCGTCTTCAAATCGTGCGATGGCGAGGTGACCGCCGTGTCCGGCCGAGTTCGCACCCCGAGCGAGAATAGTTCCGCCGCCTCGGCGAAACTGCTCGAGCGTCGGCATGATCCGGCGCGTCCACGCAGTCGGGTTATTCAACCGTTCCAGATAGCCAGAACTCGCCATCACGTCTGCGTTGTCGAGTTCGTACAGCATCATGTACTCCGAGGGCCGGTTGTTGCGTCGCTTGAAGACGCGCCCTGAGCGAAAACCCGGGACGCCTACCCGTTCAAAGATGTGCTCCCGGGTGAGCCAGTGCATGTAGTCAGTTTCTGATTCGGCCGCGATCGTGCTCCAGATCGCGAGAAGGCCAGTGTTTGCGTTGTCCAATTGTGTTTGCTCCATCTGCTTTCGAGTGCTCAAAGGCTGTGCTTCTTCCAGTGCAAAGCGAAGGCACAGCGCGAGATCAATATGTGGCCTGCCCAGAGACACGTTGATGCTCACCGGCGATCTCGGCCGCTGAGTCGAGGCGGTTCATGTCGATGCCTGCAGTCTCTGGTCCGATGGCAATCATGCAGAACGACAGGATGTTGAGTGCTCCAACCAATGCGACGAGCAGCCACGGGGAACCGTTGCCAAGGTGTAACAACCAAGCGGCGACCACCGGAATCGGCCCACCAGCGAACAGGCTTGCACCGGTGAATGCGAGGGCCGAACCGGAATAGCGAACATTGGTTGGAAACGCCTCAGCGAACGCGACCGGTTGAATCCCCGTTTGGACCTGCGTGAATGCCATGAAAAGCCCCATGGCTATCGCCATCGGTACGAAGCTTCGAGTAGCTAGGACCTGAAAATAAAACAGCATGATCACGAAGGTCGCGGCGGACGCGAACAGCAATGCGCGCTTACGACCAATCCGGTCACTCAGCAGGCCGCCAAAGATCGAACCTGCGATGGCGCAGGCATTGGCGATCATCAACAACATGAAGCCGGTCTGCTTGGGCACGCCGAGCGTATTCGTCAGATAGCTCAAGGTGAACACGACGGCAAGATAGAAAAGTGCAGTCGGTCCGCAGAAGAACAGCATCATGCGAATGATCGTCTTGTAGTGAAGGCGGAACGCATCCCTTAAAGGGCTCCCGACCTTGGCAACAGCGGACTGCTGCATCTTGACGAAAGCCGGAGTCTCCGCAACGCGCAGTCGGATGTAAATGCCGACGAACACCAGCACGAAGCTCAGCACGAACGGAATTCGCCAGCCATAGCTGATGAAGGCACCCGCGCTCATCGTCGAAGAAAGTAGCAGAAGCACCGCGTTAGCAACGATTTGGCTCAGCGGAGCGCACATGCCGATCAGACCGGAGTATTTGCCTCGCCGGTCTGCTGGAGCATGCTCTAGCGCCATCAGTTGGCCACCAGTAGATTCGCCGCCAAGTGCAAAACCCTGAACAATGCGAAGAATGACAAGCAGCAGGGGCGCATAAACGCCAATCTGCGCATACGTCGGCAGCAAACCCATCAGTACCGATGTCAGACCCATCACCGACACCGTACCGAGCATGAGATTGCGACGTCCAACCTTGTCGCCAAAGTATCCGCAGATGATCGCGCCGAGTGGACGCGCGGCCAGTCCGACGCTGAAAGTTGCCAACGAGGCAAGCATGGCGGAACTCGAATCCATCGCCGGGAAGAACAACTTTGGTAACACGGTGGCTGCGACTGATCCGTAGAGCGTAAAGTCAAACCATTCAAGTGCGGTGCCAAGCGTGGCGGCGCTCACCGCCCTGTTCGCCATGGAATGTGAGGTAGGTTGCTCTGAAACATGGTTCATGCGTGTCTCCTGCTGTCTCAAAAGAGTCTGTGCTGCTCTTGCGTCAATCGCCTATTTTGATTTCTACTGCTAAATATAGGATCTGAAGTATTGACGAATTTCAATTCTCCATGTCACTACATCAAGTCACGAACGGATAACGTCCAGCAATGGACGCCTTGGCCTAGCGCTCAGCGCCTGCTGTGCGGCTGGCGCCTTGCATCGCCTGCTTAAGCATGGCTGACACACCGCTTGCGTCGGACAATTCTGTTGCCGTCGCCATGAGCGCCGGAGCGAGCTCTTTCATTCTCTCTTCAGTCAACCGTGACATCGGTCCCGCGATGATCAGGATTGCGCGCACTTCGCCATTGCTCAAATGCACAGGCGTAGCCATAGAACTCATTGCCGGCAGAAACATGTCTTGCGTCGTTGCGTAGCCATTCTTGCGCGCAAGCTCGATCATTGGCAGTAGAGCTTTGAACGTGGTCGGCGCAAGCGGACCAAAGTCTGACGGCATGCCAAAGCCCTGTTTCGACACAAGCCGAATCGCATCTTCTTCGCTCTTGCCAGCCAGCCAGGTCATTCCTGCTGCACTGCATGAAAGAGTCACCGCCCGGCCCATCTCCGGGTCGTAGCGGATACCTTGTCGCGCGCCTTGCGCCTTGGCAACGTAAATCAACTGCTCGCCATCGACGATCGCAAGCCGAACCAATTCGCCCGAGGTAGCCGCAAGTCGTTCCAGAATGGGTTGGGCGACGTCAACGACCCCACCTGCGCTGAGAAATCGCAGTCCCAGCGAAGGCAGTTTCATGGTCAGCGAAAATTCGCCGCGCCGTTCGTCCTTGCGCACATAACCCTGCTCGACCAGATCCGCAAGAAGGCGATGAGTAGCGCTAACTGGCAAATCGAGCTTAGCGGAAAGTTCTGAAAGCGTTTTGCCCTCTGGCGCACTGGCGAGCTCTTCCAGTACACGGAGGATGCGTTCGGCTATAGCGCTCATGTGATTACTCGAGTTGAGTCATTCGACTTGAGAGCCATGATAGTGGAAAGTGTTTCCAAAATGCAAATACTTTTCAAAATCGCGGGGCGGGCTTAATTTTTCCGAGGATTAGTGGATAAGCAGTCACGAAAGTAGTCAGTGTCCGGTCTCAGCGCTTCAACAGGCGGCTCCTGGCCGACCCCGGTCCGACAGCAAACTTCGGTGAGGGGGCTGAGCACCGCCGGTTGCGTTCGGCGGCACCCGATCCACTTCTGCCATTTGAGATCGCATCTGAACTGACGAACGCCAGCTGTCGCCCGATGCGGGACCATCGGAGGTCAATCAAACACGGCATTTGAATCGGGCTGCCCTCACATCGAACCCTTCGACGAGGGGGGCCTCCGGCCATCTCCACATCAACGGCCCCACAGATTGCGAGCGGGACGCAGCAACAGTAAGCGTCGCGCAATTTTATTGATTTGCGCGGTCACAATGGACAACAACGACGAACTTGCGATTGCGCTCATTGTGCGTGGGATCGGATTGTTGGCTTGCGCCGACATGCCTCTCGACTAGGGTTAACCCATTCAGAGCTGTGCCGCAAAGTACATACAGTTCTTGCATACGAGCCTGCTTCAGACGCGGGGGCATCGGCGCCCAGGGTCGTCTGGCGGTGTTTCCTCAGTTCCACGAAATCAAAGGAGATGACACATGGAAATCCGCAACCCTTCCCCCGGCCTCTACAACGAAGATCTCGCACCTGCCAGGGTGCGCAACTGGGGTGCCTTCAGCATTTTCAACGTCTGGACCTCGGACGTGCACAGCCTCTGGGGCTACTACCTCGCCGCCAGCCTGTTCTTGCTGTGCGGCAGCTTTACCAACTTTGTGCTGGCGATCGGGCTCGGCTCACTTGTGATCTTCGCGCTGATGAATCTGATCGGCTACGCCGGCGAGAAGACCGGCGTGCCATACCCGGTGCTTGCGCGCGCCTCTTTCGGCGTGTGGGGCGCCAACCTCGCGGCGCTGGTGCGCGCCGTGGTGGCCTGCTTCTGGTACGGCGCGCAGACAGCAGCGGCTTCGAGCGCGATAGTCGCGCTGTTGATCCGCAGCACCAGCCTGATGGAGTTCCACAAGGACACGCACTTTCTCGGCCACTCGGGGCTGGAAGTGATCTGCTACTTCATCGTCTGGGCGCTGCAGCTGCTCATCATTCAGAAGGGCATGGAAACGGTGCGCAAATTCCAGGACCTGGCCGGTCCGGCGGTGTGGATCGCGATGCTGATCCTGGCGCTCGGCCTGTGCGTCAAGGCGGGCGGCTTCTCGTTCGAGCATGGCATTCCGATGGACGCGCTGCTCGAGAAGACCAGGGACGCCGGCGTCAGCGGCGAGCCCGGCTCGTTCTGGGCGCTGATGGCCGTAGGCGCGACCTGGATCACCTACTTCGCGGCGCTGTACCTGAACTTTTGCGACTTCTCGCGCTACGCGAAAAACCGCGACGCAGTCAAGAAAGGAAATCTGTGGGGCCTGCCGGTCAACCTGATTGCGTTCTCGCTGGTCGCCGGCGTCACCACCATCGCCGCCTTCAGGGTGTACGGCGAAGTGCTGCTGCACCCCGAGCAGATCTCAGCCAAGTTCGATAGCTGGATACTGGCACTCATCGCGGCGGTGACCTTCGCAGTCGCCACGCTAGGCATCAACGTGGTGGCCAATTTCGTCTCGGCGGCGTTCGACATCTCCAACACGTTCCCCAGGCAGATCAGTTTCAGGAAGGGCGGTTTCATCGCCGCAGCCATCGCGCTGGTGCTCTACCCGTTTGCGCCGTGGGAAGGCAACGCCGCGCACTTCGTCAACGCCATCGGCGCCACGATGGGCCCGCTGCTGGGGATCATCCTGGTGGACTACTATCTGGTGGCCAAGGGCAACGTCAACGTCGCGGCGCTCTACCAGGAGCACGGCGAGTATCGCTACGAAGGCGGCTGGAACGTCAACGCGCTGGCTGCGGCGGCGGTCGGCAGCGTGTTTTCGACCTTCCTGCCCAACTTCACTAACCTGCTGCCGGCCTGGTGGAATACATATGGCTGGTTCTTCGGCGTAGCGATCGGCGGCGGCATGTACCTGGTCATGGCGACGCTGCGGCCGCGTACCGCGATCGCCCCTACCCGCGTTTAAGGCTCTTTCCATCCCGATCAGGTAGGGTCAAGCACTGGCACGGCACCGCCGGGTGCCTCCCGGAAGCGGGCGGTCGGTCACGATAGCCGCGTGCGACTCGCGAATCGCAGATTTGGCCGACGATCCGCCTGATGGCATCGTTCAAAGAATGGCACTTTCGGCCACAACTTCCCGTTCAGCGAGCCGGGAAATCTGCCGTTGGAGCGACCGCATTACTCCGGAACCTGACGGACGAGCTACCCCGACAATTCGGCCAATGCCGACGTTGGAGAGTACTGGGTTCTAGGTCGGCAGTGGGACAGATTGCCGACGGTGGCGGCATCGAGCGGCCGGGCGGCAGCTTCCTGCATCAGCGAACTCACACTCCCGACCCAGTCCGGACGGCCGCCCCGACGCCCCCTATACGGCAGCTTTTAGGGTAGTACGGCCACTCACGCAGTCAGCCGTGTCGGAAGGCTCGCGGCCACTGCCGCCAACGGTGAGCTACCACCATCGCCTCTTGCCAACGAACCTTCAAGATATGGTGTGGGCCACGCGGTCACAAAGCACCGGCAAAGGAAATGTGTCCTCGCGTGGACCGCCCCTTTGACCCTGGGTTAGGGCAACGCTGTTTTTACCGTGTCGTTATGTCGGCGCGATTCACCGTACCCATATGCCTTGGGGGAATGAGTGTTATGCGCGGGCGCTGACTTCTGTGCGCAAGCGACTTGCGCGAACATGGCTTCCACAATGTGCCACCTGACATTCACCGACAAAGGCGACTCCATGACCAACTTCATCGCACACACCGTCGAAACCGCGCCGGAAGCATCGAAGGCAACGCTCGAGGCCGTCAAATCGGCCTTCGGCTTCGTGCCCAACCTACAGGCGAACATGGCTGAGTCGCCGGAATTGCTGGCCGGCTACTCCGCGCTTTGGGATCTGTTTTCGAAAAGCACGTTGACCCCGCATGAGCAACAGGTCGTTTACCTGACCTCGAATTTTGAGAACAACTGCCACTACTGCATGGCCGGACACACCACGCTCGCCAAGATGATCAAGATGGATGTCGCGGTCATCGACGCATTGCGCGCTGGAAAGCCGCTGCCCGACGCAAAGCTCGAAGCACTCCAACGCTTTACGACTCTCGTCGTGCGCGAACGCGGCTTTGTCGCAGAAGGGGATATCGACGCGTTCCTCCGCGCTGGCTACACGCGCCAGAACGTGCTCGAAGTCGTGCTGGGCGTCGCCACCAAGGTGATGAGCAACTACACCAACCACCTGGCACACACGTCGCTCGACGCCTTCATGAAAGGCAACGAATGGACCAAGCCGGTCGCTGAAGCGGCCTGAGCCCGCTCATCTCATATGCAAGGAGCAGTTACCATGTCGCTGCAAGATAAGCTGGATGCCTTCAAGGCAGACTTCAAGGCGGGCAAGGCACCCTACTTCGCCCCGGCCGAAATCCATGCAGTGATGGAGCGCGCCACCGCTGAATTGATCGCCTCGGGACAAGCCGAACGTGCGCACAAAGCCGGCGACATGGCACCGGCGTTCACGCTGGCTGATCCCAACGGCACGCTGGTCTCCTCGACGGAATTGCTGGAGAAAGGGCCGCTCGTGATCAGCTTCTATCGTGGCGTCTGGTGCCCGTACTGCAACATGGAACTGCAGGCGCTGGAAGAAGTGCTGCCGGAATTCGAAGCAGCGGGCGCGAGCGTGGTCGCGATTTCGCCGCAGAACCCGGCGAACAGCCGCAAGTCGGCTCGTCAGAACAAGCTCAGCTTTCCCATTCTGAGCGACCCGCGCAACGATGTCGCAGCCGCGTTTGGCCTGCGCTTCGCGTTGCCGGACTATCTGGTAGAGCTGTACAAGAATCTCAAGAACGACCTGCCGGCCTTCAATGGCGACCCGAGCTGGACGCTACCGATGCCGGCGCGCTACGTGATCGGCCCGGACGGCATGATCCTGTATTCGGAAGTGAATCCCGACTACACGCGTCGGCCAGAGCCGTCCGACATGTTGCCGGCGTTGCGTCGGACAGGTGTGCGGGTGTCCTGAGACCAGCGGGCGGACGTCGCAGAAACGGCGTACGCCATTTATGAAAGGAACTGAACATGTCACAACGCACCTATCTTATTACCGGCGCGAGTAAGGGGATTGGACGAGCGTTGGCCGCACGTCTGGCGCGCGACGGCCATCGCGTCGTCGGACTCGCGCGTCATGCGGACGACGCGGATTTTCCCGGCGCTCTCGTGCCCGCCGACCTCGCCGATCGCGACGCCACGCAGGCCGTCCTCCAGCGGCTTACGTCAGAATACGCGTTCGACGGCGTGGTTAACAATGTCGGCCTCGTGCGCCCCCAGAAGCTGGGCGCGATCGAACTCGACGATCTGGACGCCGTCTTCGCGCTGAACCTGCATCCCGCCGTGCAGACGGCGCAGGCGTTGCTGCCGGGCATGCGCGAGATGGGCCGCGGTCGCATCGTGAACATTTCCAGCCTGACGGTACTCGGCATGGTCGAGCGCACGGCCTATGCCGCCGCGAAAGCCGCGCTGGTCAGTTTCTCGCGCTCCTGGGCACTGGAGCTGGCCACGACCGGTATCACCGTGAATGCCATCGCGCCTGGGCCGACGGAAACGGAACTGTTTCGCGCCAACAACCCGCCTGGCAGCGCGGGCGAACAGCGTTATCTGTCGGCCGTGCCGATGGGTCGCTTCGGCCGCCCCGACGAGATCGCAGCGGCCGCCGCTTTCCTGCTATCCGACGACGCAGCGTTTATCACCGGCCAGACGCTCTTCGTCGATGGCGGCGCATCGATAGGAAAGGCAGCAGTCTGAGTCGCCGCGCCTGCTTCAGGCGGGAGCGGCTGCGGCTCCCAGCGTCGCCTCGACGAACGCGATGAATGCCCGCGCCTTCGCGGTGGCCATCCGGCCGGTCGGAAATACGGCCCACAGATCGACGGGCGGCAAGGTCCAATCGTTCAACACGGTCTTGACCGTGCCGCTCGCGAGCTCCGGCGCAAACATCCATGCGGACGCAATCGCCACACCCATGTCTGCGAGCACAGCCGCACGCACGCCTTCGGCGGCAGTGACGCGCATCCGACCGGATATGGCCACCGTCGCTTCCGAACTGCCGCGTTTGAATGACCACGCGCCGCTGCTGCCGCGCTGCTCGTAGATGATCGCCTGATGCGCAATCAGGTCGGCCGGAACGTTTGGCGTCCCAGCCAATTCAAAGTAAGCGGGGGTTCCGACGACGATCCGCCGACTCTGCCCGATCTTGCGCGCGGTCATGCTCGAGTCGCCGAGTGCGCCCATACGCAGCGCGACATCGATGCCTTCTTCGAGCAAATCAATATGGCGGTCATCGAGCACGACTTCGAGGGTCAGCTCCGGGTGTGCGGCCAGAAACGCCTTCATCAACGGAACAATGCGCAGGCGTGCAAACGTCACCGGAGCGCACACCCGCAGTCTTCCCGACAGACTTTCGCCCGAGCCACGCACGGCGAGCTCGGCCTCATCGGCTTCCTCGATGACGCGCTTTGCCCGTTCGTAGAACTGTTGGCCGGCATCGGTGGGCGTCAGGCCGCGTGTTGAGCGCAGCAGCAAGCGCACCCCGAGTCTTTCCTCCAGTTGCGCAATCGACTTCGATACCGCCGGCTGCCCCACGTTCAGCCGGCGCGCACCACCGGAAAACGACCCGGCCTCGATCACACTGATGAAAGTCTCCATCGCAGTCAATCTGTCCATTTAGTCATTCCTCCAAGGAATGAATCATATCGCCGACACATGTCTTCCGCCGGGACGCCGGACAGGGCACAGTTCACATCCAGTAGGGCCACCCCATTCAGATCTTCTACAAGAAGTCATCATGAAGTCACTCTTTTCTCCGGCCGCGATTGGCCCATACGCACTCAAGCATCGCGTCGTGATTGCACCGCTCACACGCTTGCGCTCAAGCACGGGCGATGTTCCCAACGGCCTGATGGCAACGTATTTGCGCCGATCATGCCCGGTAGCGGCTTCGCGGTGCAAGCGGGGGCAGCGGACGGCGCGGCTGAGCTGGTGCGACAGCTGTTCGATAGTCGCATCAGCTACCCGGCCGGCCACCTTCGAATCGATATGCTGACGGCCGAGTCAGGGTTCGAGACCGTCGTCGTGATGCCCGTGCAAACCTGGATCGCAATGCTGTCACCGGAACGTTTCCGGATTTCGCGCGGGGACAATTTCAAGGAGCAACAAAGATGGAACTCAAGCAAGAGCTTATGGCTTTTCGCGCCGAATACGAGCGCACGGCACCAGCCGAACGGATTGCACTTTACAACGCCAAGGTGGAAGAACTAAAAGCAAGCTTCCAGATCGGCGGCGTGCTCGCCGCAGGACAGAACGTACCTGATTTTGAGCTGCCCAGCGCATGGGGGCGGACGGTTTCGCTGGCGGAGTTTCTTCACAAGGGCCCCGTAGTTCTGATCTTCTATCGTGGTGGGTGGTGTCCCTACTGCAACATTCAGCTCAGAGCGTACCAACAGGTGCTGCCAGAGCTATCGCAACTCGGCGCCAACCTGGTTGCCATTTCGCCCCAGTTGCCGGATGGGTCTCTCTCCACCGCCGAGCGCAATGCACTTGACTTTGCGGTTCTGAGCGATGCCGGCAATGGCGTCGCCCAGTCGTTCGGTCTTGTCTATTCGCTTCCGGAAGAACTGCGCCAGGCCCTGCGTTCGGTCGACAAGGCGCTGCCAGACATCAATGGCGACGAAAGCTGGCAATTGCCGGTTCCCGCGACCTTTGTGATCGCAAGCGATGGACGCATCGCTCTGTCCCATGTCGACATTGACTACCGAGGGCGCTGCGAACCTGATGTCGTACTCTCAGCGCTCCGCTCGCTACAATCGGCGGCCCCCATCCAGGCTTGAAGCTCGAGGAGTTCGTCCCGGCTGCGTCCACGCGCGATTCCGTCAGTCCGCGCGGGCGGGCCTCAATCCTCGGGGGAATTGCCCTAGTCGTCGTGCGCCGGCACAGGCGGTGCACTTCAAGCACTTTGCGCCGGAACCCAAGGACTACGCCGTGAACCGCTATGACTTCGAAGCGTGGCGCCACTGGAGCATCGTCGACGCGCATTTGGCGCAATACCGCTACATGCTCGGCGAGGAATACACGCTGGTGGACATGGCCGTATGGGGATGGGCCTGCGTCGCGCCGTTCGTCCTCGGCCCCGACGCATGGGACAAGCTGCCGAACGTCAAGCGCCTGTTCGACGAGATCAATGCCCGCCCGGCAGCGCAGCGCGCTGAAGCGATCAAGGCGCGCCATGCATTCAAGACCGAGCTGGACGACGAAACGCGCAAAGCGCTGTTTCCCCAGAACGCACGCCTGGCGACTGGCGCCTAACTCGGCTGGAACCGAAAAAATGAGGGTCTTTTGAATTTGGAGTGGGTAAGAATCTGCACATTTTTTGAGCGCGGGGTCGGGCTCCAGTGACGACGCCCCACCCCTAAGTGAGCGCGTCAATGGCTCGCTTCGCCGGACGTCCCGTCCACCATTGACCCATGCTCACATGCTCGCGCGACAGATCGATCTGCTGCAGAGGCATGACGTGCTCGTGGCTGCTTGACTGCATACGCGGTTTGATCCATTCCGCGCTGCTTCGGCCGAAGACGCCACTGACACGATCGACGCACGAAGGTCCGTTGTCTGAGGCCGAGCCGCCACTCGAATGTCGGAGGATGCGTTTGTTGGAACGGCTGCAGTTGGCCGAACGCGGGCCGACGGCGAACGCACCAAACCGACCCAATCCGGCCGGTCGATCATCGCCGAACCGGTCATTCAGTTAAGCGGTTCCGTCGAAGTTGTTGTTAGGCGGGACGTCGTTGTCTTGCTTCATCGGCGCACGCCTTTCGTAGGGCTTTGATCTCCCTTCTGTTCGGATTCGGCCAACCAGTGAGATTGAGAATTGGCTGCAGGCCATTGATCAAGTCGCGTTCGACGACGGCATAATCGGTATCCGCATGCACAGAAATCTTTAGATTCCCCCGCATCCAATCGGTCAATTCATTTTCGCCTTCTCGATCGAAACGGTAGTTCGTGAAGTCGGTATTCGACGCCCCGCGTCCGCGGGGGCGTGGTGTAAGCTTGAGCTGTTGCTTCAGGATCGCACCGATCGAGCGCCGCACCGTTGAGAAGCCCGTGTTGTCCGAGTTCAGGTGAGTGTCGAACTCGCGCTGTGCCAAGTTTGACGACTTCCCAATGTAGACAAGCCCGTTGGCTGGCACCCCAAAGGGGGCGAGCGCATCGCCATTAACGAGAAAGGATGCATACACGCCTGGACAACTCGGCGCACTCACTTGATCTGGATTGGACATCCTACACAGGAGGGCCTCAACAATCTGGTCGTAAAGCATGGTCACATGTCGGTCTAACGGGTTATCTGCAAGTCGTAGGCAATGCCGCTGTCGGTCACGCATAGGCCCGTACCCTGCTGGGTCCATCCACTGAAGGTGAACACGCACCGGAGGTTGTGACCGTCTACCGACTGCGCCAGCACATTGCCATTACCCACGGCGCTGACGCCCACGGCGTTACCGGTAAAGGTCTGCGCGCCCGCCATTCCGCTCGCCAGTGAGAACGCCCCGCCTTGCACGTACACGTATTTACCGGTGTAGGTCTCGTCGCCTAGAGTGATCGCCACGGACTTGTCTATCTGCTTCGCCACGCCGTGGGCCATGGCTCCCGCGCCGCGCGGCATGAGCGTTATATCGTACGTCGCGCACCCGCTGATCACAAACGTCGCTGCTACCGCAGCACAAAGTGCCCGTTTCATCCCAACCCCCTGTATTTTTATCAAGCGGAAGCAGCGCACTCCACCCATGTGGGCGCCAGTTCCAGTGCAATTGCATTGACCCCGCGTACCTTACGGTCGCCCGAGTTTGGCATGTTACGGGCGGTGTAGTCGAGCGGCGGCATCTCCCCGCCCAGTTCACGATATTTGCTCGCTGCAGCATCCACTACCGGGCTAGCGGTCGCGCCAGAAAAGACCACGGATTGTTTTCAATCTACGACGATTGATCCAATGTCGGTTCGTGGCCGACCAGCGCCTGACGAACGAGCGCGACGATCGTCTCGGGCGTGCGAGCTATGCAAAAGGCATGAGCCGACCGTGAACCGACCTTCGACTTTAGCGAAAGCAGCCATTCAAGGACCGGCGGTGGTCCGAATCGGAACTCGGGTAGGCGGCCGAGTAGCAGGCTTGCTGTTTCATCGATATGAAGCGACGATACCCTTGGCCACTCGGCAGACGTTAGCTTTCCAACAAACTGCTTTCAAACACGGGGGGCACCATGGGCACCATACAAAAGGTGAAAGGCGTAGGCTTCGGTCTTGCGGCAATCGCGTTGACTCTGGTCGGGCTCGTGATTCCGGTGGTGCTCATTTTCGGGATCACGTGGCTCAGCGTTCACTTAGCGCCTTGGCTGCGCCCGGCCTTCTCACTGACATTGCTCGCCTGTATTTTTGTCTTTGCGCCGCTGGCCGCATTCCGTAAGACGCGAGGTTTCTCGGCGGTCGCGCTCATGATTGCATCGTTCGTCTTCGGTGCAATCCTCTGGATCGCGTCAGTATTGGTGACGCTTCAGCTGTGGGGAACGCTGGCGTTATGGATCGGAATTTTTATGATGGGTGTCGGCGTTGTCCCGATAGCGATCTTGGCCGCGCTTTTTCACGGTGACTGGTCCCTCTTGGGGAGCATCGCCATCCTGCTTGTTGCGACGTTCGGCGTAGGAGGCTTAGCTCTGTGGATAGGGGCGCGCACCTAGACCGTTTGTTGACGGGAGGCCGGTATCAAGCCGTAAAGATTGTCGACTAACGGGACGCCTACTGCGAAGGTCCGCCTGTGGCAGAACGGTGCCTGTACCTTGCGGGTGCCGACAGTGGCCCAAACCCCAGTCTGTTTCGCCGTCTCTAACACCCTGTCGATCTTGATGCCGAGATATCAAACTTCAACGTTCAACCAGACACGCCCGAGTAGTGCAATTCCTTGCTCGCTCGCGTCAATCGCATTCACCGAGGACCCGGTAAGGCGCGAATACTAACTGATGCTTATTTCCGCACCAGGAGGACGTCGTACACTTTGCCGCCGTCGTCTACGCATACGCCGCCACCACTGGCTCCCTGGCCGCGAAGGTCGCATCGCAGCCCGTGACCGTCGCTGGATGAGAGCAGCGCCTTGACAAACTTGTCGCCAATCGAATAACTATTTGTGAACGCACAATAGAGTTTGACACAACGCACTCAGCTAAATCAGCGGCTTACGTGGCAGCGACATGGAGCCAGCGGAAAATAGACTTTGACACAAACGGCTAGCGATCGAATGAACTCGCCGATCTTGCGACAATAGACTTTGACACAAAGGGTCCCACGCAAGACTTCATGGCAGTCGCCGAACTCTTCGATCAGACGGAGCGACGCGGGCGGGTTAGCAAGTACCTCGCGCGCCCGGCGCGCGCCGGGCTTCGCCTTCGGCGGGCGAGATTCGCGACTGCTCAAAAAAACCGTGCTCAACCAGAAACGCCTTCCCTACCCAAAGATTACGTTCCTCGCGGCAGCCGGACGAGTACAGCGCCACGAGACTGACTCGATTTCGACGCTGCGGCTGCTCATCGCTCGTGCCATTATCAACAGACTCCAGCGGTGTCCATGCTGCTGGGCAGTGAAGCTAAATTTACGGTACGACTGGCGGAAGTTATGGCCGAAGAATGTAGAGTAGAACTGCGCAGAGAGCAAAGGAGCCGATAGAGAAGGCCCATCTTATTGCCTTCCCATGGTAAGGGTTACGATGGCCTCGCGGCTCTGAGAACACGTTTATGCGTTCGCGTTCGAGGAACCAAAGAAGTACCACCATGAAACACGCAATGTGATAGCGCTCCATTACTGTGTCGACAGCAGCCATCAGCAGTGCACCCGCCACGAGGATCATCAACTCTGCGCCAACGGCGGGCCATGCATCCCGTACCAGCGCTCTCGTGCCCGCTGCCACCCGCATCGATGTGCTTCTCATGCTTCTCACGCTTCCTCCTCAATCCTGCTCTCCCCGGCGCCAACTCGAGTGGGGCTTACAGACTCTCAGCTGCCCCAGGCTCAGCGCTACCGTGCGCCGCCACGCCGGCCCGCAGGCGCGGAAGATATCCGCGACCTCCAGCACAGGGTGCTCCGCGTGCGACCGGGCTAGCCGGCGGGCAGGCGGTCCAGCGGACTGATCACCTTGCGCAGGAGGTCAGTGGCAACCTGGGTATAGAGCGTGGTGGTCTCGATCTGCCTGTGTCCAAGGAGCACCTGGATCACGCGGATATCCTCCTTCTGTTCCAGCAGGTGCGTGGCAAAGGAATGCCTCAGCGTGTGCATGGATACGCGCTTGTCGATGTTTGCGGTCTCGGCGGCCGCATGGATGGCGCGGGTCACTTGCCGCGTGCTGAGCGGGTCGATCGGATCGAGGCCCGGAAAGAGCCACCCGCCATCGAGCATGCAGCCCTGGGCACGGGCAACGCGCCACCAGACGCGCAGACGTTCGAGCAGGACCGGCGAGAGCATCGCGTAGCGGTCACGGCGGCCCTTGCCCTGCTCGATGCGCAGGGTCATGCGCTGGCTGTCGATGTCGCTGACCCTGAGCGCGACCACTTCGCTCGCACGCAGCCCGGCGCCATAGGCGACCGACAGCGCGGTCTGATGCTTGAGGTTTCCGGCTGCCGCGATGAGCCGGCGCACCTCCTCGGGGCTGAGCACAACCGGGAGCGTGCGAGGCACGCGTACCGGCTGCATCCGCGCCATCAGCTCAGGCCGGCCGAGCGTGACTTCGAAGAAGAACTTCAGACCGCTGATCGCGGCGTTCAGCGACACCGGCGACGCGCCGTGATCGACCAGATGCAGCTGGTAGTCCCGGAGGTCCTCGACAGTGGCGCTATCGGGTAAACGCCCGAGGTATCGGGCGAACTGACGTACGGCACGCAGGTAGGCGGCCTGGGTCTTGGGTGCGAACTTGCGCATGCGCAAGTCCTCAAGCATACGGCGGCGCAGCGGGCTGATGCCCGGATCGGAGGAGGTCATGATGGGGCTCCTGCTGGAGGACGAGGCGGATTGCCTCAACCACCAACATAAGCGCCGGCACCACTGGCCTCCCATTCGCCGCCAGAGACGGGCCGCAGCCCCCTACCGCGCGAGCGGTTTAGTCCCATCGGCCATAGCCGACGGACAGTGATTAGGAGCCCTGCGGCGGCCGCACCTTGCTTTGCGGACATTCACAAACCGGCGTCGACGAATGGCAGCTCTCCCAGCCGGTGAATGAGCCGTCACGACCCGAGTCGGTCGGCCCCCATGCCCGGTACCAAATGAGCGTTTTCGAAGCACAGCGGCCACTATGCAGAGGGTTGACACACGCTGTGCGAATATGCCCGGTCTGCGATCCGTCGTGATCGTCCCTCACCCGGGGCGTTAGCGACATGTGTTCACCGCGTCGGCATGCGAGGCGGGAATCGTGTATCGATTAGCCGCTCTCGCACTCCGGTTTTTATTTGAGGTCGACCGTGACGAAGCTTCGTGCGTGATTGCGCTGGATCAGCAACGCTGCCTTCTTGCCAGCCTTTGCCGCGAGCGACGCCAGCTCATCCTGCGACGCGACCAGCGTGCCGTTCAACGACAGCACGACATCGCCCGGCTTGATGCCGGCAGCGGCCGCTGTCCCCGACACGTCATCGACCATCAGGCCTTGAGGAAGGTCCATGCTGTGCCGTTCCTGGTCGGTCAAAGAATGCATCGTGAGGCCAAGATGATCGAGCGCGTGAAACTGCCGCGAGCCTGCGTCAGAGCTTGGGCCTGCAACCCCGCCCGCACCTGCGTTCGCCTGTTGCGACGCTGGCCCGATATTCACCATCACCGTCATCGGCTTGTGATCGCGGATCAGCTTCAGCGGGACTTTCGTTCCGGTCTGCAACGCCGGGTTCTGTCCGGTTAGATCGGCCGCGTGGTCGATAGGCTTGTCGGCGAGTTGCACGATCACGTCGCCCGTTTTCAGATTGCTCGCCGCCGCCGAACTGCCCGGGTCGACCGACGTCACCAGCGCGCCCGCCGCGCGCGGCAGGCCGAACGCGCTCGCCAGATTCGTATCGACGTCCTCTACCTGAATGCCCAGATTGCTGCGCGCATTGTCTTGCGCGCTTAGCTGGCCCTGCTGGGCTTGCTCAGCCTGCAACTGCGAGCGCACCTTGTTCGCCATATTGATCGGGATTGCGAACGTCAGGCTCTGCAGGCGATCGCTATCGGCATACACCTGGACGTCGATGCCGACCACTTCGCCCGCGCGGTTGAACACGGGACCGCCCGAGTTGTCGGGGTTCAGCGACACGTCCGTCTGGAAGAACGGAAAGGTGCTGCCATCGGCGAGCGTGCGCGACGTCGCGCTGACGATGCCCGCCGTGACCGTGTTCTGATAGCTGTCTGGCGAACCGATCGTCAGCACCTGCTCGCCGACGCGCACGCGCGCCGAATCGCCGAGCTTGACGGTAGGCAGCTTCGTCGCGTCGATCTGGATCACGGCGATGTCACTTTGCGTATCGACGGCCACGATTTTCGCCTTGAACTCGCGCCGGTCGGTCAGACGCACAGTCACGTCACCCGACTGATCGACGACATGCGCCGTCGTCAGAATGAGACCGTTCGGGCTCACGATGAAGCCCGATCCGACGCCCGACATCGCGCGCGGCGTAGCGCCCTGGCCGTCTGGCGATTGTGGCAAGGCCTGCTTGAAGAACGCGAAGATGGGGTCGTCACCGTCGACCGCTTCGGCACTGGGACCGAAAGCAGGCGTCGCGCTCGCGGGCGCATTCACCGGCACTGTCACGCGGATATTCACAACCGCTGGCCCATAGCGCTCGACGACCGCCGGAAAGTCGATTGGTGCGGCCGTGCTGGCGGTTGCAGCGCTCTTTTCCCTCGCTGGCGCGGTGGCGGGCGCCGAAGGTGGCGCTGATGCAGGAGCAACCGCGGAAGCAGCTGCCGGAGAAGTGGCGACTGCGGCTGCGTCCGCGCAGGAACAACCGGTCAGACATGCCATTGTTACGGCGGTGTAAAACCAGATGCGAGACAGAGTTGAGTGGGTCGATTTGGTCAGGTCAAACACAGCGCACCTCCCATGGTGCCTTGCACTGTGAAGAAATTATTTCGCGCGTGTGATAGCGCCGAGCGTTCCAGTGCGCTCGCGCGCAGGGATGCGATCGACCCGATACATGATCTTCGATGGATCAAAGTCGACTTGAGATTCGGCTGCAGCATGTTTGCCAGCAATGGGCCATCAGGACGCAAACGGTTTGCTCGCTCGTCCTCTTTTATTTATAGGGAAGCAGCGGGCAAATTGCAGCGAGTACAAATCCTGGCGTGCGTCAAAGGGTTGTCGTCGGGGGCGTTTCATGCGGCGGTGCAAAAAGCGCCGACGATCCGTTCCTGCGCATAGGTAAGCGCGTCGTCGCCGGCCGCTTCTGACTGGTCGGCCCCGCGCTCGCCGCTGATGCTCAGTAGCCTTTTGTCGATGACAAGGCGCTGAGAGCGCGCGTTTCAAATGTCCCTGATCGACCCTGAACCGCCGTTCGGACTCGGGCCACCGCAACGACCGCTTCCGAAGTACAGCCGCCGCTGCGCCCCATCGAGTTGATCGGCGAGTAACCGATCCGCTGGAACGGTCGAATCGGCTAGCCGGCTGGAACGGGAAGCTTCGGTATGAGTGTGTTTGGGTGCTTACCCAGTTGCACTCCTATTGCACGTTCTGGATCGATCTTTACGGCTGGCGACGTTCGTAATGGTCAGCAGCATCGATCTCCGTTACTTGATTACGGCGATGCCCATTCCTATACTGCACGCACTGACAAGCGACTGAAAGTCAAGCGCGAATGTGCGTCCGGTCGCGCGATAAGCTTAAATATCGCTTGCCGCCGTTCGCTACTGGAGGCATGCAATGAACAAGACCTTGAGGCACCTCAGTGCGTGCGGGCTTTGCGCGCTGTTCACGCTCGTCGCGCCGCATCCCGCCCTCGCTCAGGACAAGCTCGTCGAAGAAGCGAATGCGACCTGGAACAAGGATTTC
Source organism: Paraburkholderia sp. MM5482-R2 (assembly GCF_050436125.1). NCBI lineage: Bacteria > Pseudomonadati > Pseudomonadota > Betaproteobacteria > Burkholderiales > Burkholderiaceae > Paraburkholderia > Paraburkholderia sp. MM5482-R2. The sequence goes on along the minus strand of NZ_JBNDLP010000001.1, from coordinate 594,916 downwards.
AACAAAGGCGACGCTCACGGGCTCGCCGCGCTATACGACGAGAAGGCGGTCGTATCGCCGGGCAACGGCAAGACCGTTCAAGGGCGCGAGGAAATAGAAAAGCTCTTCAAGAGCTACTTCGATGCGGGCGTTCACGATCACACGATCGACGTGGTGCACGCGACCCGGGTCGGCAACGTGATGTACGAAACGGCCAACTGGTCCGCCGTGCAGGAGAAGGACGGCAAGAAGACGCAATTCAAAGGCGTATTGCTGAAGGTGATGACCAAGAGCGCGGACGGCAAGTGGCGCACGACTGCGCACACTTGGAACGCGGAAGAAAACAAGTGAAGCCGCGTTCACCGCGCTCCGGTCTACTCTAGTCGGGAAGCGCGAGCACCGGCGCCCGCCGACCACAAAAGATCAACTCCGCGCGATCGAAGTGCCGTCGCCGACCGGTACATCTTCGGGCGAGGCGATCGTCGCGCACCGAGGAGCAGGCCGCACGACTTTTCCTTTCGATCGAGCGCTGTTCATCTGTCCGGACGCGACATCGGGCGCCGTCCTATATGACGGGCAGGTGGCTTCATATGCGATAGGGGCGAGTCCGAAGTTCGCGAAGTTTTGACGGAAAATGACATCCTCGGCGAATGAAGGTCCGTGCCTGGTGCGGAGCCAACGTTCGAGTGTCCGTACGGCAGCGCGGGCAACCGGCCGCTGATGGCCTCCGCCCTGATGCGACCGGCCGTGCCCGACCCTGACCAGCCCTTCAGGCCAGATTGCGGGTGTCCGTTTTAGCGTTGATATCGGCCTGTCGTTGTTCGCAGGACTCAGTTCCTCCGTCTAGCCAGTTTGGTACCTTGAGGAAAGCACTCTAGCCATAGCCAACATTTGCCGCTTGCCGCCCGCGAGCGCCTGCGCGGTTGCGGAGTCCATTTGAGGTCAACCTTCGTTCCAGTGAAGGTCAGATGGGAACGCGTATTAAAGCGTCGCAGAGTACCTGCAAAGCGTGAACCGAAATCGTGGTGTCGTAAGAAAGCGGCACATGAACGAGCGCCTGTGCCGCTGCAGGAACGACAAGTCTGGAAGCGGGGTTTATAAGGAAACAAAAAGACTGCTAAAACGCGATTACTTCTCCACGACGCCCAGTAACGTCTGTCTACCTCCGACATATTTGTACAGCGAAATTACGCCGTGCCGCAGATCACCTTTCGAATCGAACTGCGTTTCACCGAGCACACCGTGGTAGTCGGTGGCCGGCATCGCGGCGAGAATCTTCGCGGAGTCGGTCGATTGCGCGCGCTTCATCGCAGCGACGATAACGCCCACCGCGTCGTATGCGAACGGTGAGTTCAAGACCGGTGCATAGCCAAAACGCTTCTTGTAACGTTCGACAAAAGCTGGTCCTCCGGCCATTTTCAGCAGCGGCGCACCGGCAATCGAGCAGATCACGTTATCGGATGCGTCGCCGGCAAGTTTGGCCAGATCGTCGGCACATAAACCGTCACCGGCCAGTACTTTCACCGTCATGCCGAGTTGCTTCGCCTGCTTCGCGAACGGGCCGCCCGTGCCGTCAAGTCCACCGTACATGATCGCGTCGGGCTTTTCGCCTTTGATTTTGGTGAGAATCGCGCGGAAATCGACCGCCTTGTCGGTGCTCGCGTCATGTGACAACACCGTGATGCCGTCCGCCTTCGCCTGCTTCTCGAATTCGACGGCAAGTCCCTGACCGTAGGCGGTCGAGTCATCGACGATCGCAACCGTTTTCACCTTCAGCGTTTTTGCCGCGTAGTCGGCAAGCGTCGGACCTTGCTGAGCGTCCGTCGCGACGACACGATACGCAGTCTTGAATCCCTGCAGGGTGTACGCCGGATTCGTCGCGGATGGCGACACCTGCACGATACCCGCATCGTTGTAGATCTTTGAAGCGGGAATGGTCGAGCCCGACTGCATGTGCCCGACCACCGCGACAACCTTGTCGTCCGCCAGTTTCTGGGCAACCTGGGTCGCCTGACGCGGGTCGCCGGCATCGTCCTGTGCGTCGAACACCAGCGTCACCTTGCGTCCGCCGATCACGAGGCCGCTCTGGTTGATTTCCTCAATCGCGAGGCGCGCGCCGTTTTCGGTGTCCTTGCCCAGGTACGAAGCCGGTCCGGTCACGGGCGCGGCTTCGCCGATCTTCACCATCTCGTCGGCACGGGCGACGCCCATTGCAGCGGCCGCCAACGTTCCCAGAATCCCGACAGTCGCCATGCCGCGACCCAAGGCTATGCTTTTGCTCATGCTTCACCCGAAAAAGTAGTTGTGGTTGGCCGGGACGAGCGGCCAGCGCCGTCTGTCGACCGGACGCACAAGCCGCACGCGTCTCAATGCGGCCGGTATGCCTGCCTTCGCTGGAGCGTGCCGCACCTCGGGGCGCGGCGTCGTTCGTTAGCGGTTACAAATTTATGCAGCCAGAATGCCGCGGCATTGAATCGATCTGCCGGAAAATAGAAGAATTGCGGCAAGCGCCAGCCACACCGATTCGCAACCCGTCACCGTATAATCAGAACGAACCGCCCACGAGTTCGCGCATGCCGACTGCTGCCCCTCCTACTAGCGTTTCCCAGCCCCATGCGCAGGCGGCTCACGAACTGGTCGAGCAGTTGGACGCGTTACCGCGTACGCTCCAGAAACGCGAAAGCCGCTCCGAAGCGGAATTGAGCGTTGGCATCCTCTTATGGCCGCGCTTTCCCATGCTGTCGCTCGCCGGCCTGTGCGATGCGCTGCGCCATGCCGCGGATCGCGGCGACCAGAGCCGGCAGTTGCGCTGCCTGTGGACGATCGTCGGCGTGCAAGGCGAATCGGTCGAGGCGAGCTGCGGTATTCCGGTGCAGGTGCAGTCCGCGTTTCCAGACGTCGCGCAATTCGACTATCTGGTCGTGATAGGCGGCCTGCTGCCGCATCTCGATCACGTCGACCGTCGCTACTGGGATTATCTGAAACAGGCCCTCCACGCGGGCATTCCGCTAGTCGGCATGTGCACCGGCAGCTTCGTGCTGGCGCGTGCGGGCCTGCTCGAAGATCGCGTCGCCTGCGTGCACAGCTTCCATCTCGACGACTACCGGCGCATGTTTCCGGCCTTGCGTGTCATCACGCACGCCGACTATCTGATTGACGGTGACCGTATCACCTGTGCGGGCGGGATTTCCGTGGTCGAACTGGCCGCGCGCCTGATCAGCCTGCATTGCGGGCCGGATCGCGCGTCGAAGGTGATTCATCAGATGACAGTGAGCCGTCAGGGCGGCTCCTCGTTTGTCGAGCGGCGCGCGGCGCTCGGCTACCTTTCCGTCGACGATGCCACGGTGCGTCACGCGGTGCTGCTGATGGAAGAGAACCTCGAAGCACCGCTGAACATTGCCGTCATCGCGAAGATGATCGGCACCAGCGTGCGCAATCTCGAACGCGCGTTCATGGCGGAGATGGACACATCGCCGAACGAGTTCTATCGGCGCATGCGCATGCGCTACGCGCGCTGGATGCTCGTCAACACGGCACGCAAGATTACTGACATTGCGTACGAGTGCGGCTTCGCCGACTCGGCACATTTCATCCGCGTGTTCCGCGAGGCTTATGGCGTGACACCGGGCAAGCTACGCGCGTCGCGGAGCGCCGCCGCGGCCTGACCCTCGCGGGCCGCGCGCGGCGCATTTCGTCTCGTCCCTCAGGCATCTGTCGCGTTTCTTCTATTTTCCGGCAGATCGGTGCAATTCCTCTGCGTCGATGCCACCGTACAGTGTAGTTATCGGGCAAACCATGCATCGCATGGCACACGCCCCAACGCAAATCACCCCAGAGAGCGAGTACGGCAGCATGCGGATATTGATCGTCGGCGCAGGCGTCATCGGCTTGTCGAGCGCGTATTACCTGAGTCGCGCGGGCCACGACGTGACGGTCGCCGACCGGCACGCGGACGTCGCGGGCGAGACCAGTTCCGGCAACGGCGGCCAACTGTCGTACAGCTATGTCGCGCCGCTCGCCGGCCCTGGCGTCGTCTCGAAGCTGCCGCGCTGGCTGACGCAGCGCGATTCGCCGGTGCGTCTGCGGCCCAAGCTGAGCGTCGAGCAATGGCGCTGGTGCTTCGAATTTCTCTCAGCATGCACTCGCGAACGCAGCGAACTGACGACACGCAGTCTGCTGTCGCTCTCGTTCCTGAGTCGAACGCTCATGCACGAGCTGATCGGCACAGAACCCACGCTCGACTTCGACTTCGTTCGCTCGGGCAAGCTCGTGGTGCACCGTGACGCGAACGCCATGCAAAATGCCCTGAGTCTGCTCGAATTCCAGCGCGCGCTCGGTTGTGAACAGCAGGCGCTGAGCGCTGACGCCTGCGTCGAACTAGAACCGGCGCTCTCACACGTCAAGCCGCTTCTCCAGGGCGGCATTCATACACCGAGCGAGGAAACCGCCGATTGTTTGCGCTTCTGCGAAGGCCTCGCGGCCGTGTTGCGCGAACGAGGCGTTCGCTTGCTGATGAATACGCCGATCGACACTTTGAGACTCAACGCGAACGGCGACGTGGAAGCTCTCCAGAACGGCGCACCGCTCGCAACAGATCATATCGTCGTCGCGTCGGGCGCCGGGGCGGCACACCTTCTGAAGGCGCTGCATATCCGTGTGCCGGTCTATCCGCTCAAGGGTTACAGCCTCACGTTCGATCTGCAACCGGAGACGGTCGCGCCGCGCCTCAGCGTCACGGATTTCAGCCGCAAAGTCGTTTATGCGCGACTGGGTGATCGATTACGCGTTGCGGGAATTGCCGACATTGAAGGCTATTCGCTCGAAGCCGATCCCATCCGGCTGGGGACGCTGCATACCGAGACAGCCGCTCTGCTCCCTGATTTGACCGGGTCCATCACTGCCCGCGAATGGACCGGCCTACGCCCGGCTACCCCACGCGGCACGCCGATTGTCGGACCGACACGTTACCGCAACCTGTGGCTCAACGTCGGCCACGGCGCGCTCGGATTCACGCTCGCGACGGGTTCCGCCGCGCTGCTCGCTGACTGGCTGGCAAGCAGCACCGGCCACGAACTGCGCCGCACGTTCGCCCTTTCCAATTAATGCCGCGATGCGATGCGTTTCGCGAGCGCGTTCCCCCTACCTGATCAAACCCGCATGACAGCAAAGCCCAACATCCTGGTAATCGGCACCGGCGGCACCATTGCCGGCCGGGCCAAAGCCGCCGTCAACACGTCTGCCTACCTGTGCTCGGTGCTTGGCATCGACGAGGTTCTCGATACCATCCCTCATGCCTTGGCGCTGGCCAATCTGCGCTCGGAGCAGTTGCTGCAAACGGGCTCCGAGAACTTCAATAACGAGCATCTGCTCGCAATCGGCAAGCGCGTTGCCAATGTGCTTGCCCGGCAGGATGTGGACGGTGTGGTGATCACCCACGGCACCGACACGATCGAGGAAACCGCGTATTTTCTGCATCTGACGCTCAAAAGCGTAAAACCGGTCGTCGTAGTCGGATCGATGCGCCCACCGTCGGCGATGAGTTCCGATGCGGCGCTTAATCTTTACGATGCAATCGCGGTCGCGGCGCACCCGTCGTCGAGCGGCATCGGCACGCTGGTCGTCGCCAATAGCGAAATACACACTGCGCGCGATGTCGTGAAGAGCAACAGCTTCAAGCTCGAAGCGTTTCGTTCGCCCTATGGTGCGCTTGGATATGTGATCGAAGGCGTGCCGCATTACTATCGCCGCCCATCGCGCGCGCATACGCTCGACACGCCGTGGTCGCTCGACGGGCTTGCCGGCCTGCCCAAAGTCGACATCGTCTACGGATACGGCGCACTCGAGTCCGATGCGCTCGCGTCAATCGCCGCGAATGCGCGCGGGCTGATCTTTGTAGGCACCGGCAACGGCAACGTCGCCAGCCATCTGCTCACGACACTTCGGGAAGCAGCGCGGCGCGGCGTGCACGTGGTTCGGGCATCGCGCACCGGCAACGGCATCGTGCTGCGCAACGGCGCGCAACCCGACGACGAGTATGGCTGGCTGACCGTCGACGACCAGGTTCCGCAGAAAGCCCGACTGCTTCTCACGTTGGCACTCACGCAAGGCTGCGACACGAATACGTTGCAGGCCGCGTTCGAGCGCTATTGAAACCGCCGTTCCTGACGACCAACTCTCATCTGACCCGACACAACATCATGCATTTCATTACCGACGACCATGTGCGCCGTCTGATCACCATGCGCGACGCAATTGCCGAACTGCGCCTTGCGCTGATCGAACACGGCGCGGGCCGCGCATCGGTTCAGCCGCGCGTCAGAACGAAGGGCGAGCATGTATCGATTAGTGCGATGGGTGCAATCCTGCCGAGCGCGGGTGTGTGCGGCGCGAAGATCTATTCGACGCATCGCGGCCGGTTCGATTTCGTCGTTCCGCTCTTCTCGAGCGAAGACGGACAATTGATGTCGATCCTCCACGGCGATGCACTGACCGAATTCCGCACCGCCGCAGTCACGCGTATCGCCAGCGATGCGCTCGCACGGCCCGATGCACGCGTGCTCGCGGTGTTCGGCACCGGCCGGCAGGCCAGAGCCCATATCCGGGCGCTCGCCGACAATTCCAGCATCGAGCGCGTGCTGATCGCCGGAATCGACCATGTCGCGCAGACGGTTGCGGAAATGCAGGCGTATTTCCCCGACAAACTGATCGAAGGCAGCCACGCGCACGCAGCCGCTCAGGCCGCCGATGTGATCGTCACCGCGACGCGAAGCGCGACGCCCCTCTTTGACGGCACGTGTGTGAAGGCGGGCGCATTCGTCGCGGCGATCGGTTCGAGCAAACCCGATGCGCGCGAACTCGACGACGCGCTGTTGGCGCGCGCGAGCACGCTTGTCGTCGAATCGCTGGAGCAGGCGCGTACCGAAGCGGGCGATCTGCTGATGGCCGCGTCGGGTGTTGTCGACGGGGACCGCGTCGTCGAACTCGGCGTGGTACTCACGAATCCCCAGATTGCGGATCGCGCACGAGGCGACGTGACAATTTTTAAGTCGCTCGGCTTCGGTCTTTCGGACATTGCGCTAGCCGGCCTGATCACACGCCGTATGACCCGCGAAGAGTAGTAGCACGCCTTCCAGATCATGTATTAAATCGCCGAGACTGTGAGTGAATGACTGGCCGCGATAGCCCCACTTTGAGTCATTCGGCGTCACGGTGCGATGGTCGGTTCATGGCCGATCCCGGAAATCGAGCGGCCTCCGGTGATCGTCGGCCGCACCGCCGCGTCGAACTTCCGTAGCCGACCCACAACTGCCTGTCGGCTCGACACGCCCCCAATGGCCGTTTGCGAGGTGCAACGGCCGCTTAATCTCGCGGGTCGCACGGCAGGTCGATCGGCATTGCTGCCACTGGGACCGTTGGGCTCTACGTCAGCAATGTGGCAGATTGCTGACGGTGGTGGTATTGAGCCCCTGTTTTCACGAGAATCTCCTTTAACGAGCGTTGCCGTAACGTCCGGTTGCGATGAGGCGAGGCAAACGCCCGAACCGCCTCAAGAACAAAAATAATGCGAATGAAAGTCCGGAAGAAGAGGCCGTACCGAGGCGATGACAGTTACGAAGAAAGCGCATTTCTCGTTTGCCGGCCCGGAACCGAGTCTGGAAACGTAGGCGTTCCTGGGCGGGCAGGCGCATCGAGACCGCTACATTTGTGTGTATGACTCTGGATGGCGGCCTGCTATTCTGTTTGAATTGCACGCTGCCCTATCCGCGGACGGCGAATTTCCTGATCGAGCGTCGTCATGAGATCGTCAGGCCTCACGGTGCGCAGGTTCAGATCGGCGGCTCAGGAACGCGCGTTCCGGATGGACTATGCGCGGCGCTTCTTCGGACAGCGCAGGCTCGCCATCACAATCTTCACCGTGCTGTGGGTCGTGTTTTCCGTCCACGACCTCGGGCGATTAGACATACTCGATCCCGCCCACTTGCACCACAAAGAACTCTGTGTCCTGAGAATCGCCGGGACGATCGGCATGACGGTGCCCGTTCTGTTGTGGAGCCGACACGCACTCGACGAGCGCTGGAGCGTCGGGCTGCTCAGTGTCTGGACGCTCAGTTGCTGGTTCGCGGTCCTGAGAATGGTACAGATCTATCCGGGCGACCTGGCCTGGCGGGAGGCCTATCCGATCCTCACGTTTGCCCTTTTCATGATATTCATGGCCTTCCGGCTTCGAGTAATTACGGCGGCGTGGCTGGTCGGCCTATGCGTCGTCAGTTATCTGGTGATGCTCTATCTCAAGCCCGATGGCCAGAGCGTCGGCGCGCGCATGGAGTCGGTGATCGCGCACGCCACGATGGTGCCGATGATGTATATCGTCGGTTTGCTCGTCAGTATCCCGCTGGAACGTGCCGCGAGGCGCGAATTCATGTACCGGCGCACCTTGCGCGCGGCCAAGGCGCGCGTCGAAGCGGCTTCGCGTGTGGTCAACGAGCAGAACCGACGCATGCAAGAGCTCGTCAGGGAGAAAGAGCGATTCTTTTCATCGGCGTATCACGACATCCAGCAGCCTCTGGCCGCAATCAACCTTTTCATCCGAAGCGCCCGGACGAGGATCAGGGACGGATACGCCGTGGATCGCGAGCTCGATGTCGTCGAGGAGACCGCGTCCGACATCCTCGACATGTTCAAGGACATTCAGGACTACAGCGAGCTGGGCTCATATGTTCCCCATGTCGTACCGGTCGACACCCACGGCCTGTTGACCGAGGTCTTCGAGCAGTACCGGGAGACGGCCCGATTGCGTGGCATCGATCTAAGGATCGCGGGACGGCGAGGCTACCCCCGTCTATCGCGACCGACCGGTCGCTCTTCAAGCGGGCTGTATCGAATCTCGTATCGAACGCGATCAAGAACACATCATCGGGTGGCGTTGTGCTTGGCTGGGTGCAACTGAATGAACGGCTGCGCATCGATGTATGGGATACCGGCATCGGCATTGCGCCCGCACATCGCGACGCGATCTTCTCCGAGTACTATCAGATCAACAATCCGGGGCGCGACCGTTCGAAAGGACTGGGACTGGGGCTGTCGATCGTGCAGCGTGCGATCCATATCCTGCCGGGACATGGCATGAGTCTCGCGTCCGTGGAAGGGCGCGGATCCCGATTTTCGCTTTACGCGACGGTTTCGGCATCCGCCCCGACAGTCGGCGAAAATGCTCAGGATGGCGACGTCTGCATGCCCGATCTCGCTGGCACGTTCATGCTCCTGTGCGACGATGAACCTACCGTGCTCGAAGGCCTGAGGCGTCTTTTCTCGAGCGCGGGCGCGCTCGTGCACGCCGCCGAGTCGATGGCTGGATTCGAAGCCGTCCTTGCCGATGACAGCCGCATTCCCGATCTCATCGTCGCCGATATTCGTCTGCGCGAGGGAGTAACCGGCAAGGAGGTTGCTGATCGGCTCAGGCGTCATTTCGCGTGGGCCGGCGTGATTCCCGTCGCATTTATCACCGGCGAGCTGCTGTCCGATCACATCCTTCGCGACTTTCCCGAACCGTTCGTGCTATTGCGCAAGTCCTCCGCCCCGAAAGACCTGCTGGCCGAGATTAGCCGGTTCGTGACCGCTCGACGGAAGGTGAATCTCGATCTCGCGAACGATCAGTGACTGAAAGCGTCCCGAGCGTAACGCCCTTCTCTGCCAGCATCACGGTGAGTGCTGCACGGCGCCGCAACTTGAAGTATGCGAACAGATGACTGATGTATTGGCCCATGCAAGGCCCGGTGGTCCCCTTGATACGCTCGATTCGTCTAATGGTGGATGAAAACCGCCACTTTTCAGGCGGCGCCATGTAGATCCACCGCTAGTGTGTACTATCTGACCTGGGACATCGGACGATCACTGTCGATTGAACCCTCCTCCGATGTGTAATCGCAGCCTGGCTCGAATACGATTCCGGGAGACGATGGAATGCGCGTACTGATCGTCGACGACCATGAGCTGTTCAGAGCCGGATTGGCGCTTCTACTGACGGAACTCTTTCCGAACATCGAGTTGCTGCACGCGAGCACGTTGTCGCAGGGTTTGAATCATGCGCTTTGTGACCTCCTGAACATCGTTTTTCTCGATCTCGACCTGCCCGATGGCAACGGTTGCAACGCGCTTGCCGAATTGAAGGAATCGCGACCGTCCTTACCGGTGATCGTGATATCGGCCGATGAGCGAGTGGAAACCATCAGTCGATGCATCCAACTTCGCGCCATGGGATACGTGCCCAAATCGTCGCCGCCTGAAGCGCTTCGTGCGGCGATAAGCGCGGTGCTTGCGGGGGGCGTATTCCTACCAGCCTCCAGCATCGCCAGCCTCAGTCGTGAGATGGACACTGATGAGACTCCGGCAAATGGACCTGAGGATCGTGAGCCGCGCGTTAAATCGGAAACGAGCAATGCATCCGAGCTGGGACTCACACCGAGAGAGTTCGAAACGTTGGCGTGGCTGGTGCGCGGACTTCCGTCCAAGGCCATTGCCCTGAGAATGGGCCTCGAGGACATTACGGTACGGAAATACATCAGTCATCTGCTTGCGCATTTCAATCTCCGGCGCCGTACGGAACTCATCGTCATGCTGGCGAATAGCGGGATCAAGCTCGGCGTCCCGCCGGTCACGGATCCGGCGCTTGACCGAAGACTACCGGCTGCTGGGGGACAATCAACCGACTGACTTCAGGCAGCGTGCTTTCTGGAGTGGAAGACTTGCTTAACAGCACGATGCACAACGCCTCGTGCGTGGCCGCAGCGCGAAAAAAAAGCAAAATAACAGGTCGCTATCCCTACTAACAGCCACAAATGTATCAGCCAGGTGACGCGCGCTCGCCCAGCGCCTGACCACTTCAGGAACGAGCTGCGTCGGGAGGCGAGTATCCGACATGTCACCGGGATCGGACGATAACAGTGCATACATCTTTCGCCGACGATTGCTGTCGACCGCCTACGCATGTGCGTTGCGACGGCGTTTCGCCTGACCAAGAATGAGTATGACAGCAGCGCAGAGGGTGCATTCGCCGAGTGTACCCAGAGCGGTTGGTCGTCGTGAAGAGCTGAACCGGCCTTGGCTCGTGCGACGACTGCTGCAGGTCGACATGAAGTGAACAGGCTGATTGCTTTAACTCCAACGAGCCCTCTCACGAAACCTTATCAATCAATCACCACCGGTGTTGCGGCTCGTGCGCGACACGCTCGATGCGCGTGGACTTCGAGCTCGGGGCACGCAAATAACGAATCGCATGAATGGAAAACTCAACGTACACAAAGGAACCAGCATGAAATCACCACTGATAGTCGCATCCGCCGTCGTGCTGTTTGCCGTGGCCGGTGTTGCCCATTCGCAAGGCACACCGGAAGCCTCTCAACCCGCCCCGCAAGAAAGCGCCGCAACACAAGCCGCTGACCCGAGTGCGGGGATGGAAGCATACGGCGGTACGCCCGACACACGGGTACAAGCCGGTGCAAAACATGCCAGACCGTGCCGGATGGATCCACAATGCAACGTTTTTTTTGGAGGGAGCTAACACCGATCTGACGGCGCGCGAGCCATGACTGGAAAGTGGTCCGGCTTACCGAGTTCGCTGTCACTCTTTCAGGTGGCGCCTCCTGAGAGGGGAGGCGCCACGACACGCGAGAGGCCCGACGGCGCTTCAGGAGCAAGTGAAAGGGGCGTCATAACGAGCATTTGGGCGGTCGCGAAGCTTGAGTTCGAAATCGCCGCGCCAGTTGCAGCTGGCAGGACGTCAGCGTGGTGCGGGCCACGGCCAACTCTTCTTCGCGTCAATTCAACCTTCGCGGGAACGCTCACTTAAGACGACGTCTGGGCCGCGCATTTCTGGAATTCCTTCCCCGGCCGCGAGTTCGGCGTCGCTAACGCAATCCATTGATGACGAAAGGTGAAGAAATGAAAGTGAAACCCTCGGCCGTAACCATCGTGCTATTCCTGCTCACCGCGGCCGGCGCTGCCTACTCTCAGGAAATGCAACCGTTAGACGCCACTAGCCACTCCTCCAGCCAGCAAGCAATAAATTCATCGCAGCGGGCGATGCCGACGGACGGCGACAGTCCGTGGGACCATGGAGCCCAACCTGGCGGACGAGATGGTTACGGCAAAGCCCGAGACGGTCAACCGTGCGTGGTCGGCCTGTCGTGCGATATCTATCAGGGTAGTTAACTTGGCGGCTGTGTCGCGATAAGCCAACTCGCTCTCTGAAACGACCGGGACGACCGATACGATTGATAAAAGAGATGCCGAATGGGTCGAAAGTGCAAGGGCACCGGTCGCGGAAGCTGCCGTCGGACTGCTCAACGCCGCCGCTGACGGCAATGCCCCTAGCTGACGCAGAACCGAACCCCGGTCCCACGTCGGCTATGGCCGACGAAGCAACATTCGCCTTCGCCAGTCGAATGACTGTTTACTGGGCGGACCCGACGTCTGAACGTCCGAGCGACGCGACGGCCGAATGACGCTTCCTGGCCGGCTCCTGCCCGATGCGGACGGTTCAAGCCATTTAGCGTGCAGTCAGCCTGTTCGTCAGCTATCTCCGCGATAGCTTTGCCGACGGATTTCCGATGTAGCGGCCTCTGTCGTGCCGGAGAAAACCGCCTCGCCCGCGTCGAGACACGGGACTCTCGTTTCAGGGCTGAACCTCATAGGGCGGGAGGGCGCATAGGTGTTGATCGTCCAATGCGCCACCGACGGTGAAGTGATACAGGCTCTGCCAGGCGTGATCTTTCAGGCCGAGCAGCGCGTGCATTTCATCGTCGAAAAAGCAGCCGATCCCCGTGGCGCGCACTCCGGCGGCTTCGGCTTCGAGATAGAGCGCCTGGCCGAGCATGCCGCATTCCCAGAAAAGGTGGCGATATCGCCACGGCTCTTTCAAGGCGATTTCGAAACTCGCGAGCATCCCCAGCGCAAAGCAGGAATCAGCGCCGATATCCTGGTCGCAGCAGATCAACTTTGCCGCGGCGCGCAGGTCGTAAGGCAGCAGAAAATAGAGCGGCAGACAGTCTGGTCCGATCTTTTGCCACAGCCATTCCGGACGCATGGACTGTTTGAGATCCTGCAGCGCGCCCCTATTTCTCACGAGCATATACAGGCCCGGCTCCAGGCCGTCCACGCGGTGCACGAATAGTGCCGCGTGCACTGCGGGAGCAGACATCAGTGCATTCCACGGCGGCGTGTCGCGACGTGGCAACAGGCACGCCAGCATGCTGAAAAACGCCCCCGTGGTGATGCACGTCGTACCGTCAAAATTCACCGCACTGCGACGCTGTCGGGCGATCCGGGCAAAGTTGAGATCGAGGGCCGGCGTCGCGGGCGGCGGGCGCTGTTGCGGAGTCGACGAGGTCGGTGCGCGAGTCGGGGGCTTATGCGTGACGCGATGAATCGAATCGATATCCGCCCACGTCACGTGTCCCGAGCTCAGCTGATTCGCGCGCCCGTGCCACTGAGCCTTGTCCAGCGCGGTCCGCATGCGCTCGAGATCAGGCCGCAATGCAGGCTTGCCGATCCAGAGCAAAACATCCGGCGCCTCTCTTTCGGCCACTCCGAAGTCTTCCCTGCGGTCCAATCCAAGCAAGTCGGCCACTGCGTCATCGGCGGTCTCCTCAAGCAGCCGCGTCTGCCAGCCTAGCGCTGCCGCCGAGTAGCTCACTGCGGCGACGACATGGCCGCAATCGTGCTGGCAGTATCGCCAAGCGCGCATACCGTATTTCCACGCCTCGCGCCAGTAGATCGAGCTTACGCCGAGCAGGACGCCGCTCTCTGAAAACGCCTCGGTCCATTGCGGATCCTCCACTGCGGCGCGATGTTCAAGCGCATGACTCCGGCTCAGATAGTGATACACGCCTCCGGGCAAGTCGGGCAGTGCCGGACACAGCAGATAGCCCTCGGTCGGATGCAGATTTCCGCTCGATGGGTTGCAACGTAGTGCCCACCGCTGGGCGCCATAGGATTTCCACGCCGACAGGCCGAGCGAAAGTTCGAACAGGATTGCCAGATTGGATAGATCGAATCCGTGCGCGAGCGGCAGGGTGCCGCGGCGTAGATCGTTGTAGCGAGTCGCGAGTGTGTCCGCGGCTAACGGCAGACCAACGCGCGCCGTGCCGTGAAACACACGGAACGGATCCGGCTGGGTTGCCCAATCCAGCCTCCCGGGGCCGGGAGCGTAGGAGTTGACGCGGTGCTTGCTGCGTTCGTGATATTCAAGCAGCGCATGCTTTAGCGGGTCCATGTTCACCTCAGACCAAGAATACCCGCACGTGCGGCTGTCCGGAGCACGAGCCGATGCAAATTGCCGCTCCCGAGATGCGGGGGCATTCTCGGGACGCGATGGTTCGGCAACTGCTATTCAATGCGTAGTGCTGGCACCAGCCCGCCCGGACTCGGCCATCACGGCGAGAAGCTTCGCGCGGTCGGGTGGACCGCCAGCATTGACGATTGCTCCAACATCACGGAAATACTGAGCGCCAATGTCGGGCGCAATGACGATCAAGGCGCGGGCCGAGTTGCTGTGCGGGTTGCTGAAGTGATGGGCCGCTCCGCGTGGGGTGAACATCCAGTCTCCTGGCGACAGGTCCCGCTCTACGCCATCGACCGAGTACCGCAGTATGCCCTCGAGCGCATAGACGCACTCCTCGTTATGGGTGTGTCGATGCGGCGGTGGAACGTGTGAGCCGGGTGGCACAGTCAATTCGAATACACCCATGCCGCCAGTAGCGGTTCCATCAATCAGGTATCGAATGCTCAATTGACCGACCTCGATGGGTTCGCCTGGTACCGCGCCGCCTGGAGTCATTCTCTGTCTCCGTCAAGTCGAGGATTCTCGTCGCCGCCCGCGGCCTGCGCGCCGAGCGGCAGCCGCACCTGGAACGTCGTCGCGCCCGGCTGCGACGCTACGGTGATCGCGCCGTCATGCCGGTTGACGACGATCCGGTAGGCGATGTCGAGACCGAGACCGCAGCCCTTGCCGCTGGTGGGACGCGACTCGAGATCAATCTGTCCCACGAAGTGCCGCGCCAGATGCACCGCCTAGCACGTGACGTGCAGAATCGCGTTTGTTCCATGAGCGCGCTCCTTGAGGGTGGCGATGGCTTCCTCCGTCGGCACGATAAGCAGTCGGACCTTCCGGCGCGCGGCCTCTTGCTTCACCTCTTCCATCACCGGCAACGCTCCGGTGCCCGTGCCGATCACGAGGCGCTGGCAACTCCAGGGAATGGCCTCGGCCATCGATAGCGGTGTATGCCCGAACGCTTCGCGGAACGCCTTCGATGGCTTCTTTTTGCGTTTGCGAACCTGCCCGCGGTCGATCACCACATCATGCTGATAAGTAACGCCATCTATGCGGATAGAACCAAAAGAAAATGCGTCGAAGTGCATAGCCGCCTCCACTGCTCCTGCACTGGCCACGAATCATTGCATCAGGCCAACAAACGCCTGGCCAGCAAATCGATTATAGGTACGGAGCCGGGTTGCGCTGCAGCACGAACCGAGGCAACTGATGATCGTGAAGGAGGCTGAACATAACGATTGGATTGGCTATGTCGACGAAACCTGGTGGCGGGAGGCGATCGGCTTCCTGCTCGCGCCTCCCAATTGAAATATGAAGACCCGCTCCGTCCCGCCCAGGCGGGAAAACGTCTATGTCCTCGATGCGAAGAACAGGCCCGTCGAGGTGTTCGACCGCGGCGAGTGGTCGCGCTGGATGGCCGAGAACGAACTGATCTTCCGCCGCACGCTGCTGGAAGAATCCGGCGTAACGGTCACGACCCGCTTCCGAGGTGTGTCCGAAGCCAGGACTGGGGAGCCCTTGCTGTTTGTGACGCGCATCGCCGGAATGCAAGCGCGAGAGAACAAGAGCTACGGAACACGGATGCTCGATGAGGCGCTGGAGCTGCATGAGCGCATCGTGCAAAAAATCCTGCGGATGCTGACGGGGCGGTGATCGACACAGCGCGACGATGCTCGCGACTGTCTATAGACCCGGGTCGCCAAACGCGTCATTAACAAGGCGTGGTTCGAAAAGGGCATGCATGGAGTTGTCAGCGCGGCATGCGAATGGCTGTTGGCGTACAGGGCCGGAGCGCCGATCAGAACAGTTCAGGGCATCAGTCCCGGCTCGTAAAGACCGTCAATATCCCCGTGTAGCCGTAAAGGTGATCCCTTGCGATCTCGCCGCCGGCGAAGAATCCCACCAGCGGCACGTCACCTAGCGCCTTTCGCACCGTCTGCAATTCCGCATGCCGCGCACCGAAGTGCGGGCCGCCCCGTCCCGAGCAACTGACATACAGGGCGCCCGATAGGTGCCCCGCCGTGCCGCTTTCGAGTTCCGCGCGGATTTCCGTTGCAATGCGCACCAGATCGACCCGGGCGGCTTCGGGGTTGCGCGTGCAAAAGGGCGAGATGCATGCCGGGCTCGACCAGATCCGCAATCGCCAAGACCCGGTGCTCCAGATCCACGCCCAGCAGGTGCCGCACGAGTGTATCCGCGCCGAACCTTCCAGGCCACTTCGGCACGTCCTCGGCGCCGATGCTCAAGCCCACCAGGGTGGTGGACAGCGCCTCCGAAAACGCATCGATTGGCAGATCCAGGTCGAGTCCAAGATCTTGCAACACGCAATCGAGTGCAGGCCTGCGGTCCAGCGTGACCACCAGATTGTGTTCGGCCTGCGTGATGGTGCGCAGCGGCCCGATCGGCTGGCAGCCCTGCGTCACACGTGAGATCAGACCGACCTCGGGGCCGAAGAGCACTCCGGACAGACCGCCGGTGAACACGCCGTCAGCCATGTGTAGCGGACGGTTTCGCGCCGAGGATAGCCCGCCGAAGAGATATCCAGTGGTTGTGCGTGCGCTCAACTCGTGCAGCAATTCTTGCACGTCGGGTGTGCCGCCCTCGGCATGTACCAGCGCGGTATGGGCCACGAACCCAGAGGACGTCGCAGGCATTGGCTGCAGGCCGGAGAATAGCCGGAACGATTCCCGTGGCAGCGGCGCGACCATCAACACTAGGGCCGGTTCGTCGAAGTATTCGATGCCGCTAGCGGCCACGCCGACACCGGCCGTACCGACCCAAGCGACGCCGGGCAGACCCCGGTGCAACTCACTGAGGATTGCCTCGGACGCGGGTGCGTAATAGTCGCTCAGGTAGCACCAACCGAGCGTGAACGGTCCGGGTTCATTTTCCTGTGCCGCACGCGTCGAAATTTGAGTTTGCACTTGCCTCTGGCACTCGGCCAGGGCCACCCGCCAATCGGCGTGGGCAGCGTGTGCGTGGACAAACGAAGCGCGAGACATGGCGGAAACGTGTCGAAGACCAGAATAAATTGGACCTACGCAGGCAAGGTATGTTCAGCCGGCCGTTGAGCAACCCGCGATCAAGGCGGCAGGCGGACCGACTGCCTATCCGAATTTCAGCCTCTACCACATCAACGAGTGGGGGGGCGAAGGCTGCGTCGAGGCGGTGGCCCGGAAAGTCGCGCCGTTCAACATCGAGTTCACCCTGGTCGAACCCGCCCCGGTCAGGATGAGCCTCGGCGGCGAACTGTCAGTCGACATAGACTAGTCACCGGCCACTTCTGGCCGCGCGCCGCGTCCCGCGATAGGCTCATGTCGACCCACTACGGACATACATGGCCAGTGCCGGACTTTGACCGCCTGGTCACCTACGGCGAGTTCGCGCAGCGCCGGTATGCAATAGGGAAAGCCGCCGTCGACGCGGCCCGACAGTACCGGGAAGCTCGCCTCGTTGAAAACCACGAGCGACAGCTCCAGGCCGAGCAGATTGCAAATCAGCAGTTCGCAAACAGCATGTCCGCGTGGGCGAACTACATGCACGCGGTCAACGCGCGGCAGCCGCAGACAGTGCATCTATTGGACGACCACGAACCTCGGCGGCGGCATGGCAAGCACGAACTGCAACTGACGCCTGGAGCGCCGCAAGCAGCGTACGTGCGATTTCCCACCCAGATAAAGCGCTAGCTGAGTTTCGGCCAACGGATTCAGTGGACGACGGCGCTATGCGTCGAAGTACATTGGCTCGAGCGACAAAGATATGCCAAACGCTGATGCTTGAAGTTGCCCATGAGCGCCGTAGAACTGCAGTTCGCCGCGTTGGCCGACGACGATGACCTCGCGGGCACCATCCTCCAGGTAGGCCCGGACTCTGTGCCCAATATCTTGCGGCATCCGTCGGTCCAGAAGCACTTCCACGCACAGGTCCGGAACAAACGGAACAGGGAGTTCCCGGTCGATTGATTCCCACCTCTCCGGGGGCATCCACACCACGTCAGGTACACGGATCCCAAAGGAGCGGGTCGCCACCGCAACCGACATCGCCGCGACGTGGCCTATCGTCTCGGCAATCTGGCAGTACACGTCAGTCATGACAATCTGTCGTCGACCTGAAGGATGCGGATGCGGCACGATTTCGCCGCATGCGTCGAGCTCAGAACATTCCAAGGCGCCCGTTTCGGCGCCAGAGTTAATCCGGCACCATGTAGCAACGAGTCCGTCCTGCTGAAGCAAAGTCGACACGAACAAGCCTCCGGTAGGGAAGTTGCGTAAGCGTATACCCTTTTCTTTTGAATTTAACAATTCAGTTGTTGTGCGACGCACAACTCCGGCTCAGTAATGTCAAGCTCGAATCTTGAAACCGCCTCAATTTCCAGCGCACGCGCGCGCCGGCCGCTGGGGTGCGAGACAAGCCTCAGCCCGGGAATGCTGAGGCAACTTCTTAAGAAATTTGTGCGTCGCGCAAAAACTTCCGAGGTTTAACGCAGTCTTATCGGCTGAGGCCGAGAGACCGTCCTCTGCGTGAGACATATGAAAGTGTTAGCGTGGTGGATTCGCCGGTCGGTCTTTTCACAGGCGTACAACGTTCGGCACGCGACTCCGAACCGCGCCGTACGGTCTGGCAGCCACAAGGCCTCAGTTCACGCTGCAAAGGGAATTGATATGGAACTAGATTTGGAGACATTTCGGCAACTTCGTCGACTAGCGCCGGTACTCGACGACATACTTACCGCGAAAGAGGTCGACCATCCAGACCAGGCTCTGAACCTGGCGGACCTCGCAGAGGTGTGCTCGCGCCTGTTCGACGCATATCACTGCACGCATCCCGATGAAATTGCGCGGGCTCGGCTCGACGCGCTTGAGCCGCACTGAAAAGCCAGCGTAGGGACGCGTCAATATCGAGCATGTCGGCCGGCAATATCCTTGTTGGCGACGTCACTCACCGCTCCGTCCGTACTTCCGCGCATGCCAGTATCCAGCAAGCGAGACGATGCGGTATCGCGCAGGACCGGTTAGGAGCGTCTACGTTGCTAACGTCGGCCGCACTTCATCACAGCGCCCGCTCGCCCCTCGGGCCAATTTTCGTCAAAGCCTTGTAGTTACCTCTTGCCGCCAGAAGGTGCTGCGTTCCCGCGGTTGCCGCCAGATGTGCCACCAGTAGTGCCCGGCCAGTTTCCGCCGTAGAAACCGTTCGGCGCTCGGCCGCGTCCAGGGCTACCAGTCTTCGAGCCCGCTGCCGGGGACTGCCCGCCTGTTGTCTGCCCACCGTTGCTCTTGCTCATAGTTCACCTCCGAGTGCAATGACTGTCGGCCACCGGGACGGCGGCGGCTGGATCACCGCTTCTGCGCTGCTCCACCCTGCCGCGCCGTCCCACCATCGCTGAAGCACATTTATCTGTAGTCCTTTGTATCAAGCCCTGACTCCGTTCACCCTGGAGGTTGCGTGGTGCGATGCGCACGGTGGCTCCACATCGTGCTGACTTCAGCCGCGTGTTGATATGCGAGTTGTAAATTCCGTCGCCGAACCTCCCCGCCTGGACAGGCGGTGCGCCGACCGCCGCAGGTCCGCCGGGGTAGCGTACCTGCGGCGATTATTAGACATGGTTTACTCTAAATGCCGCAAACCCTTGCTGGTATTGGTGAGGGCGAGAGGATTTGAACGACCGAATCCCTGCACGCTCATTACCCACATTTCACCGTCAATTCAATGGCTTGCGCTCTTCTGTCTAACTTTTTGCCGTGGAAACAGGCCAGTTCTGGTGCGGCTTTCCGGCCGTTCATGTTTGCAAGTTAGACGTCGGGATCACGGCCAGATGAGGCCGTGCCATGTACGCGCCAACGAGCCATTCACCGATCGGAGCGCAGACGCACACGGCGGTCCTGAACTATACCGATCGCTTCGGTCGGGAACAGGACTGTTCCGCCGCTCGCCTTGCACCCTGTCGACAGGGTCAGCCAGGAGCTGAAATGCCTGGCGGTCCGCCATGGGTCGAGATCGGTGCCGCATACGGCGACGAGACGCACAGCCCGGCAGGAGCCGATTCAATGAATCTGGGTGAGGTCGACGCCAGCAAGCTGGTGCATGAGGGTACGCACGGCGAAGCTCAGCGCGTTGGGCTGCTGGATCCGACTGCGCATCTTTCCCAATGGCTATTGCGGCACGGCCTTACAGGCGGAAAGCATGGCCAATGTGCACTTGATCCAGGCATCGCATTCGTCAACGCGCGCCTGGTAGAAGTCATTGAATGCCAGGGCCGGTTGCAGCGCGAAGACGTGTTCGGGAAGATAGTTGCCCACCAGGGCGGCCCGGATCGGCTCGACGCGGGACCCGCAGTTGCGATCACGCATCGCACAGCCAGCGCGCCGGGATCCCGGCTGCCGGAGTGTTTCCTGCTGGTCAGACACGTTACCGTAGCGAGCATACACACACTATCCAACCCGGCTGTCTCGCCGCAGCGCAGCCACTGCGCCCGCCTGCCCTCACCCGATCGTGCGTCCGCCCGGGTCCCATCGCTCACCTTTAACTTTCCCGACTTTGATCAGTCTGCCTTCGTCTGACTCATGACGACCCAATGCGGCCGGTCGCGAATCGCAGCATCAATGTCGCATTTCGGAATTCTAGCTGTCGTTCGCCGGTCGCGACGCACCTGGCGCGTCTTTGTCTTGCACAGTCACTCTCAAGTGAGAGACAGCGGCTTCCAAAAAAAGGCCGAGACTTATCTGAGCAAGCGGGCATCAATTGGCGAAACCCCTTGTAATTGCCGAAATCGGTCAGTCGCTCTTTGCCTTAATCGCGCGCATTATCTTGGTGCGACCGGCGTGCTTTTCCGGACTACCCGGTTGCCGCTGTCAACAACATACAGCCGACGCCGTTGCGGCCCCGGTCATTGGCTTTTTTATAGCGCGTTACATGCATACGGCGATAAGAGTGCGTTCGGCGAAAGCAATCCGCCTGCAGACCGCGGGCGCCTGATCAAGCTCTAAAGCAAGCTTCAGTTTCTCGGTTCGACTTTCAAGAAATGGACGCGTCCGCTCGAGTCTCCCGCTGCGAGCACTTTAGCGCACCCAGAGAAAGCGAGCGACAAAATCTTTGCCTCAGCGACGAAGCCGACAGACCCCGTCCAGCGTCCGTCATCTTCCTGCCAGACGCGAATCGTCTTGTCCACCGATCCGGACGCGAGGCGCCCGCCGGGCAGTGCCGCGAGCGCGGAGACCGGCTCTGTGTGGCCCTCAAGCGTCGCTTGGCACTCGCCGCTTTCGGGGTTCCACAGCCTAACTGTTTTGTCGTTTGATCCTGACGCTAGCCGCCCATCGGGGAGCACCGCTAACGCGGATACTAAGTCTGAGTGCCCTCTGAGCGTCGCTACGCAGAAGAATTCCTCCGGATCCCACAGCCTAATCTTTTTGTCGTACGATCCGGACGCAAGCCGCCCGTCGGCCAGCACCGCGAGCGCGAATACGTTATCAATGCATGCTTGACGCCCCGACAAGCGTATGTCATCTGCCAGGTCCCACACCTTGATCCAGTCATGATCAGAACTTGACACGAGGCGCCCGTCGGCCAGCACCGCAAGCGCGGTCACCCGTGCGAAACGCTGATAGGTCGCCCCGAAGCGTTGGAAAGTCGCCTCGCAAGCGCCGGTCGTTGGGTTCCATAGCTTTACCGTCAAGTCCGCAGCCGCCGACGCTAGGCGTCCATCCGCGAGCACCGCGAGGGCGGTCACTTCTTCTGTGTGACCTTCAATCTTCTCCTCGCACGCACCACTCGTCGAGTTCCAAATGCTAATGGTCGGATCGTCCCAGTCGTCCGACGATCCTGAGGCGAACCTCCCATCGCTCAAGGCCGCGAGCGTACATACCGAACCCGCGTGTCCTTCGCCCGCTGCATCGCTTGGGCCGCGCGCTAGATTCCATAGTTTGATCGTTCTGTCGTCCGACGCTGACACGAGTCGCCCGTCGGTCAACACCACGAGCGTTCGTATGCGATCAATATGTCCTTCGAGCGACACTTCGCACGCGCCGCTTGTTGGGTTCCACACTCTGATAACGTGGTCATCTGACGCCGCCGCCAGCCGTCCGTCTGCCACGGCCGCAAGTGCGAACATCGCGCCAGCTGCTTCGAGCCTCACCTCACCGCCACTGGTGGGGTTCAGCAGTCTGACGCTGCCGTCCGCTGATGCCAAAGCGAGCCGCCCGTCGCCGAGCACCGCGAGCTCAGAAACCGGAGCGCCTTCTTCAAACTTGGCCTCGCAAACACGGCTCGCGAGGTTCCAAAGCCTGACTGTCCCGTCGTCCGAAGCCGATGCGAGCCTTCCGTCGGCCAGCGCAGCGAGGGCGTTCACTCGGTCCATATGTCCTTGAAAGACCGCCTGGCACGCATTGCCCGCTGGATCCCAAAGTCTGATCGTATTGTCCCAAGACCCCGACGCAAGCCGTCCGTCGGCCAACAGCAAAAGGGCGCTAACGAATTGCGTATGACCCTCGAAAGTCTTCTGGCATGCGCAGCTCACTCGATTCCACAGCTTAATCGTACCGTCCCACGACCCCGACGCTAGTCGTCCATCGGGCAGCACCACGAGCCCGGTAACCCGAGCAGTATGCCCTCGGAGAGTGGCCTCACATACGCCACTTTCCAGGTTCCAAAGTCTAATCGTGTTGTCCCCGGCCCCCGATGCCAGCCGGCTGTCGCCGAGCGACGCGAGTGCGGTTACTTCCTCCGTGTGGCCTTCGAAGGTACGGAGCAGCGCTTCGGCCGAACGCAGGCTCTCGGTGAGAGGCCGTAAGCCAGCGGAACTCACGAGTTGCCCTGCTGCCTGCGCGCACAAGGCGCGGACCTCCGGATCGATCTGCGACTGCAGCCGCCCAAGAAGCTGCGACGCCAGCAGATCGGCTTTCGGCCAGTCGTTATCGTCGTGTCCAAACACGTGTGCGCCGTGGCGAAGGGCGCGCTCCAGCGCCATAGCTGCAGGAGTCCTTTCCACGTCTGCAAAGTCCATCAGCAACGCTTTTACTCCCGCTGCACGCAGCCGGGCTTCGAGCCAGCGGAAGTCGAGGAGTAGCTTCGTGAAATGGACCGTGCGCTCCTGCGGGCTGAGGTACGCGGCGAGATGCCGCGCCAGATACCTCGAGTCATGCGCCCGCCCCGCGGCTAGCTCTCGGCGAGCCCACGCTGCAATTAGTAGTTCCGAGTCTTCCGGCGCAACCGAAAAGCGGTCCGCACGGGGGAAACCCTCGTCAGTTTCTTCGCTGAGCCATTGTGCAAGGGAAAGGTGGTCGAATGAATAGCGCTTGGAACGAATACGCAGGAAGTCTTCGAACCGCCTGAGCATCTGCGCGATGCGAGCTTCAGACATGTTGAGAATTGCCGCCAGCTCTGCTCGCGACAACGGTTCGCGCTGGACACACAGCACGCCCAGGAGTGCGCCGACAGGTTGGAAATTTTCCTCTTTCGCGAAACGTCGCTGAAACGCATCTAGATAAAACCCGTCCAAACCTGGTGGCAGACCCTTTAGGCGGTCGAGCGGCAGCACGCCGCGCTCGACATCGTTAAGTACCATGACAGCGTACAGAAATTTGCCGCCCCCTTGGTTAGCGCTCGACAGCAACGTAGCTATCTCGTCCGCGCTCTTGTTGCCACCTTCTAGTACCCGTGACAGTGCACCGCCGGCGCACCGACTGGTCACGTAGTGACGTATATCGTCGAGATTGCGACTATCTTCGGCGTCCAGCATCTCGCATTTGAACGAGCTTTTAATTGGCTGCAAGACTTCAAGTCGCCGTCGGCTCGTCGCGAGAAGTCTCAGCCACCCAGGTAGACGTCTTGCACGGGACGCCAGCAACCGCACGATCGTGATTGGAGCACTGCTGCTCGGGTTGCCCTCGAAGTCGAGTGCCTCGTCCAGCGCGTCCACGAGCAACACCTGCGGCCCAGCAGGCAACTTGATCGCGTTGAGAGGGCCAATGACCGCTCGTTCGAACGCGCTTCCCGGATCAACCTGTACGTCATCGAGCCAGCGGCGGGCGTCCGGGTTACTCTGGACGACCGAGCGGTATTCTGGCAGCGTGTTGGCGAGTTGTGCCGCAACGCTGCGTACAAACGTCGCCGGATTTAGCGTTTCAGCAGTGTCGTGATGACAAAAGTGGCCGGCCGCAATTCGAAGGCCGCGCGTATTGCATGTGAGCTCGGCCATAAAAGCCGATTTGCCGACACCGTAGTCGGCGCAGATTAGTAGCGCCTGCGCGCCGGCATTGTCGTCATACCACGCACGCACTTCGTCGAACAGCCAATCGCGCCCAGTGAAGTCCGTGCGCTTTTCGCTGATGTAACCAGAGAAATCCCATGGTCGCGGCCATTGCAACGACACCGGCGACGACGCTGGATAGTGGTGGTGGATTTCGACCGACGCACTCGCACCCGGACCGTACGCCTGCGCGATACCGTCGCCCTGTGCGGACTGCCACCCGTGATCCGGTTCAGTCATTTTTCGTAGGTGGTCGCGAATCGTGGAAGGTGACGCTCGCGGAGCCGCCGTCACTTGCCTGGGCGATTCCCGTGCCGTGAGCGAACTGGACGTTGTGCTTGTAACCCGATGTTGCCTTAATCTGGTCGAGGAGCGCTTGAGCAGCGGCGAGCAAATCCGGGTCGTCGCCCGCGTTCACCTCAACCAGTTCGTCTTCCACGGTTTGCCGACGACCCGCGGCGTCCGGCTTCTTCTCGAGTTTGTCGACCGCGTCTGCGACATCACTGTCGCTGCCAAACTTTTTTTTCAGCAAAGCCTTCAGTCCATCGTAACTTTCGGCGATGGCTTTTTTGGTTATTTCGCTGCTTGCACCGGCCGAGACCGCAGCGATGACGGCAGTCGTAATGGGGTCCATTGTACGCTCCGCGGACAGACGAGTTCTGGGGCCGCTCTAACTGCAAAAGCGTCGCGATAGAGCCGGCATCTGGCCATTACTATAGGACGCGAACGAATGGTGCAGTTTTCATAAATATTGGAAAGGTGTTATTGATGCTAGGAACCGCCCGCATTCTGAATGGAATGGCCGATTGCCGGGCTGAGCCGACACCCGAACGTCTGTGCGACGATCCACGCGAATGACGCCTCATGGCCGCTTATTGCCTTACGCTACCGCGTCATGTCGATCCGTTGGGAGCCCTGCGGTTGCCCGTGCCGACCTGGATCGTGTCTTCACGCGGAGTCGACGCGATCGCACTCAGCGTCGCTCTGTCCCGTATGCGCAACCTGCTCGCCAAACTGCAGGGCGGCAAGCTGGGCATAGAGCGGCGAGCTCAGAAGCAAGTCGGCGTGACGGCCCTGCGCGACGATGCGGCCTTGCTCCAGCACGACAATGCGGTCCGCTTGCTGTACGGTCGCGAGGCGGTGCGCGATGACCAGCGTGGTGCGGTTCTGCGCGGCATTGTCCAGCGCCTTCTGTACGAGGCGTTCGCTGGCAGCGTCGAGCGCGCTGGTGGCCTCGTCCAGCAGCAGGACGGGCGGATTCTTCAGGATCGCGCGGGCGATCGCAATGCGTTGGCGCTGTCCGCCAGACAGTCGTACTCCGCGCTCGCCTAGGAACGTGTCGTAGCCTTGCGGCAGTTCTTCGATAAAGCCGGCCGCAGCGGCCATTTCGGCAGCCCGCTGCACTTGCGGGAGTGTGGCCTCGTGCGCGCCGTAGCGGATGTTGTCGAGCACGCTGCCCGAAAAGATCACCGATTCCTGCAGCACTGCCCCGATTCCCTTGCGCAACTCGAGGAGCGGCACCTGTCGCGTCGGGACGCCGTTGATCAGAATGTTGCCGGCCTGCGGGTCGTAAAAGCGCAGCAGCAGTTGGAACAGCGTGGTTTTGCCGGCGCCGGACGGTCCAACCAGCGCGACATGTTCGCCCGCGCGGACGTCGAGCGAGAGCCCGGCGAGTGCAGCAATGCCGGGGCGGGACGGATACGAAAAGCTAACATTGTCGAAGCGGATGCCGTCCCCGCGCGCCGGCAGCGCGACCGTCGCCTCGGCCTGCACCACCGGCGAGCGTGCCACCAGCAGTTGCAACAAACGTTCGGTGGCGCCGGCAGCCCGCTGCAGATCGCCCCACACTTCGGCGACAGCTCCCACAGCGCCGGCGGTGAACACCGCGTAGAGGATGAACTGGGACAACTGGCCGGCCGTCATCCGCCCGGCTAGCACAGCCTGCGCCCCAAGCCAGAGGACGAACACGACGGCGGCGAATACCAGCACGATAACCACGGCGGTCAACCAGGCACGCGCCCGAATGCGCTTGAGCGCGGTCTCAAAGGCCACCTCCACCGCGCCGGCAAACCGCCGCGCCTCAAAGGACTCCTGCGTGTACGACTGGACCGTCGGCATGGCATTGAGGACCTCGCCCGCCAGCGCGCTCGCGTTCGCTACCTTGTCCTGGCTGGCGCGCGAGAGGCGGCGCACGCGCCGACCGAAGACAACGATGGGAGCGACCACCACCACCAGCGTAGCGATGACGTAGCCTGACAGTACAGGGCTGGTCACTGCCAGCATCGCCACGCCACCGGTAAGCAGAAAGAAGTTGCGTAACCCCAACGACAGGCTGGTGCCCACCACCGTCTGAATCAAGGTGGTGTCGGTGGTGAGCCGCGACAGCACCTCTCCGGTCTGCGTGGTTTCGAAGAACTGCGGGCTCATCTCCAGCACGTGGTCGTAGACCGCACTTCGCAAATCGGCCGTGACCCGCTCGCCCAGCCACGACACGAGGTAGAAGCGCAGTGCCGTGGCGCCGGCCAGTACCAGCGAAACGGCGAATAACGTGAGGAAATAGCGATCGATATGCGTACGGTCACCCGCAGCAAAGCCACGGTCAATCAGGTATTTGAACGCCACCGGCAACGCCAGTGTGGCGCCCGCCGACGTCACCAGCGCCAGGAACGCGAGCGCCCAGCGCCCGGCATACGGGCGCATGAAGGGAAACAGGGCAAACAGGGGCCCTATAGCCCGCGAAGGCGGCGAAGGCGGGACAGCGTCTGGCATGAGGATTCCCGAGCGGGTAGAAGTTCATCTCGATTGTGCCAGTCCTACAGATTCGAAGGCAGCGGTCGCGTGCTTGCCGCGACTCCCCATATATATCAAGATCAAATCGATCTTCTCAGGAATGAGCCATTGCCATGACAGACAAACCCGATCCGGACGAACTGAAAGGACCCGGTGGCTTGACGTTGCGCCAGATCCACGAACAGGTACAGAGGAGCGTCGAGCGCGACCGCGAAGAGCAGGTAAAGCGTAATACTACCGCTGCGCAACAGGGTCGATGGCAACTTTGGGTACGCTACATGTGGGCCCGCAGTGGCCGTCGCTTTGATACGAAATGCGCCGGTCGCGATTGCCGAGTCGGGAGCAAACGTTAATCGCCGAGCCGGGCCGGTCATAGTGTGTCTGCGAGCGGCACGACCCGACCCGTTTCCGCCGGTCGACCCGATGCTGCCCAGACGGCAGCTTTCAAGTGAACAAGAGCCACTCTCTAAGGAACGTTGGCCGGCTCGTGATCGGACTCAGCGGTCGTAGGTCGCAACGGGACCTAATGACTAGGCGCGTAAGTGCCCCGCCTCTGTGATACCTGATAGCCGAGCCGATCGTCTCATGCGATAAGGGCAACAGGGCGCGACTATGACTATCCCGTTGGCCCAAGGAGGAAAGTCAGGGTCCCGCGGGAGGCCAAGATTGGCCGGATGCGAGATCAGGGTGACGCGGTTCGTCCATCGGCCTACCATGCTCAAGGCGCCACACTTCGATTTGCCCTAGAAGCACAAGGGCGGACTTTTGACGTTTTCGGTCCTCAAGCGCCATCCTGAATAGCTGGACGCGCAGTTCGTTTGCTGCGCACGCGTGTTCCGTGGAGACGTTGGGATTTTGCCCGTAAGGTCGTCGCTCGACGAAAGTGGCTTCCAGTTGGTTCCAGATACCTTGCGGAACCGGCGAGGGCCTAGCGTCATCGATCAGGTTCAGATTTGCAGCGAGGGTTTCGGGCGTTCCGAACCAATTCATGACTTTCGAGAGGACGTGCCGATTAAGTTCCGGCAGGTCGCGCTCACACAATTCCCGTAACTGCGCGGCCATCTCCGGCCTCCTCTGGGCGAGTTCAGTGAGCCGCGCGACCAGCACGTCCTCGCGGTGGGGAGGACGCGTCAGCGCGATGCCGTGAATGTCCGGATCGACAAAACCCTTGAGCAGTTCGCGTGCGCGCGGCGTATCGAGCGTGGCCAACGCGATAATGAAATTGTCCTCGCACTGCTCAAACGTCGGCGCATCGGACGCGAGCTCGTACAGTAGGTCGACGGCTGCATCCGAGCGGCTCTCTCCGAGCGCGGTGACGAGTTCGTGCAGTTCGTATCCCCGGAGGCGACGCTTGCCGAGCACGTCGCGCATCTTGGCGATTCCAACCGCAGGATCGTCGGTGAAAGGACAGAGCGCGAGAATGCGGCGCAGCAGGTATCTGTCTGACTCCTGCATCCACTCCTCTGTCGACTCAAGGAAGGAGTCGACCAGAACGAACGCGGTGATCGCGGGCAAGACGACACCTGCCATCAACAAGCGCTCGGCGGCGTCGAGACGGGCGTACAGGTCCCGTTGGCCGGGCATGGCAATTACGTCGAGCACTGCTTCCGCGGAACCGCGGCCGTCAATTGCGGCAAGCGCCTTTACGAGCTCTTTCAGGCTGGCGGCGTTTTCCCCATCTTGGTTCTGCTCTCGCAGGCGCATGATTTCGGCATTGAGTTCGGCGGCGAACCGTGTGCGCCGCTGGTCGTCGGCGGGCGGCGGAACTCCACCTTCGCGCGCGCCCCAGATCAAATCATAGCGGAGCGTAGGCTCAAAAGGGCCCTCCGGCTTCGGCACGAACGCGCGCGCCATCGCCGCAGCGACGTCCGAGCGGTATTCCGGCTCGGGAAGCAGGTCAACGAGTACCTGCTCGGCGCCAGACGGGTCGAGGTGCATGGCGGCAGCGACGTGCCAGCCGGCGTAGCACATGCTGCCGCCATTGCCGAGCGGTCCACGGTCGCCGGCTGCACGCGCGGCCCGGCCGCGGCGCATCCTCTCGATGTCGGCGCGAATGAGCGTCACCAGGTCCGCCATGTCTTCGGGTTTTCCAACCTGTGCAATCGCCGAGGCCAGGTTGGCTTTCTCCTTCCCGTTGAAATCCTCCTGGCCGAGCACGAGTTCGACGCTGCCTTTAAGATATGCAAGGAGGCGCGCCTTCAGGTCGTCGGCGATGTGGAGCGGTTCCTCGTCGGACCTGGCGACCTTGCTGACAAGGTCCGTCGCGACTTTGACGTCAAAGGGGTCGCCGCTGGTGACGGATAAGAGGACGCCGGCCGCCGCGACGTCGTCGGGAAGGTGGCGAAACACGGCCTCCAGCTGGTGCATTACCTGCCACTCGAATTCATGCGGCTGCCTGGGTTCCGCATCCACCGTGCGTCGCAGCTCACGCAGCTTCGCAAATACGCGCGCCGCAAGCTCTGCATCGCCGCCGGCGGCGATCACGGCAGCCATGCCCTGAAAGCGAGCATTCTTTGAGTTTTCGGTCTCGAGGTGGTGGAGGTATTTCTCAACGAGGCCGTCAGGAATCGCGGTCGCGAACGGCAACCAGTACTCGTGCCCGTAGAGGACACCTTCGGCAATCTGGATTACTACCCACTCGCTCACCCAGGGTGGGTCCATTTTGCGCAGATGCTCGAGCGCCGGTTTGATGTAGTGCGAACCCAGGTTGCTCATGTCGCCGCCGGGCAGAGCCGCCATCGCATCCTTGACGACGCCGTCCAGACCTGTCTCGCCGAGTTCGATCAGATCGAGCGCTGTTCGGAGGCGCGCAGGATAGTCCGTGGTGCTCTCGATGAATTTCCGCATCGCAGCGACAGTCCTGGGCCTGAGCGCGGCGGGCATTCGGTCGAAGTTCTCGCGCGCAACATCTTCGAATGTCTGCGCATCCATCGAGTCGAGGACGCGGGTGAGCCCGTCGTCAAATCCGGTCCACATGAGACCGGAAGCCGCCGCCTTCTTTACCGCAATGCTGCTGTCCTCCACAGCAAAGGCCGAGATCTCGCCATCGGCACGATGATGAAGCAATTCGGAGGCGAAATCCGCTCGCGCCTCCTCGCTCCAGCCATGCACCTGCTCGCGCCAGTTCGGTCCAAGCGACGAGACCCGGATGTCCGGCCAGAGCCGGTACGTGCGGAACCGCGTTTGCTGGTCTTCTCGCGACAGAAGCGGCACGATGACGTCGCTGAAGTCGTCCACTCCGGTGGCGAGCATGGCGGCGATAGCATACTGGCGATAGTTGTCGTCGAGGGTCGCGTAGACGGCGCGGAGGCGCTCGCCGACGGCCGCACGAACTTCATTCCACACGGCCGCTCCGCAAAGCTGCGAAAGCTCGCCGGCAAATACAAGGTCAACGGCGAGCGCCATCTCCACCAACTTCTGGCCGGCGCGGGTGTTTTGCTGGTCGGTTCCGCCATCGCCCGTTTGCTCGGCAAACGTCTCGGCGATCATGCGCAGCGGCTCGGCCCATGCCGGATCGTTAACGTAGTCGGCCGTGAGGCGGGCGGTCGCGTCGTGGTCATCGTCCCGGGGTTCGAGAAGCCGCGCGCGGACGTCAAGCGAAGCGTAATACTCCTGCAACTGCTGATGCTCGAATTGAAACGCCGTATGCGGGTAGTCGACACGCTCGAGAACGTGGTGCGCCGTAAGCGTCGCAAGGACCGCCGGCGCTCCCACTGCCTCGATTTGCCCGCTGTCAGCAAGTTGTCGGGCGACGGCGGAAACGCTAGCGCGGGCATCAGCATCGGGCAACGCCACCGCACCGCGGCGGGTCATCTCAATTGCGAGGGTCTTCAAGTAGTCTGATTGCCGACCGAAGATCGGCGATGCTTGCAGCGCGTTTCTGTGTTCGTCTCGTCGTTCTTGCAGACGGAGAACCTGATCCAGGACTCCGATTTTCGTGGAGGGAATTTCGGCGCCCGCTTCAAACAGCGAAGCGACTTCCGAGAGAATGAATGGCGTGCAGGTCAGTTCCTCGAGCGCCCGGTCAACCTCGATACGGGCGCGAAGCTCGGTGCCTTTCGCGCCAAGGCGGGCTGCCAGATAATCAGCCCGCTGCACACGCCGCAGGCGCAACAATCGCAGCCGCAAGGCACCGGGCAGTGGCGGCGTCAAGTGGTGCGTGCGGGTTGCGACGATGATGCCCGCGCTCGGAAAATCCCGTTCGAGCTCCCGGAGTGCTTCGTCCGCCTGACCGGAATTCAACTCCGCAATTTCATTCCAGCCGTTCAACAACAACAGGAAAGGTTCCGTCTGCTGCACCCGCGCGAGGTCGGCGGCCGTGAGACCTTCGGCCTGGAACGCAGGCATGCCAGCAATGTATTCGAGAATTCCCCGGCGCGACGACGTCCAGGCTGGAAGTTCGACGATGAACGCTGTGCCGATGGCGGGTGCGCGTTGCGCGAGCTGTATCAGCGTCGTGGTTTTCCCGCGACCAGCGGGGCCCTCAAGAACGATTCGGCGGCTCTGCGATAGTGCCTGGCCGATCTGCTCGAGCGACAATACATCGGCAGACTCCGCTCCATCTGGGTCGAGTCGAACCACGGCGAGCTCAATAAGCGGATGTCCTTTTGTCTTGCCAGCCCAGGTCCGTGTGACGGCTACGGCCGCGCGCCTTGTTCGTTCTATGAGATCTGCGACCTGCGGTTCCGCATCGATATCGACCTGGAGGAAGCTGGCACGGAGCGAGGCGTTCTCCGGCATCATCGTCTGCGTGATGATTTCCTCGCGCTCGATGATGTGAAGTTCGAGGCCGTGGTCATTGGAAATTGCGTCTGCCCACTGCTTTCGGTCGGCGTTGCCGACTTTGGCGGACGTCACGAAGAGGAGCATCTTTAGGTCAGGAAAGTTCTCCTTGGCGGTCTTCGCGTCGCCAGAAATCTTGTTCAGCGTGGGCGTGATCGACGCGGCGAGTCCCTTGCCGATTTTCTCCGGCGTCAGGCTTGCGGGCGCGTAGGCATCGAGGCCGAAATCCTTCTTGCGCTGGCGGGCGATGAGTTCGGGCCAGCGCTTCTTGCCGAGTACTACCGCCAGCCCCTGAAAACGCATCCCCTCCTCTTGGGATGCGAGCTCATCGAGTGCCCTTTCGATGTCGGTTCTCAGGACGGTCATTCGGACCCTGTGCTACGCGGAGGCAAAATTAAGATGGAATATGCCACGACTGGCTCGACTTTTCAGCTGCTCCCTTGCCATTACTGAAGTAGTCGAGTTACAGCAGCAGGGAAACTCGAGGACTGCGCTGGTTCGCCTCCTATCCAATAGCTTTCTGGCCTCGAGGTCCGGCTACCGAATGCCACAAAAAAGCTGGTAGATGACGGGAGCGACTGTTCATTGATTGACCGCCAAGGCCGATATCGAGCCGCCCCACATCTGCAGTCGACGGTCCGCTGCCAACGGATACTGTTGAAAAAGTCGCTGACCGTCTCTGTCGCGAGGTTTTCAGGGGTCTTCTTACCCTTGGCCGGCACGCGCGATCGGTTTGTAGGCCGGTCTAAGAGGTCGATTTTCGCGCAGCAGAACTGAGAAAACCACGCGGCGACTTTTTCAACAGTATCAACGTACTGCGGTCGCTCGAATGTCCGCGAGCACGCTTCGGTCAACGACTGGAAGTGGCCGCCCTCTGCCCGTCGCGGCCGACGACAGGCGTCCCCGCTTCTGCCGATTGTCTGAGATCCACGACTGGCCATTTCTCTGCGCGATGGACACTGTTGCAAATCGGCTGCTTTGCGCTGCATCAAAGCGGCTTGAACGCAAGCATCTGCCAAGCCCAACGCGGGCATCCCGTGGAACAGCTCCCGGGCGTTTCAGGCAACCGGCTTGCGCCACACGCTGGCTAGCCACGGCTGCCGCTCACGCGGCAAGCCGGCGGGCCGGTAATAGTGCTCAATTTCGACGAAGCCTGCGTCCGCCATATATCGGCGCCATGCTTCGAGATCATGGAAGACGCCGTAGCGGCCGTGGCTCCAGCCTTCCTGGTTCGTGCCGCGCGGGTTGGAGCTGAACAGTACGCCGCCGGGCTTCAGCGTCGCGTGCAATTGCCGCAACACGCGCGGCAACGCCTGACTCGGGACATGGAACAGCGCGGCGTTGGCGAAAATGCCGTCAAAGTGCGCGGCCGGCAAATCGAGATGCAGGAAATCCTGCTGCCAGACGTCGCAGCCAGTCGCGTCACGCGCCATTGCAACGAAGCGCTCGGCGCCATCGAGGCCGACTGCGCAATGGCCGAGTGTAGTGAAGGCCTTGAGATCTCGCCCCGGCCCGCAGCCGAAATCCAGGATCGTAAGAGGGGGCTCGACTTCGATATGGTGCAGCAGCGCCGCGATGTTCTGCGTGACGTCGTGGTCGTACGTACCGTTGCGGAAATCTTCCGCGTGCGCGTCGTAGTGCTGCAACGTGACGGCACTGATTTTATCGAGGTCGCGGGGGTCGAGTTCCATGCGGGAAGTATATCTCGGGGCATTTCCCGCACGACTACGTCGGACTTCCGGTGTCATCGGTCGTGGTCGGTTGCGTGCCGAACAGGATGAACAACGCGATTCCGTGTGCGCAAGTGATTCCTCTTGGGTTTCCGAGGAAAGCGCACGGTATCAGGCGAACGGCTGGAGATGGCCGTACCTGGCCGATCGTCGTGCGATCGACCCGTGCGTGCCACGAGCGGCAGCACGCGGCCCATTGCTGACAGTCGAGCGGTCAGAGGTGCAACGGCCGGTATCGGAGTTGAGCCGTCGCTCGATACTGCAGCTCACGGACGTCACATAGAGCGAAACCTGCTGCCAGCAGCCAGGTCTCAGTCTGGATTCCGCACACCGGCACGCGAAGGCCTAACTCTTTGCGACGGGTGCAGGAGGTACGGGCAGGATGATCTCAGAAGCAACCTTCCAGTCCTTCCCGACCTTTATCCAGTTGATGATCATCAGAAACGGTTTGGGAGTTCCGTCCTGCCCTGCATACGAGACCGTGATGTTCACCGGCGCGTAGGATTGCGCTACGTCCGGCGTCAAGCCGACGACCTTGAGCTTTGAGTAATCCGGTCGGAGGACGACCGGGCCGGAGGTGCCGATGTCGTGCAGCTTCCGATCGATTGCCTCGTTGCCCCAGAAGCCTGCCCAGTTCCCCTCGGAGGGAATTGCGCTTTTGGCGACGAGAAGGGCCGAGGGGGATTGCCAGAACATCTCGTGCAGAGCCTTGAAATCGTGCCGGTTGGCTAATTCCATGAGCTCGCCGAACTCTGATTTGATCGTGTTCAAGGCCTGAGCGTCCAGCGGCTCCTTGTAAGCGGCAGGAGCAGCCGCGAGAGATCCGGCGGAGACGGTCAAGGTGATGGCAGCGGCCAATAACGTCCTGTGCATGGTCAGCATTCCCTTTGGGGATTCCATAGCTTCGTTGTGGTGCGGAGCAATCCTACGCGGCCTTCCTGGCGGAGTTCACCGCGCCCCAGAGCGAGCCCGGATTAGCGTGGTCGGGGTAGAGTGCGAGCATCGCGTCGTAGAGTGGACGACCACCTCGGGACACCAGGCCCAGCATATTCGATCGGCTGATCGGAAATCTTTAAATTCCCTACGCCCGTTTTCTGGCGTGCGCTTAACTCCTCCCGCTGGGGATGCGGATTTCGCGTCATTGCGCTCGTATGTGCGCGGCGTCGAGCCATGCCCGTCACCCCTTCAACTCAAAGATGCTGTCAATCTCAACCGGGATGCCCATCGGCAACGAATGCACTCCCAGCGCGCTTCGAGCCGGCAGATTGTCTTGCCCAAACAGCGTCAGCAACAGATCACTGGCGCCATTGGCCACTTGCGGATGCTGGGTGAACGACTGTGCTGTACGCACGTAAACTGTTAGCCGGCTGCATCGCCGGACGTTGTCGAGTCCGCAGGCCTGTTCGACACAGGCCAAGATCATGAGCATCGTTAGGCGCGCCGCGTCTTGAGCCTTTTCCAGAGAAATATCGCGGGCGACCATTCCGACGATTGGCTTGCCATCCTCGAAAGGGCCGAGCCCCGATACATACAGTTGATTCCCCGAAACGGAAACCGTTCGATAGGACCCAAGTGGGTTGATGGGCGATGGCAATTTTAGGCCCGCTTGCGCGAGGCGTTCGGATACGTTCATGTTCGGGCTCAACGTAACGTGAAAAGGAAATGGACTTGGCCTGATGAAATTAGCGCGATGCAGTGAGCTCAACCGTCCGATACACCGAACGACGTTCGTCGGTTGAGGCTCGATACGCTCGCGGATGCTTGTCCTGCGTACGATGCATTGACGCAATCAATCAGTTCGGTCAACGCATCACGTATCAAGAAGCGTGCGAGTCCCGTTGTTCAGGCCCTGATATGTACGCACTACGGGAAAGTCAATCTCCGTGTTTGCAACGACGTTGGCGTAGTTCGTCAAGACGCTCAGTGCGATGTGCACGACAATCTCGACGATCTGCGCATCAGTGTAGCCGGCCTCCTTGAGGACGCGCAGATCTTCGTCGGATACGCGGCCACGTTCGTGCGCGACCTTCGCGGCGAACTGCACGGCAGGGGCAGCCTTTGGTTCATTCGAGCCGCCATTTCGATTGGCGGACATTTCCGCATCGTCAAGCTTCGCCACGTTCTTTCCTAAATAGCTGTGCGCCGACATGCAATAGTCGCAGCCGTTGATTTCGGCGACGGCGAGAGCTATACGTTCGCCGGTTTGTGCTGGAAGTGCACCTTTTGCCAAGGCTCCGGCCAGACCGAGGTACCCCTCTAGCGCCGCGGGGCTGTTGGCTATCAGACGAAACAGATTCGGTACCACACCCAGTTTCTTGTTGACGGCCTCCAGGAAGGGCTGAGAAGCAGCTGGTGCATCTGCGATCGTGGCGGGTATCTGAAGACGGGACATATCGGTTCTGCCTTTTGAAAACACGAGACATTGTCGAAGACAACGGACGCGTATGCTTCTATTGGAAAGAGCATCCCGGCACAGACCATCGAAGAGCGGCCTGCAGGACGGTGCGCGGAAGCCCGGATATCGCAGCCCTCTGCCCAGAGCAACACACTCGAAGGCAAAGCGCGGGATGACGAAGCCTCCCGCCTTCGCTTCCCCGGACCGACCGTAAGCCGCCTATTTCGCAGCGGCCTCGATCGCCTTTGCCAGACCGTCGGGATCGGTGAGGAACGGCGTATGACCGGTCGGCAGGGAGTACTCGGCTCTCACGGGGGTGGCGGCAACCATCTCGGCCTGGAACGAGGGGCTGATGACCTGGTCCATGGCTGTGTGGATATAGACCTTGTCGACCTGACCAAAGTTGGGGGAAGTCACGTGTACAGGCGTAGCCAGCGGGCCGACGGGTTCATCCAGGATCAGATCCGGGATTGCCTCGCGTAGTTTGTCAGGACCTCCATTGGCAAACAGATCGGCACGTGCCGGATATTCGATGGAGGCAATGCCCTTTTCCTTATCGATCTGCAGGTGAGGGCCGATCTTGGCGTCGGCATCCTTACTGGCCATTGAAACGAGCGAGTCGCCGTCTTGCGGCAGGTAGGCAGCAACAAAGACCAAAGTCTTGATCTTCTTCGGTGCCGTTTCCGCGGCGTCGGCGATGACGATGCCGCCGAAGCTGTGACCGACCACGACGGCCGGGCGATGGGATTTGTTCAGCGCTGCGACCACAGTGTCGCGATAGAGGTCAAGGCTGACTTTGTCCGGTGTGGCTGGCGCGCCCGGACGCCCTGGCAGATCAACAGCCACCACCTTAAAGCCGTCGGTTTGAAGCCTGGATGTGACATAACCCCAGACCTGGGCGTCTTCGAAAGCGCCGTGGACCAGAACGATGGGGGGCTTTTCCGCAGCCATCGCACCGGTACCAATGGCGAATGCTGACATGGCGAGAACAGCGAGGATGAGTTTCATCTACATTGTTTCCTTGAAGAGACATCAGTGCCGATGTCGTGAATTGAAACCTGCATTTGAAAGATCCGTGGGCATGCCTCGATCTCTCGGTTCCGTTTAGGAGTCCAGAACTCAATTATGTTGGGGCGGAACTGAACGGCACCAAGATCGACGAATTGCCCGAGATCAGCCGACGTTACTTATGCATCGCGGCACGCCCGGCCTTCATGCCACCTATACGACGGTGAAGCTAGCGGCTCCGCTTCAGCTTCCGATCCAGACGCATGACGGAAGCGTGGGTGCTGCAACGAGAAGTGTTATCGCAACCCGTCTGGGCTGCCTGAGCATGAGAGATCCGAACCATAGTGCGTGAGGGCCTTTCCTCCTATTCAGATACCGGAGGACCTTGGCTATCCACTCTAAAGAATGTATTCGAGACTGACCATATCTCGGCGTCTGATTTGCATGATCCATCGTACGATCGACGCACTCGGACAAGCGAGCAGATCGGCGCCGGCTGGGGATCGGCGCGATGCCATTGAAAGGAAACCGCCGCAATGACAGTTTGATCTGACGAATCAAGCCAGCAGTGTAAAGAGGACTCTCAAGGGAGTTCCGCACTTCGCGCGACAAAGGCCCCGGTCTGTGCGATTCGATGCGCGTCACGCGGTGGATAGCCAAACTCCTCCTTGAAGGCGCGACTGAAGGCAGCCTCCGAACCATAGCCGGCACTGTGGGCCACTTCGGTCACCTTGAGGGTCCCTCCGCTTAGCAAGTCTGCTGCGATTGTCAATCTCCAGCGTGTCAGGTAACGCAACGGTGGAAGTCCCACCACCGCCGTGAAGCGATCCGAGAACGTCGATCGCGACATCATCGCCGTCTCGGCGAGGGCCGAGACCGTCCATGCACGGTCAGGTTCCAGATGCATTGCGTTCAACGCACGGCCTACGCGTTCGTCGCTAAGTCCGGACAGCCAGCCGAGCCGATCGCCTTGCTGGCTGACCCACATCCGCAAGGTGCGGATAACGAGTAGATCAATAAGCCGCGAGATCATCAGCGATGACCCTGGGCCGGCGCTACGCGATTCCACGTCAAGGAAATGCGAGATAGAGGCCAGCCAAGGGGGCTCGCTGACTTTGTCGCATGTCAGATGAATCAGACCGGGAAGCCCGATGAGCAAAGAACGTAACGGCGCCCCGTCAAAATAGAATGATCCTGCGAGAAAGGATCCTGCCATGCCGTCATCAGCCGCCCATGTGAACGTCTGAGCATCTCTGCTGGGGGTAAAGTCCACCGCCGCCTCGAAGCGTTGATGTGCTTTCCGGCCCGGCTTGCTTCGAATCGTATGTCCGTCCGCATGTGGCAAAAGAACGAAGTCGCCTGACCGCAGCGTCACGGAGGGGCCATTGCGTTGAGACACCGACAGTTCGCCGGCACGCAGATGCAAAAACGTTGCCGGCCCTGGCGGAAAAATCACTTCGGTGGAACTGCCCAGCTCGCCGTGAAAAACATGATCTCCGCGAAGGCGAATCAGCCTGAGTACCTGTGACAAGACATCGGCGTGCTCGGACGGCATGGGCTACTCCTCTGGGGCATATTCACAGGGCTGCGCCCATCAACGATGTATGCGAGGTCAAGAGACTGACGGTTGCCTCAGGGCCACCATCGTACCGTGCCGCTTCCGGTATGCGGACATATCTTCGGCGGAACGAACGCCGCGCGGGGCGGGTTGTCCAATCTCAGCTAGTCTTCAGCCATTCGAGTTTTTCTCACAAATGGCCGCTGCTGGCCGACTGCCGCCCGACGCCGCCGGCCGGACCCGACCCGTTGCGGTCGGATGGACCGACGCGACCCGACCGGCCGCTTCCGAGATACAACGGCCGTTTGCACCCGCAAGCTTTCACATGAAGCTGCCAATAATTACAAATAGCAATCGACAGCCCTCCTAGTCCATCGGCCGCCTCAGCGGCAGCGTCCATGGTGCACCCGTCACCAGGAACACCCAGATTT
This sequence comes from Paraburkholderia sp. MM5482-R2, assembly GCF_050436125.1. Lineage (NCBI taxonomy): Bacteria > Pseudomonadati > Pseudomonadota > Betaproteobacteria > Burkholderiales > Burkholderiaceae > Paraburkholderia > Paraburkholderia sp. MM5482-R2. The sequence goes on along the minus strand of NZ_JBNDLP010000001.1, from coordinate 555,677 downwards.
AGCCGCAACCGACAAACCCAGGCTGCTGCTCGTGCCGTCAGCGCGGCCAATGCGCCCTGACACGGCGGGACGCCAGGAACCCAACTCGTGGAAGCAGAGTGCATAAAGGCCAACCCCAAGGGAGTCGCTTTCGCTTCCGAAGGGTCAGTCGGTGCCGCGCGAGGCCCGGCACAGGGTGGAGAATTTCATATCTGCGCCGGCGCCTCGCTTCACCAGATTGGATCCGCCTCACCTGGGCTTGACGTACTGCGCCAGTTTCGGAAAGGCAGAGTCGGCCAGCTCGTCCAGCAGCGGCTTCAGCGTGTCCAGCGTGATGATCTGTTGATCGGCGACCCGTGCCAGGCGCTGGCCTGTGCCTACCCGCTCCCTCTCCGCCAGCAACTCGCCCGTGGCGCTGTCTGTTTCCTCGACTTCAATGACGACGAACGCCCGTTGCGGCGTACCAATCACGGTCCTTGCGGCCATGGTGGCCACAAAGGCAAGGGGAAGGTACTGGTAGGGCTCGAGGTGCTCCCCTTGCGCTGCGATGCCAGTGAACGCGGCGCGAATCCGCAACACGCCGGGTCCGGCACAATCGACCACCCTGAACCGTTGGGTGAGCGACCGCTTAAGTGTGTCGTTGGAGTAGGCGAGAATTTGTTGTAGCGTCTCGGCGCTCACCTGTTCGCTCGGCCTCGGCTCCGGGTAGAAGACGAGCGGATCGAACAGTACAGCATTGTAGTGGGCGGGCGTGAGCTTGGGGCTCACCCAATCCATAATGGTGCCGCCTTGGGTGTCCCTGGTCTCTGCCAAACGGGAGTAATCCCTCAGGAAGCCAGAATTCTTCGTGACATTGGATTCAGGCGAGCATGCTCCGAGGATCACAGTGAGGATAACGACGCCCGCCTTGCCTGCGACCGGTTTCTTCACGAATTATCTCCTTCGTACCGTTAGACTGCGGCCACATGCGGAGTCTCGTGTTGTTGCCGCCCCGTCCAGATAGCACTGAAAGCATGCGAAGCGTACGGCGCGCAGAGCTGAAGTAACGCTTTATGGAGTTGTTCTGGTCGTCGTCCCGAGAAGGGGCCGCGCGACCCGTCACTGCACCGCTTGATCACCGGCAAGTACCGAATCGCTATATCGGCGACTCAAACACAATAGTCGTAAAGAAGGCGTTCGGCAATGACACCACCTGACGGAGCATGAATTACAACTTTGGCCGACGGGTTGAAGCGCAACGGCGGCATGCCAATGTCCGTTACCTACGCGGCCATTTGACGGTCCATGCGAGCGTCCAGCGGAACAGCTGGAGATGACCGTCTTCCGCCTGTCGGCGATTGGCGGTACGCGACGCGTTGCGGACCCTGGCCATGTCGACTCGGACCAAGCACAGGAGGCGTCAATGAGAATCTTCCCGGATTCTATTTCGCAAGCACTCTTCGATCGCGGCGGTTTGAAAGCCGTCTTCGATCACGCCAGAAAGCTTGTAGTGGCCACGATCATCGTTGCGGCAGGCTTCGAGACGGTGAACGCTTTGACACCATCGACCTCCTTGGCGTGCTCAATCCCCTGTTTGCGAGCTATGTTGTTGCTGGAACAGGATGCGCACGCATAGCTCTCAACTTCATGGATGGACTTCGAAAGCTGGCGACATTGCGGCGGCACCTTGCATTACAGGGCGAGCGTGATCATCGTGAGAAGGTCCATTAACTGGGCGCAGCGGACGTTCGAGCGTCCGCGCGAATGCGCGGTGGAACGGCCGCTCCTGGCCGAGGGTGTGTCAAAACTCGAAATTCCCCGGTTTTCGGGTGTCGCTTTACCCTTCCCCAAGTGCCTCGAAGCCAATATAGAGCGTTCTGGTGCGTCAACTTTCACAGTCGCCAACGAAGCCCCACGTTTTGACACACCCTCGGCCGATCACTGCCTGATGCAATCGGCATGCATCGCTCGGACTTCGCAAGGCAGCGATCGGCGGCACGCGACCCATTCGCGCCGATCACATGGCCGAGCATCCAAGGGCAGCTAACAGAGGGATCCGGTCATCCGCGCAGGCTTGCCACGTGCACCGGTTCTTGTGGATAGCGGACAAGGTAGCAGGCGTGACAATATCGACGCGAATGACCCGAGGCGGATATCAAAACTGACCAGCCTCGATGGCAAACCGCACATGCGGAGTGAAGGGCATCAGAACTGACCGGTCACGCGAGAAAATAGCATTGTGTGGGCGTCGGAGTTCGGCAGTTCGGCGCCCATACGACGGTTGGTTTGGTCGGACTACTTGTAGTAACCGACGCCGCATCCCAGGCCGGCGACCGCGGTAACGAAGCTCGCCTTCGGCACCCACGTCTTGTCAGCGCCGGCCTTGGGAGACATGTAGCTGACCTCATTGACCTGGCTCTCTTTTGCCGCGTCATAGAGCCTTGGGCCATACACGTCGCCCGTCGGGTCCTTGAATGTCCTCGCATCCTTGCCGAGCAACCCCTTAACGTTGGGATTGCCGACCGCGACGAGGAGTCCGTCGCTGAGATTGAAGCAGAACGGATAGAGGTCGCCAACAAGGAAGCCGTTTTCGCCCTTGTTGATCTGGTCGAGCGTCTTGGCCTTATCGGCTTTGATGGCCGCAACCGTCTTTTCAAGCATGGCCTTAGCGTCCGCCGCAGTACCTTGCGCGAATGCCGTAGTCGAGAACAAGGCAGCCATGGCGCCTAGCGCGCCAATCACGAGTATACGAAACATGGACATTCCTCCCTGCTCTTCGAGCAATTTGCAATTGTCATGCACCGTGCGCAGGCAGCAAGGCATCATATCGAAACATTCCCCCAATTGACCAGTCTACTCGTGCCCGCCGACGAGCTGATAAAAAGAGGTGGGGTGGCCATTTTCCGGATTTGGCCCATCGCGTCGATCCTGGGCTTGTTCGAAAGGACCGCTCCACCGAGGTGAATCGGCCGTTGGAATGGCGGCTTTATATCTTTTGCGAACGGCAACAATTGGCCGATCTTTGTCCGACGTCGATCAACGGCACGCGAGCCACTTCTGCCCTTCGACGTGGAAAGACCGCAACAGCAACTTCCAAAGTACAGCGGCCGTTCACGCGGATGTCTATGCGCCACACGAGCCGCGCGCGACGGTCAAAAGGAGAGCTTTGACGGCCTGCCTCGAAGTACTCAGCTTCAACGTCCGATACAAAGACTACGAGCGTCATAACCACACGGGCGCTAGCTGGAGCGCAAACACGCGCCAGTTGAGGCGTTCAGCGTTCCTTGCCATGTGTACTGGAGTCGGGCGCCTCCGTGCAGCGCGTTGAGGCGTAACCTTTCAGCATGCTGGTCGTGCACGTGGTGAGGTGGCTTCCAATGCGTCACGCGTTCGGATCTGCGGTGAAGCCTCGCCAACGATACTGCGGCTGCTCATTCGCAAACTCGCCCGATGATCGGCCTGCCAGCGGGCGCGCGTCTGGATCCGGGCTTTTCCTTAATCGTGCAAGCAGCTTTGTTAGAAGCGGAATGTTGGCTATCTTTGACTCACCATCTGCCAGGCCGAACGAGAGAGGCAATCATGAAAGCATGGAACGTCGTGAATCTGCTCGTCGTCGTGGGATGCGTGACGTTGACGTCGAACGTCTACGCGCAAGCCAGCAACGCTATGCCGATGGGCTCGAGTCCGGCTGCAAGTTCAGGCAAGGCGACGCCAGCGGACAAGAAGCTGGCTCGGGATGTACGCAAGGCGTTGTCGAAAGCGCCCAACTTCAACGTGTCGAACGTATTCGTCAAGGCGCGCGGCGGTGTCGTGACATTATCCGGCGGCGTGTCGGACGGTCCTCAGATCCAGCAGGCCGCGGAAGTGGCGAAGGGCGTGCCGGGTGTAACGTCGGTGAGTAACCATCTGACGCTCTATACGAAAGGCTATTGACGCTTCGAGGCGGCGCCGGGAAGTACTGGCCGTTTTCAGCCGTGAAAAGAGGAGCCGACGCTCTCGCAGGACAAGATGTTCACCGTGCCGGTGGACTATCTCTCCTGGTGCGTGGGCCACGAACGCTCGGACCTGAAGTATCTGAAGGATTCGGTGCGCGCGATGTACCGATGAAACGTTGTTCCAAGAGCGCGAAAGGCACTTGACGACTTGATACTCGGTCGTTCAAGTCCAGTTCGAATGTTCCTTGCGCAGCTTATCCGGCCTCGGGTTGGATTTAGAAATGTTGGCGTGGGTGCGAAGGAACGCGAGATAGTTGTCGTCTTCGGCCAGCATCAGGGTCGGCGTAGACGATGTAGCCGCGTACGTTGACGAGAAGAATGTCGTTAGGCATGGCGGTGTCTCCTCGAAGATTAACAGTACTTGAAAAGCAGGGGCCGAACAACCCGTGCTACGAGCATGACTAGGTCGGTAAGGCCAGTCTTCGTGGTCAGGGTGCTGAGCCCTCGCGAATTCCGACTCGATGGGGGGAAGGATTGCGTTCGCCGTCCCAGCTCCGGCCATTCGCCGCGCGCGATACCCGTCGCGCGGTGCGCCGCACGCCCGGTTCAATGCGATCGGCCGTGGCCGCCGCCACCCCAGTAACGGCCGCCGCCCCAGCCGCCACCGCCACCGCCGCCGCCACCCCAGCCGCCACCGCCGCCCCAGTTCGCGTGACCGGCGCCCGAAGCGCTGCTGCCGTAGCTACCACCTCCCCAACTGGCGTGACTGCCGCTCCACGCACCCTGTCCATTTCCCGAGTAAGCGTGGCTGTAGTAGCCGTGTCCATAGTACCCATGGCCCGAGTAGCCGTGAGCGGCCCAGTAGGTGTGATGGCCATAGTGGTAGTGGCTGTAACCGCCGCAACACCCGCCCCAGAAGGCGAACGACACCGACGGCCACCAGTAGTAGCCCGGCCAGTACCCGTAGTACGGGTATGGATACGGGTAGGGGTAGGCCGGTGGATAGGCGATTGGATAGTACGCCGGCGCGCCATAGGCGGGCGCGGGGGCGAAATCGTACGTCGATGGCGGCCCGTCGGGCGACGTGCCGTCGGGCATGTTGAAGTCCTCTGGCGCCGGAGCCTGCTGCGACGGGTCCCCGGGCGCGACGGGCACGCCATGCTGCGTGGCCGCCGTCGGCACGGCGGGATAGCCATTCGGATAGGCAGTGGAATAGGTAGCAGGATAGCCCGGGTAATACCCGTAGCCCGGATAGTAGCCGTACGGTACGTAGTAACAACCAGACAGCGCGCCGGACAACGCAAGAACTGCAACGGCGCTGCCGGCGCGCAACGTTGCATCGAGCGGGTTCATGACATGCTCCCTCGTTATTCGCGCGGCGACATGCGCCTCACACTTTCCATTCAGCTTATGTCAGGTTCCATGTTGCACGTTATAAATTGGTAACGACGGGTTCAACCGGTGATTGCAACACCCATGCTGGCGTTTAGTTTATCTGCAGGGGTCATGAAACCCAACGTCTTTCTGGGTCGTTGATTCAACTGCAAGGCGATCTTGTTCAGATCGCCTTGCGAGTAGCCGGCCAAACTGGTGCCTTTGGGGAAGTACTGCCGGAGCAGTCCGTTGGTATTCTCGTTCGTGCCACGCTGCCACGGGCTTTGGGGATCGCAGAAGTAGACCTGCACGTCGGTCGCGACTGTGAATTGCTTGTGCTGTGCGAGTTCCATGCCCCGGTCCCATGTGACCGATCGGCGGAGTTCCGCAGGCAGCTTGCGAACCTGTTTGCTCAGCGCGGATACGACACTTTCCGTGTCCTTGCCCTTTACCTTCACGAAGATGGTGAAGCGCGAATGACGCTCTACCAGGGTCGCAATGTGTGTATTGTTCGAGCCGCTCAGCAAGTCGCCTTCCCAGTGCCCCGGAACAGCCCGGTCTTCGGCTTCGGCAGGCCGTTCGCGGATTGATACCGCATCAATGATCTGTCCGCGCGGTTGTCCCTTTGCTGACGCTTTCTTCGAACGTCGCATCATCCGACGCGTGCGCAGATGCTTCATCAGTTCCGCTTTCAGCACTCCACGGGCCTGAATGAAGAGACTGCGGTAAATCGTTTCGTGTGAGACCTGCATTGTTTCATCATCGGGATACTGCTGCTTCAACCAGCCGGCGATCTGCTGTGGCGCCCATTTCAGTTGCAGCTTTCTGGCGACTAGCCGACGCAGTTTAGCGTTCACGGCAAGACGGCAGGGTTTCGGTCGCCTGGCCCTATGCCAGGCGCTTGCGTCAGCCAGCGCTGCCCTGTATTTGTTCAGCCCGCCATGGCGGGCTACTTCACGACTGATCGTCGACGGTGACCGGCCCAGGCTCGCTGCGATCTGACGGATTGAAACGTCTGCATGGATGCCACGCGAGATTTCTTCTCTCTCGGCAAGCGTCAGCACTCGGGCCGATCGCTTCTTTATCATTGGCATGATGCCGCCATGCGGTCGCACGATCGCATGAATCGACGCCGCATGCTTGCCGAGCGAGCGGCCGATGTCGCTTAACGACTCACCATCTTTCCATCTCTGCCACAACAACGTCTTTTGTGCAGGTGATAGCCCGCATCTTCGTTTTTGATTCACTTACTTTTCCTCTTGGGCCGACATTAGACCAGAAGGTGTTGCAACGACCGGTTGAACGCGCCACGGCGTATTTCAGGTAGTGACCCTCCCGTAGATTGAACTGAACATCGCGAGGTCGTATCCGCCTTCAGCTTTTCGCAGATCGCCCAGATTTCCTTGAGCTTCAGCGGAGGCTTCTGATCAGTGAGCTTTGCGCTGGGCCGCGTGCAAGGCACCGTGAGGCCCGGACTAGCCTTTTTGCATCCAGTACTCGCCCTCGCATTTACTCTCATTTAGGTTCTGTGAGACGTCCGTGTTGGTCACAAAGTGAAGGATGCCGCAAATGCCACGCAGCTTCCCCGTGCCGCCAGTGAGCACCGTGCTTCCTATGACGGTGCGGACATCGGCGGACTGGCCGGTTGCAGACTGTGAGATCCCGTCAAACTTGCCGAAAATCTTGTCGCCGTCTTCCAGGTTGTAAAACCCATAGCCGATGACGGTGCCGTTGCCATCGATGGTGTCAACGGTGCCGCGCATCCATTGCTCCGTGACGCTTACGCCAGCAAACATCAACGCGCCCTTGGGAAAGGTGCGATGCAGTTCATAGAGTGCGAGCGAATGCCCCGGTATGTCTTCAACGTCCAGCAGGTGAAGCAGCGTGTATTTCGAATTTTCGCCTGACACCTCGTAGGATATTTTCTCCCGCCTTTGAGCGGAACTTGACTGGTTCATAGTCAGCCTCCATTGCGTAGTCCGTTCACCTTGCCGATGACTTTGCCACTAACTTCGGTAGCGGGCACCCGCAAAGCACTTTCAGTATCGGACGCGCCGTGGCACCCGCAAGGGATTTTCACATCCGTTTCGGCGTTCCGCCTTAACACGGTTCGGAGACCGTAGACGACCCTTTGCTGCCGTACGCGCTCTTCGCAACTCAACGACGGCTTTCGGGGCGCTTCGGACTCTGGGTCAGATGTTCCATATCCTTCTGCATTTTCTCAAATTCAGAAGTGAGTTGAGGATCTCCAAAGTCTCGCCCAACGAGCGCGCGCTCATAGGGCGACACCAATACCGGACACTTCACCAAGGGATCCAGTTCCCTCCCAGGTTTTTCGAAATGTAGGTCAGAACCGAAGGCCATATAAATGAACTGATCGAAGCGCTCTTTCGGAACAAAGTTAAGGGCGTAATCGGCTGAGGTCACGAATCCGCCGACGCAACGCGTGACAGTGTGCAGATAGCGCGTAAGACGGTCTTCAGCGGGCGAGTAGTCGGCTTTCAGCATACTGGGCACTGGGTCGCCGGCCGTCATAAGAAATTCGCTCAGTTCGTAAGTATTCCCTGAAAGCGGCTGCATCAAATGAGGGGTATTAATCGTTCTCTCGAAAACAGGACTTTGTGAAAGCAACGCGGCGTTGGCCGCGATCAAGGCCTCATCGAAGCTGTCCATCAAATCTGCAGCTTCCGCGGTGTGGCGTCGGACGGATAGAAGATGTCCTCTCGACTCCACTTCGGATAGCGCTTGCTGAACACGCGCAATCGCCGCCCGCGCGACGACGACCTCGTCGCGCTGCTTGTCAGCGTCTTGCTGGCGCTGTTGAATGCTTGTCCCGACAATGGCCGTGAGAACGAAGCCCGCGATGAGAAGCGTCGCGGGATGGCGAAACAAAGCATCGAGGGCTTTTATCAACCTCACGGCGATGACGAATGACTTTTTCCCTCGTTGCGCTTCTTTTCGAAAGCGGCGGATCGCCAGCAGCCGTTCCGCGAATCTGCGCTCGCCGTGGCGTTTATGATTGCCCCCCATTTTTCTCACCTGTTGCGCTTGTTTCACCGAAAGTAAGTAACATGCGTGTATCTCAACCGAAGGGACTGCCACAATGCGACGTAGACTGAACTCAAGACCGGGCGCGAGGGCACCATATCGCGGCCGTCATGGGCAGTGTGCACCTAGCCAAAGAGGTCCACTCGCGCCAACACCGAGGAGCTGAGCGCATCGTCGCCGTCGACTGCTAATGTTCTTTTCTACCGATACAGGCGGCGTAGCGCAACCGAGGTTAGCGCTGCCAGTGGGGATCCTGCGCCACTCCGGCACTTCCCGCAAGGACGCTCCCGGATGGCGCGGCGGTTTCCGAGGCCCGCATTAAAGTTATCAATACATGCATTACTTCAACGGCTGTTTCTGAAGCCAAGCCGACGTGCGAACGTTTGATCGATCGGGTCTGCGGATGGCTGATGCTGGCCGACTACCGCTCGATGCGTGACGGGGCGACGGGGGCGTCGTCGAGCCGGCCGCGTCGGACAGAATTCGACCCATGACCGACATTGGGCCTGTCCGGGTTATGCGTCAGCAATGCTGCGGATTGCTGACGATGCCTAGGACGAGCAGTCAGCCCGCAGCTTTTCGATCAGCGAAGACCACGTTCTCGACCCATCTCCTCCGACCGCTGTCCGACGCGGTCGGCAGAAACGCGACGCTTCTCGGACGTCCGGCATCCGGTGGGCGTATTTCTCTTATCGAAAATGCGATGGTCATTCGAGGCGCTGGCGCCTGACTTTCTTCCCTTTGTACAGTGCACTTTTTCCGGTGACTGGACTAAGGCAAAATAGGCGAGGAAGTTACGCGCGACCGGCGGCATCGCGCCGCTGCGTTGCGCCAATCGGACGCATGGAGATGCGCTATGGAAAAGCCCACGAAAAGCTGCTCGACGCTTGCTGCGTTGGGGCTCCTTCTGACTGGCTATGCCGCCGCCGGAGTACCACACAGCGGGCCGCACCTGACCCCAACCGAGTGCCATGACCTGGCCGCGACTAAAAGCAACGCGCCTCGGACGAGGTCACAACACCGAAGCGAGATTTCGGCTCTCAGCAAAGCGGGCTACAACCCATCACCATGGCACGACGACCCAAACTACCCAGCGGATCTACACGCGGCGCAGCGCCGGGTCGACCATTGGTTCGAAACGGAGTGCAAGCCGTCTCAACCCAGGTGAGAAGCCCCGGAGCCACTATGGTCCTCCTCCGAGTTAGCGCGCAGCAACCGCGCGTCGCGTTGCAGCGCAGCGCCGATACCTTGGAGCGTGGCCTGCAGATCGCCCCACGGGTCTCCCTTTCAACGAAAGTACATGGGCGCTGCGGTTTTTTCACTCCACTAGCCCGCGTTACTGACATCGCCCAGTTCGCGCCACCAGATCAGCATTGACAGCCTTTTCGTACCTTGCAACGGCACATTCGGAAGACCGCTTATGGCCGAGCCCGGTCCGACAGCACTTCGGCGAGGGGGCTGAAAACTGCCGGCTTCGATCGGCGGCACCCGACCCTTTGCTGCCGGTCGAGCCGTGGCGTTTCCAAGGACGGGTATCAGAGCGGAACGGTCATTGCGTGCCGTCACTCAAGGACAAGTCATCGGCCATAGCCGACGGGCGGCGATTAGGAGCCCTGCGGCGGCCGCACCTTGCTTTGCGGACATTCACAAACCGGCGTCGACGAATGGCAGCTCTCCCAGCCGGTGAATGAGCCGTCACGACCCGAGTCGGTCGGCCCCCATGCCCGGTACCAAATGAGCGTTTTCGAAGCACAGCGGCCACTATGCAGAGGGTTGACACACGCTGTGCGAATATGCCCGGTCTGCGATCCGTCGTGATCGTCCCTCACCCGGGGCGTTAGCGACATGTGTTCACCGCGTCGGCATGCGAGGCGGGAATCGTGTATCGATTAGCCGCTCTCGCACTCCGGTTTTTATTTGAGGTCGACCGTGACGAAGCTTCGTGCGTGATTGCGCTGGATCAGCAACGCTGCCTTCTTGCCAGCCTTTGCCGCGAGCGACGCCAGCTCATCCTGCGACGCGACCAGCGTGCCGTTCAACGACAGCACGACATCGCCCGGCTTGATGCCGGCAGCGGCCGCTGTCCCCGACACGTCATCGACCATCAGGCCTTGAGGAAGGTCCATGCTGTGCCGTTCCTGGTCGGTCAAAGAATGCATCGTGAGGCCAAGATGATCGAGCGCGTGAAACTGCCGCGAGCCTGCGTCAGAGCTTGGGCCTGCAACCCCGCCCGCACCTGCGTTCGCCTGTTGCGACGCTGGCCCGATATTCACCATCACCGTCATCGGCTTGTGATCGCGGATCAGCTTCAGCGGGACTTTCGTTCCGGTCTGCAACGCCGGGTTCTGTCCGGTTAGATCGGCCGCGTGGTCGATAGGCTTGTCGGCGAGTTGCACGATCACGTCGCCCGTTTTCAGATTGCTCGCCGCCGCCGAACTGCCCGGGTCGACCGACGTCACCAGCGCGCCCGCCGCGCGCGGCAGGCCGAACGCGCTCGCCAGATTCGTATCGACGTCCTCTACCTGAATGCCCAGATTGCTGCGCGCATTGTCTTGCGCGCTTAGCTGGCCCTGCTGGGCTTGCTCAGCCTGCAACTGCGAGCGCACCTTGTTCGCCATATTGATCGGGATTGCGAACGTCAGGCTCTGCAGGCGATCGCTATCGGCATACACCTGGACGTCGATGCCGACCACTTCGCCCGCGCGGTTGAACACGGGACCGCCCGAGTTGTCGGGGTTCAGCGACACGTCCGTCTGGAAGAACGGAAAGGTGCTGCCATCGGCGAGCGTGCGCGACGTCGCGCTGACGATGCCCGCCGTGACCGTGTTCTGATAGCTGTCTGGCGAACCGATCGTCAGCACCTGCTCGCCGACGCGCACGCGCGCCGAATCGCCGAGCTTGACGGTAGGCAGCTTCGTCGCGTCGATCTGGATCACGGCGATGTCACTTTGCGTGTCGACGGCCACGATTTTTGCCTTGAACTCGCGCCGGTCGGTCAGACGCACAGTCACGTCACCCGACTGATCGACGACATGCGCCGTCGTCAGAATGAGACCGTTCGGGCTCACGATGAAGCCCGATCCGACGCCCGACATCGCGCGCGGCGTAGCGCCCTGGCCGTCTGGCGATTGTGGCAAGGCCTGCTTGAAGAACGCGAAGATGGGGTCGTCACCGTCGACCGCTTCGGCACTGGGACCGAAAGCAGGCGTCGCGCTCGCGGGCGCATTCACCGGCACTGTCACGCGGATATTCACAACCGCTGGCCCATAGCGCTCGACGACCGCCGGAAAGTCGATTGGTGCGGCCGTGCTGGCGGTTGCAGCGCTCTTTTCCCTCGCTGGCGCGGTGGCGGGCGCCGAAGGTGGCGCTGATGCAGGAGCAACCGCGGAAGCAGCTGCCGGAGAAGTGGCGACTGCGGCTGCGTCCGCGCAGGAACAACCGGTCAGACATGCCATTGTTACGGCGGTGTAAAACCAGATGCGAGACAGAGTTGAGTGGGTCGATTTGGTCAGGTCAAACACAGCGCACCTCCCATGGTGCCTTGCACTGTGAAGAAATTATTTCGCGCGTGTGATAGCGCCGAGCGTTCCAGTGCGCTCGCGCGCAGGGATGCGATCGACCCGATACATGATCTTCGATGGATCAAAGTCGACTTGAGATTCGGCTGCAGCATGTTTGCCAGCAATGGGCCATCAGGACGCAAACGGTTTGCTCGCTCGTCCTCTTTTATTTATAGGGAAGCAGCGGGCAAATTGCAGCGAGTACAAATCCTGGCGTGCGTCAAAGGGTTGTCGTCGGGGGCGTTTCATGCGGCGGTGCAAAAAGCGCCGACGATCCGTTCCTGCGCATAGGTAAGCGCGTCGTCGCCGGCCGCTTCTGACTGGTCGGCCCCGCGCTCGCCGCTGATGCTCAGTAGCCTTTTGTCGATGACAAGGCGCTGAGAGCGCGCGTTTCAAATGTCCCTGATCGACCCGTCTCTGCCGCTCGACCCCACACGACTTTAACGGCCGCTTCGAACGAGCAACGGTCGTAAGGGCAGTTGGGTCGGCGGCCATGTGACTCGGCGGCCTGAGCGGTAATTTACTTAGCGCAAATCTGGTCGGCGAATGTCAAGCTGAAGATGGCAGCAAAAAATCTATCGTCGTGTTCGAAATGACTTGACCACTACAACTCAAAAACCTATCGTTTTTTCACTTTTATCTGACCACCACATTATTCAGGCAGTGCGGGGGCAGCATGAGCAAGCTGACGGACAGCATCAACACTTTCGTGACGGGCGACCTGGTGTTTACGCGCTACCCGCCCACCACCCGGCAGCCGATCCACGTCACCGTGTTCCTCGAGCCGCGCCACGGCCTCGGCCGGAGCTACGTTCACGCGGGCGCGCAGCAGCTGGAGATCGCGGACGTCGCGACCTACGCGGATGACAAGGGCGCCGGCGGATACCTGCACGCCCATCCGACGGATAACATGCTGCGCTCCCGCACGGCCGAAATCGCGCAGATGTTCGCGCAAAACGTCAAGCGCACGCCCTACGGCAACTACCCTTCGTCGGCGGACTTCCAGCGCTTGCAGCTCCTCGTCGAGAGCCCGCACGCGAGCCGTTTCACGGGCATGGTGCGCACGACCGACTTCGGCCAAATCCCGTTCGAGTTCCCGGCGCTCGTGCGGCTGCTCAAATGGACGCTGCGCGCGATCGACAACGCGCCGCTCAGCGAGAACCGCGGCATCACCTGCGCAGCCTTTGTATCGATATGCCACCAGGTGGCGCGAATGCTCATCTTCTTCGACGACGTTGGCCTCACGTGGCAGCCCGAGAAGATCCGTAACTGCTTGCAGAAGCTCAACGGGCTCGTCGAGTCCAAGGCCTCGCTGCGCGCTGAACTCGAGAAGATCGGCGAGGACCCCACGCGGAACAACAAGCCCATCTACCGCGATCAGGCCTATCGCGAGCACTCCAACCGCAAGCTCACGCCAGCCGGCAAGAGCGAGCTCGCTAGCAAAAGGGCGAACGTCGCCTACGACAGCGTGCCCGACGAGGCGCGCAAGCGATTGAAGAAGAACGCCCCGTCGTCCGAACTCGAGGGATATTGGCTCGTCATCCAGACCGAATGGCTCGGCATCAATGCGGCTATCACGAAATCGCTTCAAGACATCCTTGGCGACTTCTTCTTCGACGCCAAGTACGTGAGCTCGCCCATCCTGTCGCAACGCGTGCAGACCATCGGCTGGCGCACGGTGGCTTTCAACGCCTACTGATCTCCGGGGCTCAGGGCTCAGGGCGCGGCGATGCCGGACGGCGTCCTCAAACAAGGCAGATCCGTCCCTCGAAGCGGCAAACGCTCGAGCATCGCGGTGCCCGTTCGTCGAACCGACGACCTAAACCGTCGCGCACCATCCAGGTTCCCGAGCGGCGAGCGACATCGATCGGAGTCGCTTGACATAGGAGCGTCCACGCGTTTGCCGAACGGTTCTTCCTGAACCGAAAAGTGGAACGTGTTTGGCAGCGCGAAACGGGTGCATGTCCCGCCACTGTCAGACTGGCAGAACGCTCCCAGTCTGACAGTATCTATCCATCGATGAAAGGCGGGACGGACTACCTATAATGGCCGACGACGCCACCGGACATGATCCACGCACGAACGTCCGGTGTCGGAGGCGGAGCCGACATGCGAATGTCCTTGTGAAACCGCGGGCCAATGGCCGTAGATGGCCGAGGGCTGCCTATCGCGACCGACTTCGGCGGACCCGTGATTGTCATCCTCGCTTGTGTGCAGGCCCTGGCCTCAAGGGACCTTGGGCCGTCTGGCAAATATGCGAAGACTCGTGACGGGTTTCGATGCGAATTCACAGCCAGCGTAGAATTCAAGCTGAAATCTCAACAAGGTAGGACAGTTATATACCCGAACCCGTACCAGTCTGGCATGATCCCGGCCGTCGGCAGATTGGAGCGCGAGACGCTCATTCTGTCGTGCACCGATCTCGCCGGGTGCTCAAGGAGACATGACCATGGCAAAGCTCGTCGCACTATACAAAACGCCGTCAAACCCGGACGCATTCGACGCGCACTACTTTTCGAATCATGTGCCTCTTGCCAAGACGATATCCGGGCTTCAGCGCTATGAAGTTAGTGCCGGGCCGGTAGCGACCCCGCAAGGCGAGTCTCCGTATTACCTGGCAGCGATCCTGAGCTTTGATTCGGTGGATTCCCTGCAACAGGCACTCAATTCACCCGAAGGGCGAGCGACAGCGAGCGATCTAACCAATTTCGCACAGGCCGGTGTCGAGCTTCTCGTATTCGACACCAAAGACGTTTAAACACTGGTCAGTGTCGCGGTGGCATACGTCGATGTCAGCCAATGCGTCTAGCACCGGATATGCTTGTCGCTATCCGGCTGGACTACTGCCATGCATTGCGGCGGCCTAATCCGCCTTGCCGTCGCTGACGCCAAACAAGAACCAGCCGGGAGATAGCACCGACGACGTAGCAACGACCAGCTCCTTCACGGGTTCTCATAATGGCCGTTCGATGACACCATTACTGGCCCGGTATGATGCCCGGCGAGACCCGGTCGCAAAAGTTGGGCAATGGTTGATGCAGTAAACTCGATGGAAGCTTGGGCGCCGTTCGACACCTTCGCTGCGATCGCCAGCATCCCCCGCTCGCGATATGCCACTGGCGTTGGGACCAACGTCAAATGCAGGATGCCCACGATTGTGGGCGAGATAAACCGCTTCCCTTCGCAGTCGGCGGAGCTTGACCCCGGGCAGCCGGGATACCGCCCGGTCGACATCTAACGGCAAAGATCTCCGCTCAGATACGCAGCCACTGGCGCTGTCAGTCCGAAGCCATGCAATTCCTCCGGCGTTGCCAGATGCGCGGCGACAATCTCGCGATTATCGATCCGCAGCTTGGGTAGGCGATCGAGGTGTAGTTCGAAAAAATGCACCCGGTCTCGTCGTCCGTCCCAGGCGCCGCAGACGCTGCCCACCGGGAGCAATGTGTACGACGACAGACCAATTTCCTCTTCCATTTCGCGCTGCGCGGCTGCCTCGGGCGTCTCTCCGGGATGGACACTTCCTCCCGGAAGATTCCACGCGGTCCGGTACGATGCTTTCACGAGCAACAGCGACTGCCCGACATAGATTGCGACAAGCGCCCCCTGATGGCTGGGTCGTCGAAGGTGCCACCAGACACGAGCAAGCGGATATCCGATGCGAAGTGCCATACGCCAGACAAAGTCGATGATCATGGAACCGTAGTTTAGGCAGCGTTTGATCTTGCTCCGGATGGCGATTGTCGGCAATTCCGAGGCGTATGTCGACCGGCCGTCGATGGCCGGCGCTGCCGATCACGCGTAGCTGGCTTGCCATCAGCTTTTAGAACTTGAGGAACAAATCGTCGATCGAATACGGTAATGCCAGTTCGGGCATTTCGTGCCTTTTGAAATACCGGGTGTCCTTGGTTTCGGTGTCGGTACGAATTCCGGAACCGCCAGTGATCTTGCACTGAAACAACGTCGCAACGTATTCAACCTGATCGCCATTGGGATACGTGTGCCGGAATGCTCGGCCGCCGAAGACGCCGAGAATGCCATGAATGCGGATGGCGTATCCGGTCTCTTCCATCACGTCCCGGGCAATTGCTTCTTGGGGGCTTTCACCCAGTTCAATTCCCCCAGCTGGCAAACTGCAAGCCTCATCCGAAGATTTCTCTTGCAAGAGAAGTCTGCCCTCGTGATCGTGAATCACGGCCCCAACCGACGGGCTCAGTATCAAACCATTACCGACCTTCTGTCTCAACCAACCGATGTAGCTCTCGTCATTCAAAATGCCACCCGCATAGGAAAGTCGAACCGTTGCGATGGAAAACCGAACCTCGGCATCGGAGGCGATTGTCGCGGATCTGAACGGCCTCGTCGAACGGCCGAAAGTGGCCGAGTACACCCCGATGCGGTCGGCTGAGGCCCACGCGTTGCGGACTTTCAGCGTTACAGATAACGGCATCCCCGGGGGGCGAATTAGCGGGGATACCCGCGACAGATGTAACCTGCAGGTCGGTGCTACGGCTAGCACGCCGCGCGCAGTGCCGCTCTCATGCTCATTTCTATGTCGTGAAGTCTCGCGCCGAGTTCATCAAAGCTGCTGCGCCCCTCGCCGAATAACTCGCCGTTCATGTAGATCGTCGGCACAACGCTAACATCACGCGCCGACACCTCACTTTGAAAAAGCCCTCCGTCGATCGTAATGTTGTGAATCCGTGAATTGATCACCGTCATCATGTTCAGCGCTTGCACAACGTCCACACAGCTTCCGCAAGATAGTGAAATGAAGGTCTCGAAATAGTAGTCACGTTCTAGCGTTCGAATCCGTTCAATGGTCGTACGGTCGGCTATTACGGGATGTCCTCCCACCTGGAGTATTGCAAGGACAAGGGACGAAAATTCAGGCCCTGTTGGAGTGGCGGCAAACCGAATGCCGGGTTTTGCTCCCGCCTGCCCGATTGAAAATGATGGCTTGCGTTCCTCGCCTTGCTGCTCCTCGATTACCGTCACCAGATCTGTCAACGACGCGATTTCGTTCAACATCGTCAGCATCTCGGGCGATTTTTGACTACCGTCCTGCGACACGATCAATTCGACAGGTCTACGGATGTTTCGCAGATACGTCTGCAGCTGTGACCTGAGACTGGTGTTTAACATGGCTCGATCCCCTAACGACCTTCACAAGGTTAGATGAAGAAGTGCAGAAACTGAAAGAAATCTGAACGGAACGTGCAGCGCCTTCTGCCATTTGGATCAAGAGGTTGCCGGGTGATGCTCCCTCGGAACGTCAGTGCTCTCTGTTGCGCTATCGCACATATTCCCTCAGTGGCCGCGCTGCGGCAGCGCCAGCAGCACGAGCTGCACGCTGCGGTTGCTCTGGCTGTCGACCGGGCGCCCGGTGAAGATCGGAAGGTCGGTCTCGGGCAGCTCGGCGACGAAGATGCGCGAAGCGGCGATTCCGCCTTCGGCAATCAGGGCACTGCGCACGACCTGTGCGCGCCGGGCCGCCAGGTGCGCTGCCGACAAATCTGATGGGTCTCAGTGCTTCACGACTCATCACCAGGCGCTTCGTCGCTGTGCGACTGTGCTCCGCCTGCTTGAGGGGGCCGCTCCTGAGAACGTTGAGCAGCGGCTTTGTGCCTTATAGCAACACAAGTGACGATGCCAGCCGCCGGCCATTTCCGTAAATTCTTCGCATCGCCTCAGCTTCGATCGCGAGTGAGGAATCTGGGTCGTGAACGCATTTGGCTACCGACGCCGCGATGAGCTTGGCGCAATCAAAGGCTGGGAACGACCCCAAGCGGCCCACCGCCCGTCACTTTTGGGCGGCAGCTTTCGCCGCGACAACAGACGGTCACAACAGGACGAAAGTGACCTCTGCTGAATTTCGCCACTCATCGAATAAATCGGATGAGTAGGTGCGCGCAATCCACTCACGTCGCGCTCATGTCAACCGGCGCGCGGTTGCCAAAGCGCAACGGGTCGCCGTGTGCCGAGGTGAAGCCATAGAGTTCGGGGCTGACCGGGCCATCCTCCCACATCGACGGCCCATCCGCCCAGATCAGCAGGCTCGCACCATAGCGCGACGAAAACGTGACCTGCGTTCCAGGCTCCATGACGACAAAATCACCAGCCTTTGCCGTCGATACGGCGTCCTGTGCAACAAAGGACAGATCGCCCGCAAGCACAAAAGCGTCGACCAGTGCACTGAGCCGGTGCGCAGGAATTTTCGTTCCAGGCAAAAGCATCAGTTGCGTCATTCGACGGACATGGAGTGTGTTCGCGTAGTCGTAGACGAGTCGGCGCGTCAGCCCGGCGACTCGTGTCGCGCTGATCTGGACTGCATCAAGCCTGATACTCAGGTCCGGAAGATGTTCTGGAAATTCATTTTCGAAATCGGTATGGCGATTGCCCGCATGCAGCGAATGCGTGACGTCGGGACCATATGCAACGGGTCCTTCCATGCGTCCCACGGTAAGCGTCGGCAAATAGGCAATAGCATCGTGGGTGGATCCCGCGAAGTTCACGCCGAGTTCACCAACTCCGGTCGTACCCTGGAAGTCAGTCAACGCACCCGACAGAAAATAGCTGAATGCCGTACCGAGGTGCTGATGCACGCCAGTTCGCGCTAACGTGTCGAACGACATGAACCCGAACGAATGTCCTGTCCGGTCATCGCGACGTACGGTCTTTTGCGCAAGGCCGCTTTTGCCAACCCCTTGCCACGAATCTTCCGACACATCGAAAACATACACGCCAGCTTCACGCTGACCGCGCGGACCACCACTCAGTTCAGTCGATACCTTCATCATTGTCTCCAGTTTTCGGAACCTGTCGCTGACCCTTGCGAAGCGACGCCAGATCGATTTCAGTTACCGCATTTATTATCATTTGATATAAGATAGTCGCAACGACCACGCGGCGTCAATGGATCTTTTTCCCGGTGCGATCGCGGGTCACTTAAAATTTCCGCCGAGACATCATCACCATCGCTATGCAATTCAAACAACTCCCAGCCTATCGTGTTCGCCGGGTTGCCGAATCGATCCTCGATATGGCCGAGGAACTGTTCACGCGACATCTCGACATCCGTGTGCTCGACTGGCGCGTGCTGGTCAAGCTGGCAGACGCGCCCGGCAGCATTCCCACTGAAATTGGCCGGGATATGCTCATGACGCCAGTTCAGACGGGACGAAGCCTGCTCCGGCTGCGCGAGCTCAACCTCGTCGTTGCGGTACCCGACCCTGCCGATGGCCGCGCCACGCGCTATACGCTGACGAAGCCTGGCCACAGTGCCTACGAGGCAGGTATGAAGATCGTGCTCGAGGTGCAGGCGTTTGCGATGCGCGATCTAAGCCCGGTGGAAACCGTCGCTCTCAACGGGCTGCTCGATCGGCTGATGGCGAGCACGGCCTATACGCCGGAGGACGTCGACCGCCTGTCGCGCGTCCTGTTCGGTGACGCGCGCAACAGTGCCTGATGTCCATATTGACGCGAACGCTGGTACGACTCGAACGACGCGCCTGTAATCAGCGATAACCCGCCGTCGATATCGAGCGCCGTGCCGGTAATCATTCTGGCTGCCGGGCTGCCCAGAAAGAGGATTGCCTGAGCGACATCATCGGGGCTAAGCCAGTCGCCCAGCGGAACCATTGCGGCCACCTTTTTACGCTCTTCTTCAGGAAGCACTCGTTGTGTCATCGCGGTCAACACCGGGCCCGGACACACCGCATTCACGCGGATCCCAACGCTTGCCAGTTCAAAGGCAGCGTGTCGGGTCAGCCCGAGCATGCCTGCTTTGGCCGCGGTATAACTGACCCCTCCGGTGTATGACACCCGCTTTGCGGCCAGTGAGGCAACGTTGACTGCCGCGCGCCCCGTACCAGCCTTGAGAAGCGGAATCATCTGCTGCAGGCAAAAGAAGCTGCCTGAGAGATTGATCGAAAGCACACGCTGCCACTCCTCACCGGTCGTCGTTTCGAACATGCCCCTCGAGACGATGCCCGCGCTATTGACCAGCAGATCGACGCTCGTTACGGACTCCATGCGCCCCCCCACCGCCTCGCGAACCGAGTCTTCGCTCCCAATGTCGACTTCAATCGCCGTCATCGGCCATCCCTTTGCAGCAAAATCCTCGCGGATTCCTTCGAGTGCGCGAATATCACGGTCCAGCGCGATCACGCTCGCGCCGAGGTTCGCTGCCGCTTGAGCCGTTGCAAGCCCGATACCGCTTGCGGCGCCTGTTATCGCCACTGTCTTTCCGCTGAAGTCCACATCGCCTCCTTAAAAGCCGCCTCTGCGGCGTCCGCAGTGTTAGGGAATGTCCCGACGCGATCACCATGCGTAGCGTCGAGCGGAAGGTATATATTATCAATTGATAACAGATTACGCCGATGCGATCGGTGATGTCAATGGAGAACAACGATGAGTGGAACCCTGGAGACAAGCTTTCCCGCAACAGTGGGACGCGCGACCGATGCAAAGATTTTCTGGCGACTGATCCCGGTCATTCTGGTCAGCCTGATCATTAATCAGCTCGACAAGGTCAATGTCGCGTTCGCCAAGTTGCAGATGGCGCCCGATATCGGGCTGTCGAATACCGCGTATGGTCTCGGTGCCGGTATTTTTTTCATCGGGTACTGCCTGTTCGAAATTCCGAGCAACATGCTGCTGCACCGAGTCGGCGCCCAAGCGTGGATCACACGGATTCTCCTGTCGTGGGGCGTGCTGTCGGCCTGCACGATGTTCGTCACCGGTCCGACCTCCTTCTACTTCCTGCGCTTTTTCCTCGGCGTGGCGGAAGCCGGCTTTGCACCGGGCATCATGCTTTACGTCAGCCAATGGTTTCCGGCCCGTACCCGGGGGCGCGTGATTGCAGTTTTCATGACTGCTTTGCCGGTTTCCGGCGTGATCGGCAGCCCGCTATCCGCATGGCTGATGACCTCCGCACCGGCTCTCCTCCCGCTTCGCGGCTGGCAATGGATGTTTCTGTGCGAAGGATTGCCCGCCATCCTGTGCGGCATCGCCTTCTGGAAGCTGGTTCCCGACACCATTGACGAGGCGGCCTGGCTGGACACTGCGGAAAAAGCCGCGCTCAAGGCGGAAGTGGGTGGAGGCCAGACGCATCACACGGGCAGCTTTGCGAAAGGCCTGTCCGACCCGCGGGTCTGGATGCTGTGTGTGATCTATTTCGCGTTCGTAGCGGCGCTGTATGGCGTGAGCTTCTGGTTGCCGACGCTGATCAAGGCGCTCGGTTTCGTTGGCATCCGGCAGATCGGCCTGATGACGGCTCTACCTTACGCAGCGGCGGTTGTGACCATGCTGGCACTTGCCTGGAATTCAGACCGTACCGGCGAACGCCGCAAGCATCTCGCGCTGGCGGGCCTGCTGGGAGCCGTATTTCTGATACTAAGCGTGCTGTTGCGCGCCACGCCTATGTGGTCTTTTGGCGCGTTGATCGCGGCCATGGCCGGCATCGTGACAACCATTCCGCTCTTCTGGAATCTCCCGACCGCTTTTCTTAAAGGTGCCACCGCCGCGACAGGGTTTGCGCTGATCACGTCGATCGGCAATCTGTCGGGATTTGTTGCGCCCTTTCTGGTCGGGGTGATCACCGACGCGAGCGGCAGTACTGCGTCGGGCATGTACGCGCTCGCTGCGGCAGCGCTCGTCGGTGTACTTCTTGTCTTCCTTGTTCCTGCCCGGCTTGTGGACCGGCCGTCAACCCTTTAAGGATGGTTGATGATCAATCAATCGCCAGAATCGCGGGATGATTCGCGCACCTCTGCCAGTCGCGTCGCGATAGTGACTGGCGGTGCGACAGGAATAGGCGCTGCCATCTCGCAGCGACTCGCGTCGGATGGCTTCCCCGTAGTCATCGCTGATATCGACGCAGACGCAGCACAGAATCTCGCAGCCTCCATTGAAGTTGCCGGAGGCAAGGCGTCTTCACTGCGTCTCGATGTCTCCGACGCATCGTCGATTGACGCCGCGTTCAGCGCGCTTGAGCGGGAACACGGCCGGTGCGACGTCCTGGTCAACAATGCCGGCATCGCCGGTGTGTCATCGTTCCTCGAGTGCCCTCTGGATGTCTGGCTGCGCGTACTCGCTATCAACGTGACGGGACCCATGCTCTGCGGGCAGCGCGCGGCCAGGTTGATGTTGCGTCACGACTGGGGTCGCATTGTCAATATTGCGTCAATCAGCGGTGTTCGCGCGAGTGCCGGCCGAACGGCATATGGAACGTCCAAGGCTGCCTTGATCGGGCTTACACGACAGATGGCAATCGAACTTGCTGAAGGGTGTATCACGGTGAACAGCGTCGCACCAGGCCCGATTGAGACGCCGATGACCCGGGACCATCACTCAACCGAAACGCGTGAAACCTACAACCGGACTGTGCCGATGCGTCGCTACGGGGAGCCGTCGGAAATTGCCGATACCGTCGCGTTTCTCTGTTCTGAAGGCGCGGCGTACATCACGGGTCAAAACGTAGCAGTCGATGGTGGCTTCCTAGCGGCGGGAATACTCGACATCTAGCAGCGACAACCGCGGCATATCGGTACCATTGATCGCAAAGCGGGTGACGGTCTCTCATATGAGCGCAAGCGGCCACTCGGCCGCCTTCACCATATGTCAGGTCCTGGCCGATGTCTGCCGAATCCGGAAGTCGACCAATGACCCGAACCGTATCGGTGGCCCCGAT
This sequence comes from Paraburkholderia sp. MM5482-R2, assembly GCF_050436125.1. NCBI lineage: Bacteria > Pseudomonadati > Pseudomonadota > Betaproteobacteria > Burkholderiales > Burkholderiaceae > Paraburkholderia > Paraburkholderia sp. MM5482-R2. The sequence continues at coordinate 533,112 of NZ_JBNDLP010000001.1, read as the reverse complement.
GCCTACTACGATTTCCCATTATCGGTATATCCGAGGCCACCAAGGATAGCCAGCTTGCGACGTAAAGCATGCCCAAGCCGTTCAGACAACGAATACGCCCGGCGCTTGCTCTCAATCAAGGCGTCTGCAAGGTGCCGTCTTTCAACCGGGTTTGGGTCCAGGTCGTCACGGTGTTTTCACACGGGTACTTTGTCGCTTCAGCTTCGTCGATATCGACTCCGAGACCGGGTTTGTCGTTCGCATACACGTGCCCGTTGCGGAACTCGGGCAAGCCTGGGAAGACGTCCAGCAATGCCGCCCGCGGACCCTTCAGGGCTTGGATGACAAAGTTGGGCGGCTCGGTGCCCGACCATTCCTGAACCCCGAAATTGCGCGCAGCGAGATCGATATGAATGTTCGCCGCGTGAGCCATCGGCGACATATCGCCCGGACCATGCCAGGCTGTCCTCACGCCAAATTGTTCGGCGAATATCTGCAGCTTGCGTCCGGCAGTAATCCCGCCGATCTGGCTCAGGTGAACGCGTATAAAGTCGATCAGGCGCTCAGTGATCATGAAGCGCCATTCATACGGGTTGTTGAAGAGTTCGCCCTGAGCGAGAGGTGTCGTCGTCTTTGTGCGCAGTTGCCGTATCCATTCGCCCTCTTCTAGCGCAATCGCATCTTCAAGGAAGAACAGCTCGTATTGCTCGAGCTCGCACGCGAAGCGGATCGCTTCGACAGGTTTGAGCCGCTCATGCACGTCGTGACACAACTCGACGTCGAAGCCGACCTTGCTGCGAATGCCGTCGAAGAGTTTGAGGGTCTCGCGCATGTACTTCCTGCTGTCGAGATACACGCCCTCAGGCGCGCGCGCCGGCGCGCCCAATGGCGCCTTGCCATAGCCGCCTCCGCCGTAGCCGCCGCTTTGACAGCGAATGTGCGTGATGCCCTGCTCCCGATACTTCTGGATGTTCTCGCACAACTCGTTGAGATCACGCCCGTCCGCATGGCGATAGATGGGCACCCCTTCCCTGCACTTGCCGCCGAAGAGTTGATAGAGCGGCATGCCCGCCATTTTGCCCTTGATGTCCCATAAGGCCATGTCGATGCCCGAGATCGCATTGTTCTCGATGGGGCCGTTGCGCCAGTACGCGTTCTGGTGCATCAGTTGCCACAGCTCCTCAATCGCCTCGGCGTCCCTGCCGATCAGAAGCGGTCGCAAATACTCCTCGACCAGACATTTGACCGCTACATGCCGATACGCAAACGTCGCGCAACCGAGCCCATACAGTCCAGCCTGATTGGTCTCCACCTTGACGACGATCAGGTTGATGCCTTCCGGCGCGGTCAGGATGACCTTTACATCGGTGATCAGCGTTGCCATGTTGTTCCTGCCATTGCAAATGTTGAGTCGTGGCGTGGCGGTTTATCAGCGGCTCACTGCGAGGCGCCCTTCCTGCTTCGAGCGCTGACCGGAGTGCTCAGGCACGGTGATCATCAGAATCACAGAGCAGAGCAGCGCGCCCGCCATGAACATGTACGACGCCGCCGGGCTACCCGTCGCACCGTTCAGATAGCCGACGATCCAGGAGCCGAGAAACGCGCCCATCGCGCCGCATGAGTTGATGTAGTCCGATCGCGCCGCCCAGCACGTTGCTCGGGATGAGTTCGGGAACGAGCGCGAAGAAGGGTCCATACGGTGCATACATCGTTGCACCTGCCACGACCAGCAACGCAAACGAGGTCCAGAAGTGCGAGCTGCCGATCATGTACGAACCCACGAATGCAATCGTCCCGATCAGCAGCGGGGGCCAGACGAACAGCTTGCGGTTGCGGGTCTTGTCGGACAGCCATGATGCGAGCAGCATCAGGATGATCGCAGCGAGATACGGAACGGCGGCAAGCCAGCCGACCGACACGATATCGATCGTCGAAGCCGTCTTGAGAATCGACGGCAGCCACATGATGAAACCGTACACACCCACGCTCCACAGCGCGTGGATCGCACAGCATTTCAGCACGATCGATGAGCGGAATGCGGTCTTGTAGTCGCGCACCGGCGCAATGTCGGCCTGTTCGGCCTTCAGGCGCGCCTGCAGTTCGGTCTTTTCTGCTTCGCTCATCCAGGGCGCGTCAGCCGGCTTGTCCTTGACCGTGAACCACCACACGACGGCCCACGCCAGCGCAGGTATGCCTTCAATCACGAACATCTCGCGCCAGCCGAAGCTGTGCACCAGATAGCCGGACACCACCGACATCCACAGCACCGTCACAGGGTTGCCGAGAATCAGGAACGTGTTGGCGCGCGAACGTTCTGTTCGCGTGAACCACCGGCTGATATACATCAGCATCGACGGCATCACTGCGGCCTCCACGACGCCGAGCACAAAACGCAGCACCATCAGCATTGGAATGTTGCTGACCATGCCCGTCGCTGCGGCACAGAGGCCCCACAGGATCAGGCTGAAGAAAATCAGTTTCTTGACGCTGTTGCGCTGCGCGTAGATCGCGCCGGGCACCTGAAACAGACAGTAGCCGAGAAAAAACAGTGAGCCGATCAGCGACGACATGCCGTGCGTGATGCCGAGGTCCTTGTCGATTCCGGTGGCCGCGGCGAAACCGTAGTTCGCACGATCGAGATAGGCGAGGCTGTAAGTGATGAAGATGATAGGCATCAGATACCACCATCTCTGGGTTGCTACGGGTTTGACGCTTTCCATGATGTCTCCGATCGGTGCCGCGAAAGACGGCACACACTGTGTGATGAGCGGGGATCGTGCCGTTCTTCTAGTTGTGATAGACCCCTCGTGAGTTGCTTTCAAAGCACGGCCAGCCAGCCTCCGTCGACATAGATGATCTGGCCGTTGACGTAGCTCGATGCGGGCGACGCAAGAAACACCGCCGTGCCGACGAGTTCTTCCGGTCTGCCCCAGCGTTGCGACGGGTTGCTGTTCTTGACCCAGGCATCGAAGGCGGCGTTCTCGACGAGGGCCTGATTCATATCGGTCAGGATGTAGCCGGGACCGATCGCGTTCGCCTGGATGTTCGATGCGGCCCACTCGGCGCTCATCGCGCGGGTCAGCATCTTGATGCCGCCCTTCGCCGCGGTGTATGCGCCCACCGTCGCGCGAGCGGCCTCACTGGTGAGCGAGCCGATGTTGACGATCTTGCCGCCCGTGCCGCGCGCGATCATCCGTTGTGCCGCCTGCTTCGATACGATGAAGGCACTGGTCAGGTTGGTGTCGATCACGCGCTGCCAGTCCGACAGTTCGAGCTCGACGAGCGGCTTGCGAAACTGGATGCCGGCGTTATTGATGACGATGTCGATCTTCACGCCGTCTTTGTCCCATTGGGCGAACGCATCGGCTACGGCCTGTTCGTCCGTCACGTCGAAGGCTCGGCCTTGCGCGCTGAAGCCCTTCGCATCCAGCCGGCTGACCGCGTCGGCGACCGTATCGGCGCGTGTGCCGTTAAGGATCACGCGCGCGCCTGCGGTTGCGAGTCCCTCGGCAAGCGCAAAGCCGATGCCGCGGGCCGAACCCGTGACGAGCGCCGTGCGCCCGCTCAAATTGAATAGCTGATTCATGCGTTGTTCCTTTCCCAGTGTTCAAAAACGAGGCGTAATGGCGCCCCTCGCGACAGGGCTTGCGTCGCGATGATGGTGAAAACAGGAAGCGTCAGACGGGCCGGTCGTTGGCGGTTTGCCTGAGCTTGTCGCGGTCTTCGAAGTCCTTCTCCGCGCGCTCGATCAGCGTCAGTACCGCGGCCTCCGCGGCCGCTTCATCGCCCCTTTCGATCGCCACGCAAAGAGCTTCATGCATCGGCAGCGAACGCGCCGGACCACCGGCGATTTCGGAGCTGAGTTCAAAGCTCGTCCGCAGAATCGCCGACAGCGCGTTTTGCATCTGCTGGACAAACTGGTTATGGCAGGCGCTCAGGATTGCGCCGTGAAAGGCGAGATCGGCGGGAACATATTCGCCATGGCCAGCGACTGCGCGTTCCATCGCCTTGAAAGCGCGACGCACGGCAACGCGGTCTTCTTCGGTCGCGCGCCGGGCGGCGAGTTTGGCTGCGTTCGGTTCGATGATGAGGCGCAACTCCATCAGGTCCTGGATCAGGCCGGCGTCAACCGCCCCCGCCCGCGCGCGCCACGTGATCACGTCCGGGTCGAACAGTTGCCATTGCGAACGCGGCAGCACGATCGTGCCGTAACGGCGGCGCACCTGGAGCATGCCTTTCGCCGACAGCGACTTCATCGTCTCGCGAATCGTGATGCGACTGACCTGCATTTGCTCGGCGAGCACGGGCTCAGCCGGAAGGATGTCGCCCGGCGCGAACTTGCCTGAACAGATCTGTTCGCCCATCTGGTTCAGGACCTGCCGATGAAGCGTTTCCATGTTTTGCCTCTACATCATACGTATGATGTTAAAATACTAGGCAAATGACCGACCGGGTTCAACCAGGGATCTCCCTGTATCTGACCAATGGGATTAGCAGCCCTTTCGCGTGGGCGATTAACTATCGCTGAGTGGGTTTCCGCGTGCATGTCCCGCGTGCCCGTCGAAAGCAAGCAGCCGCGGTTCCCCGGGCGCGCCCGATGCCAGTTTCAATCCCGATTGTTGTTAGTAGGAGGGCGCTTAACGGCCTTGGGCTTGTGTGACGAGTAAGGTTAGCGCCGCAATCTGTTTGCGTTTGGCCGAGCCATCCGTCGCATGTCGGTATCGAGACGTGGCGCGGTAGCGGTAGGTTCGATTTGTCTGTTGCCGCCTCTTTCGTCTGGCGGCAGGTTCACAACCAGGGACCAGTCAGACGCACGAGAGCGAAGTGCCCGTAGCGGTGCTGGGATGGATAAGTCCCGCCCCTGCGACGTCGAACCTTGTACTTGTTGCGTAACCACCGACGCAGACGCAACCGCGCAGCGGTGTGGCTGTCGAGCGCGCGATACGCGCGTCTGTCCGTTCCTACGTTGAAGTAGTTCGCCCAGCCTCGTAACGAGCGGTTCAACCTGCCCACCAGTTCCGTGGTTTCTTGCCATACCGTCTTAAGAGCGGTCATTGCATGAATCTTTTCTAGCATACGCCGGATACTCTTCTTCGACGGACGCATGCCGATTGAACTGCGGTGGCGGTCGGCGATAGGACTGCGCCGACGTGGGCTACGCGACCATCCACCAAAGGCCACAGCCGACCCGACGCGGTCGGCCGAAGTCGACCCATAACCGTCACCTGAACCAAATTGACAACCGACCGCTATCCAACCGGGAAGCGACCGTCATTCGTTGCCGCATGTGGCATTGCCAATCGCCGCCGCTGCTTGTGCTCGGGGCACATGCCGTGGGTTCCCGCTATCATGCTGATCACAATACCGTTGCCAGGCAAAGCCGTCCGATGAAGATTCAGCATTTGCGGTGCTTCGCTTACATTGCGGAAAAAGGCAGCATGCGTGCAGCCGCCGAACAACTCGGCTTGTCCGCTACAGCCGTCAGCCTCGCGCTACGCGAATTGGAGCGTCACACAGGTGCAGCCCTCTTCATGCGGCAGCCACAAGGCGTAGCGCTGACCTACGCTGGTCGCCGACTGCTGGCTCATGCGCGACTGATCCTTGCGCAGATCGATCGCGCGGAAGAAGAAATCGAGCAGATTCGTGGCCTGAAAGGTGGTGCAGTGACGGTCGGCGTCACGCCATGGATCACCCAGACCATCCTGCCGCGCGCGCTCGCCGATTTTCAACGCCTGCGCGCCGACGTGCGCCTCGACTTCACAGAAGCTATCGGCGCCTCGCATGCCGGTCTGCGTGACGGCACGCTTGATTTTTCGCTCGGCCTCGCGCCGCCCAGAGCTCAGAGCGCCAACTTCATTTCACGTGACCTGTTTTCCTGCGGTTTGGCGATCGTCGGACGCGTTGGTCATCCGCTCGTCAGTTGCACGTCGCTGCGAGACCTCGCCGACCAAAGCTGGGTGATGACCATGCGCGAAGACATGCACGAGCAGCGCCACAGCAGCATGCTAGCCCGTCACGGGCTCGCGCTGAAGCCAGACCAGGTGCACTACGCGCGCTCCACCCTGGTTTCGATTGCGATGATTGAAGGCAGCGACATGCTGACCGTCTGCCCGTGGCCGCTGGTCGAATCGCCGCTGATGCGCGCGCGCATGGCCGCGCTGCCGATTCAGGACGAATTGCCCGAGATGACCACCAGCCTCGTCATGCGACGCGGTGACACGCCGAGCGCCACCGCCCAATTGATGATCGAGTGCTTTCTCGAGGCCGCCAAAGCCTGCCGTGACAGCACCGAACCGGCTACTCGCCGGATGATGACGTCGGTCGAGTTCATTGAGCCGGACTGAGCGGGTCACAACCGTGTAAAGCAAAACATTACACCAAATTGTTTCGTTGGCTATGAGCGACCTCCCGGTCACTCTACGATCGTGACACTGGTTCCCGCGTGAACCAACTTTTGATTTTCCCGTCACGAGGCGCCAATGGCAACGCAAGAGAAATCTCCCGGACTGACCATCGCAGCGGGCGCTCGGCGCCGCGCGATCGTATCGTCAGTCATTGGTAACGGACTCGAATGGTTCGACTTCGGCATTTTCAGCAGTTTCTCCATCATCATCTCGCGGCTGATGTTCCCATCGCAAAGCGGTCCGGCAGTGTTGATGGTTGCATTTGCATCCTTCGGCATTGCGTTCGTGGTCCGTCCGTTCGGCGGCGTGCTGCTCGGCATGTATGCGGACCGCGCGGGCCGCAAGGCAGCCCTCTCCGCGATCATCCTGATGATGTCGGCGGGCACGCTGCTGATCGGCCTCACGCCGACCTACGCCACGATCGGCATCGCAGCGTCCGTGTTGATCGTGTTCGCGCGCATGCTGCAGGGTTTCTCGGCTGGTGGTGAGTTTGCCAGCGCGACCGCCATGCTGCTCGAATACTCGCCGCAAGGCCGGCGCAATCTGATCGGCAGCTTCCAGGCCTGTTCTCAGGCGCTCTCGTTCGCGCTCGGCGGTGCCGTCGCGTATCTGCTGCTGCACAACCTGACGCCCGCCTCGCTGCACGGATGGGGCTGGCGGCTGCCGTTCCTGTTTGGCTCGCTGATCGGTCCGATTGGGTACTACATCCGCTCGCAGGTCGACGAATCACCTGAATTCGAGGCCTTCCTCAAGCAGAAGCGCCGGACGCCGGCTGACCGTCTATCGCTCGCGGGTATCCTCCGGCGCTACCCGCGTCAACTGCTGGCGACCTTGGGGATTGTCGCGGTGTGCACGACGTCCTCGTATGTCGGTCTGATCTATATTCCGCTGTTCGCCAGCGGTCAGCTAGGACTCGACGCGAGCACCGGTCAACTCGGCATGCTTGCCGGCGCACTCGTGCTGCTCGTGATGTGCCCGCTGACCGGCTATCTGGCTGACCGTTATGGCCGCCGCCGAGTGATGGTGCCTGCGATGCTGCTGTACGGGGTGCTCGCCTATCCGTTGCTCGCCTCCCTGATGAACGCACCGGATGCCAGTGCATTGATCCGTTTCGAACTGGTGTCGGCGTTCCTCATGAGCTTTTTCTGGGGACCTTCCGCTGCTGCGCTCGCCGAAGCCTTCCCCGTGCAGATTCGCTCGACCGGCATGGCCATCGTCTACAACCTCGGCGCGATGTGCTTCGGCGGCCTCGCCCCATTGATCAACACCTGGCTCACGAAAGTGACAGGCGACCGGCTGGCTCCCGCGTGGTATATCGCCGCGAGTGTCGTGCTGGGGACCGTCGGCGTGCTGGTGATGACGCAGCGCGAACCGCTCGCCCAGCAATCCAGTCAGCACGCCTGAAGGGCAAGCCCCCCACCCGCATTTTATTTCCCCTGTTTCGCACTGAAGGTTGCCGGCTCATAGCCGGCCGACCGGGACGGCTTCATGCCGACGATTCTGCTGGGTCGCATCAACCACATTGGAGACCATCCTTGAAACGCCTTATCGCAGCCACGTTTGCAATCCCCCTCATGTGCTCGACCGTCTGGGCTCAATCGTCAGCAACGTTGTTCGGCAGCATCGACAACGGTCTGACTTACGTGAACAACTACGGCGGCCACTCGCTCGTGAAAATGCAGGACGGCATCAACAAGTCGAACTCGCTCGGGTTTAGCGGCTCGGAAGACCTGGGCGGCGGCATGCGGGCGTTCTTCAAGCTGGAGAATGGCTTCTCGGCCAACACGGGCGCGCTCGGTCAAGGCGGACTGGTGTTCGGCAAGCAGGCCTACGTCGGCCTGGGCGACAAGGCGATCGGCGAGATGACGATGGGTCGCCAGTACGACTACACGGTCCTGCTGGAACACTACCTGCCATGCCTGAACTGCGGGCTGTTCGGCGTGCAGAGCGCGGACCTCGACCGCGTGTCCGGTGAACGCCTGAACAACACCGCGCAATTCTCAAGTGCGACGTTCGGTGGCTTTAAGGGCGGCGTGATGTACGCGTTCGGCCAGAACTCGGGCACGCTGTCGACCAATCTCGGCCGTGCGATCAGCGCAAACCTGCAGTACGCGTACGGTGGGTTTTCCGCCGGCGCCGTACTGACCGACATCAACCAGGCGCCCGTTTTTGCAGGACTGACCGGCGCGGCGACCGTGCTTGGCCGCGCGGTCACACCGACCACGACGCTCATCGTCGACAACCAGCGCGTTCTGGGTTTCGGCGCGACCTACGTGTATGGCGCGTGGAGCGGCGCGGCACTCTACACGAATACCCATCTGAAACTTGCCGGCCGAACCGCGACCGATCAGGTATTGCATGTGGGCGGTGACTGGCATGTACGACCCGACCTGGTACTGGCCGGCAAGGTGTCATTCGACCGCTTCGAGTCGTCGCGCTGGTACACGGCGACAGCAGGCATCGACTATCTGCTCTCCAAACGCACTGACGTGTACATCGATCTCGACGCCCAGAAGGCCAGCGGCCAAGGTACGGTCGCATCGATCGCACTGACCGCACCGTCTTCCACCGACCGGCAGTTCGTGTCGCGCGTGGGCATCCGTCATCTGTTTTAACGCGCCGCTGACGCGCTCTTTGCCGGCATGCCCGACGTCATGAGATGTCGGGCATGCGCTTTTTTGAGGAACTTCAAGATGGGAAACATGCAATCCTGGATCGCAGAAACCACGCTGCCGACTGACCTCTGGCGCTGGGAAGCGTGGCAGCTCGCGCAAGCGATCGCGCGCGGCACGATCTCGAGCCGCGAGGCGGTGACGAGTTGTCTCGCGCGCATCGACGCCGAAAACCCCCGCATCAATGCGATGACCCATATCAATCGCGATTCTGCGTTGCGCGCTGCCGATGAAGCCGACGCCCAACGCGCCGCCGGTGTACCGCTTGGCGTGCTGCATGGCGTGCCCGTCACGGTGAAATGCAACGTCGATGTAACGGGCGAACCGACCACGCACGGCGTCGCCGCCAAACGCGATCTGATCGCCCAGAAAGACAGCCCAGTCGTCGCGAATCTGTTGAAAGCCGGCGCCGTGATCGTTGGGCGCACCAACACGCCGGCATTCTCGATGCGCTGGTTCACCGAGAATGCTCTACACGGCCGCACGCTCAACCCATGGCACGACGACATCACGCCAGGGGGATCGTCGGGCGGCGCATCGGCAGCAGTAGCCGCCGGCATGTGCCCCGTCGCGCACGGCAACGACCTAGCCGGCTCGGTGCGCTATCCGGCCTACGCATGCGGCGTTGCCGGTCTACGTCCGACCGCCGGCCGCATTCCGTCGTTCACGCCGAGCTCCGGCGATCTACGCACGTTCGCGGCGCAGAGCTTCGCTGTACAAGGTCCGATTGCAAGGTCAGTGAAGGACTTGCGCGTGAGTCTCGCGGCAATGTCCGCCGCGGATGGCCGCGATCCGAACTGGGTTCCCGCACCGCTTGTCGGTCCGGCTATCGAAGGTCCTGTCAAGATTGCGCTCGTCGACGAAATCGACGGTTTGCCGATCGACCCGCAAGTGTACGAAGCGTTACAGCAGTCAGCGCGCTGGCTGACCGGCGCTGGCTATCTGGTCGAACGGGTCGCGGCGCCAGAGTTGCGCGAAGGCTTCGACATCTGGATGACGATTGCGATGACGGAGATTTCGACGGGCTTCGCGGAGGCCGTCGAAATCTATGGCGACGACGGCGCGCGTCACGCGCTGCGCGGCATGCTCGCGCGCTTCGGCACCGAGGTTTCACTCGAAGCCTATGTGCAAGGTCTCGCACGCCGTGACCGGCTGCGCCGCAAGTGGAATGCATTCTTCGAGCAGTACCCGCTCGTCCTGATGCCGACATCGCTCGACATGCCATTCCGCTGGGGACTCGACCAGGAAGGCGACGACACCATGTCGCGCATTCTCGATGCGCAATTGCCGCTCAAGCTAGTAGCAGCACTGAACTTCCCCGGTCTGAGCGTGCCGACCGGCGTGCACGATGGCGTGCCCGTCGGCGTGCAGCTCGTCGCGGGTGCGTTCCGCGAAGACCTGTGTCTCGCCGCTGGCGAGGCAATTGAGCAGCGCGCGCGGATGCCTTCCGCTTTCTGATTTTTTTGGGCTGCGTGCGTCGGGGCGTCCAGCGGGCTGCGGACGCTCTGGCGGCGCTGCGGCCTTGTTCTCCGACCCGACACGATCTGTTCTCATGACTCATCCGCTTATCGAGGCGCTGCGCGAGCAAGCCTCACACTTCGTCGCGTTGCGTCGCGACCTGCATCGCCATCCCGAGTTGGGTCTCTGCGAGACTCGCACGTCCGATCTGATCGCCAGACAACTTGACGAGTATGGTTATCACGTCACGCGCGGGATCGCTCAGACGGGCCTCGTCGCGACGCTCAAACGCGGCGACGGGCTCAAGCGCCTCGGTCTGCGGGCCGATCTCGACGCGCTGCCGATTCACGAAACCACCGGCGTGCCGTGGCGAAGCTTGCACGACGGTGTGATGCACGCATGTGGTCACGACGGCCACACGGCGATGCTGATGGCTGCCGCGCACTACCTTGCGAATGAAGGCAAATTCTCTGGCACGCTGCATTTGATTTTTCAGCCCGCCGAGGAGCATCCCGGCGGCGCCAGAATTATGATCGACGAAGGTCTGTTCGAACGTTTTCCCTGCGACGCCGTGTTCGCGATGCACAACATGCCGGGCGTTTCGCAAGGCCACCTGGTGTTTCGCGAGGGCGCGACGATGGCGTCGAGCGACGACGTCACGATCATTCTCACCGGCCGCGGCGGACACGGCGCGATGCCGCATCGCGCATCGGATCCGGTCGTCGCCGCCGCGAGCATCGTGATGGCGTTGCAGACCATCGTATCGCGCAACATTGATCCGCAGCAGACGGCGGTTGTCACGGTGGGTTCACTGACCGCAGGCAAGGCAAACAATGTGATCCCTGACAGTGCGCAACTCGAACTCAGCGTGCGGGCGCTCGATCGCGACGTCCGTGATCTGCTGGAGGCGCGCATACGCACTCTGGTCGGCGCGCAAGCCGAAAGCTTCGGCGTGCTCGCCGAGGTGCGCTACAAGCGCGACTATCCGGTGCTCGTCAATTCGGCCGACGAAACCACGTTCGCGCGAAATGTCGGTATCGAACTCCTCGGCGCTGAGCACGTCACGCCGCAAGGCTCGGCATTGACGGGCAGCGAGGACTTCGCGGTCATGCTCGAACATTGCCCGGGCAGTTATCTGCTGATCGGCAACGGCGCGGGTGAAGGCAGCTGCATGGTCCACAATCCCGGCTACGACTTCAACGACGACAACATCGTCGTTGGCGGTGCCTATTGGGCGCTGCTTACCGAGCGCTTTCTGAACAACTGAGTACCGGAGGAAAGGATGCGCGAGTGTGGGTCATGCTTGCGCCCGCGCGCTCTGTAAAGCTATGGATGATATCGACCAGAAACTGATCGCCCTGCTGCGCGCGGACGCGCGCACAAACGTCGCGACGCTCGCGGCAAGGCTGGGAGTCGCACGCGGCACAATCACGCACCGGCTGCGCCGCCTCGAAGATGCTCAGATGATCGTCGGCTATACGGTGAAGCTGCGCCCCGAAGCTGAACCTGACGAAATCCGCGCATGGATGGGCGTCCAGGTGGAAGGCAATCAGACCCGCGAAGTAATTGCGAGCCTGCTCGGCGAACCCGGAGCCGTCGCGTTGCACGACACGAATGGCCGCTGGGATCTGTGGGCCGAACTGCGGGCGAGTTCGCCGGCGGAACTGTCAAAAGTGCTCGAACGGGTGCGTCTCATCAAAGGCATCCGGCATACTGAAACGAGCATCTTGTTGAAGAGCTATCGCTAGCAGCGGCCGCATCGTCGCGACCGCTGTCATCATGCGTCAGGCAAGCGCGGCGACTTCGCGGTCGGTGGATTGCAGGTCGAGCACGGCGAACAGATTCTTCGGGTCGGGCGTTTGCGGGATCAGCTCGACGGTATTGCCAATGCCAAGTTGCGCCGCCATATCGCGGATAAAGGTCAACGCGGACAGATCCTCCAGCGCGAAGCCGACCGAATCGAACACGGTGACATCCGTGTCGCGCTTGCGGCCAGCCGCCGCACCCGACAGGACCCGCCACAGCTCCGTCACCGGAAAGTCCGGTGCCATCTGCTGGATATCACCTTCGATCCGTGTTTGCGGTTCGTACTCGACGAAGACATCGGCGCGAGCAAGAATACCGGCATGCAATTCCGTTTTGCCAGGGCAATCGCCGCCCACCGCGTTGATGTGCATGCCAGGCGCGATCATGTCCGGCGTCAGGATCGTCGCGTTGGTCTTGTCGGCCGTGGCGGTGGTGACGATGTCTGCGCCTTGCGCCGCTTCGGCCGCGCTATTGCAAACGATCACGTCCAGACGCTGGTCGATCAGATTGGCGACGAGCTTGGCCGTCGCGTCCGGATCGACATCATAGACACGCAACGTGTGAATGCCGACGAGGTCACGGAAAGCAATTGCCTGAAACTCGCTCTGCGCGCCGTTACCGATCAGTGCCATGACACGGCATTCGGGACGCGCAAGCGTGCGCGCTGCGAGGGCCGACGTCGCGGCCGTGCGAATCGCCGTCGTCAACGTCAGTTCGGACAGCAGACGAGGCGCGCCTGTATCGACGTCGGCCAGTACGCCGAAAGCCATCACAGTGGGTAGGCCTTGACGCGTATTCTTCGGGTGTCCGTTCACGTACTTGAAGGCGAATTCCATCGAGTCCGCAATCGGCATCAGTTCGATCACGCCGTCATTTGAATGGCAGGCGACGCGCGCACTCTTGTCGAACTCGGGCCAGCGCGAAAAGTCGCGCTCGATGCGCTCGGTCACTCCTGCGATGCAACGCGACAGACCGACGCGCTGCACCACGCGAATCACGTCGCAGGCGCTCAGATAGACTGTACGGGGAAGGCGGGACTGCATGGGTTATCTCCTGACTGGCTGAACAATGAGAAGAGTTTCCCAAACTCGCGCGTCAGTCGATAGCGAATGAAATGCTGATTTTCTTGCGGGTTTTTGCCGAACTGACAAGCTTGATTGACAAAGTGATTCGTCCCGCTTTGCTTTCTAAGAGCTCGTGGCCGCCGGAAAGTGATTTCCTGCTCGACACGAAGTGAATCGACCACCTTAAGACAGCTCCGAATACTCACTGTCGGGCGTCTCTTGCCGGGCGCAAAGCTGCCTTTGGACGAATCTGTTCGAATGACGGCTCATGGCCGGTTGGAGACATTCGATTTACTATGGACTGCGATGCGAGTCGGGAAAAGAGCTACCGTGTCTTGCACGCGGATGCGCTCGATCTCGTCGAGGCTGATGTCGTCGTGGCGCCGGTCGTACAGCTGGGTGGTGCGGGTCGACGCATGGTTGGCCATCGCCGCGGCGTTCTCCAGCGTCCTGCCGTTCTTCAGGTACGCGGTGATGCCGGTCGCCCGGAACGTGTGGTTGCCGATCTTGGTTTCAATGCCCGCGGCCAGCGCGCGCCGTCGCACCATCGCATACGCGTTCGCCTGCGGCAGCGGGGTATCGCTGAGCGGCCCGGTGCCGCGCCGGATCGTGCGGAACAGCGGCCCCTTCGGATCGGCGCCGATGCCCGTGCCGGTGCCGTCGAGGTACGCGTGCAGGTACGCCTCGAGCGTGTGATGACAGGGCATCTCGTGACGCTTGCCGCCTTTCTCGCGCAGCCTCAGCCTCAGCCTTCGTGGTGTGCGACTGGATCAATGCCGGCAGCAAGGAGGTTGCGAGTTTTGTCACGATGCTGACGGGCAGCTTCAAGGCTTACGCCAGGATAATCGCCGAACAATAGGCATTTGGCATTGCTGCCCAAGCGGTATTTGAAGCGCCACCACTTCCTGCCATCAGGATGAGTCAGCAAATCAAGACCCTGTCCGTCTGGGAGTCGCCGGGTTACGGTTCCCGGCTGTTCGTCACGAATGACGGCCTCACTGAGGCGGTCGCGGACGTTCCGCGCCCTTTTGTTTGTAACGGAAAGTTGTGTCTTCAACGGGGTCACAATCGGTTCCTTGATCAGTTCGTAGCGTGGCCGACTGCGGCGGCTGCAACGCCCAAAAGAAGTAAAGCAAAAAAGCCCGTAAGGCGTTCACCTGACGGGCTTCATATGTTGGTTGCGGGGATAGGATTTGAACCTATGACCTTCGGGTTATGAGCCCGACGAGCTGCCAGACTGCTCCACCCCGCGGCGCGGAGTGTACTGGGGTTGTCGGTTCCGGTCAACAAGACTCAAGACCTGCCAGCGCCGCAGGTCATTGGGTGTGTTGGCGGTGTCCGCCTGACCTCTCACCGTGACACCCGACATTGGTGCTCAGTATTTCCGTGATGTCGGAGCAATCATAAATGCAGGCGGGCCGCCTGACCGCGCAAAGCTTATCGGTGTCATGTCCAGGTACGGACTGGTGCCGGCACCGACTGGCGTTCCGATGATGGGCCGTCCCCCCGGCGCGTCGCCCGTGTCGCTGTCCCTGTTCCGGCATCGCCGGACTCCACGCCGTTGCGGTGCTTCTGCGCTCGACCATGTGATGGGCCGTTTCACGACGTACGTCCTGCAACACGGACTGGCGCGTCGGCTCCGGCGCTACCAATGTCCGCTGCGGCAAAGCCGGGCTCGATCGTCCGGTTAAAATATCGCCCTACTTCGCTTCCTGTAGCAATCGGAGGAAATCATTCCATGACCAGTGCGCACCGCAGGTCCGTCAGCATCGCTGTGGGCCACAACAAGGCCAGTCTGTCGAAAGGCCAGAAGGCATTCAACACGCTTATCAGGCAGATTGAAAAGCGGCGTAACCGTCTCGGTGCGTGGGAAGCCGTAGCGCCTGCCTTCCAGAAAAAATACGTCGACGAGTTGCTTCCGCTCGAACGGCTCTCGACGGATCTGCGGGTCAAGATGGTTTATCGTCTTGAGGAGGCCTGCAACCAGAAGGGACTGACTGCATCCGAACGCCGCATGATCTCGGAGCTGGTCACCGGTCTGGCCGGCGAGCTGATCGAAGGGTGCGACGACACGCAGCTGAAAGCCATCTACAACCGGCACAGTCAATCCGACTACGACAGCGAAGCGGCGGCCGAACTTGAGGATATGAAGTCGGTGCTGGAGATGATGCTCGGTGTTGAACTGGGTGACGACCTTGACATGAGCTCGCCAGAAGAGGTCCTGCAGCGTGCTCATGCCAGAATGGAAGAGCAGCAGGCACAGGAAGTTGCCGAAAACCAAGCACGGGAGGAGCGTCGCGCCAAACGGAAAAAATCGGCGAAGCAGCTCGCCGCGCAGGCCAGGCAAGAGGCAGAACAGGCACAGTTGAGCCAGTCTATCCGCGAGGTCTATCGCAAACTCGCCAGCGCCCTGCATCCTGATCGCGAACCCGATCCTCAGGAGCGGCAGCGCAAGACTGCACTGATGCAGCGGGTCAACCAGGCTTACGCCAAAAACAATCTCCTGCAACTGCTGGAACTGCAACTGGAGCTTGAACACATCGACCAGAGCGCCGTCAACAATATCAGCGAATACCGGCTGAAGCATTACAACAGCATCCTGAAGGAGCAGCTCGGCGAGCTGGATCAGGAAATTCTGCATGTCGAAGCCGGATTCAGACAGGCCTATGGAATTCCGCCATTCATCGAGGTATCTCCCGACACCGTTATACGCAATCTCGCGGGTGACATCGCCGAGATTCAGCACAGCATACGCGACCTGGAAAAAAATCTGCTCGCGTTCGAAGACCTCAGGAAACTCAAGATCTGGCTGAAAGACCTGAAGCGTCGGCAGGCAGCACTTCGCTTCGAGGAAATGCCATTCTGAGCTGTCCGCGCCGAATGAATTTTGAGCCGCCGCGCCGATCGAGTTTTGAGCCGGGGTGGAGACCGGTCTGAAGAAGGACCGGTTGTGGATAAGTGTATGTGTTTCGGGAGTGCTTGTCCTCCTTCGTGTGAGGCCTCATTGCGCAGTGGAAGCTGCGAAGGGCGTAGCCCGTTGCGGCTTCCACTGCGCGGCAAGCGACGATCAGGCCGATTCGTTCGCGCTCGCACCGTCGGCTCTGCGCGCTGCTTCACGCGAGCGGATACGCTTCTTTGCACTGGCGCTGCTATGGCGGAAACGGTAGCTTTCGTTGCCGGTTTCCACGATGTGGCAGTGGTGCGTCAGCCGGTCCAGCAATGCTGTGGTCATCTTCGCGTCGCCGAACACACTGGACCATTCGGCGAAGTCCAGATTCGTTGTCACCGCAACGCTTGTATGCTCGTACAGGCGACTCAGCAGGTGGAATAGCAACGCCCCGCCGGCCTGGCTGAAGGGCAGATATCCGAGTTCGTCCAGAATGACCAGGTCGAGGCGCAGCAGGCTCGCCGCGATCCTCCCGGCGCGTCCCTGCGCCTTCTCCTGCTCCAGTGCGTTGGCCAGATCCACGGTCGAGTAGAAGCGCACCCGCTTGCCGTGGTGCATGATGCCGGACACTCCGATGGCGGTCGCCAGATGCGTCTTGCCCGAGCCCGGGCCGCCGACCAGAACCAGGTTGTGCGCGCCCTCCGTGAACGTCATGCCGGCCAGTTGCGTGACGAGCTGGCGGTCGACCGGCGAGCCATCGAAGTCGAAGCCGGCGATGTCGCGATGCACCGGGAACTTCGCCGCGTTCATCTGGTGGCTGACCGAACGCACGGCCCGATCCGCGACCTCGGCCTGCAGCAGCCGTTCGAGCAGCCATTGCGAAGACGCCGCCTCGACATTCACCTGTTCAAGCAGTTCGGCCCAGCCGGCAGCCATGCCGTGCAGCCGCAAGTGTTTGAGTTCGACGATCAGATCACGCATGACCGGCCTCCGGCTGTTGCAGCGCCGGGCGCAGCCCGTCGTAGCGCGATGTGTCGGCCAGCGGTGGTGTCGTCAGTTGTAGCGCAGTATCGATCTTCGGCGGCATCTGCACGCTGCGCATGCGCGACAGCACGTTCACCACATGCTCGACGCTCACGCGCCCGGAGGGCGGCGCCTGCTCCAATGCGAGTTCGACTGCAACCACTATGGCATCCAGACCGCTTTCCGGGACCAACGCCAGAACCTTCGCCATTACCCGGTCACCACCTGGCTCGCGTAGTAACGCCCGACGCAGGCGTTGCAGCGGCTCGGGCATATCCTGGAACGGCGCACCGTTGCGCAGGGCGCCAGGCTTGCGCTGGATCAGCGGGATATAGTGCTGCCACTCGTATCGCACCAGTCCTTCGTCGGCCAGTCGATCGTGTTCGGCTACCACCGCGTCGTCGCTCACCACCACAACACGGCCAGGATAGAGCCGCGTGCTGAGCATCTGGCCTGCGAATTCGCATGGCACCGAGTAGCGATTGCGGCCAATCACCACCAGGCAGGTCGACGAGACTCGTGCCGCACGCTCAACATAACCGTCAAACGGTGTCGGCATCGGCATCAGATGGGCGCGCTCCTGCTCGAACACGTCGGCGACGCTCAGGTCACGATAGTCTGGATGCTTCACCTGATCCCACAACGACCGGCACCGGGGTCGCCAGCCATGCATTCAGATCAGCGAAACTGCCGAAGCGTTGCGCACGCGCCTCAATCCAGATGCGCAGACGGCTGTCCTGCACGTTCTTCTCGACGACGCCTTTCTCCCAGCCACTGGCGACGTTGCAGAAGTCCGGATCGAACAGGTAGTGCGAACACATCACTGCGAAACGCGGATTGACCGTGCGACCCTTGCCTTTGTGAACCTTGTCTACGGCCGTTTTCATATTGTCGTAGATGCCCCGGCGGGCCACCCCGCCGAAGGCCGCGAACGAGCGCGTATGGGCATCGAACAGCATCTCGTGCCCCTGGCTCGGATAGGCAACCAGCCAGAACGCCCGCGACGCACATAGCTTCATGTGCGACACCTGCAGCTTGCGGTAAATGCCGCCGACAACCAGTCCTTCCTCGGACCAGTCAAACTGGAATGCCTCGCCCAGCTCGAATCGCAACGGCCACAAACGCCGATTTCGAAACCGCCTTGCCTTCGCCTTGCCGCCTGTTCGCGGCGCGCCTCGCTGACCAACCTCCGCGGTAGCCGGGAGGAACGATGCTTGCTGCTCCCGTGGCGGATCAACCGAAGGAGCGTGATAGGGCCGAAGGGCACAAACCGGGCGAGAAGGTTCAGACGCGTGGCATCTACAAGGTGGTGAGAGAAGGCGACGCCGGCTCCGGCTTCGAAGTGACATGCGTCGAAGGCGGGCATTTTCACCCGCAGCGGCAACGGTGCGCACTACGAGTTGGTTCACGGCGCGGCGCAGGGAAGGAGACGTACTATGAGAAATCGGCCTGGAACACAGTCAATACTTCCCGCTCTGGTGATTTTGCTCGCCGGCTGTGTCGCTGGTGGCATGCCGTATACCGGGCCGCACCTCACCCCGACAGAGTGCCGCGACCTGGCGGCGCTCAAGACAAACGCGCCCCCTACGATGGCGCAGCACCAAAGCGAACTCGCTGCCTTGAGGAAAGCGGGCTACGACCCGTCACCGTGGTTTGATGATCCGTATTACCCGGATGATCTACAAGCGGCACAGCGCCTGGTCGACTATTGGTTCCAAACGGAGTGCCAGCACCTTCAACCCGGCTGAGATAGAGAGATCGAGGACTGACCCGGATGTCGCCGCGCGGCCATGAGCGGTCACTTGCCTGCTGGGTGGTGAAGACTTTCCAACGTCGGCAACGTCACCATGAGCGGCCTTTGCGGTTCTGCGCGCCAGGTGTCTACCACGGCGCGGGGTCTTAATGTCAGCCTGAGGGGGCACGTCCGGTCGGGCGCGCTCGCGACCAATGCGAGCTTCGGCGCTTGAACGTTCTGGGCGCAATTCCGAACGATGCTTTAGCGAAAGGCGTGCATGGAGTCTTCCGTGCGAACGGGCTTGCATCGCTATAGCCAAAGCAGGTCGCATGCTTGGTATGATCCGCTGCGCTTGATGCCGGCCGCTTAACAGACGGTTTCATAAAGACTATTGAGCCCGCTGAACGGTGTTCGCGCAGATCAAGCACCAGCGTTGGATGCGGACCTTGCCCTCGCTGCTCGATCAAGGCGGGGAGTTCGTAGTAAAAGTTTCTCTCCTGATCCTTTGTATTAGTGGCGTTGATGGAAGCGCAAGACGGCCAATTTAGCCACCTGCGCTCCGTGCTTCGCTATTTCTGGCGCGAAGTAGTACGCGTAGGCGCGATCGACGACGCCATCACGCTTGACCGTGTCGAACGCCTTCGCCCAGGCGTCGCGATCGATTTCCGGCGAATCCTTCGACGCGGCGATGTACAGCGCGCGCCTTGCGAGCGTCTTTCCGACGACGAGATTCCCCGGATGCTTCGCCGCACGCCACGCGAATTTCAGTTCGATGTCAGCGCTGTATGCGGCATCCACCTCGCGGGCGGCGACGGCCTCGGTGACGGCGACCGCGTTGCTGTAGAGCTTGAGATTCGAGAAGCCGCGCTTCTTCAGTTCGGCGTGGCCCGTCGACCCGCCCACGACGCCGATCGCCCGCAACGCGTTGCCCGCATCATAGGAATCGATGGCGGCGGCGCCCGGCTGCGACACGAAGACCTCTTCGATATCCCACACCTTCTGTACCCACATGTAGTTCGGCTCGCGTTCGGCGGTTCGCGAGTACGGGAAGAAGAGGATGTCGTGCCCGGCCCTCGCTTCGGCCTGCGCGTCCTGCCAGCCGACGAATTTCACGGCAATGTCCCGCTTCATCGCGGCGGCCATCTGCCTGACGATGTCGAGGAAGAAGCCGTTGTGGCCGCTGTCGGCATCCGGATGGCGAACGGGGTCGATCGTGTATGGCGCGTTGTCCGCGACCCGGATCTCTTCCGCGTGCGCGGGCAAGGCGTGGCACGCGATCGCGACGGCCGCCGCGCAGGCGCCCGTCGTCGCGTAGATGCGTTTCATCGTCATGGTGTCCCCGCTGATTTCGCCGTGGAGAATTTATAGATCGTCGTCGCCGTGAACCGCTCGCCGGGATTCAGCACGGTCGTCGGCCAGTTGGGTTCGTTCGGCGAATCGTCCGGATGCTCGGCGAGCATCGTGAAGAAGCTGCGGAATCCGTAGATTCTGCCGCCCTTGCCGACGTCGGTGCCGGGCAGTGCGTTGCCCGAGTAGAAGTGAATCGCCGGCTCGGTCGTGTAGATCTCCAGCACCCGGCCGGACGTCGGCTCGTACACGCGCGCGGCGAGCCCTAATTCGCCCGGACGCTTGTTCAGAAACCAGTTGTGGTCGTAGCCGCCTTCGGCAGGCGGGTTCGCGAGCTGCTGGCCTTGTTTCAGCTGATCGTCCTGCGTGTAGATCAGGTCGGCAATGCGCGTCGGCTTCGTGAAGTCGAACGGCGTCCCTTTGACGCTGCGACGCTCGCCGGTCGGGATCAGCTTGACGACCGGCGTGAAGGTATCAGCGTCGATCGTCACCACGTGATTCACGATGCTGTTGCTCGGGTCTCCGCTCAGGTTGAAGCCCGCGTGATTCGAGAAGTTGACGATGGTCTTCCTGTCGGTGACCGAGTCGTACCTGATCTTCAGCGCGTTGTCGTCGGTCAGCGTATAGACGACCTTTAGGCTGCAGTTGCCCGGATATCCTTCTTCGCCGTCCTTGAACACGTAGTTGATCTGCAGCGTGTGATCGTCGAGCTGCTTCGCGTCGAACACACGGAAGCGCGAGCCCTTCTTGCCGCCGTGCAGGTGGTTCGGGCCGTTGTTGATGCTGAGCTGGTACAGCTTGCCGTCCATCGTAAACTGGCCCTTCGCGATTCGGTTCGCATAGCGGCCAATGATCGCGCCGGTGGACGGGTTGTACCTGTTTCCGTCCTCGATCGTGTCGAAGCCCATCACGACGTCGCCCAGATTGCCGTTGCGGTCCGGAACCAGCAGCTCGACGATCTTGCCTCCGTAGTTGCTGATCTTCACGACCATGCCCTGCTTGTTCTTCAGCGTGTAGAGGTCGGTCTGCTTGCCGTCGATCACGCTCTGATAGCCTGCCGGCTTCACGTCGACGTAGGGCGCCGAGGCCGTCGCCAGGGCCGGCAGGCCGGCGAGCAGGATCAGCGCTGCGCACGCACGTAACTTCAACATCGTTCGTCTCCTTTTTTGTCTGTCGATTTGCCCGGCGTGGCGGTCCGGGGGCAGCGCCATTCCGGGCTTCCGGTGAGCGCCTAGTATCAGGAGATCGTCGATAACCGACTAATGAAATTACGCGATATATCGATATCCGTATGTTATCGATCGGCATTGCGCCGAGGTGCGGATCAATCGTCGCAACGGCACTCAGTAACCGCGACCGACGTCGACGACGTTCAGCAGCGGCTCGCCTTTCACGAGCCTTCGCGCGTTCTCCGCGATCTGCTCGGCCATCGTCTTCAGGCTCGCGACCGACCCCATATGCGATCGCGAGGAGTTCCTGCCGCTGCAATGGCGCGCGGCGTCTGACGTGCTCGAGGACGCGTACCGCACGCGGCCGCTGTGGTACGGAGCGCTGTATCGCGAGACGCTGCGCTGCCCCACGCGCCTGGTGACGATCACGCGCACGGGGACGATCGACAGCGCGCCGGACATCGCCGCCGCGCTGTCGGTGCAGGCGACGGTCGTGCATCCGCTGGCCGGCACGACCGACGTGCCGGCTTACGTGCTGCTGGTGTCGACGCCGGACAACTGACCGCCTGGCTGCTCGCCGTCGTCCTCGTGATGGAACAGCGTGAGGAACTGCCGCGCGGGGATGCTGAGCGGCCGGTCGCGCCGAACGAGGCTGCCGTACGACGGCAGCTTCTGCGCAAGCGTGTAGTCGACGATCGCGACGAGCCCGTGCTCCGCGTTGCGCTGCGCGACCGTCAGCGGGATCACGCCGAGCATCTGCGAGCGGTCGACGAGGTTCATCGTCGTCAGCATCGAGCCGGTCTCGATCAGCCCGCGCGGCATCGGCTGGTGATGCATCCGGAACTCGCCCTCGATGACCTCGCGCGCCGGGCTGCCGCCCGGCTGCAGGATCCACGGATACTCGAGCAGCGCGTCGAACCCGACCGGCCCCGCGCCCGCGAGCGGATGGTTGCGGCCGGAGACGACCGCGAGCGCCTCGTCGTCGACCGCGCGGAACACGCAGTCGCTGCCGGCGTCGCGGCCGATCACGACCTCGAGCACGCCTTCCTGCAATTGCGGCATCAGCCGGTCGCTGGTGTCGACCGCGATGTCGATCGCGAGCAGCGGATAGCGCGCCTTCAGCTGCACGAGCGCCTCGGTGAGCCGCCCCGGCGACGCGGCCATGATGCTGCCGATCGCGAGCCGCCCGGCGCTGCCGAGCTGCAGCTCCGCGAGCTCGCGGTTCAGCGCCTCCATGCTGCCCCGGATCCCGCGAAAGTAGCCGAGCACGCGCTCGCCGGCCGGATTCAACACGAGGCCGCGCCCGACGCGATTGAACAGCCGCTGACCGAGCGCGTTCTCGAGTTCGTGCAGCATCTTTGTCGCGGCCGGCTGCGTGAGGCCGAGCCGGTCGGCCGCCGCGTGCAGCGTCGAGCATTCGTCGACCGCGAGCAACAGCGCGATCTGACGCATCCGCAACCGGTTCAGCAGCTGCGGCGTCGAGTCGCGTTTGTCGATCGAGCCCATGTTTGATTACCTCAGGTTATCGATTCATCAAGAGTTTTCAATTTACGGGCACGGTCCGTCTACCTAGCATGAACCCCATATCAGGAACAGCCGGATTCCGGCGAAAAGGAGACGCATTATGCAGACGAAGTCAACGGTCGCGCACCGCGTGGCGCACGCGGGAGAACTGGCATGACGGCCCCGTCGACCTTGCCCGTCATCGCGCTGACGCTCGGCGATCCCGCCGGCATCGGTGCCGAGCTGATCGCGAAGCTGCTCGCGCGCCCCGATGCGACGTCCCGCGCGAACCTGGTGCTGGTCGGCGACCGCTGGCTGTGGGAAGCCGGCCAGCGCGTGGCCGGCGTGCAAGTCGACGTCGAGCCGATCGCGTCGCTCGCCGCCGCGCGCAACCGGCCGTCGATCGCGTGTCCCGCGCTTGTCGAAGTCGACACGATCGACCCGTCACAAGTGAAGGTCGGCGAGGTCTGCGCGGCCGGCGGCCGCTCGGTGCTGACCGTGCTGAACCTGTGCATGGACGCCACGCTCGCCGGCGAGGTCGACGCGATCTGCTTCGCGCCGCTGAACAAGCACGCGATGAAGCTCGGCGGCCTGAAGCACGAGGACGAGCTCCACCACTTCGCCGAATACCTCGGCGTGACCGGCTACTTCTGCGAATTCAACACGCTCGGCGAGCTGTGGACGTCGCGCATCTCGTCGCACGTGCCGCTGAAGGACGCGCCGGGCTACCTGAGCATCGAGCGGATCGAGCAGGCGTCGGAGCTGATCTACCGGTCGCTGCTCGCAAACGGCATCGCGGCGCCGAAGGTCGCGATCACCGCGTTCAATCCGCACGGCGGCGACGGCGGCAGCTGCGGCCGCGAAGAGATCGACATCATCGAGCCCGCGGTGACGAAGCTGCAGGCGCGCGACTGGCCGACCGATGCGCCGTTCCACGGCCCGTTCCCGGCCGACACGATCTTCCTGAAGGCGCAGGCCGGCGATTACCAGGCGATCGTCACGATGTACCACGACCAGGGGCAGATCGCGATCAAGCTGCTCGGGTTCTCGCGCGGCGTGACCGTGCAGGGCGGGCTGCCGGTGCCGATCACGACGCCCGCGCACGGCACCGCGTATGACATTGCAGGCCGCGGCACCGCCGACGTCGGCGCGACTTGGCAGGCCTTGCAGATCGCCTGCCGGATGGGCGCCGCGCGCCGGCAGCAGACGATTTCCGCGTAACGGCCGCCCGGCTGCCCACGCGCTTCACGACGCATCGAAACACATCGAATCTCAGGAGACACTGTAATGAAGATCAAGTCCGTACGCGCCCGCGTCTTCCAATGGAAGGGCAAGACCGTGCCGCCGCAGGGCAATTTCTGCGCGAACGCGATGGACCTGCTGTACGCGCCGCAGGAAACGATGAGCACGTTCCGTTTCCATTCGTGGACGGTCGTCGAAGTCGAGACCGACGACGGGATCGTTGGCTACGGCAACGTCGCGCTCGCACCGCAGGTCGCGAAGGTGATCATCGACCAGTACCTCGCGCCGCTCGTGATCGGCCAGGACCCGTGGGACTACGAATACCTGAACCAGCGGATGTACCGCGCGACGCACGCATGGGGCCGCAAGGGGATCGGGATGGCCGCGATCTCGGGTGTCGACATCGCGATCTGGGACATCCTCGGCAAGAGCGTCGGCAAGCCGGTCTTCAAGCTGCTCGGCGGCCGCACGAAGGAGAAGATTCCGTGCTACTACTCGAAGCTCTATCGCACCGACCTGAAGGAAATGCAGGCTGAGGCGCAGAAATTCCTCGACCAGGGCTTCCGGGCGTTCAAGATGCGCTTCGGCTACGGGCCCGCGCACGGGCAGCAGGGCGTCGTCGAGAACCTGAAGTCGGTCGCCGCGGTCCGTGAAGTGATCGGCTACGACAACGACCTGATGCTCGAGTGCTACATGGGCTGGAACCTCGAGTACGCGAAACGGATTCTGCCGAAGCTCGAGAAGTATCAGCCGCGCTGGCTGGAAGAGCCGGTGATCGCCGACGACATCGACGGCTACGCGGAGCTGAACCAGCTGACGAGCATCCCGATCTCGGGCGGCGAGCACGAGTTCACGCTGTACGGCTTCAAGCAGCTGCTCGACCGCAAGGCGGTGTCGGTGGTCCAGTACGACACGAACCGCGTCGGCGGCATCACGATGGCGCACAAGATCAACGCGCTGTGCGAAGCGTACAGCGTGCCGGTGATCCCGCATGCGGGCCAGATGCACAACTATCACCTGACGATGAGCACGCTCGCGTCGCCGATGAGCGAGTACTTCCCGATGTTCGACGTCGAGGTCGGCAACGAGCTGTTCTATTACATCTTCGACGGCGAGCCGGTCGCCGAGAACGGCTACCTGCAGCTGCGCGACGACGTGCCGGGTCTCGGCCTCACGCTGAAGACCGAGTTCCTCGACCAGTTCGAGATCGTGGAGTGATCATGAAAGCGCGTTACAAAGGCGTGTTCCCAGTCGCGCCGACGATCTTCACCGAGGACGGCGCGCTCGACCTCGACGGCCAGCGCCGCTGCCTCGATTTCATGATCGACGCGGGCTCGCAGGGGATCTGCATCCACGCGAACTATTCGGAGCAGTTCGCGCTAGGCGACGATGAGCGCGGACTGATCACGCGCACGACGCTCGAGCACGTCGCCGGCCGCGTGCCGGTGATCGTCACGACGTCGCACTTCAGCTCACGGATCTGCGCGGAACGCAATCGTCACGCGCAGGCGCTGGGCGCCGCGATGGTGATGGTGATGCCGCCATATCACGGCGCGACGTTCCGTGTGTCCGAAGCGCAGATCCAGGCGTTCTTCGAGGAAGTGACCGGCGGCCTCGACATCCCGCTGATGATCCAGGACGCGCCCGCGAGCGGCACGACACTGTCCGCTCCGTTCCTCGCAAAGCTCGCGCGCCAGATCGAGGCCTTGTCGTACTTCAAGATCGAGACCGCGGGTGCCGCGTCGAAACTGCGCGAGCTTATCGCGCTCGGCGGCGAGGCGATCGAAGGTCCGTGGGACGGCGAGGAGGGGATCACGCTGCTCGCCGATCTCGACGCGGGCGCGACCGGCGCGATGACGGGCGGCGGCTATCCGGACGGGATTCGCCAGATCACCGACGCGTACTTTGCGGGCAACCGTGACGAAGCGTGCGCGCAGTACGCGCGCTGGCTGCCGCTGATCAACTACGAGAATCGCCAGGCAGGCTTCCTGACCGCGAAGGCGCTGATGATGGAGGGCGGCGTGATCGCGTGCGACAAGGCGCGCGCGCCGTGGCCCGAGCTGCATCCGCAGGTTCGCGCTGGGCTGCTCGACGCCGCGCGCTGGCTCGATCCGCTCGTGCTGCGCTGGGGCCGCTGAGGTCCGTTAGCGCGGCACGCGTTTCGCGGTTCCATGTGCGAACCGCGTTTGCCGCGCGGACGGGCAGGCGTCCGCGCAGAGGCGGAACGCACATGCGTTCCGCGCTGGCGGCCGGCTCCGTGCCGGTTCGTCACGGCGTGACAGGCGGTCCATCAGAAGTCCGTCGCTGCCGACCACCAAAACTGGAGACACCATGACTGTGCTGACCCCGGCCAACCCGGCTTACGACACCGGCGAAGCCATTCCACGCCGCCGCTGGCTGCGCGTGATTCCGCCGCTGCTGCTCACGTGCATCATCTCTTACATGGATCGCGTGAACATCGCGTTCGCGATGCCGGGCGGGATGAACGCCGATCTCGGCATGGACGCGACGATGGCCGGTCTGGCCGGCGGGATCTTCTTCTTCGGCTACCTGTTCCTCCAGATTCCCGGCGGCAAGCGCGCGGCGCTCGGCAGCGGCAAGAAATTCATCGCGTGGTCGCTCATCAGTTGGGCCGCGCTGTCGGGGCTGACCGGTCTCGTCACGCATACGTGGGAGCTGCTGACGCTGCGCTTCCTGCTCGGCGTCGCCGAAGGCGGGATGCTGCCCGTCGTGCTGACGATGGTCAGCAACTGGTTCCCCGATCGCGAACGCGGGCGCGCGAACGCGATGGTCATCATGTTCGTGCCGCTCGCCGGGATGATCACCGCGCCGCTGTCCGGCTACATTCTCGCCGCGTACGACTGGCGCCACCTGTTCTTCAGTACGGGCGTGCTGTCGCTGCTGTTCCTGATCGTCTGGATGCTGTTCGCCGACGACGGCCCCGGGACCGCGCGCTGGGTGTCGCCGCGCGAGAAGGCGTACATCCTCGACGCGCTGCGCGAAGAGCAGGAGCGCAAGCGCGCGTCGGGCAAGCCGGACGCGGCGTCGTTCGGCGCGATGATGTGCAACCCGACGATCTGGCTGCTGATCGCGATCAACTTCTGCTACCAGGTCGGCATCTACGGCTACACGATGTGGTTGCCGACGCTGCTGAAGAACCTCACGCACACCGGGATGGGCAAGATCGGCCTGCTCGCGATGCTGCCGTACATCGCGATGATGGTCGGCATGTTCGCGACGTCGTATCTGTCCGACCGGACCGGCAAGCGCCGCCTGTTCGTGCTGCTGCCGCTCGTCGGCTTCGCCGCATGCCTCACGCTGTCGGTGCTGACGCACGAAACGATGCTCGTGTCGTTCGCGTTCCTGATCGGCTGCGGCTTCTTCCTGCAAGCGGCGGCCGGCGTGTTCTGGGCGATTCCGCCGAAGCTCTGCAGCCCTGAGACCGCCGGCAGTGCGCGCGGCCTGATTAACGCGCTCGGCAACCTCGGCGGCTTCTGCGGCCCGTACGCGGTCGGTGTGCTGACCCAGCACGTGAGCTCCGCGGCCGGCGTGTACAGCCTCGCGGTCACGCTCGCGGTGGCCGGCCTGCTCGCGCTGACGCTGCCGAAGCTCTGCGAGGACTGAGAAACCGACTGACGGTTGCGAACGCAACGAACCCACACTCGCCGCGGCACGATATGCGAGCCGCGGCGAAACCTCGAAGGACGGAGATTCACGATGAACGACATTTTGCTGCTGGTGCAGAAATGCGCCCATACCTTCAGCTTCTACGATCTCGAGACGAAAGCGGCGCTCAAGCACATCGTGCTGCCGAGCTTCCCACACGAGTTCACTGTCGACGCGGAGCGCCGCTTCGCGTACGTCGGCATCTTCGGGATCGAAACCGCGTGGACGCGCGGCCAGGACGGCGATCACCGGATCGCCGAGATCGATCTGCACGAGCGCAAACTCACGCGGATGCTCGACCTTTGGCCGTACTACCGGCCGCACGGGATGGCGAGCGACGCCGACGGGCGCCTGTATGCGATGAGCGAGGCGAGCGACATGCTGCTCGTGTTCGATCGTCCGCGCGAGCAGACGGTGCCGAACATGGCGGTGCCATCCGGCGGCGTGAAGACGCACCTCGTCACATTGACGCGCGACGCGAGCCGCGCATACGGCGTGCATCTGCTGTCGAACACGGTCACGCAGTTCGATCCGCGCGATGCGACGGTGACGCCGCGCGCGGTGATGCCGGGGCCGCGCCCCGAAGGCAACGCTCTGTCGAGCGACGAGAAGACGCTTTTCGTCGCAAACCGCGGCGACGACACGCTCGTCCCGATCGACACCGCGACGATGACCTGCGGCCGCCGCGCGAAGACGCGCAGCGATCCGAACCGCATTTACCGGACGAGTTCGGTCGACGGCCGCGACCTGCTGCTGCTGACGAATTCGGGCGAGCAGTCGATCTCGGTGTTCGACGCGGAGCGGCTCGAGGAAATCGAGCGCATCGCGTTGCCGGCGAATCCGACCGCGCTGTCGTTCCATCCGTCGCGGCCCGCCGCGTACGTGTCGTTCCAGGACGATCACGTGCGCGAACTCGACCTGACTGCGTGGCGCTTCGTCAACGAGATGCCGACGCTGCGCGAGCCGGACGCGTCCTATGTGCTCGCAGGCGGTCGCTGATCCGCGCGCGGACGACGCGGCGCTCGCGCTGCCCGATGCGATCGTCGACGCGCACCATCACTTGTGGCGCCTGAACGGCGACGTCCGCTATCCATGGTTGCAGGGCGCGTACGATCCCGAGCACTTCATCCTCGGCGATTACGCGGACCTGCGCAACGACTTCGGCGTCGACGAATTCCGGCGCGCGGCCGGCGGCGCGCCGGTCGTCGCGAGCGTGCACGTCGAGGCGGAGTGCCTGCGCGACGACGCGCTCGCGGAAACGCGCTGGCTGCATGACGTCGTGGTGCGTCATCCGATTCCGTCGGCAGTCGTCGCGTGGGTCGACCTGCTCGCCGACGATGCCGATGAGCGCCTCGCCGAGCAGGCCGCGTATCCGCTCGTGCGCGGCGTGCGCTTCAAGCCGCGCACGTCGGCGACGCCGGACGCCACGGTCGACGGCCCTGGCACGCTGAGCGACCCGCGCTGGCCGCGCGCGCTCGAACGGCTCGCCGCGCATGAGCTGCGCTGGGATCTGCGCGTGCCGTTCTGGCATCTCGACGAAACGGCCGCGCGGCTCGCCGATGCGCCGGCCGTCGACGTCGTGCTCGAACACGCGGGGCTGCCGTGGGACCGTTCGGACACAGGCCTCGCGCGCTGGCGGCGCGGGATGGAGGCGCTCGCCGAGCAGCCGCGCGTGTCGGTGAAGCTGTCCGAATTCGGGCTGCGCGACGCCGCATGGAACGACGCGGAGAATCGCCGGATCATCGGCGACGCGGTCGCGATCTTCGGCGCCGAACGCTGCATGTTCGCGAGCAACTTCCCGGTCGCCGGATTGCGGATCGCGTATCCGGCGCTGGTGCAGACGTTCGCGGCCGCGATGGCGGACCGGCAGCTGAGCGACGCGGCACGCCGCGCGATCTGGCATGACAACGCGATCCGGATCTACCGGATCGATCTCGACGAACCTCGCAAACTGGACACACAGACAGGACGATGATGCAGATCACCGGAGAGATGTTGATTGGCGGCGCCTCGGTACGCGGCGCGGAAGGGACGATGTTCGCGTTCGACCCGGCGCGCGGCACGGCGCTCGAGCCGCCGTTCGGCGCGAGCAGCGCGGACGACGTCGATCGCGCGTGCAGGCTCGCGCACGCGGCGTTCGATGCGTTCCGGGCGGCGCCGTTCGAAACGCGCGCGCGCTTTCTCGAGACGATCGCCGAGAACATTCTCGCGCTCGGCGACGCGCTGATCGAGCGCGCGCATCAGGAATCGGCACTGCCGGTCGCGCGGCTCGAAGGCGAGCGCGGGCGGACGGTCGGGCAATTGCGGCTCTTTGCGTCGCACATACGAGACGGGCGCTGGCTCGCCGCGACGATCGATTCCGCGCAGCCCGAGCGCAAGCCGCTGCCGCGTGCCGATCTGCGTCTGCAGAAGATTCCGGTCGGGCCGGTTGCGGTGTTCGGCGCGAGCAATTTCCCGCTTGCGTTCTCGGTCGCGGGCGGCGATACCGCATCCGCGTTCGCGGCCGGGTGCCCGGTCATCGTGAAGGCGCATCCCGCGCATCTCGGCACGTCGGAGCTCGTCGGGCGCGCGATCCAGCAGGCGGTGCGCGCGTGCGGGCTGCCGGAAGGCACGTTCTCGCTCGTGATCGGCGCGGGCAACGCGATCGGCGAGGCGCTCGTCGCGCATCCGGCGATCAAGGCGGTCGGCTTCACCGGCTCGCGCGGCGGCGGCCTCGCGCTGATGGACATCGCCGCGAAGCGTCGTGAGCCGATTCCGGTGTATGCGGAGATGAGCAGCATCAATCCATTCTTTGTGCTGCCGGGCGCGCTCGCGAAGCGCGGCGCGGAGATCGCGCGCGGGTTCGTCGATTCGCTGACGCTCGGCGTCGGGCAGTTCTGCACGAATCCGGGCCTCGTTGTCGTGCTCGACGGGCCAGATACGCAGGTGTTCGTCGATGCGGCTGCGCAGGCGCTCGGGCAGAAGGGCGCGCAGACGATGCTGACCGCCGGCATTGCAGCCGCGTATGCGAACGGCATCGCCGAGCGTGCGGCGGGCGCGAACGTGTGTGCGCTCGCGCGCGGCGCCGACACGGACGCGAAAAGCGCCGCGTGCCCGGCGTTGTTCGCGACGACGCAGCAAGCGTTCGTGTCGGACCCGCAACTCGAGGACGAGATCTTCGGGCCGACGTCGCTGATCGTGATCTGCAGGAACGTCGACGAAATGATCGCGCTCGCGGAGCACGTCGGAGGGCAGCTCACGGCGACGCTGCACGTCGAGGCGGACGACGTCGCGCTCGCGCGGCGCCTGCTGCCGACGCTCGAACGCAAGGCGGGACGGATTCTCGCGAACGGCTATCCGACCGGCGTCGAGGTGTCGCATGCGATGGTGCATGGCGGGCCGTTCCCGGCGACGTCCGATCCGCGCATGACATCGGTCGGCGCGATGGCGATCGAGCGTTTTCTGCGGCCGGTTTGCTATCAGGATCTACCTGCGGAACTGCTGCCGCCCGCGCTGCAAGACGACAACCCGCTCGATCTCTGGCGGGTGCGCGACGGCCGGCTCGGCCACGGCTAACCTGGCACACGATGAATCGCGGATCGCGCCGCATGCGCGCGCGATCCGCGCGTCGCGGCGTGAGCGCGGGATTTTGTCCTGCGGCCTCGCCCGCGCGTCGTCGACTATGATGAGTGCCTGCCAATCGACCATCGTCGAACCTCCCGCCCATGCCGACGTCGAAGCCCACTCCGTTGGTGCCGGCGCCGAGCTTCACGTCCTGACTGACCGCTGTACGCTCCAGACCTGCCGTATGCTTGCGACGGCTGGGACCGTCCGCACCGGGTCGCGTGCCGCCGCTCGACGTCAGGCAGCAGCCGGCCATCTACGGCCGCACATACCTCATGCGTGACTGTCCGCTCACGGCTGGGTAGCCGCCTGAGTGACACAGGAACGGGCGCCCTCAACTACGCTCGCAGGAGGGTAAAGGTAAGCGATGACAGCGCCGGCTCGGATCGATCAACGCGCCCCACCCCACGTTGGCCGTATCAAGTGGGATGAAGACCTGATCGTATCGATGCTACTGGCGCCACACACTTGTTTGCCAGGAAACCTTGCGTTGAGCGTGCATAGGGATTCTGGTCGTAGCCGGTTATTGACCAGCTGAACGCGGTGGTATGCGTGGAACTTCGGCCGGCGACAACAAGCGCTCCTCCGGGCGAATCTGGCCGGAATCTCCGACGTACGTCCGACTCTATCTGTTGAATACACCGTGGGTGCGCGGGCTCGTTCGCGGCCTCTTCAGCACCGTCGCGGGCGCCTGTCGTCAGGTCTCATTGGCCAATTGACGCAGATCGTGCACAAATGCGTCGACCGGATCGTCGTCCGCACCGATCAGGCGTGCATGCCCTTTCGCATCGAATATGTAGATCGCCGAGCTATGGGTTACCTCGTATCCACCGTTCGCGCGGGGCTTGTCAGCCTGGTACGCGACGCGATAGCGTTGCGCGAGCGCCTTGATCGCGCTGTCGGAACCGGTCAGGCCGACGTCGTGCTTTGCGTCGAACGCATCGACATACGCATGCATCACTGCGGGCGTGTCCCGCGCCGGGTCGACACTCACGAACAGGACCTTCACGTGTTGTGCGGCGTCGCCGAGCTGATGTGTCATCTGAGCGAGCTTGGCCAGCGTTTCCGGGCATACGTCGGGGCAATGCGTGTAGCCGAAGTAGACGAGTGTGACATCACCTGCCAGGTTCGCCTGGCTAATCTGCTTGCCGGTGTCTGAGGTCAGCGCGAAATCCAGATCGGGCAAATGCCCCTGAACGTCCGTGAGCTTCCACGGCTCTTCATGGTGGCAGGCGGCAAGTGAAACAGAGAGCGTTGCGCCGACAACGAGACGCACACAGCGATGAAAGAATGGGGGCATGGATTGGTGCGGCATTGCCGTCGCAAAGATCAGGATCGGGAAGTACAGTCTATTGCGGAGAGCTTTCATTCGTCTGCCCGCGTAGTGCCTCATCCGCTTTACAACTCTCAACGACAAGGCTCCATTCAAGGCCTGTTGCGCCACAGGCCGCGTCACGGTATTGTCAACTTGTTGAAGGGCGCGCAGGCGAAATCACTCAACATAAGGATCACCAATTTATGCGGCAATGCGATCCAGCATCGGATTGCCCGTTACGGTTTCCCACGCCTTGAACGCATGCTTGCGGGCCTGCCGTTTCTGTTGCGCGTTCGCGTTGTAGCGGCAGTGCATGAACAGGTTGCATACCTGAGCATGGACCGACGTGAATCGTTGTAGATGGCGCGCCGACTTGAAGCGGCGCATCACCTTCTCGCGCACGCGTGTGGGCTGGTGGGAATTCTCCGCCCGGTTGTTCAGTCCTTTGTGTTGCCGATGCTCGACGTTCAGGCCCAGTTCGTTGTTCGCCGCCGCGTAGCTGCGCAGCTTGTCCGTGACGATCACGCGTGGGCAGCCGTGGCGCCTGAGCAGCTTGCGCATCAGCCGTTTGGCCGCCGCCTTGTCGCGGCGGCTCTGCACCAGCACATCGACCACTGCGCCGTGCTGATCGACAGCCCGCCACAGCCAATGCTTCCTGCCGTGGATCGTCACGACCAGGTAAGTAGGCCCGGGGGATTTCACCCCGAGCCTCTCGCAGAACCGTGCGTAAACCTCGCGATTTACACGGCTCCCGTTATCCAACCTTTACCCCCAGAAACTGCCAGTGCACAAACTGTCGCGGGTACGCCTTCCTCATCTTGTGCAACCACTCGTCGCTACGCCGCTTATGCCGTCGTAGTGTTTTGTACTTGCACCGGGCCCAGCGTGCGAGCTTGCGGTCCAGATACCGACCGAGCCCCTGCATGGCCGTCCGATAGAAAGCCCCGTAATAGTTCCACCAACCACGTATCGTGGGATTGCATTGATCGGCCAGTTCGACCAGTGACCTGAACGTCTGACGAGGTAGCCGCCACCCCCGCACTGTCTGTCTCATCCGTTTCAGGGCATCACGACTCACGCCGGGCAGAAAGCTCGTTGAGAGCTGCCCAGACCTGGTCATCACCCTTCGCGGACGAAACAGGAAACCCAGAAATGTGAAGGTCACATTCGGGTAGGCTTGAGTACGGCTTCGGTCCCTGCAATACACGATGCCTGACTTTTCGGGATGCATCTCCAACCCGCATTCCGCCAGCCGCGAGGCAATGGCATGCATGACCTCCTGCGCCTGCGCCTCACTGCGGCAGTGGACCACCGCATCATCGGCATAACGCGCAAAGGGACATTGCGGGAGGTGTCGCTGCATCCATGTGTCAAGCGCATAGTGCATGAACAGATTCATCAGCATCGGGCTGACCACTCCGCCCTGGGGTGTACCGCGCACCCGTGGCAGTCTCGCTCCGTCCGCAGTCTCGAACGGCGCAGTCAGCCACCGCTCGATATACAGCAGGATCCAGTCCACCTTGATGTGCCTACGCACCGCCTTGAGCAGGAGGCCATGATCAATCTGATCGAATGCCGCCTTGATGTCAAACTCAACGACCCAGTCGTATTTCCAGCAGCGCTCACGCGTTACCGCAACCGCCTGTTTCGCCGATCTCCAAGGCCGGTACCCATAAGAATCTTCATGGAATATCGGCTCAAGTATCGGCTCGATCATGAGCTTGACAACCGTCTGGGCCACTCGATCTGACACGGTGGGCACGCCCAGCTTTCTGGTACCACCCTTGGCTTTCGGTATCTCAACCTGCTTCACCGGGGGCGGGAAATACGAACCCGACGACATCCGGTTCCACAACTTGTACAGATTGCCCGACAGGTGCTGCTCGAACATGGCGATCGTTTCATCGTCCACGCCTGCAGCACCCCGGTTGGCCCTCACCAGCTGATACGCTTCCCACACCGTGCGCTTCGCAATGCAATACGGTTTCGTTGAGGTCATGTCACTCATCCCCACCATGCAGGTTGGTGACCTTCGTCAACCGGATAACGCCACCCCTTCGCTCCACCCTCATTACAAGGGCTTCAGCACTACTACGGGCAGCTCCGCCCCTCGTTGCGGCATCGGTATTCTTCCTTATGGTGTCTGCCATTTGTCATTTCCCTTTGCATCCGCAACAAGGTTCTCACGTTCCGTACTGAAGCCTGTGTTGAGCTCATGCCGCCTTTACGCCGACTGCCATCAGGTCCGTAAGCAGGTCTCGTCCTGACTGATCCTGGAGCGACGAAGCGGCTCCAGTTTTGACAGCGCTTTAACACCTTAACGACGCGTCATCGAACGGTTTGCTTTCGCTCATCTTCTCAACACGTACCTGCCACCCTGATGGATGACTTTTCCGCGGTCGCTCACCACCACGCCTTTTGAACGCAGCAGCACCGGGCGGTTTGGAGCCTGCTCCTGCAAGCCGACTCCGGGAGGCCAACTCCCATCTTCAGTACAGCACCACAAGCTTTCGCTTGTGTTCGTGACACACCCTCATCCAGGTGCCACTTGTCGCCGTGACCCGGCGCTGTCGAACGGATACGCTTCGCGACCGCCGGACCGAACTTCGTCGCCCAGCACCGCACCGTTTCGTACGTAAGCTCGATTCCCCGTGCCGCCAGCATCTCCTCAACCATGCGCAGGCTGAGCGGGAACCGGTAGTACAGCCACACCGCGTAGCTGATGATGTGCGGCGGAAATCGATAGCCCTTGAACGAAATCGGCGCCTCGGCCGACAGCAAAACGGAAACGGAAGCTTTCTCCATGCCCCATTATATTCGTCGACCCCGGCGCCAACTTGACAATACCCTCACGGACCATGTGTGCCGCGATAGTGCCGTTCTTCTCGGCAAAGCGCCAGAACCAGAGGGCAAGCTGATATTCTCGAACGCCGTTTCGGAGGACTGGCTCGACGTCGGGCATGAGTGTGATGCCAGGGGCGGCCCACCGCGCGAACGGTGCTGAACCGCCGCTCAGGTACATGCCCAGAAGTTGCTTTATCGACCGATGTGTATCGCTGGGCCAGCACCGCGTCTCGTCTTGCCGCTTCTCGGTTTTCCACAGTCTCCAGGCCATCCTGGACCTCGCAAGGTGTGCGGTATACACGCTGCAACGATACCTGCACACTCGGCCGGGGTCGTAAACCGGCGGAGGCCGGTGTTCTTCCGGGACAGTTCGACGCGATCCTTGCGGCGTGAGCGAACTTGGAGCATATGCGAACGCTGACGCGGTATCGCGCTGGGGTTTCGGCTCACGCGTACATTTCCGCCCAGCAGAGCTGACGAAGCAAATGCCAATATGGCCTCGTTTATAATTCAAGAGTCGGAACACCAATGATCGCATGGAGCCCTACTTTATGAGTCAACCCCGCGGACGAGATGCGGGATCTCGGGACAGCGGCCAGCGCCAACCTCGTCACGTGAAGAAATCTCAGTCCAACCGGCAGAGACAACCGTACGTGAATGCACCTGCCCGGGACTCCGCACAGACTGCCTCCATATTCAAAACCCGATCGTTCCAGTTCCTGATCGATACGGTGGGTGCGGAGAATATCGCCCTGGGACTTGGATCGAACATGGCGCGAATGGCCGAACTGACGAAGGGCGAGAGGTTCACGCCCGAGACCGCCTTTCACATGGAAACCACGCTTGGGTTGCCTCACGGTTTCTTTGACCAGCCCAATCCTGCGCTCGCGGCCGAAACCATCGCCCGCCTGAAATCACCGCTCGACTTCGTTCAAACAGACGACGAACCGGAAGCAGTGTCGGAAACACCCGTGCCGGCTTCCGCCCTGAACGGCGGCCAGCAATCATTTCTTAAAGATAGTTTGTCCGAGGAAGCGCAAATGCCGAAGAAAGCAACTGGCGGGTCGCCCAGAGCTGTCAGGAACAGTCGAAGCCAGATGGCCGAACCGCATACCCCTCATGCGCCGCGAAAAGGATTGCCCTCGAAACGCAGGACATCTCCTGGAACAACCCAACAGCAAGCGCTGGCATTAGACGACAGGGCCGCGGTAGAGAACATTCGACGCGCTAACCTCCACATTCTCACGGGTCGCAACGGATCGAAAGCAAAACTTGGTGTAGTCATGGCGATGAGCGGATCCAACATGGCCCATCGGCTATATGGCAAGAAACGCATGGACGATGTCGAAGCCAGTCGCTTCACCGAGCGACTTGGTTTGCCAACTGGCTGGCTGGACACGCCGCGCTCCGAAGCTGACATTCCGGAGTCGGTGTCGCGTTTGCTTACGCCTGCTTCGCGCGGTCGTGCATCCGTTGAACAGCATGAGCCGCTCGCGGCCGCGACGAAGGATGGCGTGCCAGTGAACCCCGGAGAAGTGAAGGCGCGCGCTGGGCGCGTGCGGGCGGCGGTCCGGACCGGTCCGGACAGCTCCTCTCCTGTTTCGGCGGATGTCGCCGGAGCGAAAGAAACGATCGTCGTCAGCCCACAGGATCATGTCAGTGCTGCCCCCGACGAGCCTGCGGGTGGCTCGCCAGAAGAAAGTGATAGCGAACTCCCGGCAGCCACACCGGCAACCCCCGAGTCGCTCCCGGCCGCTGCACCACCGCAGCGCAGTCCGGCGCTGCTCTCCTTCGCTTCCGTGACCAGCCTGGATAATCTCCACGGTATCGAACCGATCGCGGAAGCCTTGATCAAGACGCTGGCAGGTAAGGCACGCACAGGTCGACTGGACGAACTGAAGGCGCTGGAACTTTTGCAGCAGGCAGTCCTGTTATGAGTCAGTGGCGTGCCACGACCCATTGTGCAATGACGCATGAAGCGCATCGAGGTAACCCGGCCCCGGTGCGCGCCAGGAATCGTCCTGTTCCTGATCGACGGTCGACTGCGGATCCCGTCCTCAATGACAGCGCAACGCGCCGACGGCCCCGGCCCGTGGCTCAATGGTCGAGAAATTGCCGTAGCTTGCCGGCTCGAGCCGGGTGCATCAGTTTCCGCATCGCCTTGCTTTCGATCTGCCGGATCCGTTCGCGCGTCAGGTCGAATTGTTTGCCGAGTTCCTCAAGCGTATGGTCGGACGTGGTATCGATTCCGAAACGCATCCGTAGCACCTTCGCTTCACGGGGCGACAGCGCATCGAGCGCCTCATCGATCGCGGCGCGCAGGTTCGCAAGCACGGCCGCGTCCGCGGGCGATGCCGCCATTGGATCTTCGATCATATCGCCAAGCGTCGCGTCGGCGTCCTCCCCCACGGGCGTCTCGAGCGACACCGGTTGCCTGGCGACCTTCAACATGCCGCGAATCTTCTCTTCCGGCAGTTCCATGCGCTGCGCAAGCGCCGCAGGATCAGCCTCGCGTCCGGTCTGCTGCAGGATCTCGCGCGAGATCCGGTTGAGCTTGTTAATTGACTCGATCATATGCACCGGCACGCGAATCGTGCGCGCCTGATCGGCAAGCGAACGCGTGACGGCTTGCCGCACCCACCACGTTGCATAGGTCGAAAACTTCCAGCCGCGTCGATATTCGAATTTGTCGACGGCCTTCATCAAGCCGATATTGCCTTCCTGAATCAGATCCAGAAAATGCATGCCGCGGTTCACGTACTTTTTCGCGATGGAGATCACCAGGCGCAGGTTGGCCTCAATCATCGCGCGCTTCGCTTCCCGCATTTTCGACTCAGCCGCCATCATCTGCCGGTTGATCTTCTTCAACTGTTGCAGCGGCAGTACCACGTTCGCTTCGATATCGATCAGCTTCTGCTGTTCGGCCTGAATCGCAGGCAGACTGCGTCCGAGCGCGGCGCCGTACTGGCGCGACCCCGCCGCCATCCTTTCGGTCCACCCGAGATCGGTTTCGTGCCCCGGAAACGACTCAACGAACTTCTCGCGCGGCATCCCGCACCGGTCAACGGCAATCTGTAAAATGCGCCGCTCGACCGCTCGCACCTGTGCGACCTGTTGCTGCACGTCGGCGCACAGCCGGTCGATGGTTCGCGCCGTGAAGCGGATGGGCGCCATCTCGCGTCGGATCGCTTCACACACGCGTGCGAAGGTTGCGTGGCCCTTGCCTTGCGCGGCGTCGGCATGCGGGATCTGATCGAACAACTCGCGCACTCGCGCAAATATCGCGAGACTGTCGCTCGTGAGCTGTTTCAGACGCGCCTCGTTCGCCTTCGCCGAATCCCCCTCCCCGATCTCACTGTCCTCATCTCCCTGCTCGTCGTCGCCATCGGCGGTATCCGCGTCAACATCCGGTGTCTCAGCCGGGTCCGACACTGACAGCCCGGCCGCTGGAATGTCTTCATTGAGACCGTCGACCAGTTCGTCGATGCGCAGTTCACCGGTCCCGATCTGCTCTACACGCGAAAGGATCGTGGAGACAGTCGCCGGGCAGGCGGCAATTGCCTGGATCATTTCGTGAAGACCATCTTCGATGCGCTTCGCAATCTCAACCTCGCCCGCGCGAGTCAACAATCCGGTCGCGCCCATTTCACGCATATACATACGCACGGGATCGGTCGTGCGCCCGAATTCAGAATCGACGGTGGAAAGCGCGACTTCCGCTTCCTCGTCGGCCTGGTCGTCCGACACGGCTGCCGGCGCAGCGTCGTTCAGGAGCAACGTCTCCGTGTCGGGCACCTGCTCGTAGACCGCCACGCCCATGTCATTGAAGGTGCTGACAATGGTCTCGATCGCAACGGTCTGCGCGAAGTTGTCCGGCAGGTGATCATTGATTTCGGCGTGAGTCAGGTAGCCGCGCTCTTTTCCTAACTGGATGAGCGCGCGCATCTGACGCTGCCGCTCTTCGTCCTGCAACACCGTGGACACTGCGTCCATCGGTAGCACAGCTGCGGCGGCCCTGGCCTTCGATGCGCGCCGAGCCGAAAAATTCGGTGCGGATGCGGCTGTTTCCGGTCCGGAGTCTTCCCGATCAAAAGTTGCCATACATTCTCCTTGGACAGGTTGGCTCGGCGAAAGCGAGACCCGGCAGCCAGCGCACGGCGGCTGGCGAGGCGCCCACGTTCACGGAGGCAGGCGGCCACCCGTTGTAGGGTCGCAGCGAGCAAGAGACGCGGCCTGCCGACAGGAGCGGGCCGGTTGAAATGGAGCACAAGAAAAACACTGCCTAAAATTATAGCACCAGTTGCTGCAGTGCACCACTGAGCGCACTTTGCCGGCCCGAGATGCTTTCTGCGCAAGCAGGCCTGGTCAGGCGCTCGTCGCGCTATGGGGGCGGCGTATTGTCCTCGCGGCTGCCGGTTCTCCGCTTCGAATTGCCTGTTCCGCCGATCGGCTACCTTCGCCCGCAGTACTGCCGCAAGTCGAGCCCGCGGCGAACGTC
Organism: Paraburkholderia sp. MM5482-R2; assembly: GCF_050436125.1. Lineage (NCBI taxonomy): Bacteria > Pseudomonadati > Pseudomonadota > Betaproteobacteria > Burkholderiales > Burkholderiaceae > Paraburkholderia > Paraburkholderia sp. MM5482-R2. The sequence goes on along the minus strand of NZ_JBNDLP010000001.1, from coordinate 492,897 downwards.
GCGTCGACGCGAAGCCGTTCTTTCGAAAGTTGGGCTCCTACGTGGGTTGCCGCCTTGTCGCAACGGCAAACGTCGACGAGACCGTGCAAAAGTTGGGGGAGGTTGTCTTTCAACTTCCGTTCTGCGGCCGTGGAGGAAATTGATGTCGTCAACCCGGAACCCGCGTGCAGCACGGATTTCACAGATTTCCAGGTCCACTACGCTGGCCGCATCGAGTTGGTACTCCTACCCAATCCGGTATCCGCGCGGCGTGGCGCTCTTCAGCGAGATCCTCGCGCTGTGCGTGAAGCGCGGCTTTGAACCGAATGTTGTTCAGGAGACGCAGCAAGCCTCGACGTCAATCGGGTGGATAGCGTCAAGCAGGAAGTCCGGTCGCCCGGGCGACAACTACTATGCCGCCGGGGGCAGCCCGGACCAAAAAAAGTGGCGCCCCCACCTAAAGTTCGTCGCGGCGTGACCGTTAGCCTAGTTGTGGCCATCACCTTGCGTGACAACCCTTGTCAACCTGACGCCGTATAGATATTATTTTTATAACAATTAACCTGAGAGAACTGCAGCCACAGAAACGCACCGTCCCGGTCGACGGACTAATCGAAGAATCTCGACCGGTCAGTTGCGTTTCACCCTCGTGGCTGGCGTGCTATCCAACGTTCCAAGACGCGCTGCAAGGCGGGGAGACCAACTTTCGAGCGCTGCCTCATTTCGCCAAGCTTTCCGTATTAAAGCGAACAGCCAGCAACACAGAGGCATGAGCCGTTCTCACATCGGTGACGATCAGCGATGTTCGCGCTGCTTACGTTGAACTGAGCACGACTTGTGTGGTGGAAGCAGTAGAGAGCTACCTCTCGGTCGGCATGCACAGCGAAAACCTGCAGAGCTTCCGATCGACAATTCTTGACACTGTCGCTGCGCAGTTTCCACACGCGACAGTTCCCCAGGTTGCCAGACCGCCCTGCTTGCTCAGTCTTGGCAAAGGCATCTTCCTTGACGGCTGGCAGCGCTTCTTCGCCTATTTGTCCCGCGAGGACAAGACCATACCGCTGCTTGCAGTTGATTGGCCCGTTTTGTATGAGCGCCTTGCTGGCAATCTGCCCGAAGACGGCAAGGCAGCGACGAACTCGCCACGCTGACGTGTTCGCTGCCTCGATCCTCAAAAAAATCTTATCCAGCCCTAAGTTCGCTGCCGGACGGTCGTTACCACACAAACGAGCGTGCGTGTTCTCGCCCGCATTGATATGTTTTTTATACCGTTTAGAAAAGCGCCCGTCTCAGTGACATCGTCCTGAGCAGATCAGCAAAGAAGGAAAGCCGGCATGAAATCAACAGGAAACCATCCGATCTGAGTTAAATCATCGTTCAAAGCAGGCAGGACAATTAGTCAATTAGGATAACAAATTATGAAAGCTTCTTTTCGCAAAGCTCAGATCGCACGTTTGACTTTTTGCGCAGTTGCTGCTGCAACGCTCGCCGCGTGCGGTGGTGGCGGCGGTTCCAATTCGCCGTCAGCAAGCGTAGGACGTAAAGAATCTGTCACCGGTTCGCGCCAGTAACCGCGGGCCAAAACGCTCGCGAGTTGACACTTTTATTGCCCTTCGAATCGGCATAAAAGTGTCAACTCGCATATGTCCGTATTAAATTTGCCAACTCGCCTCCTACACTTAGAATCCCGTCCGTAGGAGGCTGACCTCATGGCGGATACCCCTTCAGGTAACCAGGCCGATCGCGCTCGGACGTCCACGCGGTGCACACCGATTCGAAGCCTTCAGCCCCAAGCTCGCGCGCCGCGTCATGTTCTACCGGCGCGCGTTGCTCCAACAATGGTTGATGCTCGAGGCGAACCCGAAGGTAATAGCCTTCTGCGAGCGACCGGGCTATGTGCTACGACGGACACCGTCATCTTGCTGATTTCTGGGTCCGCTACGTTCATCGCGAGGAGTTGGTTGTACTGAGCGAACTGCTTTGGGGATCCAATCGAGACGGGTCATGCGCCGAGGTTGACGCTGGCACCGCAGAGGTCCGCTTTGTTGAATCGGCTGAGCTCGCCGCGGCGCGTGGGTGGACGGACAACTGGCAGCGCATCCTTTCCTACCTTGTGGCGAACCGGGGCCTCGTGCCGGAAACGTTACCATCGGCCATCATGCAATTTGTGGAGGAGCCGCGGCGACTGCTCGATATCGAGCGCGAGTTCCTGACCAGTGACCCGGTGATTGTTCGCGCTGCCTTGTTCAGCTTGCTCCACAGCGGTCGTGTCAGCGCGTCGGCACTTCAGACGCAACCGCTGTCGCTTCTCACTTCATTCGCAGCGCTGGAGGCGACATCATGAGTCGCCGCAAGCCGGAGCTACAAACGATCGATGTCAACGCGTGGCCCACTGTCGCCCATACCGAACTCGACAAACCGGTCCGCCGTAAGTTCGAGGCACGGCGGCAGGCCATCCTGCGCTACGTCGCTGGCGAACCGATCAGGGCCATCGAGGAATCGACACGCTTCAATCGCCGGCAGTTGTACCGCTGGCTTGAACGCGCCCAGACGACTCATCCCGACGGCCGCCCCTTCGGCTTCCGGGCACTTATCCCTACGTGCGCATCGCGGAATATGCGCGACTGCGTGATGTGCAGGTGCGCGGCGAGCGCGGCAGCCGCGGTGCCGCCGGTGCGCTCGCGCATCTGCTTGAACGCCACCCGACGTTGACAGGGTGGCTGCTGCTTCCGGTAAAGCAACGCAAGGTATGGCTTGAGCAGATCCATACTGACGGGCACCTGCGCACGCGGCTGCGCGGTCTGTAGTCTCTACACGACAATTTCCTGCGCCAATGCCGCTTAGTCGGGTTGACGGCGGCCGACTACCCGCTGAACACGGGCGACCATGCGATCCGCTCGCTTTCACGACGGGTAAAGGCGGAGATGCTGCGAAGCTTCGGCTCGGCTGCGCGCTCCGCGGGCGCCACGCATCTCAAAGGCCTGCCGCGCGTTGACGACGACACCGGTGCACCGCCAACGGTCCGGCCATATCAGGCCGTCGAGTTCGACGGTCACCGGCTGGACGTCCGTCTCAAGGTGGTCGTGCGCGATCCGCTAGGTTTCTCGCACGAATCCGAGATGGAAAGAGTATGGCTGCTGGTGATCATCGACGTTTGCACGCGTGTTGTGATCGGATACCACATCGCCATGGCAAGGGAGTACAGCCGCTACGACGTTATCAAGACTATCGAGAATGCGCTGACGCCGCATCGCCCGCGAACGTTCACCATACCAGGCCTCGGGTACGGACCACACGACGGCTTTCCGTCGGGGAACATGCCTGAACTGGGCTACGTGACCTGGGAGTGGATCAGGCTCGATAACGCGAAGGCCAATCTCGCCAACGAAACGATGAGGGCGTTGTGCGAATTTGTCGGCTGCCTCGCTGATGCCGGCCCGAAACACAGCCCGGACGAGCGGCCCTATATCGAACGCTTCTTCGGCACGATAGGCAGTCGGCTGTCTTCACGTCTGCCAGGATACACCGGTTCTCACATACGCGATCTTCGCCGGGCGCTCTCGGATCCCAAAGGCGATCTGCGTCTCTACGTCTCCCTGGATGAACTGGCGGAGCTCGTTGAGTACGCCATCTCACGCTACAACGGCACGCCGCACCGGGGACTCAACAACGCGACTCCACTGGAAGCGATGGAGTACTTCGTGCGGGGCAGGGAAACGATGCTCGTCTGGCTCGCCGAACATCAGCGCCGGACCCTTTGCCTGATGCAGTCGGCACGGCCGTGTCGCGTTCGGGCCTACCTGCAACAGGGCGTGCGTCCGCACATCAACCTGTATGGCGTGCGCTGCACCAACCGTGTCCTTGCAACAAGCACGCACCTCATCGGTCAGCATCTGCTGATTTACATGAACGCCGACGACCTGCGCTCCGTGCGCGCTTTCCTCGCTGCCGGCATGGAGCTGGGCGTACCCGAGGCGCAAGGCGCGTGGCGTGTGGTGCCATAACCTGAAACTGCGTCAGCAGATTCTCAGGCAACCGGCTCGGCGGCGACGCGACGCTAACCTCGCTCCCAACCCGATTGAAGCCTACGTCGACGAGAAAATCAGGCAGGCGAAGAGAACCCGCAAAGCTGCGACGGAGCTCGCTCATGCGACGCGCCTGCTCGGATCGGCACCGACTTTTCGCACTCCCGTCGGTCCGCCCCGCCCTCCCGGGACAGATACCGTCACACCTGACACAGCATCAGGCATGGATGCGCAAGCGACCACGGTCAACGAACTTAAGCCACGCATCGCGGTTCGCCCGAGAAAGCTTTCGATTGGCACCGGTCAGGTGTTTCAACTCCGCTGTTCAAGCTGCGAGGTGTGTCATGTCGCTTCAGATTCCGCGTCCGGTCGATCCATCACTGCATCCACTTGTCACCGGCAACTATCGTCTTGCGACCCAGGCGATCGAGGCATTCTATGAGCTCGTCACGCGCTGCCTGCGCTACCGCATCATGGGCGCGCTCATCTATGGGCCATCGCGCGTTGGTAAAACGCGGGCCATCGAGTACGTTCGACTCCTTCTTGCGCGTCAGTTTCCGAAGATAACGACCTACCACGCTCAGTGCGAGCACAAACCGCGGCATGCGGAAGGACCCTTCTTTGCGAATCTGCTGGAGGCAGTAGGCGATCACGCGCCGAACGCCGGTACCAGCTCGGCCAAACGCTCCCGCCTGTCGCTCCGTATTCGCGAGGCAGCCGCCCGCTCCGGAAGTAGCGCCGTGCTCCTGTTCTGCGACGAAGCTCAACGGTACAACGAGAACGAATACGAATGGCTGCGCGACGTGCACGATGTACTTGATCGCCAGCAGATTAAGCTCTTTACCTTCCTCGTCGGGCAGGAGGAACTGCTCGCGCAGAAAACCGCATTACAGGTCGCAGGCAAGACGCAAATCGTTGCGCGCCTGATGGTCGACGAACTCGCGTTCTACGGTATCCGCAATGCCCAGGATGTCGCCACGTGCCTGAATGGTTACGATCAGACTGCATATCCGGAGGGCACACCCTGGAGCTTCACACGCTTTTACGTACCCGAAGCGTTTGACGCCGGCTATCGTCTGGTCAGCGATGCCCGTCAGCTGTGGCAGGCTTTCGAGGCGGCGCATCATAAGGCGAGCTTGCCCGGCAGCCTTGAGATCCCGATGGAGTCGTTCTCACGCGCCGTCGAGATCGTGCTCAAGGAAAGCGAGATCAAGGATGGTCCCGGCTACTGCCCCGAGCCGGCCTTGTGGACCCACGCCGTTCAGCACTGCAGCTATATCCAGTCCCGTCATGCCACCGGACGCGTGCTCGCAACGGCGTAATCGGAAAGCGCTCAGGACACCGCGCTTTCCGATTCTCACGTTCGATGAATGGCAACTCAGGCTCGCGCTGGGCAGCGACTTCAACGTCGCATGGTTGATGCCGGGTGAGTCCCTCGTCTCGATCCTGTGGAAGTTCGCCTGCGCCAACGCACTGCCGGGGGATGTGCTCCTTCGCCTGATGAACCCCGATGGTGATCCGCGTGAAGGCGTCGCACCACAGCGGGACGCTATCGATATTGCGCTCCTGCGCCGCCTGGTGCGGCTACCCAGAAAGGTATTGGATGCATCGATGATCGATGCGGCTGTGCATGAACGGTATCACACGGTCTTCCGGTATTGCCGGCAGTGCGCGGCCCACGGCTACCACAGTGTCTTGCATCAGCTTGAAAAAGAAGATCACTGTCCGGCGCATCGACAACCACTCCTGACTCGTTGTCCGCAATGTATGCGCGAGAGCCCGTTCATCATTAACAGCAATGCGATCGACGCGCCATTCCGGTGTGTATGGTGCCGTTCGCACTTCTGCTACGGCCGCCTTTCGCTCCTGTCGACAACACCTGCGATGTGCAGGCGAGACCGCCTCGCCATTGGGCGTCGAGTGCATCTACGGCTAGGCAGGGAAAACCGCGGCGCGCCGAGCGAGTGATCGTCACCGTTCGTTGACGTCCCCACGGTGGCAAACTGGCCTCTGTTTGCAGAACGGTTCGTGGCGAAGCGATGGAAATGTTTGCGTGGACTGACGGTTAGTTGCGATTTCGACAGCCGACGCGAGTTGACAAATTGATTTACCAGTTGAGACAGATTTAATACGTTCTACGCGTGGGCAATGCTCTTGCGGATGCCGCTATCTCGCACCCGCTAGCTTCGCTATTCGAGCGTCGGAAGCATCCAACTCACGCCTGCCAACCGTGAGGAACAACCAGGAAGCTGTCCGGCACCAGCCCAAGATCCGTTACAGATTACGTAACATCCACTACGATCCGAATCAAACTCCACCGAAATCATGGTTCTTGCTTCGCACAATTGCCGTGTGGTTGTCCTACTACGGATGTGTCGTGAAACAATTGCCGGAAACTGCAAATAAAGGCCCGGCTGACGGGGCTTTCGACCAACTGAAAATTGTTCCGCAATGTTTCACGCAGATGGCCCGCTGTGCCGCGCTAATGTTCCGACATCACAGCAGTAGATCTGGCCGGGACGGCGGCGACAACTTAGTTCTACGAATTAACTGCAACTAGTTCTTCGTCTGTGGCGCAGGTCGATTCAGCTTTTGAAATCCATCTGGGTTGCGCATCCTCGAAGCGCTGCCACGGCATGGCGGCCGCGGTCGCTGCGTCGTCGTTCTGGCCGTGGCAATGCAGGATGTTGGGCACGGTGCTGGGGCGGGTACCTCCGCGTGACCCTGACCGCGCAGGCACTGGCTAACCTTGCGCCAGTCCCAAGCCGGATGCGCCTGACGTAGTTCAAACACCGGCTCGACTGACTGGGCCGTGCGTGCCCAGCTACGGGGCCGTCGCGAGCGGTCCACCAGCGCCGTGGCGCCGTCGTCATGTTCGTCGCGGGCAAGTTACTTGCGAGCGGTCTTCGCACTGATTCCGAAACGGCGGCACAACCGCTGCGCGTTGATCCGAGCTGCGTCAGGCTGCCGAAGAGAGCGGGTTCACGCTACTGCGTCCCCGTCGCCTTCTTATTATGACGAGGCAGAACTGCCGCCTAGTAGTCGACGGTCGTAGTCAAACGCAATGTACTGAGCCAATAGGAGCCAAGGCTCGCAAGAAGCCAAACAGCACAACTGCGCGCTTGAGACCCGACGAAGCGTGGGATCCTTACCTGCAGTCCGGCCGTATCCGGAAACATGAAGAACGCTGTATCGCTGTTCGGTCTCCCGCAACGGCTCGTCGATTGTCGTTGGTTGCAACTCGACTGAGGGCAGCGCCTCTCTTTCACGCTGCGCCGTGTGGTGCCCCGAGCCGCGCGGCATCAAGGTGCGCCCAGTCATCCTGAACCCACGCGCTAGCCCAGCCCCATACTAATTGATGCTCTATTGGAGTTGCCGTGGTCGGTGGATGTGGGGAGTGCTTAGCCGGGTTTTGGGAGGCAGCGCTCACTTTACGGGTCGCGAATCGTAGGCTCGAATCGTTTATTGCTGAACGCCACAATGGTGTTCGCCACTCTAAGGACAAACGGGTCCTTTTTTGCTACTGGCGCTGCCAATCGGCTAACCGATGACCGTTTAGTGTGCAAGACGCTGCAATTTGCGTCTCTGCCGTGGCGACGTGCACGTCCCAATGCTCGTTCAGAGCCGCGTCGGACCTTTGAGTTGATTGGGAACCAGACGAAATGGTCCGCGTGGAGTGTCCCAACTTGGGACACGACTCCGCAATAGTGTGGCGCCCCAAGGAGAAGATGCGACTTGGGTTTCTGTGTTGGCGTCAAATCGGCCCGGCGGTCGTCGCAGAAGAAAGCCCGAATATGAGCGTACGTACCTGCCTCCTTTCCATCGTGGGCATTCCTGCGCAGGTATTCACCGCGGTTTTGTTCGTTATCGATTCCCTGACCTCTTCCGCGAAAGTCTTCTCGATACTACCCATGCGCGTGTGCAGCCCAAGACAAATTGATGCATCACTCGATGCAGCTGTGGTGTGCTGATGGAGATGCCTGAAGCTCGATCGGGACGACCGGATTTCGATTTACGGGTCAAAAGTCCAAAGATCCGAGGCATCCTATTTTTCGGCCATCCCGACGGCGTTGGTCATCAGGGGGAAGCGAGTGCTTTTGCAGCTGCTCGGGGTCCGACGCACGAGCAATGCCGTTTTCATTGGAATGATGCGACGATTAGTATCTGGCGCGGCCGTCTTCACGGCGCAAGCTTGTTCGAAGCCAAAACAGGGACTGGAGCCCACCGACTGTTGGCAGCTCGAATCAGGGGCCGCGCGGCGTGTCCCAACTTGGGACACGGATTCAAGCGCAGCCAAAATCGGGAGCCCTGCATTTGCCGCACGCTTTCCGTCTTGGATGGGAGATCAATCTACCCAATCCGGGAGAATATTCTGGCGTATTCGCGCCATCACTTGATGGCGTTGCCCATGGGGCTTGCCACCCGCAACGGAAAGAGTGTCCCAACTTGGACGCCGCCGGGTGACAAAAGCCGGACGACAAAAAAGGTGCCTCGCGGGCACCTTTACCGTTCACCTCAATCAGCGCTGCCGCCGCTCGCAGAAAAAAGCTCTGATATGAGCCTACGTATCTGCTTCTCCTTCTCTGACGTGAGCATGCCTGCTCTGATTTTCACCGTGAGGCCTACAGCATCTTTCGTTATCGACCCTGCCTGACTTTTCCCAGCAAAGATCTTCTCGATACTACGATCACTGACGCTGCGCGCTCCGTCATCGCCGCTCTGGATAGCTTCCTTGATCGCCCTAGCGAGCTTCAATTGATCGAGGTCCCCTGCTACCACCCTTGCCCACATCTCTCTAGCGACATCGACCGCCCCCAGGTTCTTGTTGCGCAGAATTGACACTAAGCCCTCCGCTGCGGTCGCGCCCAACAGCCTGGGCTGTATATCCAGATCTTTGATCACAAAGTCCGGAAGGTCAGCAAATGCTAGGAAACGATACAGCTCCGAACGAGAGAAACCCAATGCCTCTGCCATACGCTTTCTGTTGGGAAATTCTTTCTCGGTGCTGCGGATAGAGCGAGCGATCTCATAATCCGACAAGTCGTCGCGCACGATGTTTTCAACCAAGGCCAACATCGCCATCTCTTCATCAGAAAGGTCGATGATCACGGCCTTGATCGTCTCCCTATCGATCATCTTGTGAGCTCGCCAACGTCTTTCGCCCGCAACGATCTGGTGGCCGTGCGCAGCGCGGCGAACAATGATCGGTTGGACCAACCCCGCTTCGCGAATTGATTCCGCAAGTTGTGTCAACTTCGCTTCGTTGAACACCTTCCGCGGCTGCCACGGGTTTGGAACGATCTCCGAAACGTTCACCTCCGACGCGGTACCTGCTTTCTCAAGTTCGACGATTCGCTGTTGTGCCTGGGCCAATGCGCCGGCCATCCCCGGTGCGGTTCGAGGGCTAGCGGGCTTCTCTTGATGCTGGTCGAGCTGGATGTCCTTCGCGGCTCGAACTTCGGCAGTCTTACTCATCATGCGTTCACGCAAATTGCTCATTGTCCAGCCCTCCATTGCGCGACATATTGATCATCGATCCATTTGCAGTAATCCAGCAGCGGTTGCTTGACCCGGGCTAGAGTCTTCGCGACAGCATCGGAACGCGACAGGTCAAAGACCGTCGAGAAGGCCAACGCGCCGTTGCTCATAACAGAGCTCGCCGGAACCTCGGTTGTGTGAAGCCAATCGCCGTAAGCGCGCTGCGACCAGGAGCGAACAACCGGCGCGGACGAGGTCGTTCCATAGTCCACTCGTGACAGCAGGACTGAGATGAAGTCGTACGTTTTGTCGACCTCATGCTCTACAAAGCCATGCGCGACCTCGGCAAACAGTGACCAAAAAGATACCGAGGAAATGAAGTCCAAGCTTTCCGGGACCAACGGCATAACCATCGAATCTGCCGCCATGAGACCGTTAAGGGTCATGTAAGAGAGGGATGGAGCCGTGTCCAGAATGATGTAGTCGTACTGGGCCCGAAGCGGTTCGACGCCCTTTCGAAGCACAGACCAGAACTCGAAACCTGGGTTGGTCTGTTGCGCAGTCGGAAGATGGAACTCCGCATCGTGCAAGTAGTTGTGTGCAGGGACGACATCCAAGCCATCCCAATAAGTGCTTTGAACCTTCGACGCAAGTCCGCCTTCGATGCTCGGGTCGTAGATGAACGGGAGGACTGTGTCCTCCCAAGTCACATCCTTTTCGGCATACAGCCCGCACAACTCCGACAGGGACGCTTGCGGATCGAGATCAATGACAAGTACTTTGCGCCCGCGCAAACTCAGACCTTGCGCGATGCACATCGTTGTAGTGGTCTTACAGGAGCCGCCCTTGAAGTTCGCCGTGATCAACACACGCCCCCGATGCTCCCGAGTGCCAGTGACAAGCGGAGTCTGATAAATGTCGGATACCTGCTGTACCCAAGTGCGTGCATCTTTCAGGGAGAAAATGCGCGCCCTTCCTGTACCGTGAGCCATACCCGGGGGAAGTTCTCCACCTTCCTTGGTCGCCAGATAATTGATCTTCTGACGATCGATACCGCACAGCTCGGACAATTCCCCGATCGTGAACACGGGAGGATTTTTACGCGGCCTCGGGGCCAAGATTTGATCACGCAATTCATTCGCCATCACCGATAGACGCTCGGCGAACTCTCCCAAGTTGGAGAGCTTTACGCGCCGGTCTATGCCCGGCAATTCGCTCAAATTCATTTTGCAGTTCCTCTCTTCTATCGACGGTGAGATGATTTCTTCACGCTCATCATCTGTTTTTACGGTTTCTAGTGAATAACGCGTCGAACCGTAGAATACTCATCCCGCCGGAGAATTGCTATTGAAATCTGGGGCGAAAGCAAGGTTCGACCGTAATATCAAAATATTTCTTTATATTCAAGCATTTGCGGAAAAGAGGCAGGGTGGAATCTCGCCGATAATCCCGAAGGCTAAGCCGGAATACTGGCGCACCGCCTCCGCACGCTCCGGCGCTAACACAAAACACCTCACCTTAGCGTGAACAAGGCGGCGTTATCCCGTACCCCATTCGGGGCGGCACACAATTTGTCTCACCTTCGCTCCCTGTCCATCTATCGATCTTTGGGCAAAATAAACGGTCGTCCGCACGAACGTTATCAACCCGTCCATCGGAGCGAGGCTTCCAATGAACACCCCAAGGGCCAATCCGCTGCGGCTTGCCGCTCCGTTCGCTGGGCACTCTAGTAGTTCGTGCTTATTAAAAAATAAAACCAACCAACAACTAACGTCGGATCGCCGCCCTATAAAAAACAGAGAGTTACGCCCGCAAGGTGAGGCGAATTGTGCCAAAGGTGCTGTTAATTGAGCGCCAAGGTGAGGCGTTTACCACTGGGAGGTGAGGCAAATTGATCTGCAAGGTGAGACGTTTTGGCGTCAATGGTGAGGCGAATTGTGAAGAGCGTCCTAGCAAAGGTGAGGTGTTCTGTGTAGACCACTGCGCAAGGTGAGGTGATCTGTGTTGACGTGGCACCTCCCCATCGGTACCGTACCGCTCCATATATCTTTTACCACGAGCTTGGGGGCCGTATGACAACAGCAGGGCAGGTAGCCACATCGCGGCAACTGGCCTTGGCTCTCTTCGACGACGCAACCGGTCAGGACCTGCCGGTCGACACAGCGCGGTCCGACATTGGCTTCGCTCGTAAGAACGTTCTCATTCGCATTATCGATCTGGGTGTTGCGGCTCGGCGTCTGATCGACGCAGCGTATTTCATCGTTGCTCAGGATGAGCAGATACGTAGTCTTTATGACGTTGAGTTGGACTACTTCAAGTGGCTCATGCGTTACTCGAGTCGCAACAACGCACATCTCGAGCAGGTCATCACCGAAGCCCAGCGCGCCTTGATCCAGGCAACCACCACTCCGGACGCCGACGGAGAAAAGCCCTTCGGCTCGGTGCAACTGATTGGACGTATCTCCTACTCAGGTGGCCGATTCCAGTTTCGAGTACCCCCCGATCTCATTGGTATCATTCGTGGCCCAGGCAAGTCCCATTGGCTGAGCCTGCGTATCACGTCTCTCTTCACGCTCAGCTACGCACGTGTCATGTATGACCACTTGCTTCCCTACGCGGATGACGGAGAAACGGATTGGCTTACGCTCGATGAATTGCGTTTATGGCAAGGTGCAATGGGTGCCAAGGCAAACGAGTTCAAGTATTTCAAACGAGACTGGCTAGTGCCTGCCATTGAACAGATCAACGAGGTCTCTGACCTGAGGCTCTCATATGAGACGCGTAACGAGCAGGGGTCTCGGAAAATCGGCCGCGTGAAGTTTCGCATCGAGCGCAAAGAGATGGCCGAGCGAATACTTCATACGCACGAGCAGGCGCAAGTGATCTATCAAACGTTGAAGCAGGAGTTCGGGCTGTCTAGCGCTCAACTCAACCAGATCGCGGCATCGCGCGACGCATACAACGATGAGCGACTGGAACTGGCGATCGAACGGACGCGTTTCAGTTTGAAACTGGGCAAGGTGTCGAAGAGCCCGGCAGGCTTCTTCATGAAGGCATTGAAGGAGGGGTGGATCGTCTCAGACGCCGAGCGCCAGATGGTCGAGATCCAGGCGAGCCTGGCCCTGACAGAACAACGCGAAGTCGCAGCGAAAGAGCGGGCCGCGAATCGGGCGGCGTTGCGAATCGCGGCCCAGGATGTGCATGCTCAGGACCGAAGGGGCGAGGAAGTCCGCCGCGGATGGGAAGCGTATGAAGCCGCGGGGTCCAAGCAGCGAGATGACTGGCGGCGAACCTATAAAGCTAGCCCTGCGGGTAAGCTCACACTGCGGAGGCTTGGGATGGATCCGACTGGCGATTTGGCGGAGTCAACGATCGAGAAATTCCCTGATCTTAGAGACGGATTTGCGGGCTACATTTTCGCCAAGGTGAAAGTCGCTAAACCCAAAGGCGAGAAGGCATAGCTCACCCGAGATGCTGCGCGCCTCTATACGCTTGCAGAAATGCGTCGCACGTGAGGCATGGTCCCGTTCCTGTTTATCGCAGAATCAGTGCAACGTGTGCTTGAGCTTGCGCGAGGTCCTGCGCGCCGCCGCCATCTTGATCCGTGGTTGCGCGCCGGACTGCGCGGGAGCGTCGCCGATATGACAGCTCACAACGGCGATTGCATCGTCGACCGATGTCACGACACCGAGCGTCTTCCATTCCGAGTCCCGACGCATGCGACGATTCTGAATCGTCGTATGAGTCGGGATAGCGGGTGTCGTGGGAGGTCCGCTTCCCTGCACAACAGTATTGGTGGCCTATCGGCTTAACGATATGCCGTCCATGTTCGACCGACATCACAGGCGCGTGGTAACCTCGATATGGCGGCGGTCGCTTTCTTTAGGATCGGATAGTCAGAGGTCTTCAGGTCGCTGACGCGTTCAGTTGATTTTGTCCTGCACAATCCGCTTGCTCTCACCCGTTGCCTTGATGACTTTTTGACTGAACGTGCGGCATCGGCGAAACGGATGAAGGGCAACGCCCCACGTGACAATAACCATGCACATGAGGTCTTCGCGGTCGTGCAATTTGCGCAGCCGGAACGTACGCACGTCGATACTTTGCCTTCCCCAAAATCTCTGTGGACCGGACTCTTTCAAGATGCGTGTCTTCAGATAAATATTGCTCGCGCACCTTGTACCACGTCTGAGGCGCGGAAATCAGTGGTACGTTCGTGCATCCGCCGCAGCGCCGCGATGGTGATCGCCTTGCGCAGGAGCGCGTCCGCGTCAGCGATAGTCCGGCCGGCCAGAAGCCTGATCATCTCTACAACGGCACCAGGGTCCACTTTCCAGGTTCCCTGGAGTTTGCTGGCGATGATGTTTCGTATGTACGCTGCCATCGCCTTGTCCGAAGGGACATCGAAATGGATCTCGTCGTCGAAGCGACCACTGCGCATTGCCGCCGCGTCAAACCGTTCGTAGTGGTTGGTTGCAGCGACGAAAAGCACATCAGGCGTTTTCCCCGCAGCGCCATCGAGCGTGTCGAGGATTTTTTCGGTCGCCATTCCATGTCCAGTATGTCGTCGATCCTGCAGGATCCCATCCGCCTCGTCGATAAAGACCACACAAGGACGGATATCGCACGCTTCACGGTATAGCCTGTCCCAGGCGCGTGAATCCGCAATGATGTCCGCACCTGTGATTTTGAGGAATGCCCAGTCGCTCGCTTTGGCGAGAGACATCGCAGCCTGCGTTTTGCCTGAACCGGGCGGCCCGACAAAAATGACGCCGCGCGGGAGCGTCGAGCCGAGTTTTCCCAGGTTTTCGATTTCACGCATGCGGTAAGCAAGATCACGTAGTACGTTGCGGGATGCATCGGGCATGATGATCGCTGGGATATCCTTGACGTCCTCGGGCAGTCGTCCCTTGCGTCCCTGGAGCAGACGCATCGCCTTCATACCGATCTCAAACGTCACGGGTCCCGTGAATTGCGCATCGCGATGCATTTCACGCAGTTGCCCTGCCAGCGCCGTCATGCGTGCAGCGCTAAACCCTTCCCACCGGCGCGCGAGCGCAGTGATCGGTTCGATCTCTGCAAAATCCTCACCTAGTTCCTCGGTAATCGAGCGCGCCAGAAGCGCAATGCGGCAAGCGAGATCAGGCGCCGGCAATTCGACTTTGAAGTCGAAGCGACCGTCGCGTGTGCCAGAGCTGTCCACCTGATCGAGGAAGTTTGTTGCTGCGACGAGGATTACTTTCGAGCCGCGCACTCCGACGCTCTCGGCGAGCAGGACATTGGTAAGGTCACGGTCCATCGGGTGCCCGTTGCCGTCGCGTGGCTTGATGAAGGAGTCTATCTCGTCGATGAAAAGCACACAGTTTCCGATCCGTCGTGCCTCGGTGAAAACTGCCTTGACCTTCTCAGGGGTTTCGTTGATCCACTTGGACGCCGTATCCCCGTAGCTGATCGAAAGAAAGGGAACATTGAGCTCGCCCGCCAACCCCTCAGCGAAGAACGTCTTGCCGTTACCCGGGTCGCCGAACAGCAGGATGCCGTTCCTGTGTGTTTTCGGAGTGCCAAGAATCTGTCGCGCTGCGCCGAGCAGTCGTGCCTTGGTGGCCTGCATCCCAACGACAGCAGAAAAGTTATGGCGCGGTTTCCGCACATTCTCGCTGAAATCCCAGGTGGGGATGGTCATCTGCTCAGCCCGTACTGCACGCGGCTCCTGCATCGGGGCGGCTTGCGGCGAGGGCACGGGGATAACTGCGACTTGCTCTGCTACGGCCGGCTTTGTGGACGGTGCCGCCACCCTTGCGCGTTTCTCTCGTGACCGCTTTTGACCTGTTACCTGCGGTGCAGCTTGCGGGGTGATTTTCATTTCCAGCGGTATGAAGACGCGGGTACCTTCGACAACGATCCTTGCAGGCGCCCGTTGCTGATGCAAACGCCAGAGATTGAAGGTCGCGACCGCAACGGCTGATATGGCGGCGACACTCCACACCGTGAAAGTGAGCGTAACGAGCGTCATGCCGATGGTGAGGACGATGAATGCTGTCCAGGTCCAGCCACGCACTTCCCGGTCTGGAATCCAGATGAGCAAAGCTGCAACCAGCGTTGCGGCGTAAAGAGCAGGGATGTGCACAGATTCATGCCGAAGCAACGCGTGCCATTCGTGATGCAGGAAAGCGAGAAATGCGAGAACAAGGGCGACACGCGAAATTGCGAGAAGAACAGATCGTGAGTTTCTCATTTCAATTTCCAGGGAGAAGGTTCCGGCCGACGATCGTTGTCGTCCGGGTGATTCCAGTTCAGTGTGGGCCCCGTTCTTCACGATGCAAGTCGACCGCGGGAACGGGACGCCAGGCGCGTGGCTTAGCGGACTGCTTCGTGGCGCCAGAAACGGACAGGTACGCGAACCCGCCTGCGCCTGATGCGACGTCTCTTGAACCGGCAAACCGGGACACGCTTTCTCCGGATTTCACGTCGGCGGACATAGCGCAGTGTCGAAATCCGTCGTGGCAGATCAGCCCCGAGACGGGCGAGCCACAGCTGGAGAACCTCGACGGGAACCTCGTCTGGTACGTAGAGCGTCATCCGTCGGCTCGAAATGCGAGTCACGGGACTTCCGGTCTGCCTGGAAGTGAAACGGTGAATCCTCATGTCGACTCCTGAAAGGGTTAGCCATTGATTCGACGATGCAAAGAGATCACTTTCTGTCGCGATGGCGTATCCATCTGACCAGCCTGATGAGAGGATCGACGACGTCGAGAAAAAAGCCACGGGCCTCATCGACGGTGATTTTCCAGATTCTGTTTCGTCTATTCATTGATTTGGATTCCTATTGATAAAGTTGAATCGACAGCGGCTGTGATGGCGATCGCATCAGCGGGTGACGGAGAGACTTAACCTGCCAAACCGCGTCGTTGGTTTGTCACAGACCTCGGTGACCAGCGTTCGTGACGGTTTCAGCTTCTCACGGAACTTTCAGAGCGCAAGTCGCATCAGGCGCAACAAGCGCACGCGTAAAGGGAAGAAGGTGGCCACGCGGGTAACAGACGGTCAACGACGCGCAACTCGAACTTCTTGCGTTGCGTCCGTGAAACCATCGTGCTTCGGGAATAGCCGTGTGGGGACGTCCGTGCCAGGAACTGGTCGGACGGGCTGCGGAGGACCAGTGCAGCAGGTAGCGAACTCGTCAGAGGAAGGCGCGGAAGGCCTCCTCAACTATGTGATCGAAAGTTGAATCGTAGGCAAGCGATGAGCGTAGCGCCTGACACAGAGGCTTGAATCGTCCGCAGCGTCTCGACGCTGCGTTTCCTGACCCATGGTTGGATGCGGTCCATCGGCAAGGGCTGTCGACGAAACGCTGCCAGATTTCCGGAGAATTCCCAGACATCGACTGCGTACTGTGCAATCCGCGATGTGCCAATGCTGGTTGGTTGAACCGGGCCGAAGCGCGCCGACAGTGTCGGCTCGCATGCGAGCGGGAAGGGATCGTTCCTGAAAAGGCAGACTTGGTCGGGCTCTGGTCTGCCAACGGCGTCGAATGGCACGTAGCTAACACGATTCGCATATTCGATCGCCCTGGCTTTGGTGGAAGGAAGGCGTCGTGATAGACGTCTGTTGCTGCGTATTTCAGCCCATCGTGGACGGCGTTTCAGGCTGATCGGGGACGGCATTTCAGCGGGATCGTGGACGCTGTTTCAGCGGGATCGTGGACGGTGGGGGTAGCGCAAGTGATGTTCTGACCAGGCCTCAAACTGCTCGGTTTTTTCGGAGCAGGCTGATGCCAACCAACAGAGTCACGATGCGATCAATACGAGAAACCTTACGTCTGTGTCTACAGGCGGGACTGAGTTACGGCGAGGCCGGCCGCACGCTTAAGCTGTCCAAGAGCGTGGTGGGCAAATACATGTCGCTGGCCCGTGTGGCCGGCGTCGATTACGAACTCGCTCAGAGCCTGAGCGATGAGGCGCTGGAGGCCCGGCTCTTCCGCCCGGCGGTACCCCGCGCCAGCCACCAGCTAACGCCCGATTTTGCCGCGGTTCACCAGGAGCTCAAGCGCCCTGGCGTCACCCTGATGCTGCTGTGGGAGGAGTACGCCCGCGACAGCCCGCTGGCCTACAAGTACACCAGCTTTTGCATCAAGTACCGCGCGTTCGCCAAGACCCAGCAGCGCTCGATGCGCCAGATCCATGTCGCCGGCGAGAAGCTGTTCGTCGACTACGCCGGCGATACGGTGCCCATCGTCGATGCGGCCACCGGCGAGATCACCCGGGCGCAGATTTTCGTGGCCACCCAGGGCGCGTCGAACTATGCGTTTGCCTGCGCCACGCCGCGCCAGACCACCGAGGACTGGATCGGTGCGCAGGTGCTGGCGCTCGAATTCTTCGGCGGCGTCACGCGCCTGATCGTGCCCGACCAGACCCGTGCGCTGATCAAGTCGCCCGACCGCTACGACCCCCAACCCAACCGCAGCTATGAGGAATTCGCCACCCACTACGGCACCGTTATTCTGGCCGCACGCCCGGCTCATCCGCGCGATAAACCCAAGGTCGAGGGCACCGTGCTTTTGGTCCAAGGGTGGATTTTGGCGCGGCTGCGCAACCGCCGTTTTTTCCACTTGGCCGAGCTCAACCGGGCGATCGCCGAACTGCTGGCGGACCTGAACAACCGGCCGTTCAAGAAGCTGCCCGGCTGCCGGCGCAGCGCCTTCGAGACCCTCGATGCGCCCGTGCTCAAGCCCCTGCCGGCCCAGCGCTTCGTCATCAAGCGCTGGAAGTCGGCGAAGGTCAACATCGACTACCACGTTGAATTTGAGGGCCACTACTACAGCGTGCCGCACCGGCTGGTAGGCGCCAAGCTTGAACTGCGCGCCGGCGCTGGCCTGCTGGAGTGCTTCGCGTCGAACCAGCGCGTGGCCAGCCATCCGTTGAGCGCGCTGCGTGGCAAGTTCACGACCACACCCGATCACATGCCGGCGTCGCACCGCGCGCACTTGGAGTGGACGCCGGCCAAGCTGATCGCCTGGGGCCAGCGCATCGGCGTCAGCACCGCCGCCGTGGTGACCTGGCAGATGGAGCACCGCCCCCATCCCGAGCAGGGCTATCGCGCCTGCCTGGGCCTGCTGGCGCTGGCCAAGCGTTACTCGGACGAGCGGCTGGAGGCCGCCTGCACGCGCGCCATGGCGATCCGCGCGCCCCATCTGAGGAGCGTTACCAACATCCTCAAGAGCGGCATGGACCGCCAGAGCTCGCTGCTTGCCGCCGACGAGCGAGCCGCCATCGAGCACGACAACGTTCGCGGGCCCGACTACTACCACTGACGGTGTGGATTCCCTCGACCCACCCAATCCAATTCACAAGCATAACGAAGGAATATCCATGTTGAACGAACACACCCTTGACCAAATGCGCAGCCTGCGGCTAGACGGCATGGTCCGCGCAATCGAGGAACAAGCCGCCAGCACCGCCGCCGCAGCGCTGGGCTTCGACGAGCGGCTGACCCTGCTGGTGCAGCGCGAGATCGCCTGGCGCGACGACCGCCGGGTCGCACGGCTGCTCAAGGCCGCCAGGCTCAAGGTCAGTTCGGCCTGCGTCGAGGACATTGACTGGCGCGCCAGCCGCTCGCTCGACCGCTCGCTGGTAGCCGCACTGGCCGGCGGCGATTGGCTGCGCCACGCCCGCAATGTGCTGATCACGGGGGCCACCGGTTGCGGCAAGACGTGGCTCGCTTGCGCCCTGGGCCACCAGGCCGCGCGCAGCGGCTTCTCGGTGCTGTATGTGCGCGCCGCCAGGCTGTTCGACGAGTTGCAAGTTGCCCACGGCGACGGCAGCTTCGCGCGGCGACTGGCGGCACTGGCCAAGCTCGATTTGCTGATCATCGACGACTTCGCGATCTCGCCGATGACCGGCACCGGGCGCAACGATCTGCTCGAACTGATCGACGACCGCGTGGGCACGCGCTCCACGCTGATCACCAGCCAATTGCCAGTCAAGGCCTGGCACACCTATCTCAACGACCCGACCCTGGCCGACGCCATCCTTGACCGCGTCGTCCACAGCAGCCAAAAAATCGAGCTCAAAACCGCCAAGTCACTGCGCGACACCGCCGACACGAGCGCCGTTTGACCCACACCGCACAGGGGATCGAACCATGGCGACATAGCTCGACCGGGGGTGCCTCCGGCGGCCTGGCGGGGGCCTAAAAACTGAGATAAACCACCCCAAAAACCACCCCGCCAACCACCTCGGCACCTACGCCAGCAACGGCGATTTCAGGCTCATCGCGGACGATTGCGGTATATTCCACCGGGGCTTGCGCGCCTCCCCGGCGCGTCCACGATCACGCTGAAACGGCGTCCACGATCAGACTGAAATGGCCGTCCACGATCGCTGAAATACGCAGTTGCCGCTGCGCACCTGCGAGCACCGCCCAGATGTACCCGAAGCAGGAGGGGAGTTTTCTTTGTTCCGCTATTCCTTCTTCGTTTCAGATTTGCTTCCCCAATCATGCCCGGAGTCGTCCGTCACTTCATTCCCTCTTGCGTCGACCTTGCGGAGCGGGCCGGCGAGTACAGTCACGTTCTCGGGGAACGGCACGGTAGCAGGTCGCAAGGCCTGTTCACGTGTGAGGAGGGCGAACCGTCGCAGACGAGCCCGAAGCTCGTCGGACGTTTCGCGAGGCAGCGGATCGGGACGTTTTCTTCTCGTCATTTGTGCGGCTCCTGTTGAGAATTCTCGCGCGGGTTCTGATTTGCGCGTCTTTCCCTGATCTGGCAATGCGGATGGCGCAGTACGGGCCCGTTGATTTGAATCGTATGCCGGTGCCGCTTGCGAGGCAAGACGCTGCAAATTCCAGCCGTCAACATCGGCGAGGGTGGGGCGGCGCGCCGCCCACGCCGTCCCCGTGTTGACCTCACAGTTGCTGAGCAGGTGGCAACTCCGTCGCTAGTCGCGAGATCCATTAAGCACCGGCGCACCGGAGTGCGGATGTGCGAGTAGATAGCGTCAAGCAGGATGGCCGGTCGGCCAAAATGATTGTCGCCGTCCAGCGAGACAATCAACAGAATTCGAGCAGCGACTTCGCGTTTCCGGTCGCTGCGGAGGCGCTACGCGAACTGATGGCGCAGTTCAACAGCGACGATTGAAGCAAACGAAACCCTCCATTGCGCTTCATGCGGGCCGTTGCCGTACCCCCGAACGATCAATGTTTGCGCGATTGCGGCGGTTAACTTCCGATGTTTCATGGCGATACATCCATCAGTTCGAACGTGAGCGCTACCCAAGGCAAGCCTCCATGCCTTAATGATGCCCGTTGCCTTGCTACAGGCGTACCGCTGGTGCGCCGCCGGGAAATGGCGGACGGGATGATGCAGTGCAGGGACCGTAGGAATCGTGTCCGGTCGGCGCGTTTCGACAATACACGCGTCGAAGACATTCTCGCTTCGAAACCGAAATGGCCGTAGCTTAAATTGCCAACAGCCTCATCAGTCTGGCGACGGCGGCGCAGCGCCGACGGCCTGCCGATACAAGCCATCCGGTCAAGGCGTTACATGAAGATCCACCCGAACCGCTTTCGCACGAACGATCGCGTGGTCTCCAGCAGCATCATCCGGCAAGCTTTCCACAGACAGGAGCCCGGCGTCCCGCAGCGCATCTACGTCGCGCTTTACAGAAGCGAGGTTACGATGCAAACGCGCTGCAATTGCTGCGATCGAAGCCGATTCTGTATTCACTGCACGAAATACCGCCATTCTCGCTCGCGTCAGAAGCGCCAGAACTTCCTCCACATCTTCAAATGTGACGCTGCAGATTTCTGGAATCGGCTCGCGGCGATCGGCAGTTAGTGCGATGCGTCTGCCTGCCGCAAAGAAATCCTCCGGCGTCCCGAGACCGATATGTAATCGTTTCATGACTTGTTTCCCAGTTGCGTCGTTGTGAAGGCCGCAATTCCGTCAAGGAAGGCTCCTGGTAGCGTCTTGAACCCGGCGTTGCTCGCTGCTCGCGGACCGCCCAATCGCGAGGTGAGCGACGCCCGCGAATACCCGCCGACCGAAGCGCGCTACCACAATGCACATCGAAAGCGGTCGAGGCACTCACGCAGGGCCCTGGAAAATGTTCTGCCTGCCCGCCGATGCAATCCTGTGTCGACATTGTAGTGCTTGATGCTCCGCAATCATTGCCGAGAGAGCTGATCGTCTCGCCTCGCCCCCGTGAGCCACGCGTCGGCATTTGCGTCATGCGCATTGTTGGCCAGCCTCGTCTTCCACCAATCCCCGTTTGCCCAGATGGTCCCCCAACTCGCGGAGGACGGTCCGCGGCTCACCGCTCACTGGACGCGTTCTTCTGAACTGCAGATCGACATGCCTGCATGCCGCAGCAGACCGAACGGCGAAAGCAGCCCAAATCGATCCGCATGTTCGCGTCGCTGAACGGAACTGGCGGTGGTCAGGCGTGGAGCGTACGCAACCGCACGACCCTGCGGTGATGCTCAGTGCGCCCTCCTCACATCGCAATAGGGGCAGTTGCGCGCCGCCGCCCGGAGATCCAGACGAATCTTGTCGGTGTCGGCGATGCGCATCGAGACGACCGAATCGATCGGTAGGTTGGCACGGCCCGCGAGGCGCGCATACCAGTCCCAGAACCCCGGGTGGCCAGCGGCGTTTGTGAGCGCATGCTCGTCGACGAAGTGATCGCAGACCGGCGCGTTGCGAAAGATCTAACACCCGGTACTGCCGTCCTGCTTCTTATAGTAAGTGAACACGCGGTATCGGCGGCGCACGCCGGTTGGACCGTACTCTCTTTCCTCCCAGCGCCTGAAGTCGACAGCATCGAGCGCACGGCTCGCTGCCGTACGCAGCGACTGCTTCGCGATGGGGCCAGCGTCATTTTCGAATTGCTCGCGCGTCAGAACCGTCACGACGCTGGCTGAATTACTCCCGCTGCAGCCGTCGATCGCCACGACCGCGACGATGAAATCCATCTTCTTCCTGTCATAGAGGAGGTGATAGGAACGGTTTGCGGCGCGGAACGGCAGCAACACAGCATGGCGCCTTGCCACCAGTTCCAGCACCCGGCTCGGAGCAAGGGACGAACGCTCGATTGCCCGCAGACGTGCGTGGGGGCTCATATTGATATTGCAGCCGCAAGTGGAGAGTTCTGCGGTGATGTGGATGTAGTTGGCTGTTTTCATCGCACTGGGTTTCTTACGGAATTATGGGATGCCTCCATATTCGCGCACGTCTCTCGCGATGCAAGTTTCGCGTGGAGAGAGGGTTCTACATGGCCAACGAGACGATGAAATTGGCGGGAGTATTCGCCGCAAGCCCATACATACCACTCGATATCATACGCACAGCAACCGTACGAAAAACTCCCGCCATAGGGGTGTTCGATGCCGAGATCGGAAGCCTCCCGGAAAAGCTCACCTTCAGGCCTGAAGCCAGCCCGCTTCGAGTGACTCACCCGGTAAGCGGGACGAACTTCATGGCAAGCTGACCGGAATTAAGCGGGTTGATGGGACATTCACGTATACGGATCGTGGCCAGCCATCTTGACGCATTCAGGCGTCCGGTACCCAGTGACGCCGACAGCAGAGCGACCGACGTCGGCAGCGTTTCAACGGTATCTGAAAAAGATACTCGCGCCACCGACAGTGAGGACGCTTCCTCTATCGTCCCGGATGCTGGCGTGCCTTGAGACTTCGGCATTTGAGCGGTCACCCGCCCCGGGGCGTTGAAGCGTGAGGCCAGCATTCGCATGGGGAGAGAGCGCCTGAGACGCTCGCTCGGACATTCAGCTTGCACATGGAATCGCGGCCCGTCCGAAATTCAGAGTCACAATGCGATTCGAAAACAGACGAGCGTTGCTGGCGAGTTCTTGATGCCACCGCAGCCTGTGGTGATCGGCTTCTTTCGGTTGATGCACCCTCCGTTTACTTGCAGTAAGGCGAGTCTGGACGATTGGCGTTTACCAAGTCCCGGAGCCGAAAAAGCCCTTGTGCGCGTCGCCACGCAGGGAAAATCGGGCGGCGGCATACCTGGTAGCATCCCCTCAACCGTCAAGTGAGTGATTATTGGTCATCCTCGCTTCAGACCTTGGTGGCGATCGTACAGATCAACAGAAACGTGAATCCAGCCGAACAGGACGTGAGCGGTCAAGGCGTCACGACACGATGGCTTATTCCCTGGGTTGGCGATGAAGTTCGCTGAGGTTGAAACGCTAGCAGTGCTCGTGCAGCGCGGCGTCGAGACTGCAATATGCGGCGCCATGATCGACGTCGCCCCGCCAGCTTAGCCGGGGATGGCCGTCTCCGTCGCGGAAGTAAATGACCCCCTGGAGGTCGAATTTGCGCGGCAGGTATATCCCGTCCTGCGTGCTGCGCAGCTCGTCGAGGGAATACGGCAGCCGCCCGTGGTCCTTCTTGAACTGGCGTGGTTCAGAAACTGCTGTTTTTGGGTAACACAGACGAGCGGAGTCATTCCGCCGGTAAAGGCTGAATGTGATTTGCAGTACGACGGAAATGGAGGTTTTTAACCTCCCGATATCAGACCCGTTGCGGCTGAAGCGGTCCGAGTCCGAGCAGCGTGAGCCAGTGCGGGTGGTCCCGCCCCGTCATCAGCTCACACGGACTCCTGCCTTGACGCTCGGCGCGTCGGCTGCGCACGAAGCGCCGATGATTCAGAAAGAAGCGCAGCAGGTCGAGGTAAGGGGCGCCCAGATGGCGACGCAGCGTGAAATAGTTGCGCAACCGCGAGTTCAGATTCTCGACGAGCGCACTGCTGCGCGGCGTGTGGGCCATGGCCTCGGACACCGCGGCGAACACGGCGTGGAACTGGCCGCCCAGGCTGGCGCGTAGCCGGCCCCAGCCCTGCCAGTACGCCGACGAGGTGCGCGGCTTGCGATGCAGCACGCACGCAGCGCGCACGAACTCATCCGATACGTTGGCGCTCTGCGCGATCGCGGCAAGCTTCTTATCGAGCACGCCAGCGAACGCGAGCAGGTCATCGCGCTGGTTCTGAAGCGCGACGCGCACCGGCGGATGCGGCGCGCATCCAGTGGTTCGCGCTTACGCAGTTCCTCGACGATGAAGTCGAACAGCGCTTCGCGCGTGGCGAGGCGCGGACCCGCCAGCGCCAGGATGTCATGACTGAGCCACTGGGTCAGCGTGCGGATGTCGCAGGCCAACTGATGCGCCTGCGCTTCACTCCGACGCGCCTGCCTCAGCTGGGTAGCGAAGCCGCCGTCGCGCGCCCGCGAGCGCGGCTGGTTGAGCCTGGCGTCCAGCTTCTCGCGCCGCGACCGGGCGCCCCTGGCGAGGTTGCCCAGCGTGTTGGCGAGTCCTTCGCACAGGCGCTGGATGTGAAACACATCGCCATGGCACGGCGTGTCGCCCCAGGCGGCCCTCTGCCCGGCGCGCAGGCCCTGGCCGGCATCGGCAATCGTGTAGTCGGGCGCCAGTCCCTGTTGCGCGGCGTCGAGCAGGTGCACGCCCCAGGTGTCGCCGTCGCGATGGGCCTCAGCCGACAGCAGGTAACAGTAGGTCGATTCGGCATCGACGCCGGCGAGCACCGGCCGCGAGCCCTGGAAGATCTCATCGTGCAGGCCCACACGAATTCCCGACAGGTCTTGCTCGCAGTTGAGCGCGGCTGCTTGCTGCGCGGCCCATTGCTGCACGTCGTGAACGTTGCCCACGCTGGTGGACACGCCCAGCAAATCGCGCATGAACTCCACCACGCCACGATACGAGCTGCGACAGATCAGCGTCAGCGCGACCATCACCTGGCGCAGCCACCTCTGGCTGACCGGCAACTCGAACAGCACTTCATCCTCCGGTACCGCAGACGCGAACGCGTCCGCCAGCGCAACGCGAGCCTTGCGCGTTTGCGCGTAGACGAACTTTCGGCTCACGCCGTGCCCACCGGCCAGCGCGCTGATCGTCCCGGATCCCGCCAACGCCCGAACCGCCAAGTCCTGACGCACATGTTCAGGCAGCTTCGCTGCCGCGCTAGCGGATCGATTCATGCACGCTCCACGACCGAAAAAAATGGGCGGCCATTATCAACCATAGCTGCCTTATCAGGCCCCTCTCGTGTAACCCAGATTTGAACCTCGCCTTTCAAGGCATAAGATGTAGCTCAAGGAGCATGTATGCCACGCAAACCCAAAGCGGCCCCCCAGGCCCAGCCGGCCTTACCGTCAATTCCAAAGGAACTAAGGAAACACTGATTTATCTGGCTCGGTCGCGACAGCATTGCGATGCGCGCCATTCCAGCCATCGCTGACCCCTGATAGGGCTGAAGATCCGCTGTATTGGCCGGTCATTTCGGTGAAGCACTTCCCACAGCAGACGGCGGTAATATTCGGCCAATAGTTCACGCGCTTCTGAACGTCTTCCTTCAACTCGCCGCATTCATCGCAGCGATCCAGGACACTGACCTGCAGCGGTCGGGAGCGCCACTGTTCGAGCGCGTTCATGTCAGCAGCCCTCGTGTTGATCTGCGACGCCGACGGCGATGATGTTCGCGGCCATCTTCCGCAGTTCTGCCGACGTTGGATCATCTCGGCGCAGCTCGAGTAAATCACTTGCGTCCATGCTCATCGTGGCCCTCACTGGATACAGAGGTGGCTAAGGTCAACAGTCCGGCGATACACGTTCTTGTTCAGCCAGGGGACGAACGTGTACTCGTCGTACGCGTTGCTACCGATATGAATCCAGTTGTGCAGAACGTTTATCTGCCGCGATCAGCCATTGATCGAGATCTGCGTCGGACCGTGTGCGGCTACTATTGGCCGCTCGACCCCAGCCCTCAGATAGTCAACCATTGGCCGGCTCTTCGACAAAGGCCGTTGCGGGAGACGCACGATTCAATTGTCCCGGCGCCGGTTTATTGGCGGCCAGTGTCAAGGCAGACACCTCAGAATTCAAGGCTGCGTACGTTATCGCACACACCCGGCAACGCTGCACTCGCAATACTTTGGGGTGGTCTTTTGTCCAACCGAGCCAAAGTTGAAACTCAACCGACCGCAACTATCCGATTCGTTTGTTAGGAAGGTTCGTCTCGGTGATGATCCGCTTTGCAGTGACAAGGAGCAGCCCATGTCCGGATCATGCAACATGCTCACGCGACACAGCGAACGGCCTTGCTGAGTTGCTTACGGTTATCGTGCAAATGGGCGTTAATTTAAGAGCGTTTTCAAAAAAAATTTTCGGGCTGCTGTCGGTGCGTGAACCAGAAAAACCGTTAGCCACGTCGTTCCCGCTCCGAATTCCCGTTTTCGCCGCAAAACCGCGCCGTAAGTCATTGAATTTTCAACGATGGCCTGTCTCAGTCTGAGACAGATGGTCCGCCGGACGGCGCGCGTTTTCAGCGTGGGGAAAAGGAGAACCCGGCACCTAGAGGGGTGGGACCGGAAAGGCGAGGGCGGGCGATCTGAAACGGGACGGAGCGTGGCCGTACCGGTTGCGGTGCTTAGGGAAGCGCTGATTTATTCAGCTCGGTGGTCATCGTTGGCGTAGCTGAGGACGTTATAGAAGGCAACTCACGGAACAGACTCACACTGATGAAGAGGCAGATCGGCTTCGCCGAAGCGGAAATTGCAGGCAAGAAGCGAGTGACGAGGCGCCAACGCTTCCTCGCCGAGATGGAGAAGGTCGTTCCGTGGCAGCGCTTGCTGTCGGCAATCGAGCCGCACTATCCGAAGGGCACGCGAGGCCGCCCGCCGATTGGCCTGGAGCGAATGCTGCGAATCTACTTCCTGCAACAGTGGTACGGGCTGTCGGACGAAGGACTGGAAGACGCGCTGTATGACAGCATCGCGCTGCGAGCCTTCGCCGGCATCGATCTGGCAGTTGAGAACGTGCCTGATGCGACCACGCTGTTGAAATTCCGGCGCCTGCTGATCGAACACGAACTGACACGGAAGTTGTTCGACGAGATTGGCATCTCGCTGTGCGAGCGTGGGCTGATGATGAAGGAAGGCACGCTGGTTGACGCAACGATCATTGAAGCGCCGCCGTCGACCAAGAACGCCGGGAAGAGTCGTGACCCGGAAATGCATCAGACGAAGAAGGGAAACGAATGGCACTTTGGAATGAAAGCCCACATTGGCGTCGATGCCGATTCGGGCCTGATCCACAGTGTGGTTGGCACATCGGCCAACGTGTCGGATGTATCGCAAGCGCATGCCCTGCTGCACGGACATGAAGAGCAGGCGTTCGCCGACGCGGGCTACATTGGCGTAGACAAGCGCGAGGAAATGGCGGGCAAGACCGTGAAGTGGCACGTCGCTGCCAAGCGGGGAAAGATCAAGGCGATGCAGGACGGGGCGCTGAAGAACCTGGTGATCGCGGTCGAGCGAACCAAGGCGCAGATCCGGTCGCGGGTTGAGCATCCATTCCATATCGTCAAGAACCTGTTTCACCATCGCAAGACGCGATACAAGGGCTTGGCCAAGAACACCGCGCAACTGTTCAGCCTGTTCGCTCTTGCGAATCTGGTGATTGCGCGAAATCTGTCGCGATCGGTCCATGGGAGCAATCCGTCATGCGTATAAAAAATGCGAGCAGGGAGCCTCGTTTGCGCGTCCAATTCACCGAGTTGAGCATCGATTCGCTTCGTCATCCGGAAAATTCGACGGCATCTCGTCTGCAACTTGGGCAGTTGGTCCATTGATCAGCGCTTCCTTAGAGAGGGCGGTGCGTTATCAAGACGAAAACGCCAAACGCGATAAAGGCGAGCGAGACAACACCGGTAGCCACTATCACCGCAAGCCAGTCCGTCGCCATTTTTTTTATCCGGTAGATGCAGCGGTCTCGGCGATACCTAAGTCGTGTAGCGAGCGCCGCCCCTTGCTCCGGCCGAGCAGGGGCCATAAAGCCGCGCTCGGCGGCTTCGAACAACCGGGTGGCAGTCTCGCCCACGCGAGCGTCGAGGTCGCCCCCGATCTTGGCGACGTATTCCAGGACCCGGGGCTCCAAGGTTTGCCAAAGGTCGCCGAGAATCTCATGCCGGACCTTCTTGGGATCCGGAAGCCGGGAGTCGATCACACGAACAGCTGTGGCTAGGTCAAGCAGCAGCGCGCGGGTCTCGGCTTGATCCTCACTGTGCGCCTCAAGCGCTTTCACGTGCCCCTCGATCGATACCCGAATGCTTGTGCAGATTTGCGATATAGCTCCTACGGCTTCGAGAGAGCGCTCGGTTTCCCCGCCGACAGCTTTCGAGTGTTCCTTTACCGCCTTGATGAAAGCGTTCGCCTGCTCGATCACCAACAGGTGCCTCACCGCCTGTGCTGTCACAGGCGGGTCGTTCGGGTCGACAGCATCGCTGGCGTCGATCATTCAGTCACCGGGATATCGAGCGCGGCAAAGCAACGGTCGAAGTGAATCTGCATACCCATCGCCATGCGCTGATTTATCTGCCGCAAGCTGTGCTCCGACGCCAGCTCGCGATCGCCGGCTTCGAGGGCTCGGTCGATTAGCGGCTGATAATCCGTCGTGTCTGCGAGCACCTCTCGATACCCCTGCCCGCTTTCATGCAGGCCGATAAACAGATCGTGCTCCGGCAGCCAGCAGTCGGCGTTTATCTCAAAATCAGGGTTCTCAGCGGCGTACGCGAACAGGTACTCGAACTGTAGTGCGATCTTGCGTACCGTTCTGGCTTTGTTTAACACGAAGCGGAACTTGGATCTGTCCATTCCGAGCCCGCGTAACGTCTCGTAGGTCGTGAGGGCTTCCTCCTGGCCGCGTTGCGTCGGATCCGTCACGATCACGCAATGCGTGAAGTCCATAAACAGATTGGCCGCTGCCATCTTCTCGACAAATACAGCGAAGTCCGACGCGCCAAGATCGACGATCACGGGGTGCCTAGCTTGCATCATATCGCGGCGGAGCTTGAGCAGGTCGTCAGCGAAATAGGACCGCACCTTCGCACCATACTGTGAAGCGTCCTGGTTCACCGAGTCGACCGAAAAAATCTTCCCGTCCAGCCGCGTGGCAAGGACGATGTCTGCGACCGTACTTTTCCCGGTCCGTCCCACCTGGCAGGCGACAAGGATCCGGAGCGAGTCGCGCCCCGTGCCCGGTTTCCGCGCTTGATCGGCGTGGCTATTGCTCTCTGACATCGTCGTGTTCGTCACTTTGTGGTCCTTGTTGGGCAGTGTCTGCGTCATCTTTTTCAGCCGCTCGGCGCCGGTATGCTTCGAGCATCCGGGTTGCGCGCGGTGAACTTATCTTGAAGGTCTTCAGAACGTCGCCGGGGACCCAATCGGGAGTCCCTTCGGCAACCTCCATTCTCGGCGCGGGCGCGTGTGCGTCGAGATTGAATGCGGCGGTAACTGGCGCGTCATTTCGGGGGGCTGTCGGAGTTAGACCGGTTGATTCGGCTGTCTCCAAACCTCCTTTTTCGTGACTCCGGACAGCTTCAGATCGGGACGGTCCAACTTCAACGGACGGACCTGAAGCATCTCCCGGGAGCAGCTGACGTGGTGCATGAGCGCGTGCGACAACCGCATCGTTCGTCCGGCCTTCGTGTTCCACGTGCTGTGCCTCCTGAGGCGGGGCGGCACTGGCTGGCGGAGCCGAAGGCCTGTGTGGCGGCATGCGTGGAGCAGCGGGACCCTCACTGAGCACAACTGCCCCGCCGTTTTCCGCGGGAATCCTCCCTGCTCGTAGTGCCGTACAAAAACGGTGGGCCGTCGTGCGGCCAATTTTGACGCCGTACTCGTCGACCAGATACCGCCAGATTCGGTAGTCGTTGAAGCCTTCTTCCTCCATCAGCTCCCGTATCAACGCGGCGTAGGCGAGAAGCTTGTGCCGCGGCCTCGCCACCAACCTTATGTAATCAGCGGGGGAGAGAGGTTGCCTCGTGTGTGATTCCGTCATCTGCCTACTCCAAAGTCTCTCTTCACTTCTAGTCGTCTATAACTCACAGGGCGTGGGCGCCCTGTCGCGCGGCTGATCTGGCGATCCCGCGCGCCACCCGAATCGGCTGTGAGTGGTGGAAGCAAAACCATCGCACAGCGAGCGCGACGAGTTGCCCACGGTCGCCTCCGAAAGCGTGCTGGAGCGCGACAAAGCGTTCCATGGTACCGAGTGAAAGACCTCCCATGAGGCGTTCCATGGCACGTTCACCTAAACGTCCCAGAATGTCCTGACATGTTCCGGGCAGGTACCAAAACGTTCCACTTAGCCAAACTTAACGTTACCGTCCAGGTCGATGGTGGGGACTGCCGATAACGGGGCGCTCCTGCGCTGCATTCGCATCTGCCTGCTACTCTCACTGCGTCGAAGTCGCAGAAAGCAGCTTCCCGCGTCGACTGCCGAACCGGGCGGACACGTTATGACGCGCCCGCTTCAAGACGCGGACGCTATCGGCAATGCTGCAGTTCTTGGCTGGTGCCTCGCGTGGGATTTCCATTCAAGCGCATCATCCGACATAGACCCCGTGGGCTCATGTAAAGCCCCAGGGCTTGCCGATATTTCCCACGGCGCTTCAATATGTTCCTATGGTTGTCCCAAGACGGTTCAATACGTTCCACTAGAGGTTCCAGAACGGTTCATAACGTACCGGCACACGTCCCAAAACGTTCCGCCACAGAAGTTTCGAGGGCTGGCGAGGCTCTCCGTCCCTGGTTCGTGTTTTCAGGCGAGGACAGCATTCGCGCGCGCGTAGATGCCATCGATGCCTGAAAAACGTCGCGAAAGTACACAGCGCGCCCGCCCGCGGCCAGCCTAATTAACCGTTGTGAATTCAACCCATGAGGCATCTTTGACCACGACGCAAGCTGGAACCCTTGCAGACCGCTGTTGGATGTGATTAACTTCTGCCCAGCGAGTCGATTGGACACCTCCACCGGCCGCACGGAACACCCAAGCCGCCACTGCGGCAGCCCGAACTCTCGCGAGAGGGCACCCCAAGAGATCGTTGAAATGCCACGGTCTCAATGAAAACAGAAGTGCCAAACGCCTCACGGCGTTTTTTAAAAGCTCAGTCGGATCCGAGATCTATCCGAGACTGAGGTAAGGCGGAAACCTTACCGGATGCGGCTTCCGGAGCGGTACCCGAAACTTGCCGAAGACTTTTGGAAAATCGGATTCGCACATCAATCCCCGCACCAAGAAGCCTTTGCCGTCCACACGACGGGCCGCTGACTCATCGCTAAGCGACAGACAGGCGGAGGGCTACCCCTACCCGGCACACGGGCAGGGCACATGAACCCAGGTACGCGCGCTACCTTCACCCAGGCCATCCACGGCAATGGGATGCGCGTCGGTTCGTCTCCACCGCTACAAAAGGAGTCCACGCCGAGCTGCGGCTCGGTAACCCGGCACCCGTAAGGACCGGGCTGAGTGGCTGACACTGGACTACGAGCAGGCCCTCGGAAACGCATCTTCTAAAGACCCACCGAACTCACGGTCTAAGTCCACAACGTTGTACGGGCATGCTGGAGCCCGCGCCAACCTTCCAGAGGCGGCGAAAGCTGAACCTGATGCGAGACAGGGGCAGAGGCGGCGAGGAGGTAGAAGCGTGTCGTTGCATCGGCAACGGCGTGCAGCTATCCCGCTTTAACTGTTGCCGGGGCACCTACGAGAGAGTGCCCGGCTCAACAAACCGGAGGTCATGATGTCCAAGTTTGGGAAATTCTCGCCCGCCGCGCCAAAGAAGACGCGCCGCGGCCCGAACCACCTTGAAGGGTGGAAACGTGAGTTGCAGGATCTGATAGACGCCCACGCAGGTGAGCGGGTAGATGGTCGAACCGCTGCACACCGCACCCGTGCACTCGCAGCCAAAACACTGTTCGCGGCTTTCAACCTCCTGCACGAGGAACTGGGCGCCGGCCCGATGCCGCGCAACTTCAAGGAACAACACGTCCGGAAGCTGGTCCAGCATTGGTACTTCACGCAAGAGAAACAGGTCAACACCATCCGGACCGATCTTTCCGTCCTGCGGAAATTTGCCGGCTGGATCGGGAAGCCAACCATGGTGAAGCCAATCGAGGACTATCTGCCAGATGTCGACCGCGCAGCGCTCGTGGTGTCGGCGACGTTGACGGAATCGAAGGCATGGTCGACAAACGGCATAGACGTCCCTGAAAGGCTCGACCGCGCATTTCGGCTCAATGAGCGCTTCGGGCTCATCCTGGTCGCGCAGATTACATATGGCCTGCGCATGAAGGAAGCCTTGTGCCTGCGTCCATGGAAGGCCGATAACGGTAGCGGTCTGACGGTGTACCCGGGGGACGGTCCGAAAGGCGGTCGCCCGCGTTTCATCCCGTACCTCATTCCAGAGCAGGCTGTCATCATCAAGATGATCAAGGACCGCGTGAAAAAGATTCACCGGCTGGGGTGGGAGAAAACGCGTCGCGGCGCCCTGGCGACCCTCGAGTCGAATACGAAAGAGTATTACACGCGAATGGAGGAGATCGGCATTACGAAAAAGGCTGCTGGCGTCGTTGGACACGGCTTGCGCGCAGAGTTCGCGGTCAACATGGCGCGTGTGAAGGGTTTCGATCCTGCAACTGAGGACTACACGGGCGAGAACCCTCCATGGGACGAACTGCAAGAGCGGATCAAGCAGGTCAGCGAGCTGATGGGGCACAGCCGCCCGCAGATCATGGCGAGCTATTTCGGCGCGTTCAAGCGCGACGCAAACGGTAAGGTCGACTATGTCGGCGTCGCGAAGGCGAAAAAAGGCAAGGAGCAGGAGGACGCTGCTCAGTACGCGTCGTCATCGGCCAAGACACTCCCCCCGGCTGCGCCGTGCCAGCTGAGTACAGAGAAGGCTGCAACCGCAACCGAGTCTGACAGCAGCGGTAATGCAACGATAATGTCTCCGACACACGCTGTGCTGCTTCCGCATTACTCACCATGCCATTGCCAGGTGCCTGCAGCGCAACGGCACCATGAGACTGTCGGATATCCGGACAGACCTGCGCATTGCCTCCGGTCTCTCATGGTCGTTCATGTGTCTTGCCAACGAACACGGGTGGCGTCAGTCTGCCTTGCCTACACCAACTGGCCTGTTTCTCGGCGACTACACCGAAGCGGAAGGGCTTGTGCTGCGGACCTTCGTGCGGCCGGGTGAAAACGGGCGCGCCTCTCGCTGGTCACGTGTACTCGAGGCGTTCGATGGATTGCCCACCACGGCCGCGAATATGCGAACCGACGCAGGCGTCGCAGCCTACATCGACCGCAGCAACGTTTGGCTTGAGGCCAACTCCACGAGGCTTGGTGCGCAGTTGTCTTTTCTCCGCCAGCCATACGTCGCGACGGCAGACCCGCTTGACCGGGCGTGGCGCGAGAACGCCGGCACCGAACCGGCCGCGGCATGAAGTCCCGATACTGGATACGGCCGCCAGCCCTGCGACCCTACGTTGAAACTTCAAGCGTGGTGCCGCATACGACTGGGTTGGTTTTCTCGCCAGAAACCGCCTCCCGGCTTGTGCAGGAACTGAGTCACCTCCCCAAGCCATATTCCCACTCCGGTGAACCGATGCCGTCCGCTTGCCGGGCGCGCCTATCGGCATCCTTCTGACTCGGGGAGAAGCCACTTGGCAATGTACGTCGACCCCCGTGTGGCCCATGGCCGCGCCCGGCACGAGCTGGGCGAAAACCCACGTCTATTCCCTGCCGGTAGTGAGCGTCTATCATCCTCAAAAACTATCCTCTGGACGTTGCGGCGCAGTACGTCCACGCCGCTGAGCGCGTGGAAGACTTCTTTAACTGGTACTCCGGACTGCCGGCGGATTTTGTCGACCTGATGGATCCAGAAGGTCGACGGAGACTGGCCAGCATGTTTGGCGCAGAGTTCGCCCGCGTTAAGGAAAGCCGAGTCGAATTCAAGGCAAAGGATCAGGTTGAATCAATCGCCGCGGCATATGGAAAGGTGCCCAAGGTCGTCAAAATCTACACAGCAAGGGTGCGCCGCTGGCTGGCCCGAAATTTTTACTATACGCATAAGCGGGTTTCCAAGCGCGCCCGTTCTCCCGATGGAAGAGGCCAAAACGATGCCTGGATTTCAGAATCCGACGCGCGCATTAGGTCGTTCGCGAGCGAGTGCCCCGCCGCGACCGAAAGTGATCTGGAGCACTGCGGGTACTTCCTGGCTGAGGTCCACGTGTCCCATTATCAGCTTGAGCGGGTTCTTGAGGTGATGCTCAAACTTGACAAGGTTCTTGCCAGAATGGACTCGGAAGATGACCCGAACAGGATGGACAAAATGCTCGCGGTAGTCACTGAGCCGCTCGGCTGGCTGAGAGTTGAGCATACGAGCGAGCCTCTAACGATCAATGGGGTCCATAAGCCCTCCCCGTTCATTCGGGGCGCCCCGAAGGACGGCCTTAAGGGAGTAGCCGAGGAGGCCTTCGGCCGGAGTGCGGATTTCAGGGAAGGCGAACGCTCGTTTCGGTGAAGTCGAACAAGCCGGAGGGCGGTGCTGCGAGGTGCATGGATTGTAGCGTGAGTGTTCGGGATCAGGCTACGCCGTCATCGGGCTTATTCTTTCGGCGCATCGAGTCGCCCTTCAACGGAAGCTTGTGGGCCTGATGCACGAGGCGATCGAGAATGGCGTCAGCGAGCGTCGGATCCTGTAGCCAGGCATGCCAGTGTTCGAGCGGCAACTGGCTGGTGATGATTGTCGAGCGCGTGCCGACGCGATCGTCGAGCACCTCGAGCAGATCGTTGCGCGCGCCCGAATCGAGATCCTGCAGGCCCCAGTCATCAAGTAATAAAACGTCCAATTTTGCGAGCTGTGCGAGGCGTCTGGTGAAGCTGCCGTCAGCATGTGTGATCTTCAGTTCCTCGAACAGCCGGGCAACACGCACATACAGTACCGAGAAGCCTTGCCGGCAGGCTTGCTGCGCGAACGCGCAGGCGATCCATGTCTTGCCCGCGCCGGTCGAACCCGCAACATACTGCGCATCAACACCCTGATGAAGCGCAGATCTACTATCCGTTTCACCCACAATGCGGTCAGCACGGAGCTAACGTCAAGAGTAATGGAATGGACGCCCCCACCCGAAACGGCATCGATGTGCCAAAGTGGAAGTGTCAAAGCCACCACCTGAACGAGGGGAGCGCCCATCATGAAGATTACGACAGTTGGCATCGATCTGGCGAAGAGTGTTTTTGCCGTCCATGGTGTAAATGAGCATGGCCGAACCGTGCTGAAAAAGGTGCTCAGACGAAATCAGATTACGGCCTTCTTCGCCAACCTACCGGCCTGCCTGATTGGAATGGAGGCGTGCGCCAGCGCGCACTACTGGGCCCGCAAGCTGCAAGCCATGGGCCACACGGTACGACTGATCGCGCCGCAGTTCGTCAAGCCGTACGTCAAGACGAACAAGAACGACGCGGCCGATGCCGAGGCGATCTGCGAGGCCGTTGCACGCCCCAACATGCGCTTCGTGCCGGTCAAGAACATTGAGCAGCAGTCGGTGTTATCACTGCACCGCGTGCGCCAGGGTTTCGTGCGGGCCCGCACAGCCCAGGCCAACCAGATCCGCGGTCTGCTCGGCGAGTTCGGGATCGTCGTTCCCCAGGGAATCGCGCATCTCGTTCGGCGGGTGCCCGAGCTGATCGAAGATGCAGGCAACGAGTTGATCGGTTCCTTCCGACTGCTCATTCAGCGCCTCATGGACCATCTCAAGGAACTTGACCGGCAGGTCCGGGAGCTCGAGGCACAGATCCAGGCCTGGCACCGAAGCGACGAAACGAGCTGCAGGCTCGCGAGCGTGCCTGGTATAGGACCGCTTACCGCCAGCGCGCTCGTTGCGTCAATCGGCGACGCAAAAAGCTTCAGAAGTGCACGGCAGCTTGCGGCTTGGCTGGGTCTGGTGCCCAGACAGAACTCGAGCGGCGGCAAGAATGTGCTGCTCGGAATCAGCAAGCGCGGTGACACGTATCTACGAACGCTGCTCATCCACGGCGCGCGTTCCGTGATGCAATCTGCAGTGCGTAAGCAGCAAAAGGATGGCTGGTTACATGAATTGCTGCAGCGACGAAACGCGAACGTCGCCGCTGTCGCGCTCGCGAACAAGAACGCGCGGATCATATGGGCGCTGCTCGCCCACGGGCGAGAGTTCCGACCTGATTACACGCCCGCGATTGCGGTCGCGTAATCAGGTCGGGCAAACACTGACACAAGCAACTGACTGGAGCAAGACGCAAACCACCGATTGCACAGGCGATCATGACGTGATGGCGAGACAGGTAAGACCGTGGTCGGGAAACTCTGGCTACACCACTGTGCTTCTTGGCACGCAAGACTGTTGAGAGACCGACCAGCACATTCCATCAGGGACCGCCGGCCTACGCCGGCCATTGAAGTCCGGATGCATGGCTGCAATCGTTACCTTCAATCCGTTACAAATGAGAGCTTGGCAAGCCGGGGGCGTCCATGCATGGCGAGACAGGTAAGACCGTGGTCGGGAAACTCTGGCTACACCACTGTGCTTCTTGGCACGCAAGACTGTTGAGAGACCGACCAGCACATTCCATCAGGGACCGCCGGCCTACGCCGGCCATTGAAGTCCGGATGCATGGCTGCAATCGTTACCTTCAATCCGTTACAAATGAGAGCTTGGCAAGCCGGGGGCGTCCATGCATGGTGTATGAACATTTTGATGGCGGTCGATTTCAAGCGGCGAGTTTCTGCTGAACCGGTCGATCGTCTTGCACCGGTTCGCCGTCCTTGAAGGCCACACCCTCGAGCAACAGCTTGATCTTTTCCGGGCCGTTGATACGGCGCCAGGTTTTCTCGGCTTCCTCAATCAGCTTGAATGCCAGGCCGAGGAAGGTAGGTTCGCGACACGCAGTTACGCGTACGTGTCGTACGGTGGCGCACCGTCGCGAACGTCGATTCAATCGCGTTGGTGGTACGCAGATGCTGCCAATGTTCGGCGGGGAACTCGTAGAAGGCCAGCAAGCTCTCTCGGTCCTTCTTCAGCGTCTCCGCCGCCTTCGGATATTTGGCCGCATAGATCGACACGAAACGATCGAACGCGGCATGGGCTTCGGCACGCGTCGCGGCCATCCAGATCGATTGCATGTCGGCCTTCGCGCGCGCCTGCTGCGACTTGGGCAGCGCGTTGAGCACGTTGCCCATCTTGTGAAACCAACAGCGCTGACCACGCGTTGTCGGAAACACTTCCTCCAGCGCCGCCCAGAAGCCCATCGCGCCGTCGCCGACCGCCAGCCGTGGACCCGCCTTCAGACCGCGCTTTTTCAGGTCGAGCAACAGTTCCAGCCACGATGCTTTCGTCTCGCGATACCCATCGCCGATCGCCACGCGCTCTTTGCTCCCATCCGGCCTCACGCCGATGATCACGAGCAAGCATTGACCGTCCGAGTTCTCGCTGCGCAGCCCGGTGTGAATGCCGTCCACCCACCAGTACACATAGTGTGATTCCGACAAGTCCCGCTTGCTCCAGGCCGCATGATCTTCAGCCCATTGCGCCTTCAGCCGACTCACCACGTTGGCCGACAAGCCCTTGGCGTCATCGCCCACGAGCACCTTTAACGCTTCGCCCATGTCGCCCGTCGAAATACCCTTCAGATACAGCCACGGCAGGGCTGCGCTTACGCGGGGCGACTTCCTCACGTACGGCGGCACGATCGTCGAGTTGAACTTCACGCCGAATCCTGATCGATCACGCACCTTCGGCACCTTCACCTGAATCGGCCCGGCCGCCGTCAACACATCGCGTTCCGGCAAGTAGCCGTTGCGGACCACCGCGCGCTGTCCATGCATGGTCTTGACGTTCGCGAACCGCTCCATCAGCTCTGCCAGCTCCGCTTCAATCGCTTGTTGAATCACTTGCCGTGCCCCTTGACGAACCAAATCGTCCAGCCCCAGGCCGGCGCCCAATAGACCGACAACTGCTTTTTCCGTATCCTTGCTCATGGTGGATGGTTTGTTGTTTGCTGGATTTCCGACTTCGACAATCAGATTCTCAGCTGAAACCTCCACCGCCTTCAACTTCCCGCCTCAACTCCCCCGTACACCAGATTCGACTTTAGCTCCAGGGCGGAGTCGGGTCCGTGACGATAGTACGAATCCGCAAGGCTGGTGCCGAAGTAGCCGTATTCTCGCCACTGCGTTTTGGAGAGTCCCAAGGTAAGCCATTTCTCAGCGAAGCGGATGCACTCATGGGCGGTTATAGCGTCGGGCGGCGCATCGTCGATGACCTATTACGTTCATAGCCACATGGTCAGCGGAAAAGACGAGTCGGAGCCTAGGGCTACGCTGAACAAGCCGCGAATTCGGCAGCGTGTCAGCAATTTGAACGTCGCCAAGTCATGAGGCCGAGCTTGAGCCATTGCTTTTCGGCCCTCGCGGGCTTGTTGGGCGGGCGGGTTGCCCGCCTTTCGCCCACTATGGGCGTACCGGTGGCATCAGTTTCTTGCGCGCCAGGTAGACGTTCGCCAGTGCGAGCGCGACGAACGCCCGGTTGGCATTCTTTGCCAGCCCGCGATAGCGCACCTTCGTAAATCCCCACAGTCGCTTCACGACGGCGAAGACATGTTCCACCCGGGCGCGAATCTTCGACTTGTTGCGGTTCTTGCCCCGTTGCACTTCGTCGACTTCGCCTCCCGCACGGCGCGTGCGCTGATTGGTAAAGTCGCGCGCCCTGGGCGCCTTGCTGTGGATCAGCTCCTTCTGGCTCGCATAGGCGCTGTCGCCGTAGACGCGCCGCTCCTGTCCGTGCAGCAATTGCGGCAGTGGATGATTGGGTAGCCCCGCTGCCTCTCGGCAGTGGGGCCCCCGAAGAACCGTACGTGCGGGCTTTCCCCGCATACGGCTCGAGCACAGCATTAAGCGTCGTACTGACGCCGGTCGCACCAGCACTGCATACGACCTTCGTACGCGTCACATCGTTGATTCACCTCGCTACCGAGGCCAAGAGCGCTGAACCTGGAACATGTCCGGCTACTCACAAGCTGCCCTTCGAGGAATCTCAAATGTAGGCCTACGACAACTGCACCACGCGGAAGTCTGCATCCTTTCAGATCAGGGCAAATTTTGAACCCCTATGTGGCCTATTACCGACCACCCTTCGCTTTTTCCGCGTTCTCATACCCACTTGTCCAACAGCTTCCCTCGCGAGGCACCTGCCTTCGCCAAAACACTGGCGTGGGCGGACAATTGGGCTTACCACGTTCCCATCCTTGCCGACCCGAATGTCCCCGGGCCTGTCCGTTTAGCGCCTGTCTCTTCCCCGGCAGCCCTTGTGACGACGTACTCCCTGACAAGACGGAAGCAACCGACTGCACACCTTTTGGTCCGGGCCTGACAGCCGCTTTGGCCCATTCGTGCTAACGAGGTTTGAACTAAACCGCTGACGCGGTAGCAGGTGGTTGGCCAACGGCGTCGGCTTCGGCATCGTTGACGGCGAGCATTTCTTCGAATGCGACGATGGCAGTGCAGTTTCTGCCCTGTCCATTTCGAAGGAGTCCGCCATGACGGCATTACGTCGACGCATGATCGAGGATATGCGCGTGCGCAACCTCGCGGCCAATACCCAGCGCGCCTACCTGCAGCAGGTCCGCGGCTTCGCCCAATACTTCGGACGTTCGCCTGCGCTGCTGGGCCCGGAGGAGATTCGCGCTTACCAGGTGCACCTCGCTGAATTCCAGCAGCGTTCCCGGAGCACGCTGGTGGTGGCCACGGCGGCGCTGCGCTTCCTGTACACCATCACGCTCAAACGCGACTGGCCGATCGACGAGATCCCCATGTCGAAGGTACCGCGCAGACTTCCGGTGATTCTTAGCCCCGACGAGGTGACGCGGTTTCTCGAATCGATCAGAAGCGTCAAGCATCGCAGCCTGCTAATGGTGGCGTACGCGGCTGGCCTGCGCATCTCGGAAGCAACCCGCCTGAAGGTCAGCGACATCGACAGCCAACGCATGGTACTGCGTGTCGAACAGGGCAAGGGCGACACCGACCGCTACGTCATGCTTTCGCCGCGACTGCTGGAGATCCTGCGCAGCTACTGGCGTATCGGCCGGCCACAGTACTGGCTGTTCCCCGGGCGGTTTCCTGACCAGCCCATCGATCCAGCAACGATACGCCTGGCGTGCCAGCAAGCGCGTCGCCGTGCCGGCATCAGCAAATCCATCACTCCGCACTCCTTGCGTCACGCGTTCGCGACGCACCTGCTCGAATCAGGTACCGATGTGCGGACCATCCAGTTACTGCTCGGCCATCGCAGCCTCGCCACCACGTCGCGCTATCTGAAGGTCGCAACCAGCACCGTCTGCGCGACGACCAGTCCGTTCGACCGACTGCCTCTACAATCTCCTACATCGATCTGCTCCGCGCCGCCGTCCGTAAGCTGAGCGCGATCATGCGCGCCGCACTGGAGTTGGCGGACGTTCTGCGTCGCCACGGGCCAACGTATCGGGAAGTCCATGTCGACTCGCTCAGCCGGGAGCAGCGTCGCGTCATGAGCGCGATCGAGCAGTGTCGTACCGCAGCGCTCGGTGGCCACGTCGAACAGTGCGACACATGCGGACATCAGCGCATCGCCTATAACTCCTGCGGTAACCGGCACTGTCCGAAGTGCCAGTCGCTCGCCCGCGCGCAATGGCTCGAGGACCGCCAGGCCGACCTGCTGCCCGTACCGTACTTCCATGTTGTCTTCACCATCCCCGAGGAGATCGCGTCGGTCGCCTTCCAGAACACGCGCGTGGTCTACGACATCCTGTTTCAGGCCACGGCCGAAACGCTACAGACGATCGCTTCCGATCCACGCCATCTCGGCGCGACCATCGGCTTCATCGCGATCCTGCACACGTGGGGGCAGAATCTTGTGCATCATCCCCACCTGCACTGCGTCGTCCCGGGCGGTGGCCTCGCACCCGACGGCAGCCGCTGGGTAGCCTGCAAGCCTGGTTTCTTCCTGCCCGTGCGGGTGCTTTCGCGTCTGTTCCGGCGACTGTTCCTCGAACGGTTGCAGCACGCCTTCGACGTGGGCGAACTGCGGTTCTTCTCCTCGCTGGCGCACCTGGCCGAACGACGCGAATTTGCCCGCTACCTGGCCGGTTCGCGGCACACCGAGTGGGTGGTCTATGCAAAGGAGCCGTTCGGCGGCCCGCAGCAGGTCCTCGACTACCTCGGCCGCTACACACACCGCGTCGCGATCTCCAACAACCGCCTCGTCGGCCTGAGCGCCGACCACGTCACGTTCCGCTGGAAGGACTATCGTCATCCGGGCCGGCCGCGCGTGATGCACCTGGACGCCCACGAATTCATCCGGCGCTTCCTGCTGCATGTGTTGCCGCGTGGGCTACAACGCATCCGCCACTACGGGTTGCTCAGCAATCGCCTGCGTGAGCCCCGGCTGACCGTATGCCGTCATCTGCTCAACGTCGAACCCACCGCCATGGCCTGCAGCGTTCCCGAACCTGACTATCGCGACCGCTACGCGAAACTCACAGGCCGCTCGCTCCGCGACTGTCCGGTGTGCTCGCGCGGGCGCATGCTGTGCATCGACCGGCTGTTACCCTGTGCGCCGCCGCGAGCACCACCGGCGAATTCCCGATGAATCTCGACCCCTTCTCCTGCAACACCGGTTCCAGCGCGTCCCGCAGGCACCGTTGGACACGCTTGGCCAGACGGCGCCGACCGTCCACGCACGCACCCCGCGTCGATTGTTCATCGTCTGCGTTGCGCGGACATTCCTTGCTCAACCCGGACCGCCAACCGTTCATCCCGGACGCTGCGAATACTGTCGTCGTGAACATCGCAAGCGCGCGTCGATTCAATGCCCATAGCCCAACCGTCTGCGGAGCGGTTTAGCTCAAAGAATTTTTAGCGAAGCACAGACGGCCCGCACGTTGTGCCAACGCGCGCCTCGTGCGCCGTCTGCGCTTCGCTAAAAATCCTCTGCCTTATCAGATGCAGCGATTTTTTTGCGTGGCGCTTTCCGGCCGTCGCCCGGTAGCGAGCGATCAATTCGTGATTGATCTGCCGTGCCCGGGCGCTTCCGACCGCCCCTGACGGCGCGTGGCGAAGTCAACGCACCTTAAGTTGATCCGGTTGCTGCAGAACCGGACCGCCCGCTGGTCGTGATTGCGTGAAGGCAGGCCGATCGGGTAGGGTGGCGACATCCCAACCACAACGAGGAATCAACGATGAACAAGCAGGAACTGGTGGATGCGGTTGCGGCGCTAACCGCTGAAAGCAAGGCCGCGACCGGCGAGATGATCGACGCGGTGATCGCAGCGATCACCGGCGCAGTGACAAAGGGCGATACCGTCCAGCTGATCGGCTTCGGCTCGTTTTCCACGGGTGCGCGCGCCGCACGGGTCGGACGCAATCCGGCGACCGGCGCCGAAATCCAGATCCCCGC
Organism: Paraburkholderia sp. MM5482-R2; assembly: GCF_050436125.1. Taxonomy (NCBI): domain Bacteria; kingdom Pseudomonadati; phylum Pseudomonadota; class Betaproteobacteria; order Burkholderiales; family Burkholderiaceae; genus Paraburkholderia; species Paraburkholderia sp. MM5482-R2. The sequence continues at coordinate 450,077 of NZ_JBNDLP010000001.1, read as the reverse complement.
GGCGAAGACCGTCAAGTTCACGGCGGGCAAGGCGTTCAAGGATGCCGTCAACGGGGGCTGATGGCTGGCGCTGGCGGCCGCTACAGTACCGGTTGAAAAAACGGGATCCCACCGTCATAATGGAGGTATAGCGGCGCTGCGGTTTAAATATGCCCGGATCACCTGCGACAAATTGGCGTCGGCGATCGTAAGCGTACTTTGAGTACGTCAGGTCCGGGTACCGCACCTTTTCCAGTAGCCTCCTTCGGGAGGCTATTTTTATATGGGCGCAACGATTTGGGCGCAACGATTTATCTCGACGAAAGCGGCTGCCTGGGCTGGAAACTCGATGCGCCCTACCAGCGAGGCGGCTCGAGCCGCTTCTTCACGCTGGCCGCTGCAATCATCCCGGATGGTGCGGAACCTGTTCTTGAACGGGTCGTACGCGGGGTGTACAAGCATCGGGGACGCTCGCCTGGCAACGAACTCAAGTCCGTCCAGCTCTCGTCCGGCGAGCGAATGGCTTTCGCGGGTGAACTCGCGAAGATCCGAGCCAGGCGTCCCGACATCCGTTTCGTCACGATTACGGTGCGCAAGGAAAAGGCGAACAGCGCATTCCGGCGCACGCCCAACGGCCTTTACAACTTCATGGCGAAGCTTCTGCTTCTTGAGGTCATGAGCGAGTACGATTCAGTGTGCTTCATTCCTGATGCGCGTTCACTGAAGGTCGAACTGAAACATTCGTTGCACGAGTACCTGTGCACCGAACTCGCGGGCCGCGGCGCCGAGACCATGCTGCAGACCACCCCATGGGAAAGCAGGGACAGTTTTTCCCTTCAGTTCGTCGACTGGATGGCGGGTATCGTCTGGGCACACCATGAACATCGCAACGGCGACGCCTACAAGTCAGCATCGCCGAATATCGCCCAGCGCTGGCTATTCTTCTGAACGCCCCATGCCTGTTCCCCAAAGGCGCAATCTCTTTGGGATGCGACGTTGCCGCGCTTTACCCCGAACAGTGACGCGCTATCACGATAGCCATATCAAGTGATCAATGGACAGGCCGTTGGGCAGGCTGACCAAGGCATTGGCCGCCGCACACCGACGTGACGATCCGTCTGATCCGCGCGGTGGTCGCGGGCTGCCGCGCTGAGCCGGCATTGAACTCATGGTCGACGGACATACGGGGCGACGACACGTACTGGAGAAGATCGATCTCGGCATTGCCGTCGATCTGCCCGATGGACTTTTCGTGCCGGTGCTGCGCGACGTCGCGCATCGCGATGCGGCGGATCTGCGCGCCGGTCTCGACCGGATGCGCGCCGATTTCCGCGCGCGCAAGATTCCGCCGGAAGAAATGCGCGGCAACACGATCACGCTGTCGAACTTCGGGATGATTTCGGGGAAGTACGCAGCGCCCATCGTCGTGCCGCCGACCGTCACGATCCTCGGAGCGGGGCGCATCCATGAACAGGTGGTCGCGGCAGACGGCGTGCCTGCCGTGCATCGGATCTTGCCGCTCAGCTTGACGTTCGATCACCGCGTCGTGACAGGCGGTGAAGCGGCGCGCTTCCTGGCGGCGACGATCGCGGATCTGCAGAATGCGTGATAACGGTCAGCGTGTGCTAGGCGTGATTCGCCGCCAGCATCGCATCGATAAGAGCGCGCGCGTCGCGGTCGATGCACGTGAGGGCAACGCTCTCCGAGTCGTATGTAACGGGATCGGCGAAGTCACCGGTGACGTGTTGTTTTCGCGTCCTTCTACGTAACGACCACGTGACGCGATAGGTCAGCGCGATTCCATCGGACAAACGGGCCGTTCGCGGCTCCATGTGCGCTTCGATAACGAATCCGCGATAACGCCCGACGATGTGACGTTTCATTGATTCATGAACGATCAGGCAGCCAGGCGGCCAATCCCCATTTCCGGGCGGCGCTGGCCCGGCGGGAACACATGCCGTGTGCCGTCGGCATGGCGAAAGAAGAAGAGTGAAAACGTCCCGGACGGCCGGTCGATCTGAATGCACACGCGGCATGTGCCGCCCGAGCGGGAGCGGTCGAGCAGACGCACGCAGGCCCCGCGGCCCCGCGTCGGGCCAACGAGTTTTTCGACCTCGGAACGCAGTGACCTGTTGCCCGCCATGATTTTCCCTTCGATATACGATAAGTCGATGCTATGGAGATCGGTGCGTGCGTCCAATCGGCGCTGGCGGAACGTCGTCTCAGGAAGCGCTGATTTCAGCCGTCAGGATTTCCTGAATCAGAACCAGCATGCACAACGACATTCAAGGGTTTTTGCCCCTCGGCGGGCCCGCAATACTCAAAGATCGAGAACCAGCTCCGCTGATTTCGCTCGCGACACGCACACCATGATCTGCGTATCTTTCTCGTCGTCGCGTAGCACCAGGTCCCGATGATCCGCCTCCCCTGAGCACAACGCTGTCTTGCACGAGCCGCAGGTGCCGCTTTCGCACGAACTCGGCACGCGCACGTTGGCGTCGCGCAGCACTTCGAGGATCGAGCGATTGGCGGGAATGTCGAACGACGTGCCGCTGCGCGAAAGCCGCACAGTGAAAGGCGTGCTTTCGCGCGAATTCGCGTTGCCTGCACCGAAGCTCTCAAAGTGAACCGTGCCCGACGGCCAGTGGCCGGTCATGTCCCGCACGGTGTCCATCAGCGCCTGCGGTCCGCAGCAGTACACGTGTTGCGCCGACTTCGACCGCTCAAATACGGGCCAGAAGTCGAATGATTTCGACGGGTCGCCGTGATCGTGGTGAATCTTCACGTCCGAACGCCATTCGTCGCTGGTCAGTTCATCGAAGAACGCCGTGCCTTCCGGATCGCGGGAGAGGTAGTACAGCTTGAACGAGCGCAGGCCTTCCGCTCGCAACTGCCGCGCCATCGACAGCATCGGCGTGATACCGATACCGCCCGCGACGAGAATGAATGACTTTGCGCGCTCATCGAGGGGAAACTCGCTGCGGGGCAAAGAGACGTCCACGGCGTCGCCCTCGGCCGTATCGTCGACGAAGCTCATCGAGCCGCCGCGTCCGTTGCTGTCACGCTTCACCGCGATGACGTAGCGATTGCGCTCGTGCGAGCCATTGCACAGCGAATAACTGCGTCGCGAGCCGTTCGGCACCACGACGGTCAAGTTCGCGCCCGCCTCGAACGGCGGCAACGGCGCGCCTTGCGGGTCGGTCAGTTCAAAGCGCCAGATGTCACGGGCGATCTTCTCCTTGCCTGCGATCTTCAGACGAAGAAAACCGTCTTCCTGGGGGGGCGTCATGTCTGTCTCCTTCTGACCGATCTGGTTTTGTGTCGTGTCAACATGAGCGCATGATATTACTAGATCTCTAATTACGCAAGTCAAGAGGACCGCTTCTTTGCGATCTTGCTCTCGGTAAAAACCCGTGCTTGCAAGTGGCATAAAGTCACCGTAAGCTGAATATTAGAGCTCTAATTATGCGGCGGGGGAGCCCTGTTCCGGCCGGTATCCAGAGTGAAATTCGGAGACATTCAGTCATGGCACATTCAACGTTGCACTCCGGGGATTTATCCCTGTCTGCCGTAGCCGACTCGGCGGCGGAGGAGGCGACCTACCGCAAGATCACGTTCAGGTTAATGAGCTTTCTTTTCCTGTGCTGGGTCCTCAACTATCTCGATCGCGTCAACGTCAGCTTCGCGCAGCTGCAACTGAAGCACGATCTTGGGTTGAGCGACGCGGCGTACGGGCTCGGCGTGAGCCTGTTTTTTATCGGCTACGTCCTGCTCGAAGTGCCGAGCACACTGTTGCTGCGGCGCATTGGCGCCCGCAAGACCGTCACCCGGATAATGCTGCTCTGGGGCGCCATCTCCACTGCCATGGCGTTCATGACCGCTCCATGGCAGTTCTATCTTGCCCGGACGCTCCTCGGCGCGGCCGAAGCGGGCTTTTGGCCCGGCATCATCCTCTATCTCTCGTACTGGTACCCGTCGAAGCGCCGCGCTCGTATCACGTCGCGGTTCCTGCTGGCGATCGCGGTTGCGGGGATTGTCGGCGGCCCGCTCTCCGGGTTCATCCTGCAAAACTTCATGGACGTCTGGGGCTTTCGCAACTGGCAGTGGCTGTTCTTCCTTGAAGGCGTGCCCGCCGTGATTGCCGGTGTCGTGGCTTACTTCTACCTGATCGACCGGCCGCAAGATGCGACGTGGCTGACCGAGGATCAAAAACGAATCGTCATCGGCGCGCTCGACGAGGAAGGTCGCAGCAAACCGCATAACTCGCCGAGCACGCTCTTCGCGGCGCTGCGCGACCCGCGCGTGTACGTGATTGCCGCGGGTTGGGCCACGGTGCCCATTTGCGGAACCATCCTCAACTACTGGACGCCCACGATCATCAAACAGGCGGGCGTTTCCAACCTGTTGCAGATCGGCTTCCTGTCGGCGCTGCCTTATATCGTCGGCGCGGTCGCCATGCTGCTGATCGCACGCAGCTCCGACCTGCGGCTCGAGCGCCGCTGGCACTTCGTGCTGTCGACGACAGCCGGCGCCACGGGCGCGGTGCTCCTGACCGTTCTGACGCACAACTCGGTGGCCGCCATCGCGTGCCTGAGTCTCGTTTCGGTGAGCTATTTCGCGGCCGCAGCCATTATCTGGACCATTCCGCCGAACTACCTGAAGGGCGCGGCGGCCGCCGGCGGGATCGGCGTGATCAGCAGTCTCGGTCAGGTGGGCGCTTTCTTCGCACCAATCGTCCTCGGCTGGGTGAAGAGCGCGACCGGCAGTTTTTCGGCCGGCATCCTGCTGGTTGCGGCGCTCGTTTTCATCGGCGGCATCGCCGTCTTCTTCGGCGTGCCGCGCGAGCGGCAGGCACAGCAATCCGGTGCGTGACGATGCACGCGACGACCAGCATTTTGACAGTCAGACAGGAGCAGGAATGAGCAAGCTTCAACTTTCCATCGCGGTGGGGAACTACGACCGGATGCGGCCGCTGATCGACGGCGACGTCCAGATCGACGGTGTCGATCCCGTGTTCATGCTGCAGGACCCGGAGGAAATCTTCTTCCGTGCGTTCCGGCACGCGGATTACGACATTTGCGAGCTTTCGCTCAGCAGCTATTCGGTGAAGACGGCCGCGGGCACCTCGCCCTACATCGCGGTGCCGGTCTTTCCGTCGCGCGCATTCCGACACAGCTCGATCTACGTGCGTTCCGATCGCGGGATCGACCGTCCCGAGGACCTGAAGGGCAAACGCATCGGCGTGCCGGAATACCAGCTGACCGCCAACGTATGGGTGCGGCTCTTTCTCGAAGAGGAATATGGCGTGAAGGCGTCGGATATCCACTGGGTGCGGGGCGGCTACGAGGATCCGACGCGTGTGGAGAAGATTGCGCTCAAGCTGCCTGAAGGCGTCGTTCTGGAAAGCGCGCCCGAAGGGCAGACGATCTCGAACCTGCTGGCCGATGGCGAGATTGACGGCGTGATCGGACCGCGCGCGCCGTCGTGCTTCGACCGTGGGCATCCGAAGGTCAAGTACCTTTTCGATGATCCGCAGAAGAGCGCCGCCGAATGGTACGAGCGCAGGCAGCTCTTCCCAATCATGCACACGCTGGGCGTTCGCAAGACGCTCGCGGATCAGCACCCGTGGCTGCCCGGCGCGATCGCGAAGGCGTTCGAGCAATCGAAGGAAGTGGCGCTGGCCCGTTTGAGCGACACCTCGGCGACCAAGGTGACGCTGCCGTTCATCGAGGACCAGTTGCGCAATGCTCGGCGGCTGATGGGGCACGACTTCTGGTCGTACGGATTCGCGAACAACGAGCATGTGATCGACCGTTTCCTCGCGCAGCACCACGCCGAGGGATTGTCGAGCCGTCGTCTGCAGCCTGCGGAACTATTCCACCCGGCCAGCCTGGAGCGATTCAAGATCTGATCCCCTCGCGGCGGTTGCTCGTGCTGTCGCGCATCCGCAGACGCTGAGTGCGCGACAGATGCGCGGAAAGGGACAACACATCCAGGATAATCGGTCATCCATAGTAAAGATCAACATGAAGAGACACACATTCCCGCTCGCCTGCGGCGGGTTGCTGACGCTCGCCTGCACGGCGGCTCATGCGCAGAGTTCGGTCACGCTCTATGGCATCGTTGATGCGGGCGTCGAGTACGTCAACCGGGTGCCCCAAGGCGGTCAGACGGGCTCGGTGATCCGGGAACAGTCGGGCGATCTGGCCGGATCGCGCTGGGGGCTCAAGGCATCAGAGGACCTTGGCGGCGGCTACAAAGCCGTGTTTACGCTGGAGGGCGGGTTCAACGTGAACACCGGCGCACTAGGCCAGAGCGGACGGCTGTTCGGCCGCAAGGCATTCGTTGGCGTCTCAACGCCGTACGGCACGCTCACGCTCGGACGCCACCAGAACCTGCTCTACGAGCTGATGTATAAGTACGACGCGCTGACGTTCAACCCCAGCTATTCGGCGCAAAGCATGGACAGCCAGTTCGTGAATCGCGCGGACAATTCGGTGCGCTACGGCGTGCATCTCGGCGGCGTCACGTTCGCGGCACTGTACAGCACCGGCTTCGACGCGACGATTCCGAACGGTGGGAGCGTGCCCGGCGCAACGAAGGTGGGCCGCGAAATGAGCGCGGCGGTGCTGTATGATCGCGGGCCGTTCAGCATCGGGTTGACGTACGACCAGTTACAGGGCACCTCGATCGCGACACAGAGCAATGCGCAGCAGCGCGCGTTGCTCGGCGTGTCGTACGACTTCGGGCCGGTCACGACGCTGGCGGGCCTGCGCTGGCTGAACACGCGCAATACGGATGTGCCGCCGAGCTCGCTGCTCTATTGGGGCGGCGTGACCTGGAGGGTGAATGCGCCGCTTTCCATTTCCGCCAGCGTCTATCACACGCAGTTTCGCAATCCGCACGGTGGCCCGACGATGGGGGTATTGCTCGTCGACTACTCGCTGTCCAAGCGCACCGACGTGTATGCGGAAGGGGCGTATGTCTCCAATCGTTCATTTTCCAATGTCGGTATTCGCGGCACGGGCGTGGACATTGCGCCAGGCATGGACCAGGCGGGCGTGACCGTGGGCATTCGCCACACCTTCTGAGCGGCTTTGGCGATGCGCTCCAGTGTCTCTCGCGCGGGCTAAAGCGCTATGATTATCACCGGTCTGGCCACAATAACAGCGAGGAAGGCATGGCAGCAGCACGTACTTCGGGCAAGGGCAAGGGCGGGGGCGCGAGCGAGGACCCCATTCTGCGGCACTGGCGCGAGGCGGTTCCGGATGACCGTCTTGCTCACCTGGTGAAGGATGCAGGCCGCGCGATGATTCGCGGCCTGCAAATGCGCCTGGCGCAGCATGAAGTCTCGTTCGGCCACTGGGCTTATCTGCGTGTGCTATGGGTCACCGACGGGCTCACGCAGAAGGAGCTCAGCGACGAGACCGGCACCACCACGCCCACCACGTTCAGTGCGGTGTCGGCAATGGAAAAACTCGGGTATGTCGAGCGCCGCTATGAGCCCGGCAATCGCAAGAACACGCACGTCTATCTCACGCCGCGCGGCCGGAGCCTGAAAAACAAGCTGGTCCCGCTCGCGGAAGAAGTCAACGAAATTAGCGTCAGGGGCCTGAAAACCACCGAGATCAACGTCGCGCGGAAGGTTCTGCTGACGATCATCGAGAACATGGCACGCGACGAATCCGAGTCGGATAACCCGGCGCTGCGAATCCCGTCGACGCGGGAAGTGGGCAATCTGATCGCGGCACGCGGGGAAGAAATCGATCAGGAGTGAGGCGCAGCTCGGCGCTTCATGTCATTCCCGAGAAGCATATTCATTATAGATCTAATAATATTGGCGGACGTGCCAAGTCAACGACAGGCACGACGGCAGGCCACGGCATGCTGCTCTTTCGCTCAAAAAATACGGATCTGGAATGGATGGAATGACCCGCGCGGCGATGACGCGCAACGTCCGCGATGCGCTCGCGGAAGATGTCGGCGAGGCCGACTGGACGTCGCTACTGATCGACCCCGGCGCTTCGGCTGAAGCCGTTTTGACCGTGCGCGAAGCCGCCCTGTTGTGCGGCAGACCGTGGTTCGATGAAACACTCCAGCAGGTCGACCCGCGCATCACGATTGAATGGTTTGTCGGCGAAGGCGAACGGATGTACGAAGGACAGGCCGTTTGCCGGATCGCTGGCCCGGCGCGCGGCATGCTCACCGCCGAGCGCACCGCGCTCAACTTCATTCAGTTGCTTTCTGGCGTGGCCACCGAAACAAGCATGATGACGCGGGTCGTCGAAGGCACGTCTGCGCGGATTCTCGACACGCGAAAAACGCTTCCGGGATTGCGCCTCGCGCAAAAATACGCAGTTCGTGTTGGCGGCGGCGAAAACCATCGTCGGGGGCTGTACGACGGCATTCTGATCAAGGAAAACCACATCGCGGCCGGCGGCGGCATTGCGTCGACGCTTCGCGCCACTCAAGCATTGGGTGCGGATGTGCCCGTGCAGGTCGAGGTGGAGACGCTCGATGAGTTAAAGGAAGCGTTGGCTGGGGGCGCCGCGGCGATTCTGCTCGACAATTTCTCGATCGAGATGATGCGCGAGGCTGTGCGTGTCACCGCAGGGCGCGCCGAGCTGGAAGTCTCGGGTGGTGTGACCGAGCAGACGCTGCGCACCATTGCCGAGACCGGCGTGGACCGTATCTCGTTAGGTAAGCTGACGAAGAACGTCAGGGCGATTGATTTTTCGCTGCGCTTCGTGGCGTTCGCCGGGTAACGAGATCGGGGTGCATGTGTGTGCCTCGTAGGAGGAAGCGCTGATAAAAAAATCCCTCGTTTTAACTGTACATGGCTCAGTTAAACGAGGGCAATGAGGGCTTTTGCGCTTGCCTCGAACTATCAAAGCGTTACATCTGCGCCCGTTTCGCTCGACTTCAGAATCGCGATACAGATTTCCAGCGTGCCCTTCGCCCATTCGCCATCGTGAAGGGGTGAGCGTCCGTCGACGACCGCGCCATACAACTCGTCGATGACTTCGGCGCGCGGCACGGCGGGTGCTGGCAGCGACAGCGTTTGGCGCTGCTCGTCGCCATAGACGACGATCGAATCGGGCAACGGGCGCAGATCCGCGCGTTCGCACGAAACGATGACCGGACCGAAATGCTGATGAAAGCGCGGCGGCTCGTCCGCGGCGGCCGTTGGCGGCTTGTATGCCGATCCGCCGTAGGTGCCGGCCGCCTTGAGCCTGGCCTCGTCGCCCGAGGACGCGAGTGTCTCCAGACGGTGGCGGGCGCTGCCGTATGTGTCAGGACTCGTGCGATCGCCCATTTCGCCGATCCAGCCGCTCCACTCTTCGGTATTGAAGTGGCCATAGCCGTTGTACGAGAGCGAGGCATAAGCGCCGTTCTCGAACCAGATCAGCGCGGAATAAGCACCTTCGGTCGGGCGTGACGGATCCCACCGTCCTACACTCGCGCGCAGCCGCGTCGCGCGCGAGCCGGCGAGCATTCGCACGATGTCAACCTGGTGAGCCGCCTGGCTGAAGACGGCGCCGCCACCTTCAGCCGTGGCCAGCTCTTCGGGCCGGCGCGGGCGGTACAGGTAGTCGGTGTAGTTCACGGCCTGGATCATTTTCACCGCGCCGAAATCGCCGCGACTGATCAATTCGCGCGTACGCAGGTATGGCGTGTCGAAACTGTGGCAATGGCCGACGATCAGATGCACGTTCGCTGCGCGGCATGCATCGATCATGCGATCGCAGTCCGCGGCGGCGAGCGCCATCGGCTTTTCGACCAGCACGTGTTTGGCTTTTGCCGCGGCAATTTCAGTGTGCTGTGCGTGGAACTGGTGCGGACTCGCAACGTAGATGATTTCGACGTTGGGGTCATCCGCCAACTCCGCCACGTCCGCATACGTGGGCGCAGCGAAGTCGGCGGCGAACTGCCGCCGCGCTTCGTCACGCGGATCGCACGCAGCGACGAGCTGGACTCTGGGGTCGCGCAGGAAGGTCGGCAGCATCAGCGAGAATGCCCTTCCCAATCCTGCTACCCCGATGCGCAAACGGCGCTGCTCCATGGCCGTGCGCCTCCCGTTATTGCTTGACCTGATAGTCGGTTGCGAGCGCGGACGGCTGATCGGCCGGTTCCGGATTCTTCTTGCTGACGTAACGCGCGGCATACGTGCGCCAGTCGATTTCCTTCGGCACGACAGCCTGGTACGAGCAGACTTCCCGGGAAATCGCCTTTGCTCCGGTGCCAATTGCTTCGCCATCCTTCTCGAATTCTGCGATCGCATCGATCATGCGACGACGGAATTCGACGATGGCGAGATCGCTTGCGCCGAGGCGCTCGTCCGAACGGTTCGCAATCGGACCCATCGTGACCCACATGGCGATGTCCTGGTTCGGGAAGCCCGAAATGCCAGTGAAATTGCCGGCCTTCATCGCCTGACGGTCCTGCCAGAAGCGGTTGTCGTGATTGCGCAGCGGACGATAGTACTGGTCCAGATCAACACCGACCTGCTGACGCAGGAACTTGCGCCACGTTTCGGTTTCCGGCGTCGTCTCCGGATCGCCCCAGGCGATGAAGTAGAACGCCGTGTTCGTGTCGTCCATCGGCACGTTGATGTTTGCAACGTTGTACAGATTGTTCGGCGGAATCAGTACCGTTCCCGGCGCCACGAACACCGTGGAGCGTACGTAGTCGTGCGTGTTGGCGTTGAAGATCGGGCGGCGCAGCGCGGCGTAACGGAAGCCGTAGTCAGTGCGCTCGACCTGCAGGCGCGGGGCCTTGTCGGTCGACGGGCGCAACCAGTTCTTCCCGGTCGCTTCGGCGCCGCCGACGCGTGCCGGCACGAAGTCGGACGAATGCAGGCTGGAGCTGTGCGCGGAGTCGATCGCGCCTTCAAGGATTTGCGCCCAGTTGCACGGCAGCAGCGCCTTGGCGATGCTCACGCGGGTGTCGGCAGTCGGCGCCCAGGCCGGCGGCACGAATTCGGGAATGGCGTCTTGCGGGCCCATATACGCCCAGACCATGCCGCCCCATTGCTGCACCTGGTAGGCCTTGTGCTTGACCTTGTCGGTCATGCAGCTCGCTGCCGGCTCGGACACCATTTCAAGCACGTTGCCCGAGACGTCGAACTTCCAGCCGTGATACAGGCAGCGCAGGCCGGAGTCTTCATTGCGACCGTATACGAGCGATGCGCGACGGTGCGGGCAGTACTCGTCCAGCACACCAACGCTGCCTTCCGAGTCCCGGAATACGACGAGGTCCTCGCCAAATACGCGCGCTTTGACAGGTGCGCCATCCGGCTCGCTGACTTCTTCGATGAGGCAAACCGGTGTCCAGTGCCGGCGCATCAGTTGGCCCATCGGGGTATCGCCTTCGACGCGGCACAGCAATTCATTTTCTTGGTGGGTCAGCATGTAATGTCTCCCGGCGAAAGGTCGCCTTCATCAACAGGTGTTGCTCGACTATATTAGATATCTAGTGAAAGTGGCAAGAACCTTTGGGGGCGTCCGGGAAAGTACGGATGGTCAGACGTGCCGCGGAAATATTCGATCCCTAATATAAATAGGTGGGATTCATCGCCGATGGATCTGATTTGTGCGGCGCTGGCTGCGCTTCGGTGGGGACGGCTACGTTGTCGTCATCGATCCCGGGAAGCATGCTGGGGGTAAATCCGTTGAAACCGGAAACGAAGCGCAATTGTTTGGGTGACTACACCGGCGCGAAAGGGGCGCGCAATGGCAAGCGGCGATCGGGTGCTGCAGATCGCGGTATCGACAAGCCTGAAGACTGGAAGGGCAAGCGCATCGGCGTGCCCGAATGCCGGCCGAATTGTTCTACCCGGCTAGGCTCGAAAGGCTTAAGGATTTAAGCTGCGGTGACGGTGGAATGCTGGGAAATTCGCGGCGTTCTATATTTCGCGGCTATGATATAGCTCTTGATAAAGCAGGATTAATCGAACATGACAGACTCTGTATTGAAAGATGTCGAAGCCCCTGTGCGGGAAAGTGACAACAGCCTCGTTTGGTCAGACGCACGGCTACTCGGCTTCACGCCGATGGATGACGTGCATAAGGAATTCTACGAAGTCGCACTACGGCTCGTGACCTGCACCGACGCGAGCGCCCTTGCCGCGATCGAGGAATTCGAAAAACACGCCGTCAGCCATTTCGAGCAGGAAGACGAATGGATGCGCACGACAAACTTTCCCCCGCGCGACTGCCACATCGACGAGCACGAAGCCGTGCTGAAGTCAGTCCGAGACGTTAAAGCGGCGGTCGAAGCAGGGCAGGCCGGTTGCGCGCTGGTGCATGACATCGGCATGCATCTGTACAACTGGTTTCCAGGACACGCCGACTACCTGGATTCGGCGCTTGCCGCATGGATGACGAAGCAGACGATGGGTGGAAAGCCTGTTGTCTTAAGACGGACGATTTGAGCTTTGATATTTTGACGTTTGAGATCTTGAGACAAATATAAAAGGCCCTGCCAAAACTCACCACTCGCGGCACCTCATAGAGGAACGCCCGCGATTCGTGGAATTCTCACCAAAATTGTTAAGCGGCTAATTTGATGCACGTCGATCGGGCGCCCGTCGCGAGTCATATGCGTGAGTGAGCGGCCGTTCTGCAGTCCTTCGGCTCTCTATGCGTCTATGCTCTGCGCGCTCAGAGTTTTCCTGCGCAGCGGCTCCCGTCAACACATCGTCGCTTTCCGGCATCACTACTGGAATCGCAGCGGACGATATCGGTGCCGTTCAGCTCCCCGACTCGCGCAGCACGATGTGACCGAGTTCGGCGAGGCGGGCGGCGTCGACGCGCACGCTCGGGCAGGAGATGCCCATGGCGGCGATCATCTCGTCTTGCGCGTCGTAGATCGGGCGAGCCACGCAGCGGATGCCATCGGTGAATTCCTCGTCATCGATGGCATAGCCCCGCTGGCGCGTCTGTTCCAACTCCTGCGCGAGGGCCAGCTCTGAAGTCAGGGTGCGCGATGTATAGGTGGCCAGTTCGGCCGGCGTTTCGGCATGGCCGAAGGCCAGGAAAGCTTTACCGAGCGCCCGTGCAGTGCAGCGGCGACAGGGCGCCAATCGGATGATCGACCTTCAGCGGCAGGGTCGAGTCCACCTTGTCGATATACCAGACGCGCGAGCCGACCAGCACCGACAGATGCGTGCATTCCCCGGTGGAGGCGGCGAGCCTCTCCAGCGCCGGGCGCCATGCTTCCTTGATCGCCACGACTTCCTCGAGCGTGCGTTGTACCGGCTTGCCCGGCTGACTGCCGTTCGAGGGCAGATAGCGCCGGTTGGAATCCTGCGCCGCATAGCCGGCAGCAACCAGCGTCTTCAGAAGATGGGCGGCCATGGATTTGTCCATTTCGAGTTCGCTCGCGAGTTCCGTTAGCCGGACGGGGCCGCGATGAGTCCGCAGATACGTCAGTGCTTCGAGGCCAAGAGTCAGGGACTGGAGCAGTCGCATGAATATCCCTCCACGCCAATAAAAAGTTTTCCTCAATTGGTTGCGCGTTTCCGTCCATTGCGAACGGAAGAACTACGATGACCGTTGGTAATCGTGCGAAGCCAGGAATATCGTTGTGAAAAGCGACTGGTATCTCGATATCGGAGTTTGCATTATGATCAGGAATGCGAATGCAACAGGCGTGAGCAATCACGGCGCGTGCCGCAGTCAGTGAAGTGCGAGCCCCGCGCTGGTTCAGCAGTAGTGGCGCAGGTTAATCATCGTATAGGCAAGCGTCTTGAACGCGTAGTGAACGTCACTGATGCGTTCAAAGCGCAGCAGCAGACGGCGGAACTTGTCCTCCCAGGCGAAGACCCGTTCAATGGTCCTGAAGCGCTCCTCGAAGATGGCCGGATCGTAGCGCTGCTTGCGGCCCCCCTTCGGTATTTTGCGTCCGCGCGGATTCTCGGGGATGTTCGGGGTCATGCCGCGATTGAAGATCGCCTTGCGGTTGGCCCTGCAGTCGTAAATGCCATCCAGGCTGACGATTGAACCGTGCAGGTCCGCGCCAATGGCGCGGGCCATGGCGGTAAGGCTGGGCAGCGCGTCGCGCAACAGCGGTGATTCGTTGCGGTTGCCGGGAGCGCTGATGAATGGAGCAATGACGTTGCAGTTGCGATCGCACAAGGCCACCACCTTGTCGCCCTTCAGATGCTTGTGCCCGCTATACTCGAGATTGTCGCCACCTTTCTTCGCCGCCGTCGTGGTGCCGTCGCCGTGGATGACCGAAAGGTCAAGCAGCTGGTCCTGATGAAGTTGCTGCACCGAGCCCGAAAAGATGGCGTCGATGCAACCATCGGCCTGCCAGCGACGAAACGTGCGGTAGATGCGCGTATAGTGAATTTCAGGGTGACCTTCTGCATTCCTGTCGATCGGCAGCATCTTCCATTGGCAACCCATGTACAGTGCCTGCAGGATGTAGTTGAAGATCCTGTGCAAGGCCAGCGTGGGGGGAGGTCCGCGACGGCCCAGGCTCAGATGCGGCCAGACAAATTGCTCGAACTGCTCCAGGCGCAATCTTGTTGGAATCTCTTGCCAGTATGGGCTTCGGGTCATTCGCTGCGTCCAGAAATCTGGACTTTAGCCGATCTGGCTACTCTGACCTGAAATCCAGTCCTGGCGCGGCTTGCAGACAAATTCCACGGCCGTCGAAAACCCGCAGCCAGTTGATTATAGTTTTCTTTCCCTACAACAACCTTCGACGTTCTCGTGAGCGCAGATCCGTTACGTGGTACGGCGGATGTGGCAAGCTGATATGAGAGGACGGCCTTCTCAAGTTGGTCGAGGAAAGGTGAAATCTTTGACAAAGAGTAGGATTGCAAATCAAAAAATGCGGACGCCAGATTCTGCCATTGTCCATTGACGCCGGGCCGCCAGGCGATCCTTCAATTCTGCCCGGTGTCGATCTGCATTCATCAGATGTCGAGGCGGCGCGAAGTGCTGCCGGATCAGGCCGAAGCATGAGAGGAAACCCCGTGTGCGATGTTGCGCAGCGTAGTCAAATCGGGCAGCCTTTCGGAACTTGCGGACGGGATGTTTCAGGAGGCTGGGTGAACGTGGGGGCCTGCTGCTATTTCAACGCACGGCATGGCAGATGACATCCGCCGTCACGCCCCAAGCCTACATTGCGTTCGCCCGAGAACTGTGCGATGCGGTAGGGTGCGGTTTCACTAGCCGAACAGGGCAGTCCATGAAAAACAGGAACTGAATCCGGCTCGGATAATGGGGGGAAAGCAATACGGCGGGTGGTAGTCCGGCGATTGTCAGCGGCGACGTGGAATTCGATGAAAACGGACGGTTTGAAATTCACATTGATGAAGCGATAGCGCGATGGCGGGATAAATAGTCAATCTGGCTCTGCGACCGCGGCTGACCTCAGTGGCTAATCCGCTGAGAATGCGGCAACCACACGGGAAGCAGGAGAATGGAGCGAGGAAAAATAAAGAAGACTGAGGCTCTCGATAAACCGGGCCCCGAAGAAAATGAACCAAGAAAAGTTGGTTCCACGCAGTGAGTTTCACACTGTCAGTTTTTGACGACTTTCAGATCGCCGATGACAGCGATCGCCGGTGCATGGGAAAGGAGTGTTCGCGCTGCGGACGCTGAAAGCGGGGGAGCGCGTGTTGGAATACAGGGGTGAGGTGATTTCCTGGCGACGGGCCGCCCGCGCAGCACCGGCGAGACGGCATCGAGGGACACACGTTCTTTTTCGGGCTGGAGGATGGCCGGGTGATCGACGGCAGCCGCGGGGGCAACAGCGCGCGCTGGCTGATCACTGCTGCTCGGCGAACTGCGAGGCAGTTGAGGAGGCGGGGCGCGTGTTCAACCACGCGATCCGGGACATTACGGCTGGCGGCGAACTCTTTATCGATTACCGACTGGAGACGGACGAGCCACTTGATGGTGACCTGTGTCGGTACTACGCGTGCCTGTGCGGTGGTGCCGCCGCACCATGCTCGGGCCCGGGAAGCGAGCGTTACCCGGGACGCGCCGGGTCATGCCGACGCTGGCAAAATCCCGGAGCACAGCTCGTCCGGAGTGGAGCGCAAACGGCTGGCCCCTGTCGCTTGCGCTGCCGGAATTGCCCGCAATGGGTGGACAGTCAACAAGGCAGGTGTCTGCTGTGCTTCAAGGCCTGCGGTGCAACCAGTCCCGCATCGGATGGGTGTCCAGCCAGCGGAGTTGCCGGCTCCTGTGATGTTCACGTCGGTAGTGCTCCGTCACGAGGATGGCAGCCATGATCAGAACGATCACTCCCAGCATGATTCCCGAAATTGATTCGGCCATGGCGACCTCCTGTCGAGTCGCAAACATGCCTACAGTTTAGGTGATGCGCCGGCGCGTCGGGTACTCTAACTGTTCCTTCCTGCTGCCGCCTCCTGCCGCCTTGCGCAGCCCAAACCGGGAAGGATGCGAAGAGGCTGCCACGAGCATGGGCGCGTTGATGACCCGGGTTTAGCGCTGCTTGTCCTACTCGGCAAACGGGGGCGCTACCAGGGGCAGCCTGGTCTGCCGAACGGTGATCTTGTCATCATCGCCGATCGGTTCCACATGGCATCCTCCTCGACCGACCACATTCGGCTTCGCTCGTTACGCAGACTGAAATCTGGAGGTTCGAGTATCGATTCGGCCCTGACATGTGCGTTCGACGCTCTCATAAGGGCGAATTCCTGCCGTCCCGATGGCAGATCCGCGTGTGACTTCATAGGACCTCCGGCGCAAAGGCGCAAACGATTTGCCCGGCGCCATTACGTGCCGCCGCATCGCCAAGGCGCCCGATGCGGTTAGCGATGTCACGACGGACTGCAGGAGGAAAGCCTCAGCGTTCCAGTGTCCGCGCTCCTGCAAAAGCTCGCCTTACCGGTTCATTTAATACCGGATGACGCAACTAACCGTCATGTTCGCCTGGTCCGCCCCTCCAACGTCGAGACCGTTTCGCAATGACGGAGCCGCACACACCGACTGTTACCGCAGTGCCGCGACAGTCCACGCGCGCGGCCGCCGCCCGCAGCGTCAACGCGTTGATGACGGCGACCTACCGGGAGATTGGCCGGGTCGAAGCTCTGCTTGCGACCGCGCTTTGCTCTCTTGCGACCGCGCGGGTTTTCCGGAATGTTGGGAACCATGCCCCGGTTGAAAATGGCCTTGCGGTTGGCCCGGCAGTCGTAGACGCCGTCCAGACTGACGCGCGCGCCTTTCAGGTCCATGCCGATGGCGCGCGCCATCTGGCTCAGTCTGGGCAGCGCGTCACGCAGCAGGGGCGATTCGTTGCGGTTGCCCGCAGCGGCGACGAACGGCGCGATGACGTTGCAGCCACGATCGCAGAAGGCCACCACCTTGTCGCCTTTCAGATGTTTATGACCGCTGTAACCGAGATTGTCTCCGCCTTTTTTCGCCGCGGTCGTCGTGCCATCGCCGTGAATGACGCCAGATCGAGCAACTGATCCTTATGAAGCTTGCCGACCGAGCCCGCAAAGATGGCGTCCATGCAACCCGCCGCCTGCCAGCGCCGCATCGCGCGGTAGATGCGGGTGTGGTGAATTTCAGGACGACCCAGGCAATCCTTATCGATCGGCAGTGCCTTTCACTGGCATCCCATATAAAGCACCTGCAGAACGTAGTTGAATATCCTGTGCAAACTTAGCTGCGGCGGCGGCCCGCGCCGACCACGGATCAGGTGGGGCAAGACAAATTCTTCAAACTGCGCAAGGCTCAGTCTCACCGGAATCGCTTGCCAGCGGTGCTTTCCATCCATTCAGGGCATCCATAAATCTGGACTTTAACCGATCCGGCGCCCAATAGACGATCATCCAGTTCCTGCAAGGCTCGCACACAAATTCGATCACTAGAAAAAACGCGCAACCAGTTGATTGATCGACATTACCGTCGTGACGAATGACTTCGAGATCGTGCGCGAGCTGGCCGATGCGACGCACGTGAACGTGGTCCACACAGGCGGCCAGCTCGATCATGCGAATCTCTCGAGCGTGGGCGCTCTCGCGGCCGCCACGCTCTCCCATGTGGTGCTCGATGTCGCCTTCATTTCGGCAAGCTCGTGGGATCTACGCCGTGGCGTGACTTCGCCTTCGGCGCTCAAGGTCGATGTGAAGCGCGCGGCCATGAATGCGGCTTCGCGCACGGTGCTCGTGTCGGGCAGTTCGAAGTACGGGACGGTCGGGCTGTATAAGGTCGCGGCGCTCGATGCGTTCGATCTGATCGTGACCGACAACGGGCTCGCGCCGGGCGCCGCTGTTGCAATCCGGCTGGCTGGCGTCGAGCTGGCGCTCGCTCAGGACGGCTAGCGGGCGGGGCAACCAGCGCCGCGCCGGATCGATAGCGTGCCGACGCCCCGCACACAGAACTCAGGATTTCCATGGCCACGTGGGATAGATACGTCGGCTGGTCTCAACGCTATCCCGGCCTTCGCCGCTTTGCTGGTCGTTGAGAGCGGCTTCGCTGGCGAGAATGTCCTCTGTCGCCGATGGACGGTCTGCATCGGCCTCGTTCGATGAGGCGCGCGTGTCCTCGCCGGCTCCCGGCAACGGCACGCCGACACCGGACCACAAAACTTCGTCCTTTAGCCCGGCGACATACGCGCGCCATCCTTCCGCGTTGCCGGCGAACAGGTTGCTCTAAACCGTCGCGGCGAGACGCTTTCGATTCAACTCGCGCTCCAGCAGTTCTCGCGGCCATTCAACGAACGCACTGGTAGCACACCGCACAAACTCCAGCGGCGTCATCTGCGCCGATACGTGCTAGCAGCGGCAAGCGCCCGAGCACGTCATTCGTTGCGGCAAGTTCGCGCACCGTCTTGTGTAGCCTCATGCCAAGGGTGCGTCCGATACTTCGTCGCACGCGGCGTGTTGCACCGACTGGCTCGCAACGCGCTTCCATTGCATATACCGAGCAGCTGATCGACCGCGGCGCGCTCAGCTCGCATAAATTGTGCCCACGGCGAAACGCAGGCCAGCCACTCGTTGGCACCGGTCTCTAACCGGCCGCGGATTCGAATGCGCAAGTCCTGCGGGGTGGCAGCCCGACAGCACAGCCCGCTTTCCGTTTCGCTCGTCTCGACCTGCCGCCGGCGGGCTCATGAACTGCGTGACCGTCTCCGGCGGATGTTCGGGCAGCCAGCGCGCCATCTCGATCTCCCGAGGCAGAATCTGTTCGCAACCTCACGGGTTTCAACGTGACCTACGGAATTACCCGGATGCAAAAAGTATCAGTCATTCGTTTATTTTAAGTAGTGAAAAACCGCGGATGGGACTAACGTATGTAGCAGTCGTGGCGCAGTCGGTAGCATTAAAAGAGCAAAGCCGGTTCAGGAGACAGACAGATGCAAGCCGTTCAGGGTCTCAAAGCTTGCCAATGTGGAATTTGCAACTATTGCCTTGCAATGCGAAACGAGGCTCGTCGTCTGACCATCGCCAAACCGGATCTGGAATGGGTTGCAGTGCCGCGCGATGAATCGTTCAAAGTCTGGTCGCATGGGTATCCGTACCGCACCGTGCGCTGGCATTTCCATCCTGAATACGAAATTCACCTGATCACGTCGACAGCGGGCAAGTATTTCGTCGGCGATTTCATCGGCGACTTCGAGCCCGGCAATCTCGTGATGACCGAAACAAAGCTGCCGCACAATTGGGTCAGCAATGTGCCGCCGGGCGAACGGGTCGACGAGCGCTGCCTGATCCTACAATTCGATGCCGAATTCGTCGCGCGCGCCGTTGCCGTTTTTCCTGAGCTGAAACGGGTGGAGCCCTTGCTCGAGGCGTCATGCTGGGGCGTGCTGTTCGCACCGGAAACGGGCGCGGCTGCTGAACCCGTCATGCGCGAGATGCTCGGCGCGCAGGGTATCCGGCGCATCACGCTATTCGTCGCACCGCTCGATCTGCTCGTGCAAAGCAAGGGGGCGGTGAAACTCGCCAGCGCCGCCTACCGCGCGGATGCGGCGCACTACGCAGAGACGCGCATCAATAATGTGCTCTCGTACATCGGCAGGAATCTGTCGCAGGAACTGCGAGAAAGCGAACTGGCGCAACTCGCCGGGCAAAGCGCGAGCGCATTTTCTCGCTACTTCCGCCGGCACACCGGCGTGCCGTTCGTGCAGTACGTCAACCGGCTTCGCATCGATCTCGCGTGTCAACTGCTGATGTCGGGCGAACTGAGCATCACGGATATCTGCTATCAGGTCGGCTTCAACAATCTGTCGAATTTCAACCGACAATTCCTGCTGCCGAAAGGCATGTCACGGTCGCAATGGCGCGCCTGGCGGAAGCTCGGTACAGCGAGTGCGAACGAGCCTCGCGACGCGGTTCATGCGGTGGAAGCAGTCGGCTAGTACGGTCAAGAAGTTGGCAAAGCACGACGCGAATGCGCAGTATCACCGTGGAGATCTTGTCCTCTGATCCCGCGCAGTCGCGTTTCCGGATGGTGTTCATTTCGGAACCCACGGCGCTTGAGGCGAAACATCGATTCAACGGATTTCACCCGCACTTCAACAAGAAAGGCATGGCGCGCTGCCGAATCACGGAAGCTCCCGGACTGAAATTTTTCTAAAAACGGAGACAAGCGATGACCAGACATTCGAATCAATTGCTCTGCGCGGGCGCGCTGAGCCTCAGCCTGCTGAGCGGCACTACGGCATTTGCCGCGCCGAGCGCCACGGTTGCTTTTCTGATGCCCGACCAGGCGTCGACGCGTTACGAACAACATGACTTTCCTGGCTTCAAAGCCGAAATGGGCAAGCTCTGTCCGGACTGCAAGGTCCTTTATCAAAACGCCAACGCGGATGTGTCGACGCAGCAGCAGCAGTTCAATTCGGTGATTGCGCAAGGGGCAAAGGTGATCGTGCTCGATCCGGTGGACTCGACGGCGGCTGCCTCGCTGGTGCACATGGCACAGAGCCAGGGCATCAAGGTGATCGCCTATGACCGTCCCGTGCCGTCGACGCCCGCCGACTACTACGTGTCGTTCGACAACGAAGGCATCGGCAAGGCGATCGCCGAATCGCTCGTTCAGCACCTTAAAGAGACCAACGTGCCGACCAGCAAGGGCGGCGTGCTCGAAGTCAATGGTTCCCCAACCGACGCGGCAGCGGGCCTGATCAAGAAGGGCATCCACGCCGGCTTGCAGGGCAGCGGTTACAAGACGCTGGCCGAATACGACACGCCCGACTGGGCGCCGCCGAAAGCCCAGCAATGGGTCAGCGGGCAGATCACGCGCTTCGGGCCGCAGATCGTCGGTGTCGTGGCCGCGAACGACGGCACGGGCGGCGGCGCGATCGCAGCCTTCAAGGCAGCCGGCGTGAACCCGGTGCCGCCCGTGACGGGCAACGATGCGACGCTGGCGGGACTTCAGCTCATCATCGCGGGCGACCAGTACAACACGATCCTGAAGCCAAGCGAAATCGTGGCGGCCGCAGCGGCGAAGGTGGCCGTCGGCTTTCTCAACGGCCAGGCACCGAAAGCCGAGACGAAGCTCTTCAACACGCCGACCCAGCTCTTTAAGCCGGCGGTGATCACCGCGAAGAATCTGAAGGCCGAAGTCGTCGACAAGGGCTTTGCGAGCGGCAAGGATCTGTGCACGGGCCGCTACGCCGACGGCTGCAAGAAGCTGGGCATCGCGGACTGAAACGGCGCTGCGTCTGACGGGGTCCGGGTGCGGGTGGATCCCGCTACTCACGATGAGGTATCTGTCAAATGACTGACGACTCCACAACGCGGTCCACGCCCGGCGAGGTGGTGCTGAGCCTGCGCGGCGTCTCGAAGCACTTCGGAGCGGTTTCGGCGCTGACGGATATCGCGCTCGACGTGCGCGCGGGCGAAGTCGTTGCGCTGGTCGGCGATAACGGTGCGGGCAAATCGACGCTCGTGAAAGTGCTCGCGGGTGTCCATCAGCCGAGCACCGGCACGATCACGTTCGGCGGCCAGCAGGTGACGCTGTCCAATCCCGCCGCGGCGCTTGATCTCGGCATCGCGACGGTATTCCAGGATCTCGCGCTATGCGAAAACCTCGATGTCGTCGCGAACATCTATCTCGGGCGCGAACTGAGTCCGCTGCGTCTCGACGAAGTCGCGATGGAGGTGAAGGCCTGGACGTTGCTGAACGAATTGTCGGCCCGCATCCCGAGCGTGCGCGATGTGGTCGCGTCGCTGTCGGGCGGTCAGCGGCAGACCGTCGCGATCGCGCGCTCGCTGTTGCTGGACCCGAAGCTGATCATGCTCGATGAGCCAACGGCGGCGCTCGGCGTCGCGCAGACCGCCGAGGTGCTCAACCTGATCGAGCGCGTGCGCGACCGCGGCCACGCCGTGATCATGATCAGCCACAACATGGAAGACGTGCGCGCCGTGGCCGATCGAATCGTCGTGCTGCGGCTGGGCCGCAACAATGGCATTTTCTATCCCGATTCGTCGAATCAGGAACTGGTGGCCGCGATCACGGGTGCCACTGAGAACGCGGTCTCGCGTCGCGCGGACCGTCGCCAGGCTCAACCGCGCATCTGAACCGAGGAATCGTCATGGGAAACGATATGCGAGGCACTCCGCCGGCTGAATCGCGGGACACGCCGCAGCCATCGACACTGCTCGATCGCAGCGACGTCCGGGTCAAGCACGCGACCGGCGTCGGGGGCACGGTTTCCGCGTTTGTCGAACGGGTGAAGTCGGGCGATCTGGGATCGCTGCCGGTCATCGCGGGCCTGATCATCATCTGGACCGTCTTCACCAGCCTGAATCCCGTGTTTCTGTCGGCCAGCAATCTGGTGAACCTGCTGTTCGACTGCTCGACGGTCGGGGTGATCTCGCTCGGCATTGTGTGCGTGCTGATGGTGGGCCAGATCGACCTGTCGGTCGGTTCGATGAGCGGGTTCGCGTCGGCGCTTGTCGGGTTGCTCTGGGTCAACCATGGGTGGCCGGTGTTGCTCGCGATCATCGCGGCCATCGTTGTCGGCGCGGTAGTGGGTGCCGTGTATGCGTTGCTGCTGAACCGGCTCGGGATGCCGAGCTTTGTCGCGACGCTGGCTGGTCTGCTCGCGATACTCGGCATGCAGCTTTACGTGCTCGGTGCGGCTGGTTCGATCAATTTGCCTTACGGTTCGGCGATGGTGAACCTGGGGCAATTGATCGTCATCCCCGCGATCGTGTCGCATCTGCTCGCACTGGTGCCGGGCGTCGTCATGCTGGTGGTCGGACTGCGCACGCGCCAGCGCCGCCATGCGTCGAGGCTCTCTGCGCAGTCGATCGGCAGCCTGTTCGTCCGATGCATTGCGATCACCGTGTTGCTGGAGGTCGTGGTGACCTACCTGAATCAGGGGCGTGGCGTGCCGTTGATGTTCGGCATCTTTCTCGGCCTCGCGATTGCGATGGACTACGCGCTGACGAGAACGCGCTGGGGCCGCTCGATGAGCGCCGTCGGCGGTAATCACGAAGCTGCGCGGCGAGCCGGCATCAACGTCAACGCGATCTACACCAGCGCGTTCGTGCTGTGCGCAAGTCTCGCCGCGCTAGGCGGCGTACTGACGGCGGCGCGTCTCGCATCGGCGAGCCAGCAGGCCGGCACCGGCGACGTGAATCTGAACGCGATCGCCGCGGCCGTGATCGGCGGCACCAGTCTGTTCGGCGGACGAGGTAGTGCGTATTCGGCAGTGCTCGGCATCATTGTGATCCAGTCGATTGCCAGCGGTCTGACGCTGCTGAACCTGTCGTCGTCGCTGCGCTTCATGATCACCGGCGCGGTGCTAGCGATCGCGGTGATTGTCGATTCGCTCGCCCGGCAATCCCGCGTCTCGCACGGACGCGCGTGATTTCAGCGCTATCGCTGACGTTTTGCAGGGGACCGGAGCGCGCGCCAGGATGCTGACTGCGATAGACCGTAAAGAATTTGCATGGACAAGGGCAGCGCGCTAATGCGCTAACTCGCTCGGCACACGAGAGGAGCACATGACTGAATCGGTGAAAGGAAAGGTTGCCGCCATCACGGGCGCGGCATCGGGTATCGGCCTCGCGTGTGCGCGCGCGCTGATCGGGGCGGGCGCGAAGGTCGTGCTGGTGGACCGCGCGAAGGACCGGCTCGAACAACTCTGTGGTGAACTGGGTCCGAACGCGTTGCCGCTGGTCGTGGATCTGCTCAAGCCGTCGGAGGTGTCGGCGATGCTGCCCGAGATCGTCGACCTGGCTGGCGGCCTCGATATCTTTCACGCGAATGCCGGTGCGTATATCGGCGGCGAGATCGTCGACGGCAATCCGGACGAATGGGACCGGATGTTGAATCTGAACATCAATGCCGCGTTCCGGTCGGTGCATGCCGTGCTGCCGCACATGGTCGCGCAGAAATCCGGCGACATTCTTTTCACCAGTTCGATTGCCGGGATGGTGCCGGTCGTCTGGGAGCCGATCTACACGGCGTCGAAGTTCGCAGTGCAGGCCTTCGTTCACACGACGCGCCGCCAGGTCGCCAGACATGGCGTGCGTGTCGGCGCGGTGCTGCCGGGACCGGTGGTCACCGCGTTGCTCGACGACTGGCCGAAGGCGAAGATGGACGAGGCACTGGCGTCGGGCAGCCTGATGCAACCCGACGAGGTCGCCGAAGCCGTGCTCTTCATGCTGACGAGATCGCGCAACGTGACGATTCGCGATCTCGTGATCCTTCCAAATAGCGTCGATCTTTGAACGGGTAACAAACACGGACTGGATGCAGCCCGTTATAGAACGAACCGAAACGAATCCGATATGACAGGCAGCAAGCCATGACACCAGCAAATCCAGCCTCCGGCGCGAATCCCGGCCCGCGCTATGTGATCGGCGTGGACGTGGGCACCGGCAGCGCCCGGGCCGGGATTTTCGATCCCAAAGGGCGGATGAGGGCCTCGGCCAAGCGCGACATCAGCCTTTATCAGTCGAGCGGCTCGATCGTCGAGCAGTCGAGCGGCGAGATATGGAACGCCGTCTGCGATGCCGTGCAGCACGCGCTATCGGAGGCGGCGGTCTCGCCCGACCTGATCGCGGGCGTCGGCTTCGACGCGACCTGCTCGCTGGTCGTGCTGGGCGAGGGCGGGCAGCCGTTGCCGGTGGGTCCTACGGAGAAGGCCGATCGCGACATCATCGTCTGGATGGACCATCGCGCCGTGCAGCAGGCCGATCGCATCAACGCCACGAATCACGCGGTGCTGAAATTCGTCGGCGGCAAGATTTCCCCGGAGATGGAAACGCCGAAGCTGCTGTGGCTGCTCGAGCACCGCCAGCGTGTGTTCGAGGCAGCGTGGCAGTTCTTCGATCTGACCGACTTCCTCACCTGGCGCGCGACCGGCGATCTGTCCAGATCGACCTGCACGGTCACCTGCAAATGGACCTACCTCGCGCACGAGCACCGTTGGGATGAGACCTATTTTCGCACGGTAGGCCTCGGCGTGCTCGCGGACGAGGCGTTTGCCCGAATCGGACAAAGCGTCGTCGATGCGGGTACGCCGCTAGGAAACGGGCTGACCGAACGCGCCGCCGCAGAACTCGGACTGCACCCTGGCACGCCGGTGGCGGCGGGGGTGATTGATGCACATGCGGGTGGGATCGGCACGGTCGGCGCCGACGGCGAGCCGGAGTCCTGCCTCGCGTACGTCTTCGGCACCTCGTCGTGCACGATGACTACGACCCAATCGCCGGTGTTTGTTCCCGGCGTCTGGGGACCGTATTTTTCAGCGATGGTGCCGGAGGTCTGGCTGAACGAAGGCGGCCAATCGGTGGCCGGCGCGGCGATCGACCGGCTCGTCTCAATGCATCCTGCGGCCCCGGACGCCAAAACTCGCGCAGAACACGCGGGCCAATCCGTGCCAGTCATGCTGGCGGGTCTCGCGGTGCAGGCGTCGCATGATCTGTCGGACGCGGTGTTGCTGGCCAGGGGCTTGCATGTCGTCCCGGAATTTTTGGGCAATCGCGCGCCGCTGGCCGATCCACACGCAAGAGCGGTGATCGCAGGGCTCGGTATGGAAGTCGACCTGCAGAGCCTGGTCGCGCTCTATGTCGCGGGTATTTGCAGCATCGGATACGGGCTTCGCCAGATCATCGAAACTCAGGCGGCGGCCGGTGCGCCGATCGAGCGCGTAATAGTCAGCGGCGGCGCAGGGCGACTTGATCTTGTCCGGCAATCGCTCGCGGACGCAACGGGTAAGACCATGCTCGCGACGGAGGCAGAAGAACCGGTGCTGCTGGGCGCCGCGATGCTGGGCAGTGTGGCCGGTAACCTCTTCGACGATGTGCGCTCAGCGATGGTCGGCATGTCGCGGATTAGCAAGACTTACGTGCCGGCTGGCGGCGACATCGCGGCGCTGCACGACGCGCGGTTTCGCGCGTTCATGAAGTTGCAGAGCGTGGCCAGAGAAATCCGGTGATCATGCGGCGAAGATGGCGCGTTGATCGGCATTGCCGGTGCGTCGTGCGAAGCGCTGTTGGTCACCCGACCGGCCGACCATTGTCAGCTGACGACCCCACCAGCCGCTGATAGCTTGAGGGGCCAACGACCGCTGTGGCCGATCAGCGAGCATTGGACGACATCGCGGCTACGGGAATTGATCGGCCATTGCAGACGCTCAGCTACCGACCCTCAGCGGGCGGCTGCACGGTACTAACCGGCCGTTCGCCCGAGCCGGCTCCGGAGCGACGACTCTCACATCGGCGAACGCGTACTTATGACCCACAGCCGCCCTTCGACCCCACCTGAACTCAACGGCCGCTCGCAAGGTGCTACGGCCACTTAAATAACACGTGGGGTCGGTCGTCAGATCGTTGGCTGGAGCGGACGTTCGGCGCCGTGCCTGCGCGAGCAGTGGCAACGCCTATACTCAAAGTCATGCCACCCTTCGATCGGCTCCGGAGCACCGACGCTGCACGATGACGGCCGGCCCAAGCGCACGGGGGTGGCAACATAGGCGCCAGGGTGGTAAACCGCAATCGCGCCAGCCTCGTTTTAGAGTTTCGGACACGCTTTCACAAAGGAGTGTCACCATGATGCAAGCCAGCGAAATCCAGAAGCGTTTCACGCATCTACAGCAATCCATCGAACAGGCTTCGCAAACCTGTCATGCCGACTCCACCCTCCCCAAGGACCTCATCGAGTGCGTTGATGAGCTAGATCAACAATCCGCGTCGGCAAAGAAAGTGATGGCTTCGAACGATCAGGATCGCATGCGCCAATGGGTGGACGATCTTGAGCGGATCGGCGACAGCGCGGAAAAAGCGTGCAAACGCGCTGCGAATGTCAATGCCAGGATCAGGAAAGCAGTCAGTTCGGTTCACGCCGAACTGAGCGATCTAAAGAAACAGCTACATTAATCTCATTCACGTCATGTGAGCGGTCGCCGCGTGCGTGAGCGACCTGCGGCGGGGACATTCACGCTGATCGGCCCCGCCGCCAATATTTCACGCAGTTCTTCCCCGCGTCGAACACGATGCCGATCGCGACGTTTGGCTGGTGCGAGCAGGAATGCCTTACTTGCGTATAGGCTTTCGAAGCCTGATGCCCTCCGGTGGCGCCACAAGGAATGAACGTCCGGTGCTCCAATGGCCGTGCCGCAGTCTCAGCTTCCACACTACCGCCGTCGACGGGCGCTGAACGACCCGCATCAGCCGGTCATGGGGTTGCGATACTGCGATACCATCGGCCGCTTCCTGGGGCTTCGGACATCCGCCGCGCTTCACGAACAAGGTATCGTCGGCAACGCGCGAACACCGTTCTAGCGATGCGGGGCTATGCCAGCCAACGGTCGCGGAGCTTGCGCAAAATCCGTGCCGCGTCGAGCGTGCATCGTCCCGAGGCGATACGTGTCACAAATAATCAATGCGGTGGAATAATGCCGCGCCGTGGGCGTTTGTAGATTAGGCGTCGCGTGCAAGACCGCGAAGCCGCGAAACGGAATCGTCGGCCGCGCACAGCGGTTGCGTCCGCGTTTTGCAGGGGGTTTGTCTGTCCTTTTTGTAAACGTTCACCGGCGTCGCGGCACTTGCCGCCAGCGATCCGCGACTCGCCGGCTCAACGCGCGGCCCCGCGACAAGTCAGTCGCGTTTGCCGTGCAGGAGAGTTCTACATGAAAGTATCAAGACTGCTATCGGCCGTATGCGTGATCATCGCGCTAGGAGTCGCATCGTTGTCGTTGGCCGCGTGCCAGTCCACGGGCGACACGAGCTCGTCGGGCAGCAGCAGCGGCACCAGCAGCAGCGGCAGCGGCTATTGATGCGCGCTCGCGCGGCCGTCAGCGCCGCGTGAACTTCGAAGCGGAAGTGATATCGCGGCTCCCGCAGCCGCGGCGCTATGCGCGTGCGCTGACGGGCGACTCAGTCTGGGCTGACCATCTGGTTCACGATACGGCCGAGCGGGCGCTCGCGCGCTGGAAAGGCTTTTGGCCCGACTGCAATCTGCGTGCGTGGCTGCTGACGATCCCTGCGACACATTGTCTGTCAGGCTCGTGAGGAAAATGCCGACATCTTCTTCTGGGACGAATCTGGCTTTCGGGCCGCTTCTTGAGTAGAGCAGCCGGTTGAATGACCATCTAAGCGCAAGGGCGAACGACCGTAGGTGGCCGAAGACACCCCGAACCGCACTGGACCTTCAGACGCCTCGCACAGGCAAGCGCGATGTGTACTGGCGACAGAACACAGACGCTCTCCTGCAGCGTCAGTCATAGGTGAAGGCCCGCTGATCTCCACGTGCCCGATCGTCGCCGCCTTTCGTCACACGCCTTCGACGAGAACGGCGCGATAGCGCGCGCCCTTGAACCGGTGCTGCGCGATCTCCTGATACGCCGGGCTGTCGTACCACGCGCGCGCCGCCGTCGACGGAAACTCCACGATCACGACGCCCTCTGGCGCGTCGCCCTCAAGGATCTGCTGAGGTCCGTAGGCAGCGAGAATCTTGACGGGATGACCTCTAAAGGTCTCGCCCACCTTGCTTTGATAGGTGTCGAGCTCACCCTGATCCTGCGTGCTTTCCTTTGTGAAGACGATATAAGTCGCCATGGCGTACGCTCCTGCGGTGGTGTGAAGGTGCACTTGATGATGCCATGGAACCGCATCTGGACATCGATACGCAGCATCGGCACAAATGTCGACTCGTCGCGTCGGCGAGAGAACCCCCTGATGCTCGCAAACAACCATTCGCGAGGCGATCAAGAGAGGGAAGCCAATCTCCCTCCGCGCGTCGGACGCATATCGACCCACAAGCGCCATTAAGCTTGAGCCAATGGATGGCGGCTTTCGGCACAACATGGGACCTGGCAGTCGACGCCGGGTTTGTCGATCGAGCCTATCCGCGCATGCCTCCGGTCGCAATCACGACGTTAGCCTGGATGCTCCAGACAGGCGACTGGTGACGCCTGAGGCGCTGCAGCAACTGCCCATGAAATGTGGAAGCGCCTCGACAGGGACGTACACTTTATGCGGGAAGGATGTTGCACTTCAGATTTCGGGTGCCTACTGTTGTCAGGCGAGCTGAGTTGTCGTTTACCCTCGTGAACGACCGTGCGACAAGGTGGCGGACCGTGCGTCTGAAAATCTTCAAGCGCCTTTAATGACGGGGCGCACGCCTACATGCGTGCAGGTGGCCGCCCACCGTTCGAATGCAATCGTAAGAAAAAAGTTAATTCCCACATATTGATCGCGCGGATGGGGACACATTAAGATGACCTCCCGGGCGCGCAGTCGGCATCCGGTTAGCGTGAATCTTGCGTAAAGTCACATTTCGCGAGACGCGGTCACGGTCGTCACGCGAGATCGGTTGAGCTTTCCAGCAAATTGACACCTATCAACAGGAGACAAAGATGCTTAGTCCTCGTGAGTTCGCAACCTTGATGCTGGTCAAGGACGCTCCCGGTCAACTCGGGCTGGATCGTTCAGATCTGGATATTTTGCTCGAACACCAACTCGTCGCATTGGAAACCCTCCCATCCGGCCAGCAACGCCCCCATATAACCAGCGACGGCGTTTCCGTACTCAAGGCTGTCACGCGGTTCGGCTGATGACATTCGTCAGCGGATCATTGTCCGCCCCATAAAACGCAGCACTCGCGTCCGCCGGGCAAGCAATGCAGTTCCTTATCATTGGGGTAAGTGAATCAAGAACGCAATTAGGACTACTATTAATCATCCTGGCGCGTGCGATGCGCAGTTCGCATTGCACACGTGCTTTCCCGCCAGTCCATCCACACGACCGCAGCGCGCCCCCATTGCCATCCGGTTGAACGGAAAGGTGCCGGGTCGACTTCCCTGGAGTTTCGCAATGAATCTATTGACCCCGGAACAATTTGCAACAGCACAGAAGGCTAACCTCGACGCCGCTTACGGCCTGGCCAGCAATGTTGTGGCGGGGATGGAAAGGCTGGCCGAACTGAATCTGAAAACGATCCGGTCGACGGTGGCGGAAACTCAGGAGAACGCGCTGAAAGCGTGCTCCACTAAGGAACCGCAAGAGTGGCTCGCGCTGCAAACCACTTTCGCTGCACCGACGGCAGAAAAAGTGCAGTCGTACGGCCGTCAGCTGTTCGAGATCGTGTCGGCCACCCAGTCCGAATTCACACAGCTCGCGCAGACGCAATACGAAGCGTACAACCGCCGGACGCAAACGCTCGTCGAAGAGGTCGCCAAAAGCGCGCCTGCGGGTTCCGAAGCCGCCATTGCAGCGTGGAAGTCGGCGATCACCGCCACCAGTACGCTGGTCGAGACCCTGCAGAAAACCAGTCAGCAAGCGGTGCAGGTCGCCGAAAGCAACCTTGACGCCGTCGCGACGGCTGCATCGAAGACTGCCCGGCGCACTGCCGAGCGGTAATTGTCCAGGCGGCCCGGACGCCTGCATCGGCCAGTTGCGTCACACAAGGGAACCCTGTTGATGTTGGCGCATCTGGATGGTCATCGGGCGAGCATCGCTGTTCTGTATGAGCGAGGATCGCCCTCCCTTTACCGGAGACAAGTGAGATGATGAAACAGGTTGCCTTGGTCACGGGCGGAATGGGCGGACTCGGTGAAGCGATCAGCATCAAACTGCACGACGCTGGCTATACCGTCGTGGTCACCTGCTCGCCGCGGAATACCGGCGCGGACCGGTGGCTGGCCCGGATGGAAGCCGACGGGCGGCGATTCGGGGCGTATGGGGTCGACGTCGCCGACTACGACTCGTGCCAGCGATGCGCGGAGCAGATCCACGCCGAGGTCGGTCCGGTCGACATCCTGATCAATAACGCCGGCATCACACGGGATGCGGGCTTTAAAAAGCTGGACAAGATCAATTGGGATGCAGTGATCCGCACCAACCTCGACTCGGTGTTCAACATGACGAAGCCGTGGTGCGACAGCATGGTTGAACGGGGCTGGGGCCGCATCATCAACGTGTCGTCGATCATTGGCTGCAAGGGCGGTTTCGGTCAGACGAACTATGCGGCCGCCAAAGCCGGCATGCATGGCTTCACGAAGTCACTGGCGCTCGAAGTGGCGAAGAAAGGTGTCACCGTCAACACGATCTCGCCCGGCTATATCGCCACGAAGATGGTCACGGCGGTGCCCCAGGACATTCTGGACAGCAAGATCATTCCGCAGATTCCGGTCGGCCGCCTCGGGCAGCCCGAGGAAGTGGCCGCGCTTGTTCTGTACCTGTGCTCGCGTGAGGCGGCTTTCGTGACCGGAGCCAACATCGCGATCAATGGCGGCCAGCACCTGCAGTGAAACAACCAGGCTTGCAGCCGGTTCGCTGCACAACAGGGATGGCGATGGAAGCCTGCGGCCCGGATGGACGGGTTCCGGTGGATCGCCTGAGTCGGTAACGGCAACCGCGCAGGAGAGCGAAATGAGCGACTCGTGGGTAGGCATTGTGATGGGCTCGATTGTGCTGATGATCGCATCAGTGCTCGTGGCCGGGCACTATCGGCGCGAGCACCGTCGACGACAGCTCCTTCGGAACCTGGACCACCACGACTGGTGCCGCTGGACCCGGACCCGACATTGACAATGTGGCGAGCGATGAACAACTGGTTGCCGGTTTTCGACGGCCGTGGAATTTGTCTGCAAGCCGCGCCAGGACTGGATTTCAGGTCAGAGTAGCCAGATCGGCTAAAGTCCAGATTTCTGGACGCAGCGAATGACCCGAAGCCCATACTGGCAAGAGATTCCAACAAGATTGCGCCTGGAGCAGTTCGAGCAATTTGTCTGGCCGCATCTGAGCCTGGGCCGTCGCGGACCTCCCCCCACGCTGGCCTTGCACAAGATCTTCAACTACATCCTGCAGGCACTGTACATGGGTTGCCAATGGAAGATGCTGCCGATCGACAGGAATGCAGAAGGTCACCCTGAAATTCACTATACGCGCATCTACCGCACGTTTCGTCGCTGGCAGGCCGATGGTTGCATCGATGCCATCTTTTCGGGCTCGGTGCAGCAACTTCATCAGGACCAGCTGCTTGACCTTTCGGTCATCCACGGCGACGGCACCACGACGGCGGCGAAGAAAGGCGGCGACAATCTCGGGTATAGCGGGCACAAGCATCTGAAGGGCGACAAGGTGGTGGCCTTGTGCGATCGCAACTGCAACGTCATTGCTCCATTCATCAGCGCTC
This sequence comes from Paraburkholderia sp. MM5482-R2, assembly GCF_050436125.1. Classification (NCBI taxonomy): domain Bacteria; kingdom Pseudomonadati; phylum Pseudomonadota; class Betaproteobacteria; order Burkholderiales; family Burkholderiaceae; genus Paraburkholderia; species Paraburkholderia sp. MM5482-R2. Next base: position 417,507 of record NZ_JBNDLP010000001.1, on the reverse strand, counting down.
CCGGCAACCGCAACGAATCACCGCTGTTGCGCGACGCGCTGCCCAGCCTTACCGCCATGGCCCGCGCCATTGGCGCGGACCTGCACGGTTCAATCGTCAGCCTGGATGGCATTTACGACTGCAGGGCCAACCGCAAGGCGATCTTCAATCGTGGCATGACCCCGAACATCCCCGAGAATCCGCGCGGACGCAAAATACCGAAGCGGGGCCGCAAGCAGCGCTACGATCCGGCCATCTTCGAGGAGCGCTTCAGGACCATTGAACGGGTCTTCGCCTGGGAGGACAAGTTCCGCCGTCTGCTGCTGCGCTTTGAACGCATCAGTGACGTTCACTACGCGTTCAAGACGCTTGCCTATACGATGATTAACCTGCGCCACTACTGCTGAACCAGCGCGGGGCTCGCACTTCACTGACTGCGGCACGCGCCGTGATTGCTCACGCCTGTTGCATTCGCATTCCTGATCATAATGCAAACTCCGATATCGAGATACCAGTCGCTTTTCACAACGATGTTCCTGGCTTCGCACGATTACCAACGGTCATCGTAGTTCTTCCGTTCGCAATGGACGGAAACGCGCAACCAGTTGACCGAGTAGCGATTGCGGCCAATCACCACCAGGCAGGTCGACGAGACTCGTGCCGCACGCTCAACATAACCGTCAAACGGTGTCGGCATCGGCATCAGATGGGCGCGCTCCTGCTCGAACACGTCGGCGACGCTCAGGTCACGATAGTCTGGATGCTTCACCTGATCCCACAACGACCGGCACCGGGTCGCCAGCCATGCATTCAGATCAGCGAAACTGCCGAAGCGTTGCGCACGCGCCTCAATCCAGATGCGCAGACGGCTGTCCTGCACGTTCTTCTCGACGACGCCTTTCTCCCAGCCACTGGCGACGTTGCAGAAGTCCGGATCGAACAGGTAGTGCGAACACATCACTGCGAAACGCGGATTGACCGTGCGACCCTTGCCTTTGTGAACCTTGTCTACGGCCGTTTTCATATTGTCGTAGATGCCCCGGCGGGCCACCCCGCCGAAGGCCGCGAACGAGCGCGTATGGGCATCGAACAGCATCTCGTGCCCCTGGCTCGGATAGGCAACCAGCCAGAACGCCCGCGACGCACATAGCTTCATGTGCGACACCTGCAGCTTGCGGTAAATGCCGCCGACAACCAGTCCTTCCTCGGACCAGTCAAACTGGAATGCCTCGCCCAGCTCGAATCGCAACGGCACAAACGCCGATTTCGAAACCGCCTTGCCTTCGCCTTGCCGCCAGGCCCGGATGAAATCGGTCACCCGCGAGTAACAGCCGTCGTAGCCGCCCGCCTTGATCTCCTGGAACAGCATCCAGGCGGTGCGCCGCTCCTTCTTCAGTCGCCGCGCGTCGACACTGAGCGCCTGCACCAGCACCTCATGAAACGGCGTCAACCGGGTCGGCTGGGAGCGCCGCTGATACTTCGGCTCCTCCTGAACATCCATGTTCAGATATTTACTAATCGTGTAGCGCGACAGGCTTGTGAGACGTGCTATCTCGCGTACCGACTTGTTCTGGCGGTGGAACATCCGCCGCACCTTGCCAATCATCGTCATCGGGATCATCCCCAAACACCCTGCCAGAAAAACTAGCAGGATAGGTTGATTGCCCGGCTCAATTTTCAGTCGGCGCGATCCCTACATGTGGCTGAATTTTCGGTCGGCGTAAACAATGCTGGTGCTTTCCACCTATGTCGGACATACCCAGGTCACCGATACGTTCTGGTACATAACGGCAATACGTGAGCTGATGACCATCGCAGGCGATCGCTTCGAGCACTTCGTTCAAGGAGGCAATCATGCTTGACCTGAACTCATCACCGACGTTTGCGCAATTGCTGCAGCAGTTCTTTATGGAGCGCCTGATACAGCAGCGTAACGCCAGCCCGCGAACGGTGGCCGCTTACCGCGACACTATGAGGCTGCTTCTCGAATTCACCGAACAGCGATTGCATCGGAAACCTGAACGCCTGGAACTCAGCGATATTGATGCACCACTGGTTCTCGACTTCCTCAACCATCTCGAAGTGGTTCGCCAAAACAGCATCCGCAGCCGCAACCTCCGGCTTGCCGCCATTCGCTCGTTTCTGCACTATGCTGCGTCCCGAGTACCAGAATCGCTCGGCACGATTCAACAGGTGCTCGCGATCCCGATGAAGCGTTACGAGCGCCCGCTGGTCCGCTTCCTCTCCCGAGAAGAAATATGCGCCTTGCTCGATGCACCCAACCCCAACACATGGTGCGGCCAGCGCGATCGCGTGATGTTGGCGACTCTCTATAACACCGGCGCTCGGGTATCCGAACTTATCGGCATACGCGTTGGCGACGTCGATCTGGATCGAAGCCCTTCTGTACGTCTTCACGGTAAGGGCCGCAAAGAACGTGTGGTCCCGCTCTGGCGCAGCACCGCAAGCCGGATCCGGCTCTGGCTTCGGCAAATTGGCGCTTCACCCGGACAGTGGCTCTTTCCAAATCGTTCAGGCGGACCGATGACGCGAACCGGAATAACCGATCGCCTTAACCTCGCCTACCAGGCTGTGGAAACTGATTGCGCGGGACTCAAGGGCCAACGCATCTCACCGCACCTGGTCCGGCACGCGACTGCCATGCACCTGCTTCAGGCTGGCGTTGACCTCACGGTCATTGCGCTGTGGCTGGGTCACGAGAACCCAGCGACCACGCACATGTACATAGAGGCAGACCTGGCAATGAAGGAAAGAGCCCTCAGTACGCTTCAATTGCCCCACAGCAGGCAACGGCGCTACCGGCCCACCGACCGCGTGCTGCAGTTTCTCGAGGGCTTGTGATTATGCTCGGCCGCGTGAAGTGATCGGATCGGTTGGCCCAGCAATGCTCAGGAATTCAAAAGCTCGCGCGGCACGGTCCCGTACTTCGATTCATATCGGCACCCACGCCGCGCGCTCCGTTGTCCTCAACTACAAACCGTGCATAATTCCGGGGCGTCCATAAAAGGTCGACTCGACCACGACGCCAGCAAGCCCGTCTTTCCACGGCGCAAGGAAATCCAGGATCTTCGTCAGGTCGTTGGGCAGGCGCCTTTGAGCCACGATCCGGTCCGTTTCATCGATCACGGTAACCATGCTGTTGTTCGAATGCAGGTCAATGCCACTATAGTTCATGGTGAACCTCCTTCCGGTCAAAGTGCTTGGCAAACTCACTTTAACCCCGGCCGCTCCGAAGGGCGGCGGAAGGCCCGCTAGTGTCCTGAGTTAGAAGTTCGTTGAATCAATTCTCTGTTCTTTCCGGAATGACAAAGTGCTGATTAAAAAGTCGCTCGGACTCGCGCAGTCCTTCTTCCGTAAAGATCACGGACTTCGTCTTGTTGACTGGGTCTTCGATGAGGCCTCGTTCATGGAGCCGGTTCAGCACATCCCAGTCGAAGCCCTTCCATGCACGGTATCGGTCATGCAGGGTCAGGTAGAGGAGCGCGAGGGAAACTTCATCAATTGCGTCGGTATTGATATTCATGATGCTCCTGCCGCAGCCTTGCGGACGCGCACACAAAACCGTTCGAGGCTGGCCAGGATCTCATCGGCCGACTTGCTCCAGACAAACGGTTTGGGGTTCGCGTTATAGACATCCAGATAATGACGGATCGCGTCTTCGAGTTGACGTGTCGACCGATGCGTACCGCGTCGAAGGTATTTTTCAGTGAGCGCGGCAAACCATCGTTCGACCTGGTTAAGCCACGACGCCGAGGTGGGTGTGAAGTGAACATGGAAGCGAGGATGACGAGCGAACCAGGCTTTGATCGAGGGCGTTTTGTGCGTGCCATAGTTGTCCATTACCAGATGCACCTCCAGGTAAGACGGCACGCTGGCTTCGATGGTGCGCAGAAAGCGCACAAATTCGCTGCTGCGATGGCGCCGATGTACCTCGCCGATTACTTCACCAGTAGCGATGTCCAGCGCCGCGAACAGGGTGGTCGTACCGTGGCGCATGTAATCGTGGGTACGTCGCTCAGGGATGCCGGGTGCCAACGGCAACATGGGTTGCGTGCGATCGAGCGCCTGAATCTGGCTCTTCTCGTCCACGCACAGCACCATGGCCTTGAGCGGCGGGTCCAGGTAAAGCCCGACGATATCCCGCACCTTGTCGACGAACATCGGATCGCTGGAGAGCTTGAACGTCTCCTGCCGATGCGGTTGCAAGCCAAAAGCACGCCAGATTCGTGTGACCGCCGTCTGCGACAATTTCATTTCGCGAGCCATCGTGCGCGTGCTCCAGTGAGTCGCTCCGACAGGCACGGACTCGAGCGTCTTCGCGATGACCGCATCGACGCGCGCGTCATCAATCGTCCTCGGTGCGCCGGGCCGTGGTGCATCAAGCAGGCCGTCCACACGATGGCTCACGAATCGCGCCCGCCACTTCGAAACCGTTTGCTGTGTGACCCGCTGTTTCGCCGCAACTGTCTTGTTGTCCATGCCATCGGCACAGGCCAACACGATGCGCGCCCGCAATGCCAGGGCCTGCGCGGTCTTGCGTCGCATCGTCAGCGCTTGCAGGTCTTCGCGCTCCGAATCGCTCAGCACGAGTTCCCCTTTGGACCGTCCACTCATCGTTGCCTCCGCGTATCAAGTGCTACACAGGACACTTTAGTACGTGATCGGCATCATTCAATGAATTTTTAACTCAGGACACTAGATGATTTTCAAGTTCCGCCGTCTGCTGCTGCGCTTTGAACGCATCAGTGACGTTCACTACGCGTTCAAGACGCTTGCCTATACGATGATTAACCTGCGCCACTACTGCTGAACCAGCGCGGGGCTCGCACTTCACTGACTGCGGTACGCGCCGTGATTGCTCACGCCTGTTGCATTCGCATTCCTGATCATAATGCAAACTCCGATATCGAGATACCAGTCGCTTTTCACAACGATGTTCCTGGCTTCGCACGATTACCAACGGTCATCGTAGTTCTTCCGTTCGCAATGGACGGAAACGCGCAACACCAGTTGACGAGAAAGGACATGTCGATTGGCGAGGTCAGCCGGTCGATGGATCGACGGGCTGGCGATCCGCCACTCGGCTTGCAATCTTGGAGCAAGCAAGGCGTAAATGTGTCCACGCTTGGCTGTGCTGCGCCCAAGCGCAGCCAAAAAGAGCACACATATCGAGCACGAACGCCGTGATGCGGCTTTGCGTAACCGCTACCAGACAACTCCACCATGACAGTGCCGACGAGCTGTGTTGCTGTTGTGGAGTCTAAGTCGAACTCACTCTGTTCGCGGCCTGCCGCGCGAACGTCCATTGACGGATATTCGCGTGGACAACCACCCGTGCCGTGCCTCGAGCACAAATCGAGAGCCCATGAGTGTATTGCCCCCGCAAACCGTACAGTGTCCGAATAGCGCTCTCCGAATGTGTCTGGCGCCACCATCCGCCTGCGACTTATTCTGACTGTCATTCGTCCGCCAATCGAGCAAGGCGCGCATACATCCATGCTACCAGGCGCAGGGGCCGCTGATACGAGCGATGCGACTACCCGTCAGGCTTCCACACCTAGTTAACGTGTGGAGACGGGTCGATCCAAAAACGCTCGGCAGGGGCACAGCGTAGCGCCGGTGAGCGGCTGCTGTCTCTCGATGGATGGTGTCACGGGTGTGGCGCCAGTGATCCTCCCATTAGTCAAGGTTCGCGACGATTGCCTCAAACCTCAAGGACCAGGAGTTGAACATGTCGGACAATGAGCAAACCAATCGGGCTTTGATGGCTCGCCGTTTAAAAGCTATTCCGCAAGGTATCGGCAACGCGCATCCGGTGTTTGCCGCGCGCGCGGAGAACGGGGAGATCTGGGATGTAGAGGGCAGGCGTTACATCGACTTCTGCGCCGGCATCGCCGTGCTGAACACGGGGCATCGCCATCCGAAAATCACGAACGCTGTGACGCAGCAAGCCGGAAAGTTCACCCACACCTGCTTCCAGGTCGTGGCATACGAGTCGTATATCGAGCTCGCGGAACGGCTGTCGTCGTTGACCCCTGGCGACTTCGAAAAGAAGGCGTTTTTCATGACCACGGGGGCGGAGGCCGTTGAAAACGCGATCAAGGTGGCTCGCTACTATACGAAGCGCACCGCGGTGATCTCGTTCGACGGGGCATTCCATGGCCGGACTTTCATGGCGATGGCCCTCACGGGAAAAGTCGCTTCGTACAAAGCGGGCTTCGGCCCGACACCGGCGGATGTCTACCAGGCTCCGTATCCGTCTGCGCTGCACGGCATCTCCATCCAGGACTCGATCGCCGGCATCAAGCGATTGTTCAAATATACGGTGGACCCGGCCCGTGTGGCCGCCATCATCGTCGAGCCCGTACTCGGTGAAGGCGGCTATATCCCGGCGCCGACGGAGTTTCTGAGGCAGCTGCGCGCACTGTGCGATGAGCATGGGATTCTGCTCATCGCTGACGAGATTCAAACCGGCATCGGCCGCACGGGGCGCATGTTTGCGATGGAGCATTCGGGCGTCGTGCCCGATCTCACGACGCTGGCCAAAGGGCTGGGCGGTGGCATGACGATTTCGGCCGTCGTCGGTCGCGCCGACGTTCTCGATTCCATTCCGGCCGGCGGGCTTGGCAGCACCTACGCGGGTCATCCGATGGCATGCGTTGCAGCGCTTGCCGTGCTCGACGTGATGGAGGAGGAGAAGCTGTGCGCTCGCAGCGAGGCGCTTGGCAAGCGCCTGCGGGATCGCCTGAACGCCTTACGGGAGCGTGTTCCTGAAATCGCCGATGTCCGTGGCCTTGGCGCAATGACAGGAGTGGAGTTCTTAAAAGGCGGCGAGCCCGCGCCCGAAATTGCCAGCGCAGTGAAAGCCGAAGCGTTCAAGCGGGGCTTGTTGCTTCTCACGAGCGGGACGTATGGCAACGTACTTCGGATCATGCTGCCGCTGACGGTTTCGAACGAATTGGTCGATGAAGGCCTCGACATCATCGAGGAGATCCTGCTGAGCCAAACGTGCAAGCAAGGAGCTAGCGGGGTTCTTGCATGAAGCATAGCTACATCGGCGCGAAATGGGTGCCGGGCAGCGAGGCTCATCGGGACATCAACCCGTCCGATACCTCGGACATCGTCGACGAGTTTTCCTTTGTCGACGAAGCGCTCACGAACCTCGCGATCGACGCCGCGTTCGATGCGTTCAAGAGCAGGCGCACGCTCGGCATTCAAGCCCGCGCAGATGCGCTCGACAAGGTAGGAAACGAGCTTATCGCGCGCGCTCATGAATTGGGCGAACTGCTCTCGCGCGAGGAAGGGAAGACTCGCCCCGAAGGGGTTGCCGAGGTCAAGAGGGCGGGTCAGATCTTCAAGTTTTATTCCGGTGAGGTGCTACATCAGCGCGGCGAGCACCTCGATTCCGTTCGGCCAGGCATTACCGTCGACGTCACGAGAGAGCCGGTTGGCGTCGTGGGCATCATCACGCCGTGGAATTTCCCGATCGCAATTCCGGCATGGAAGATCGCGCCGGCATTGGCGTACGGTAATTGTGTCGTGCACAAGCCGGCCGAGCTCGTTCCCGCTTCGGCGTGGGCATTGGCCGAGATCATCAGTCGTGCGGGGTTCGGGGACGGTGTTTTCAACCTCGTGCTCGGGCGTGGTGCTGTGATCGGTCAAGCCATCCTGTCGAACACGAAGGTAAGCGCGATCAGCTTCACCGGTTCCACGAACATCGGTGCTCGTGTGATGGCAACCGCGGGCGCTCGGTTCGCCAAGCTGCAACTCGAGATGGGCGGCAAAAACGCACTGGTCGTCGCCGACGATGCGGATATCGAAGTGGCGCTCGATTGTGCGATCCAGGGTGCGTTCTATTCGACAGGCCAGCGATGCACCGCGACGAGCCGCATCATCGCGACGTCCGGCATCTATACGAGGTTTCGCGATGCGCTCGTTGAGCGTCTCTCCCGATTGCGAGTGGGGCATGCGCTTTCACCGAACACGGATATCGGCCCTGTGGTGGACGAGCGACAACTGAAGTCCAATCTCGACTACATCAGGATCGGATCGGAAGAGGGCGCAACGCTCTTGTATGGAGGAACGCTCGAGGACTCGGAAACGGACGGTTTCTATTTGAAGCCGGCGCTTTTCACCGATGTCGATGCGGGCATGCGTATCACCCGCGAGGAAATATTCGGCCCCGTTGCCTGCTTGATTCACGCGAGGGATTTCGACGATGCGCTCGAGAAAGCCAACGACACGGACTTCGGCTTGTCAGCAGGCATCTGCACAGGTTCGCTCAAGCTCGCGAGCCGGTTCAAGCGCGAAGCGCAAGCCGGCATGGTCATGGTCAACACCCCTACCGCGGGTGTCGACTACCACGTGCCGTTCGGGGGCAGGAAAGCGTCGAGCTATGGTCCGCGCGAGCAAGGAAGCTATGCGGCCGAATTCTTCACGACGGTAAAGACCTCGTACACATACGTCGGGTAACGAGGACGTCTCGCCACTCGGCCTCGTCTCAGCATGGGCGGCGAGCCTGCAGCGCTGCAGGCTCATCTCCATCCATTTCCCTCAGGCGTCGAAACGACGCGTTCGTTGCCGTCGCTCCTTCGTTTTTTCGAATGCTCGGTGGCCATGCCTGCCGCGAGTGGAACACGCCGATAGCGCGTTTTCCGCTCGCGCGTTTCGTCGTATGTAATCGAATTTCGCGCGTGCACGTGTACGGCTTTCGCGAGCAACACAGCATGCTCGATGACCTCCCTGGCTGTGCATTGCCTGCGGATTTTGGCGTTAATAACCTGTATGACATCGAATCGGGTTACGGCAAGTTGCGTGGCCTGACGAATGAAAAAGTTAACCACCGGAGAACGTGATGTCACGAGATGTCGATCCGATTACGCTGGCAGTCGTGCGGGGGGTGCTGGAAACCACTCAGCGCGAGATGACTATGACGCTCGAGAAGACGGCTCGCTCAAGTGTGTTCAATGTCGCACACGATTACAGCAATGCTATTTTCAATGGTCGCCCGGAGATGATCCTGCAAGGACAGGACATTCCGATTCACCTTGGCGGTCTGATTCCCGCAATGAAGGAAGTGGCCCGCTTCTTCGGCGACGACATTCACGATGGCGACATCGTCTACCACAACGACCCGGTCTACAAGGGCAGTCACATCGTCGACTGCTGTATGTACAAGCCGGTGTTCTACCACGGCGAGCTCGTGTTCTGGACGGTCTGCAAGGGACACGTGACCGATATCGGCGGCCCGGTTCCCGCCGGCTACAACCCCGACGCGCGCGAGATTTACGCCGAGGGTCTGCGCATTCCGCCGGTCAAGCTATGGGAGAAAGGCGTCGAACGCTACGACGTCATCAACTTCATGCTGAGCAACATGCGCTCGCGGCGCGACCAGGAGGGCGATCTCAGGGCGCAGCTCGGCGCGGTCAACGTCGGCGCCCGCAATCTGTGCGCATTGCTCGACAAGTACGGCGTGGAGACGGTCCGCACCTGCGTGGACGAGCTGATGGACATGGCCGATCGCCACATGCGCCAGATCATTCGTGCGGTGCCTGACGGCATCTACGAAGCAAGCGCCAGGCTCGAGGATTCCGGGCATGGCTTCGGCGAGATCGATATCAAGGCGACGATCGAGATCAACGCTGATACCTGTCACATCAAGATCGAAAGCCCGCCGCAGATTCCGTACTTCATCAACTCCTACGAAGGCAACTCGATTTCAGGCGTCTACCTGGGCCTGATGATGTTCGCTCAGCTCGATCCGCCCTATAACGAAGGTCTTTATCGATGCATCAGCGTGGACCTCGGTCCGCACGGCACGCTCTGCAACGCGAAAGAGCCCGCGCCCCATGTGAACTGCACGACTACGCCGATGGAAACCCTCGCGGACGCGGTGCGTCTTGCACTCGAAAGGGCGCAAGGCGAACGGGCCGTCGGCTCCTGGGGCCATTCGAGCGGCATCAACATCGCGGGCCACGATCAGCGCACCGGCGATGAATACGTGACGATGGTGCTCGCGTCGCTCGTCTCGGGCGCGGGCGCGACAGGCTATATGGATGGCTGGCACGCATGCGGGCCGCAATGCTGCTTTGGCGCGCTCTATTCGGGTGACATCGAGACGCTCGAGTATTCCTACCCGATCGTCATCCATCGCTATGGTCTCGTCACCGACAGTGCAGGCGCCGGCGAATATCGCGGCGGCAGCGGCACGGTCTGGGAAGTCGAGCCGATCGGGCACGAGATGACCGTGGTGAGCTTCGGCGAAGGCCGCAAGCTGCCGGCGATTGGCGCCAACCACGCCGCCAGCGCGATGCCGGAACGCAAGCTCGGGCGAGTCGAGCTGAAGCGCCATGGCAAGGTCATCGAAACGTACAAGGAAAACGCGGTGATGACGGTGCGTGACGGCTATTCGCTCGCCACCTTCAATCCCGGCGGCGGCGGCTGGGGCTCGCCGCTGCGCCGCCAGCCGCAGCACGTCTCCGACGACGTGCGAAGCGGCATCGTATCGATCGAGGCCGCGCGCGCCGAGTATGGCGTCGTAATCGATCCGGAAAGCCTCTTGGTCGACTCGTCCGCCACCGAAGCGTTGCGCGCCGAACGCCAATCGTCCCAACATCAATGAGGTCTGACATGACGAGTACCCGATACCGCCTTGGTGTGGATGCAGGCGGCACCTTCACCGATTTCGTCCTCGCCGACGGCGATGGCCGGACGCGTCTGTTCAAGGCGACCTCGACACCGGAAGACGGCACGCGCGCGATCGCGGACGGTCTTGCGCAAATCTCCGAAGCGCTCGGAAAGCCGGTCAGCGAAATCCTGTCGAACCTGGATCTGTGCGTGAACGGCACCACGGTTGCACTGAACGCCCTGATTCAGCACAAGGGCGTCAAGACCGGCCTGATTTGCACGTCGGGTCATGAGGACTCGCTCGAAATCCGCCTCGGCCACAAGGAGGAGGGGCATCGCTACGACGCCAAGTACCCGCCGGCAACGATGCTCGTCGAGCGTTACTTGCGCCGGCCGATTCGCGAGCGCGTCCTCGCGGACGGCACGATCCATACGCCGATGAACGAGGACGACGTGCGCCACGCGTGCGAGCTGTTCCGCGCGCAAGGCGTCGAGGCCGTCGCGATCTCGTTCGTCTGGTCGGTGTCGAACGGCCTGCACGAACGGCGCGCGGCCGAGATTGTTCGCGAGCTGCTGCCCGACGTGTACGTGTCCGTCGGCCTCGAAGTATTCCCGCAGATGCGCGAGTACACGCGGACGTCGACGACGGTGGTCAACGCGTATCTCGGGCCGGTGCTCGCTCGTTACGTCAGCCGTATCGAGAGCTTCTACCTGGATAACGGTTTGAAATCGCCCGTGCGGTTCTATCAATCGAACGGCGGCATGGCGTCGCCCAAGGCGATGAGCGCGCGCGCGGTCAATGCGATCAACTCGGGCCCGGCCTCGGCGCCCCAGGCCGCGCTGTTCGCCGCGAAGCCGTTTGGCTACCGCAACCTGATTACGGTCGATATGGGCGGCACGTCGTTCGACATCACGTTGACGAAGGACGGCGTCACCAACGTCAATAAGGACATCGATTTCCTGCGCTACCGGATCGGCACCCCGATGATCCAGGTCGAGACCCTCGGCGCGGGCGGCGGCTCCATCGCGTGGATTGATCCGACGGGTCTTCTCAAAGTCGGTCCGCAAAGTGCGGGGGCCGTGCCAGGCCCGGCTTGCTACATGCGCGGCGGGCAGGAACCGACCGTGACCGATGCCAATGTCGCGCTCGGGTACCTCAATCCGGTCTCGCTACTCGGCGGCCGCGTGAAGATCGACGGTCACGCATCGCGCACCGCGATCGAAGCGAAGATCGCCAAGCCGTTGGGCCTCACCATCGGCAAGGCCGCGTATGGCATCTACAACATCGTCAACGTCAACATGATCAACGGCATTCGCCGGGTGTCGATCGAACGCGGCTACGATCCGCGCGACTTCGTCCTTATCGCGGCAGGTGGTGCCACGTCGCTGCACATTGCGGCGCTCGCGCGCGAGATCGGCGTCAAGACGGTGCTCGTGCCGAAGCTCGCATCGGGGCTGTGCGCGTTCGGACAACTGCTGTCTGACGTGAAATACAACTACATGGCGGCTTGTCCGATGCGGGTCGACAAGCATGCGAACCTCGGACGCGTTCAACAGCAGTTCGAACGGCTCGAAGCAGATGCGATCGCTGCACTGCAGAAGGAAGGCTTTGCGCGCGAGCGCATCCGTATCGAGCGCCAGCTCGACCTGCGCTACTGCGGCCAGGTCCACGAGTGCTCCGTCACCATCGGTTCGATGAACGTGGACGCAGACACGATCGACATCATCCGCGAGATGTTCGACGCCCGCCACGAGTCCCTTTATACGTACGCGGAGCCCGACAGCCAGGTGGAGATCGTCAACCTCGAGAGCACCGTGTACGGAGTGCTCGACCAACCGCCGCCGCAGTCGATCCCACCTAGCGTCGGCGACCCGGCGGTCGTCGTCAAAGCGTATCGGGACATGATCTTCGGTAACGGCCCTGATATCGAAACGCTGTCGTCGCCCGTCTATGACGGTACGCGCCTCGGCGCCGACGACGTCGTCGCGGGGCCGGCAGTGATCGAGGAAGTCACGACCTCCATCGTGTTGCCGCCGAAATGGCAAGCACGCCTCGATGCCACGGGCGTGTACGTGCTGACCGACACGAATTAAAAACCCAACAACAAAGGAGACCACACCGGGGCGGACGGATTGATCCACCGCGCCGGCGGCCGAAGCTGGTTGATTCGAGTTCTTAGTGGTCCTGGCGTCATGGTGATCGAGCCGGGCCGAATTCATTCGTTACGTGGAGCGCATATGGAACTGAAGGCACAACAGGACGGCTCGGATGATGGCTATTCGACGAGCGCCGTTCCGGCAGATGCAAGGATGTCAAAGTTGTCTTTGACGATGGCATGGTGGGCGACCTGCAGCGCGATGTTCTGGCTGGTGGTGTCGGCAACGCTCGCCATCAATTTCGGCACGGTCAATACCCTGATCGGGCTTGGGCTTTCGGTCGTGGTGTACGCGCTGGTCAATCAGGTCATCGTGCGGTACGTGATCTCGAACGGCTTGTCGGTCGCGTTGTTTTCCCGCGTGCTGTTCGGTAGGGCGGGCGCCGCACTGGCCACGCTGATCTTCTTTGCCACGGCGATTTACTACGCGCTATTCGAGGGGTCGGTCATCGCCGTGGCGATCAATGCCTACTTCCCGGCCGTCTCCGTGAAGCTGGCTTACCTGATCGTCGTCATCTACAGCGTGCTGCTCGTGTTCGGCAGCGTGCAGACGTGGCTCGACAAGTTCAACGGCGTGCTGCTGCCGTTCTACCTGCTCGGGCTGGTGGGGGCTGTCGTTACCGCGCTGTTGAGCGGCGGCGACCATACGGCCTGGCTCCACCTGGGCCCGGCAAGCGGCGCGAAGCCCTACGGTTGGTGGAATTGCTTCACCGCGTTCATGGGCGTGTGGATCATGATGATGTACACGTGGGACTACGCCCGCTTCGGGCGCGCGTCGGATGCGGAGTACCACGCGAAATTCAACTTCGGCTGGGCGTTCTATACATTCACGTTCGTGATCAACGGCATCGCCGGAATTTTCCTGGCGAGCACGTTGGCCGGCAATGTTGCGTTAAGCGAAGTTTCAGTGGTCTTCGCGCTGCTCAAGCTGATGGGTTTCGTCGGGCTGATGTTTGTCTGGATAAGCCAGACCAGAATCAATACCGCCAATTTCTATCTGGCCTCGACCAACATGCATTCGTTCTTCACCGCCGTGTTCGGCCTGCATCTGCCGAAATTCTTCTGGTCCGTGATGGCAGGCGTGATGGTCTATTTCCTGATGCTGACGAACGTCTTCAGCTTCATTCTCCAGGCGTTGGCGTTTCAGGGCATCTTTGTCGTCGCGTGGGTCGGGATCGCCGTCATGCATATCTTGTCTCCGCACTACGAGGCGATCTTCGGCAAGGAGATCGAGTACCGGTCGGAACGCGTGGTCGCGTTCAACCCGTGTGGCCTCGTTGCGTGGCTCGCGTCGTCGGCACTCGGCATCGCGTTGCTCGAAGCCGGCGGCACCACCGCAACGTTCTCCGCACCCGCGGCAGTCGTGTCCTCCGCGATCATCTATCGCATCGGACTCTCGCTCGCCAGCAAGCGGCATTTCGTGCGCGAGTTCGCGTAACGCGAACCGAGCGTCGGCACGCCTGGCAAAACGATAAGACATCCAACGCGAGCTTCGGCCGTCTCAAGACGGTCGGAGCGGGCGTAAAGCAAAGCAATTAAATCGCGTCCATTTCGGGACGCAAACCGACAACGATAGGCTAGAAAGTGATGAAAAAGGCTGCAGTGGTAGGGGCAACGCTTGCGCTGATCTCCTTGGGGGCACGCGCGCAAAGCACGGTGACGTTATACGGTATCGTCGATCTCGGCATTGACTATGCGAACAATGTGAGCAAAGCGTCGAGCGGGACGGCGATCGCGGGAAGCGGTGCCAAGCTGGTCCAGATGCAAAGCGGCGTGCCGCTCGGGAGCCGCTGGGGACTGAAGGGCGAGGAAGACCTCGGCGGCGGCCTGCGGACGGTGTTCCGTCTCGAGAGCGGCTTCGATGCGGCTACCGGTGGGCTTGGCGGCGGGCTCGCGTTTTCGCGCAACGCGTACGTCGGCTTGTCGTCGAACCGGTTGGGGACGCTCACGTTCGGCCGGCAGTGGGATGCGAACGTCGATTTGCTGGAGCCGTTCACGCTGAACGGTCAATACGGCGGCTGGTATTTCGCGCACCCCAACGACATGGACAACCTCGACAACGGGTTCTCCGTACCCAACGCAATCAAATATGTGAGTCCGACGCTCGGCGGGGCGACGTTCGAAGGGCATTACTCGCCGGGCGGCATCGCAGGGCAGTTCTCGACAAACTCGACTTACAGCGCCGCGGTTGCCTACAACGGCGCGAACGCGAGCGCCGCTGTCGGCTACTTGCATATCAGCGATCCGTCGACGGCCGTCGCGGGCTACGTGTCGGGCGGCGGCTTCGCCAACGCGGTCTATGGCGATGCGCTGGCCGCTGCGCGCAGTCAATCCGTGCTTGCTTTGGGCACGGCCTACAAGCAGGGGGCGTTCAAGGTGTCCGCGAATTTTTCGAACACGGTGTTTCGTCCGAAAGCCGGCGGAGCCAATCTGACGTTCCAGAACTACGAGTTGTCCGGATCGTATCAGGTGACGGCTGCGCTCGTGGTTGGCGGCGGGTTGACCTACACCGTCGGCCACGACGATGCGACGGACAAGTCGCCCAAGTACGAGCAGATCAACCTGATCGCGCAATATGCGTTGTCGAAGCGCACGTCGGTCTATGCGATGGCAGCCGGCCAAAACGCGCAGGGCGATGCGACGGTTGCGCAGATCGCGGGCTTCAATCCGTCGAGCTCGAAGCGGCAAGTCGCGACGCGCCTCGGGATCACGCATTCATTCTGATCGAGGTTCTTCGCGGCGGCGGGACGCATGCTGCTTCGGTGCGCATGCGTCCGGTTTTGAAGGGATAGGCAGTGTGATGCCTCGTCAACAACGTGCAGGTTCGCGAGGCCAGGTTGCAATCATCGACGGAGGTATGCATGAAATGGTTCGGCCAGCGTAGTGGGCCTGAGTCGGCAAGGAACGACAATCAGGACCTGCTGATTTCGAGCATCTCGACGTTGCGAGAGCAGGGCGAACTGCTCGAGCGGGAGAACGACGCGCTCAGGGTCCGGCTCGAAGCGATGCAACGGGCGATGGATTGCGGGTGGTGGGAGGTTCACCTGGCCGATGATGCGTCGCCAATCGGCAAAACGGCGAGCGCGTGGTCCGAGCGGTTCTGCGAATTGCTGGGGTATGGCCACGACGAATTTTATCCCGTGCTCGACGCATGGATCGCGTGCGTGCATCCGGACGACCAGATTGCGTTGCTTACGGCATGGCGATCTGCGGCCGAAGGGAAGTCCAACGTGACGACGACAGTGGTTCACCGGGCCAAACATCGCCGCGGCGGATATCGCATGTATGAGATGCGCATTGCCGGATGCTACGAACGGCCTGCGGACGGGGACGGGCAAAGCGGCTTCACCGTGATCGGCACGCTTGCCGATATCGACGAAGCCTCGCAGCGCCATCACGAGTTCGAGAAAATGCGGGCTCGGTTCGAGTTGTCGCGGGAGCTGCTTGCCGATGGCATTTGGGATATCGAGGTCATCGCCGGCGATCCGCTCAATCCGAAGAACGTCTTCTGGTGGTCCGATCAGGTCCGGCAGCTACTCGGCTTCTCTTCTATCGCGGAGTTCCCCGATGTTGCCGAGAGCTGGACGTCAAGGCTTCATCCGGAAGACAGCGAACGTGCCGGGCAGGCGTTCATCGCGCATTTGTCCGACCGTTCAGGGCGTACCGGGTATGAAGTCGAATATCGCCTGCGCTGCAAGAACGGCGAATACCGTTGGGTGCGCGCGCGAGGCCAGAGCGTTCGCGACAAGCATGGCGCGCCATTGAGGACCGTCGGGGTGCTGACGGACATTCATGCGGCCAGGATTGCGCAGGAACTCGGCGCCGCCGAGGAGGTATTCAAGGCGAGCATGCTCGAGAGCATCAAGGAGATCGGCGAGATCGTATCGACCATCGGCGGCATTGCGCGTCAGACGAATCTGGTTGCGTTGAATGCCGCAGTCGAGGCCGCTCGGGCCGGAACCGCGGGCCGCGGCTTCTCCGTGATCGCCGGCGAGGTGCGGCAGTTATCGACACGCACCCGCGAGGCAACGGAGTCGGTCATGAAGATCCAGTCCGAACTCGCGCGCCGGCAAGGTGCGAAACACGCTCCAAAAGGAACCGCTCACGCGGCGGCGAGAAACTCGAATAGCGCGTTGTTGTCGCAATAGCCGACGTTGAATCGCAACCATGGAGTGGGTTCTTCGTCATGCATGAACAGATGCCCGGGGGCGAGATAGATGTCCTTGTCCAGCGCGCGACTGGAGAGCGCCCGGGAGTCTTCATAGTGAGGATGGCGGGCCCAGATGAAGAGCCCCTCCGGCGCCTGGTTGAACATGACCATGCCTGCGCCGCCGAGCTTCTGCCGCGCGGTGCATTGCGCGTGCGCGAGTTGCGCCCCAAGGCCCTTCAGATGCTTGCGATGGCGTCCGTCGACGAGCACCTGGTAGACGATGCGTTCGCCGATCTCGGAGGTCGTCAATCCCATCGCCATCTTAAGTTGCGCCAGATCCTCGATCAGGTCCGGGTGAGCCGCGATGTAGCCGACCCGCAGGCTGGGCGATATCGTCTTTGAGAAGCTGCCGACATAGATCACGCGTTCCAGCTGATCGAGGCTCGCGAGCGGCCGGCGTACCGCCGCGTCGATGTCTGCGCAGACATCGTCCTCGATGATGAGGAAGTCATGTTTTGCCGCGAGCTGCAGGATCTTGTGCGCGGTGGCGGGCGAGCACGAGATGCCTGTCGGATTGTGAAGACGCGGGTTCGTGAAGTACGCCTTCGGTTCGTGCTTGGCTAGCAACTGGGCGAACGCGTCGAGGTCGGCTCCGGTGGAGGTCAGGGGCACACCCACCAGGTTGACGCCGATGCGCTTCAGATGCGCGAACAGCAGGCTGTAGCCGGGCGAATCGACGAACACGGTATCGCCGGGCTTGATCAGATGATGAATGAGCAGACTCAGCGCATGGGCCGCGCCGCTCGTCATCAGCACCTGTTCCGGCGGACAGTAGATCTCGTGCTGGTTCAGGCAGTCGGATATCTTCCAGCGCAGGGGAAGGTAACCTTTCGGCACGCCATAGCTGGTGAGCGATCCTGTCGAATGCAGCGTCATGTTGCGCAGCGTGCGGCGCAGACCCTCCTCGTCGAGCCAGCGCGCGGGCAGCCACCCGCAGCCTGGGTTGATCTCCGCCGAGTGGCTTTGCCAGATCCGGTTCAGCATCCACAGCGAGTCGAACGAACTGCCATCTTTGGCAACGGCTTCCTGATTCAGATACGACGCATGCTGGAAGCTTCGAACGAAAAACCCCGAGTTTTGCCGGGGCACGAGCGAGCCGTCGGCCACGAGGCGGTCGTAAGCGTCGACGACGGTCGAGACGCTGACGCCGTGCGATTCCGCGAAGCTGCGGATCGATGGCACCTTCATGCCGGATTGGAGTTTGCCGTCGGAAATCAGCGTATGAAAGTGATCGACGATTTTTTGCGTCAGGGATTTGGCCGGGTCAGCGGACAAGGAAAGCATGATACGGATCCTTTCGACTACGATGTGACGGACAGCGGTTGGCTACGCACGGCGCGCGTCCGGTCTCCATGACGGCGCGCCGCCATGCCACTACTCTACGAAGTCGAAAAGAATCGGTCTTGTCCCCGAGCGTCCAAAGTGTTGGACCTGACCGGCCTGGTTGAGGCGGAGCGGACGAATCGCCGGCTCGGCGCGAGCCGGCGCTCATTGCTCAGTTGTTTGGAGCCGCCGGCTAAGAGGGGCGATGGTCGCCCGGCGGCAGAGGAAAGGGAGGGATCGAACCGGTTAAGGCCGTCGTCGCGGTTCAGTCTTGCCGTTCACTGATAGTCGGTGGGGGAATGGCCGCAGTCCTGCCGAAAAATCCGGCTGAAGTAGGCCGGATCGGAGAACCCCACGATCAGCGCAATCTGCGTGATGCCGAGCCTGCTTTGTTTCCGGTTGGCGAGAAGCCGCTTGGCTTCGGCGAGCCGCCGATTGCGAATGACGGTCGTGATCGTTTGCCCGCTATCGCCGAATATCTTCTGCAGATATCGCTCCGATACGCCGACCGCGCGCGCAACGTCGGCCGGCTGCAAGGTCGAATCGGAGAAACGCTGTTCAATAATTCTCGTCGCGCGAAGCCGGTGACCGCTGCGCACGGAAGTCTCGTTGCTGGTTGACGTGTCACCCGTGATAGCCAGGATCAGCAGGTCGAGCAGTTGCTGCTCGACTCGCGCATGGATCTCGACCGGTAACACCGCGACATGCCTGAAGTAGGACGCGGCGAAATCGAGAAAGAGTGCCGCGCAAGGCTCGGCCGCGGAGGCCACGAGCGCTACGCGGTCATCCACGCTGGGCAATCTCGACCTCAGCGACCGGCACGGGATGCGCAGCGTTCGTAGGCAAAGGTGCGCCGGGTTCGCGAAGCGGTAAGGCTCCGCTCCGCTCACGAGCGTGAAGTTTCCCGGAGCAACCAGCGCGTCGCGTCCGCGTTGCTGGATGAGCACGGGGCTCAACTCGGGCATTTCGATGACGTAAAACTCCTCGGCCTCCGCACGGGCATAGGACTGATGGCGCTCCGTCACCATCGGATCGCTGTGCAAGGTACAGACGCGGAGTTCGCCGACATCGATGTTCTCGATCGAACCGCCGCGAAAATCCGCACCGATCTTCACGTCCATCGGAAAGTAGCTGCTCTGAACCATATCGGCCCACTCGTGGGCCTTGGGTCCGCGTTGCGCGGACGCCGGTACTTCAAAATTGAAGGTCTGCCGTGAAGCTGGCGCAACTGGCGCGGGCTTGGTGGTCTCAGTCCTCATGATCGCGAACCTCGAACGATGAATGGGCACTGCAGGCTTGCGGATCAGGAACAGATGAAACAGATCATCTTTCGCGGCGCCAAAAAGCAGCTTGACTGACTCTACAACGCCGAAAACCCTTGAGCAATAAGGGTTTGAGCGGTCGGGGAATGAAGTGTTTACCGAAACACGGGGTGCTGTGCTGCTTCCAGCAGCCGCACAATGCGCGAATCGAAAGCTTCGCATGTATCTGGCAGCGGCATTTTTCGACTCGTAACCTGAATCCGGAACTGCCCCTTGGCACTGGCGAGGGAGCG
Organism: Paraburkholderia sp. MM5482-R2; assembly: GCF_050436125.1. Classification (NCBI taxonomy): domain Bacteria; kingdom Pseudomonadati; phylum Pseudomonadota; class Betaproteobacteria; order Burkholderiales; family Burkholderiaceae; genus Paraburkholderia; species Paraburkholderia sp. MM5482-R2. Next base: position 397,637 of record NZ_JBNDLP010000001.1, on the reverse strand, counting down.
GTGGTGACCCATCCGGTCGGTGCAACGCGTCGACGATCTGATCTTCAACCATGGATAGCGTAGATCTCGAAGTCCTGAAGCGCAGCGCCTTGTGGCTGAAGCAAGGGTGGCCAGTGCTGCTCGTCACCGTGTTGAGGACCTGGGGCTCGTCGCCGAGGCCGGAGGGAGCGATGCTCGCGATCCGTGCAGACGGTGCGCTGGCAGGCTCGGTCTCGGGCGGATGTATCGAGGATGATTTGATCCACAAGGTGCAGGCCGCGGAAATTCAGCCAGCGCTTCCGGTCGTGTGCCGCTACGGCGTGAGCGCGGACGACGCACATCGATTCGGTTTGCCGTGCGGCGGCACCATCGAGCTCGTGCTCGAACCGTTGAGTGTGCGAAGCGGCATCGAGCTTGTGCTTGGCGCACTGGAAACCGGCAGGACGATCAAGCGCACACTCGACATGCAAAGCGGCGTCGCCACGCTCGAGACCGCGGGGCCGATCGACTGCGTGTCGTTCGACGGCCGCGCGTTCGTCAACGTGCATGGCCCGCGCTATCGAATGCTCGTGATCGGCGCTGGCCAGTTGTCGCGCTATTTGACCGAGGTCGCATTGGGGCTCGACTACCAGATAACGGTTTGCGATCCCCGCGACGAGTACTCGAGCGAGTGGACGATTCCGTCCGCGCGTGTGGTTCGCACGATGCCGGACGACGCGGTGATTGACATGAAGCTCGACACGCGAAGCGCGGTGATCACGCTGACGCACGATCCCAAGCTCGATGACCTGGCGCTGATGGAGGCATTGAAAACGCCGGCGTTCTACGTCGGTGCGATCGGCTCGCGGCGCAATAACGCTGCGCGCTGCGCACGTCTCGCCGAGTTCGATCTGACTGGCGAGCAAATAGCACGGTTGCGCGGGCCGGCCGGCATTTATATCGGCAGCAAAACGCCACCGGAGATTGCGATATCGATCCTCGCGGAGGTGACTGCTGCAAAGAACGGCGTGCAGTTACCGCCTATCGCAGGCGTCGCGACCGCTAAGCGATATCTCGAACACGTGTGCGATGTCGGTGCCGGTCAGCCGTCGTAGACCAGGCGCTCGTCTCTCTCGCAACACATAGCCCATTAAAGGACACCGCCGCATGCTTTCGAAGCGCGCCCCTCATCTGTACGTGGCCAAAACGGTCGAAGAGGCAGTCACGGCTTTGCACGACTATGGTCACGATGGCGAGCCCATCGCCGGCGCAACATGGATCATGCGCGCGCCTGTCAGGCGCGCGCCGCTGAAGAAGGCCTACGTGTCGCTCGCGGCGATCGGGGAGATGAACGCCATCGATGTCACCGAGCGCGAAATCAGCATTGGCGCCAGCGTGACCCATCAGGCGTTGGCAGCGATGCTCGGCAGCGTTCCGTCGTTGAAAGTATTGACCGATGCGGCAGCGAAATCGGCGAATCCTGCCGTTCGTGGTGTCGCGACGATAGGAGGCAACTTATGCTCGGCCGGCTTCCCCGCGGCCGATCTCGTGCCCGCGTTGATGAGCCTCGCGGCCGAGGTCGAACTGGCGACCGTGAACGGATCGTCGAGAACTTCCGTTGAAGCGTTCCTGCAGGCGAGGGCGTCGCTCGAGCCGGGTGCCATCGTGCGCCGCATATCGATACCGCGGCGGGCCCACTACTCGGCGCATGCGAGGCTTCCTTTGCGCAAGGCGGGCGACTATCCGGTCGCTATCGTCAGCGCGGCGCTCGAAGTCGCTCCGGATGGCCGCGTGAGCCACGCGACTGTCGCCGTCGGCTCGGTCGAAGAGCGGTCCCGCCAATGGCCCGAGCTGGAGAATGCGCTCGTGGGAGGTCCGTTGGACGCGGATCGCGCGAAGCTTATCGGCGCGCAGCATCTGCGCGTCTTCAAAGGTCGCGATGGTGTCGAGGCGCCGGGTTGGTACCGTACCCAGGTCCTTCCGGCGCTCCTCCATCGCGCGGTCGCCGACATCCAGGCGCAACTCGAGAAACAACAGGGGAGGTGAAATTGTCGATCTGCCTGAAAGTCAACGGCGAGGAATGCGCGGTACGCGGCGGCCCCCTGACGCCGCTCATCGATGTATTGCGCGACGAGCTCTTTCTGACCGGCGTCAAGCCCGTCTGTCGCGAAGGCTTTTGCGGCGCCTGCACGGTGCTCGTCGACGGGAAGCCGGCCGTCTCGTGCCTGACGCCGATCGGCACTCTCGCGGACCACGAAGTCGTCACCGTCGAATCGCTGGCGAAAGACGGGGACTTGTCCGCGATGCAAGCGGCGCTCGAAGCGCATGATGCCGTGCAGTGCGGAATGTGCTTTCCCGGCATGGTCATGACGTTGACCGCCTTTCTGGCGCGCGTTCCCGGCGCCACGCGCAAGGAAATCAAGGCCGCGTTGTCCGGAAACCTGTGCCGGTGCACGGGCTACGAGCGCATCGTCGAAGCGGCCGTATCGCTCGCCACCGTCAAATAAGGATCACCCGACATGTCCGACCCAACCACCGCGGTGCTGAACTTCCCGAGACGGGATGCGCGAGACAAGTTGCAGGGCCGTACGCGCTATACGATCGATCAGGTGCATCCGGGAATGCTGCATGGATTCGTGTTGCGCTCGACGGTGACGTCCGCGCGCATCGTCAGCCTCGACGTGACACAGGCGCGCCAGCTGCCTGGCGTGCGAGCGATCGTTACCGGCGACGATGCGCCGTTTCGGCACGGCATTGGCATTGCCGATGAGCAGTTGTTCGCCACCGACCAGATCCGCTTCGTCGGTGAGCCGATTGCGGCGATAGCGGCGGACACGCTCGAACAGGCGCGCGCCGCCGCCGACGCCATCCTCGTCGAATGGGAGGCGCTGCCTGCGGTGCTGACGATGGAAGCGGCGTTGGCGGACGACGCGCCGCTCGTCCATCCGGACTGGAAGGGCTACGAAGTCCTGTTCGACGGTGGCGCACGCGGCGGCAACGTTGCGTGGGAAGCGACCGTGGTTCGCGGGGATACAGACGCGGCATTCGCGCGTCCCGATGTGCGGATCGTCGATACGACGTTTCGCGTTGGCCGCCAGAACCATCTGTCATTCGAACCGCGCGCCGTCGTAGCCCGCTACGAGGACGGGCGCTTCCACATTGAAACGTCCACCCAGGTGCCGTGGACGATTCGCAATACGACGGCGCGCGTGCTAGGCGTTCCGCCGAGTCAGGTTCGCGTCACCGTGCCGCCTGTCGGCGGCGCATTCGGACTCAAGTTCGACTGCGCGCTCGAGCCGTTTGCCGCGTTGCTCGCGCGCGCAACGGGGCGACCCGTGCGCATCGTGAATTCGCGTCAGGAGGAGATGCAGATCTGCCTGTGCCGCGAGAATGCGGACATCCGGATCCGGTCTGCCGTGACCCGCGACGGCGAGATCGTCGGGCGCGAAGCGGTCGTGCTGATGGATTGCGGCGCCTATGGCGGCGAACAGATTTTTCTGACGACGATGACCGCCCATACGCTCGGCGGAAACTATCGGCTCGGCTCGGTGCGCATTTCGACGCGCGCGGTCTATACGAATACGCCGCCCAACGGCGCGTTCCGGGCCTGTAACGGCGTGTACAACACGTTCGCGCTCGAGCGGCATACCGATGAGATCTGCGCCGCGATCGACATGGATCCGTTCGAATTTCGCCGGCGCAACGTGCTCGGCGATGGAGATCTCGGTTCGACGGGGCAAGTTTTCCAAGGCAATGTCCTGGGTCCCATGCTCGACAAGATGGCGACCGCCGTCAACGAGCGGGGCTCGAAAAAACACTTGGCTGAGGGGCGCCTCTACGGGCGCGCGACCGTGGTCGGCACCTGGTTCATCTTCGTCGGTCCGTCGGCTGCCACGGTCAATCTCAATGCCGACGGCAGTGCGACGCTCGTGACGTCGGGTGTCGAGCTTGGATCGGGATCGATGATGCAGTCGCTTCCGCAGATCGTCGCGCATTCGCTTGGCATCAAGCCAGAGAACGTCGTCGTTCGCGCAGCGGACACCGATTCGGCCGGATACGACGTAGGGGTGGGCGGCGGGCGAACGACAGTGTCGCTCGGCGCGGCGAGCCTCGCGGCGAGCGTGGAGGTGCGAAAAAAACTGCTCGATGTGGCGTCCGAAATGCTCGAAGTGGCGGTCGACGACCTGATTCTGCGCGACGATCGCGTCGAGATCGTCGGCGCGAAGGGTTCAGGCATCGCGATCTCGAAAGTCGTGGAGCGGGCGCACAAGACCGTCGGTCCGCTCGCAGGCAGCGGCGCTTTCACGCGGCCGGGCGTCGCGGCGATGCCCGGTTGCGCCGCGGGTCATTTCATCGATGCAATCGACATCCCCGTGTTCGCCGTCCACGATTGTGAGATTGCAGTGGATCCGGATACCGCGCAGGTCGAGGTGCTTTCGTACACCGTCGTCCAGGACGTCGGCCGTGCGCTCAACCCGCGTGCGGTGTCCGGCCAGATCCAGGGTGGCGTCGTGCAAGGGCTCGGCTATGCGCTTCACGAAGAGATCAGCATCGACCACGAAGGGCGCGTTCGCCAGACGGGGCTCGACACGTTCCGGGTTCCGCTTGCGCAAGACGTCGTCCCGGTGGACATCCACCTCCACGAAGGCGCACCGTCGATAGGGCCGCTGGGTGTGAAAGGCGCCGGCGAAGTGCCGATCCTCAATGTGGCGGCGGTCGTCGCATGCGCGGTGTCGAACGCGATCGGAAAGAGCGTCTACGAATTGCCCCTGACGCCGCCGCGCGTGCTCGAGCTGATGCTCGGCGACGGCTTGCCGCTGATCTTCCCGCATATACGCGAGGCTTGGGCCGACAACGTGCTCGAGAAAGCGCAGTGCGCGTAACGAATTCCGAAGGGGCGGCAAGCGACAGGTATGAGCGCGCTGACGAAAGCCGCGATGCGATGAGCGCGAGGTTTCCGACGATCGACAGCGTGGTCGATAACCTGCGCGAGGTCGGCTACTACGCCAACCGCCGCCTCGCCACGGCGGTGTTTCTGGCACTGAAGCTGAATCGTCCGCTGCTGCTCGAAGGAGAGCCCGGCGTAGGCAAGACGGAACTGGCCAAAGCGCTCGCGAAGATGCTGCAGCGCAGCCTGACTCGTCTCCAATGCTATGACGGGCTCGAGCAGCGCGAAGCCGTGTATGAATGGAACTACGCGGCACAGCTGCTGCACATTCGTGCGGCGGAAGCGGCAGGCAAGGGTGGCGGCAGCGAAGCGACGCTCTACGACAGCCGCTACCTGCTGCGGCGACCGCTGCTGCAGGCGCTGCAGGCCCCAACGCCAGGGACGGTATTACTCATCGACGAAGTGGATCGTGCCGACGAGCCGTTCGAAGCTTTTCTGCTCGAGTATCTCGGCGAATATCAAGTGACGATCCCCGAACTCGGCACGATCAAGGCGGAGGTGCCGCCGATCACGATCCTTACCGGAAACCGAACACGTGAACTGAGCGATGCGGTCAAGCGCCGCTGTCTTTATCAATGGCTCGATTTTCCGGACGCGCAGCGTGAGCTGTCGATCATTCTCCAACTGGTGCCTGAGACAAGCGAGGTTCTCGGGGAGCGGATCGCCTCGTTCGCCCGGCATTTGCGTGAAGCACGGGGCACGGCGGATTTCCATCGCGTGCCGGGCGTCGCGGAGACGGTGGAGTGGGCTCGCGCGCTGAATGCGCTGGGCATTGTCGAACTTGATCCGGACATCGTCGTCGATACGGCCGGCGTGCTCTTCAAAGATCCTGACGACATCAACGGGTTGACTCGCCAGCGCGTCGAAGGCTTCCTTCAAGCAAGCGGCGCCTTCGCCCGATGAGCGAAGCATGCGTTCCTGAACGTCACGCGTCCTCTGGCACGCGACTCTTACAGCACGTCGTTGCGTTTGCACGCGCCTTGCGCACCGCTGGCGTATGCACGGATGCATCGAAGATAGCGCTTGGCGTCAAGGCGATTTCGCTCGTGGGAATCGCAGCACGCGAAGACGCCGGCGCGGCGCTCGAATCAGTGTTGATCAGCCGGGAAGCTGACCGGCTCGTTTTTCGAGCGCTCTTTGCCGTGTGGTTTAGCGCCGGCGATTCGCGTGATCTGCTCTATGGGAAAGAAGCTTCATGTGAAACCATAGGCGCGGAGGCGCCGCAGGAACTTCGACGGATCCGCGATTCGGCACCGGAATGGTCCAGACTGCGAACAGAACCCGGCGTCGAGTACCACATCAGATTCGACGGCCCGATGGCGGCCAGCGACAAGGAGCGGCTGAGGCATTCGGATTTCGGTACGCTCGACGCGAGTGAGTATCGCGAGGTCCAGCGGTTGGCGCGCGACATTACTCTCGCGCGTCCCGCCGAACGGGCAAGGCGCTACCGAACGACGCTTGGCCACAGGGGGGGCTACCGGATCGATTGGCCGCAAGCAGTGCGAGAAGGCGTGCGTACCGGCGGCGAGTTGATTCGCCTCCCACGATCGAAGCGCCGAAGGCAAGTGCTTCCGTTGCTTGCCATGGTGGACGTGTCGGGTTCCATGGAGCGGTATGCAAGGGTATTGCTTGCCTTCCTGCACGCGGCCGTCACGCGTGAGTCGCGAACTGATGTGTTCGTATTCGGCACGCACCTTACGGATTTGACGCCGTATTTCCAGCGCGGCGATGTCGACGCGATGCTACTGCTTGCGAACGCGGCGATCGACGACTTCGCGGGAGGGACGCGAATCGGCGGCTCGCTTGGGGAATTGCGCCGACGTTATCCGCATCGGTTCGTAGGCGGACGGACTGTTGTAGTGCTCATCACCGATGGGCTAGAAACCGGAAGTCCCGAGGTGCTGCACAACGAATTGCAATTGCTCAAACGCCGCGCGCGGTGCGTGCTATGGCTCAATCCCATGATGCGCTTTGAAGGCTACGCTCCGGCCGCCCGCGGGGCGAGCGCGTTGCACCAGTACGCGGACGCGATGCTTGCAGCTTATAACCTCAGCGCGCTCGAGCAGGTGGCTGGGCATCTCGCGCAACTGTTGGCGTCGTCACGATAACGTCGCTTCGCCGTCGCTGACAGACGCGTAGCTCGCACTGCGCAACGACGCAGGACAATTCAGATTTTCTGAATTTAATCGCGGCCAACCGACATTGAGGGGCGTCAAGGTGATCCCTAGAATGTCATCACCCTATCAAGCAAGAGGTGCAGGCCATGCAAGCCGTTGAAGCGACACAAGTTTCATCATTCCCTAGCACTAAGCAAATAGCGAGTCCGCTGTACACCGTCGGGCAGAATCCGAATCATGCCCGCATTCGGCATATCGAGATCGACACGCGCGTTCTCGAGCGGTTCTTCGAAGAAGTGAAGGATGTAAACAGCCAGAACCTCGAATACGTTCCCTATATGCGCTTCATCCTGGCGGGGAAACTCGAGCAGATGCTCGGCACGGGCTTTCGGGAAACGGTGCGCGGCATTCTTCGAGACCGGAATTCGGGTGGCCTGACGGTTGGCGTGCAGGGTGTGACGGACTGCGCCGAAGACTATGTAAAGTTCGGGACCGCGATAGCTCATCTCGTCGGGCCGGCAAACCACGATGCGATGTCCGGCACCTACTATGCGCGCTTCCTGGTGAAAGACACGGACAACAGCGACTCATATCTGCGCCAGGCGTATCGTCTCTTTACACTGCATACCGATGGCACGTTCGTGGATGAGCCGACAGATTGGCTGCTGATGATGAAGTTCAGCGAGCGCAACGCCATCGGCGGTGAGTCGCGCCTGCTTCACCTTGACGACTGGGCGCAGCTCGAGGAGTTCTCGACGCATCCGCTGGCATCGTACAAATTCACCTACAAGTCGCCTCCGAGCAAGAATTTGGCGCAGGAGGTCGAGCGTCGGACGTTCTTCAAAGTCGATGGCAAGCCCGCCATCTGCTTTATCGATCAGTTCGCCCAGCCGGAGTCGATCGAGCATGCTCGCTACCTGCATAGGCTGTCGGACTCGATGGAGGCGTCGAAGGGCACGGCTGCCATCCCGCTGCCGACCGGCGACCTCGTGATGTTGAACAACCTATTCTGGCTTCACGGTCGCGCGCCTTTTGAAAAGAACCCGGACCTTCATCGCGAGCTCATGCGCATCCGCGGCGAGTTCGCAACACTGTGAGGTCGAAGAAGCGATGAAGCGGACATATGATTTCGCCATTATCGGCGGTGGCATTGTCGGGCTCGCGACCGCGATGGCGCTGACAAAGCGCTTCCCCGGCAAGGGGATAGTCGTTCTCGAGAAGGAGGCCTCGCTGGCATCTCACCAGACGGCGCATAACAGCGGTGTCATCCACTCGGGCATCTACTACAAACCTGGCAGCTTCAAGGCCCGGTTCGCGCGAGCCGGAAGTGAGTCGATGGTCCGCTTTTGTGAAGAGCACGCAATCGAGCACGAAATCTGCGGCAAGGTCATCGTCGCAACGAAGGAAGACGAACTTCCGTTGCTTGAGAATCTGTACAAGCGGGGCCTCGACAATGGTTTAAGGATCGACAAGATCGGTCCCGCCGAACTCTCTGAGATCGAACCCCACGTCCGCGGCCTACAGGCCATCAAGGTACCGGCCGCAGGCATCGTGAATTACAAGCAGATTTGCGAAGCGTATGGCGCTGTCATCAACGCGGCAGGCGGCGATATCAGGGTGGGCGAGCGCGTGCTGAGCATCCGCAAAAGGGCGTCCCACGTCGAGGTGGGCACTGGGACAGGCACTGTCGAGGCGAAGTTCGTCATCAACTGTGCCGGTCTTCACTCGGACCGTGTCGCGAGGATGGACAAGATCGCGGACGACCTCAAGATCGTACCGTTCCGAGGCGAATATTACGAGCTTCGTCCGGATCGCCGTCATCTTGTCAAACACCTGATCTATCCGGTCCCGAATCCGAACTTCCCGTTTCTTGGCGTGCACTACACGCGCATGATCGGCGGGCATGTGGAGGCCGGTCCCAATGCCGTGCTTGCCTTCAAGCGCGAAGGGTACAGGAAGCGGGACATCGACCTTCGCGATCTGGCCGAAGTGCTCGCATTTCCGGGCTTCTGGAAGCTGTCTTCGAAGTATTGGCGCGAGGGTCTCGATGAGATGATACGGTCCGTCAGCAAGGCGGCGTTTGTTCGCAGCCTTCAGGCGCTCATCCCCGAGATTACGGAAGCCGATTTGGTTCCTGCGCCCGCGGGCGTCCGTGCGCAAGCATTGAGGTCGGACGGTAGCCTCGTCGACGATTTTCATCTTCTGAAGAGTGAGAGGGCGATCCACGTATGCAATGCGCCGTCGCCCGCGGCCACGGCGTCGATCGAGATTGGCAGGCACATCGCCGGGACGATCTCGGCCACTGACCTATGACAGAGCAACGCGAAAAAACGCTCGAAGTCGGTTAATGCCTTCTCCACGAAGCGTCTCGGAATCATGTGTCAATGCGCGTTCGAGTGTTGAGCCGCGATTTCGAGCGCAATCGCGCGGAGGCTTGAAACGAAGGGTGAACTGTCGTTCCGCCTGAGGACGAGGAAGAGTTCGGAGTCGTCGCGGACGTTGTTCAGCTTCCTGAAGACGAGACCGGGAAGCTGTATGTTACTGATGCTTTCCGGAACGACTGCCACGCCATGGGCGGACGCCACATGAACGAGCGCGGTCAGGAAGTCTTTCGTGTGGAATTCTATGTTGGGCGTGAAGCCGGCGTCACGGCCGATAGCCAGGAGATGGCGGGCAAATCCCACATCCTTTTCGAACTGCGGAGCAGTGAATACCTCGTTGGCGAGCTCGGAGGCGTCAATCGTATCTTTGATCGCGAGACGATGTTTTTCAGGCAAGGCTACCACGAGCTTCTCTTTGAGCAGAAGTATCCGATCGACTTCATCATGCGGCCCGCTCGTCGTTCGTACCACGCATGCATCCAGTTCTCGCTGCTGAAGCCACTGAATCTGCGCAGGGCTCTCCAACGAGTGCAGCCTGATATGTACTTGCGGATAACGTTCTCCGTGAAGAGACAGGAGGCGTTGTACTACACCGGCGCACGCGGCTGAGACGACATACCCGATCTCAAGCGCGCCAATCTGGCCTCGTCCCGCCATCATGGCCACACGCTTTGCGTTCTCCGCGGCAGCCAGCGTGTGCCTTGCCTCTTCGAGAAAAAGCACCCCGGCGGCGCATAGTGAAACCGACCGCTTGGTCCGGACCAGAAGCTTTACGCCAAGTTCTTTCTCGAGAGACTGGATTTGCATGCTCAACGCGGACGGAGCGATGTCAAGCATATCGGCGGCATTGCCGAAATGCAGCTGTTCCGCCAGCGTGACAAAGTAACGTAGCTGCCTTAGGTCCATTGCCTTAATGTTGCGTCTGTATCGTTACGACTTAGCGGAGATTCAAGCCGGTCGTCGAGCGTGAGTCGACCGCCAAGTCCTTGGCTCCGCGCAGGCTGTAAATGCGACGTCGATTTCAAGAGTACTCAATGATACGGACCTTCTGCCATCGCGCAAGGTGGCACCCCTTACGTCACGATGCGATGTCCGCAGGCACTGCACCTGGCGCAGCACATTCTCTCGATCCCAACGAAACGTTTCGATCAAGCGGCTCCGGTCAGGCGCATCGCATGAGCCACATCTGGCAATAGCGGAGCAGCAGGTAGTTGGTCCAGCAATGCGGTGATGCGTCGGCGGAGGTTTTGTCGCATTAACGCGGTCAAGTAAAATCCGTCGACCGCAACGCATGAGAAGCATGATGGCAAAGACGAAGGCGCCGCGCAAGACGCTGCCCGCTGGCATTGGCAAGGTACTGAAACGGTTGCACTACCCGCTGGACATGATCCTGCTGTGCGTGCGGTGGTACGTGGCGTACTCACTGAGCCTACGTAACCTCGAGGAATGAAATGAACGCGTCCCACTTCGTGACCGAGTGAGCAAATCAAGGTGGATCCTCACTGGCCAACGGCATCGATGTACCCACGTGGAAAACAGGAAGTTTCCCAAGGCAACCGGAGGATCCAGTCGTGAATCGTACAGCAGTCGGCGTGGACATCGCGAAAAACGTGTTCCAGGTGCATTACATCGATCAGGAAACCGGCGAGATCGTGAACAAGCCGATCAAGCGGGCAAAGTTCCTTGAACATTTCGCGAACCGTGCGCCGTGCCTGATCGGGATAGAAGCGTGTGGTGGTGCGCACCACTGGGCCCGGCAACTGACGAAGATGGGCCACGAGGTGAAGCTGATGCCGGGGGAGTTTGTGAAAGCATTCAATGTCCGCAACAAGAGCGATGCGGCGGACGCCCGGGCGATCTGGCTGGCAGTACAGCAGCCAGGCAAGCCGGTAGCGGTAAAAACTGAGATGCAGCAGGCGATGCTTGGGCTGCACCGGATGAGGCAGCAACTGCTCAAGTTCCGAACGATGCAGACCAATAGCCTGCGAGAACTGCTGACGGAATACGGCGAGGTGATGAGCAAGGGGCGAAGCAAGCTGGACAAGGAGATACCAGTGGTGCTCGAACGGCTCGCTGAGCGTCTGCCTGCTGTGATCATTGACAGGTTTCGCGAGCAGTGGAACGGACTGGCGAAGCTGGACGAACAGGTAGCGCAGATTGAGCGCCGCATGCGCGAGTGGAAGAAGGAAGACAAATCGGTAAAGGCAATTGGCGATATTCCCGGCGTCGGACTGCTGACGGCAACGGCGGCAGTCGCGATGATGGGCGATCCGAAAGCGTTCAGTTCGGCGCGGGAGTTTGCCGCGTGGGTTGGGATCGTACCGAGGCAGACGGGTTCGGGCGGCAAGGTGAATCTGCACGGGATCAGCAAGAGGGGTGACACGTATCAGCGCACGCTGACTGGTCGCTGGAGGAGCGTGAGCAGGCGTCAACTCCGTTACCATCGCCTGGTATGTGAATCCGAAATCAGTAGCTCAAACCCGCCAGTTCTCTCCGGAGCCTGGCGGGTTTCTCTTTGCCTGCGGGGCGCGGGCTACATACAGCGGTGGAGTCGCTCAGCCGTTCCACGACTCGACGTTCAGGACGATCCGTGCGACCGGGTTGGCCTCTGCGGACTGTGGAGCGAACTTGATCTGGGCGAACGTGACGACGCCGAGAGCGACGACCAAAAGCGCTCCGGACGCGGCGATGCGGGGAAGGTATTTCACAGAGACCTCATTTTGATGGCTAACCAGGAACCGGCGAAGCTGACAGGCGTGTCGAATCACCTTCAGCGGCATGTCTGTCCGCAACCGGGCAACGCCGGACACGGTCGTCAGATCGCATTTGCCGATTGGACGGGGCTTGTGCAGTGCACTATAAATGGTTTATTCGCGTGCGCAGTGCGACACCCTGTCGCCAGCGGATTCTTAATTGCTTGAGCGTTTCGTGTATGAAAGATTTCTGTAGGCCGTAACGTGCCGTCATGCTATGTGGGCGATTCTCGCAGGCACGGACGATGTCGAGGTGGCCGCCTCGACAGGCTCCCCGCTGGAGCCCGCTAGACCTAGGCTACATTGCGCAGCTTGGAGCTGCGCTCTGCTTGCTTCTCGAGGAAGCGCTTGTAGTGCGCCTCCAGGTAGACCGCCTGTTCTGCATTGGGCGTCTTGCGCAGACGGGTATGGTCACCCACCGGACGGGCACGTTCCGCCTCGTCGATCGCATCAGAGAAGAGCAGATTGCCGGTCTTGGGGTGGACTGACATAAGGTAGCCGTCGAAGACCTTGTCCAAAGTGCCCGCGAGCAGCAAGCCATTGCTCGGGTCCAGCTTCTCTACATCGGTGCTGTCCTTCCATGGCTTGGCATGACTCGCGACCAGCGCTCTCAAGGTGTAAGCGCCGGTCACTGCACACTGGCCCTCCCAGGAGACCGCGCCGAAGCTGGGGCTGAAGTCGGATCCCAGCGAACATGGCCGATGCGGAGCTTATAGTGGGTCGATGGACTCCGACCTTCCGATCCGGCTTCCGTTCTCCAGTCGCGAGTCAGTCTGCGCGGCGTCAGCCCGCCGGTCTGGCGGGGACTCCTGGTTCCCGAGCAGATCACGATTGCGCAGCTGCATCAGGTGATGCAGCTCGCCATGGGCTGGAACGACGAACATTGAAGATGGGTTTGCGGCCGGTATCAATTGCGCTATGATTAGGTATCAACTGATACTTTAATCGGGAGTCGCATGTCACTGATTACGCCTGAAGCAGTGGCCGCGGTCATGGAACTGCGGCAGGTCCCGCACACGCTCGCGGAACTCGAGGCACTTGTCCGCGACGGCCTGCCCAAGTCCGCGCTGCGAGCGGGCGTCGAACATGCGACGCAGGGTACCGACGCCCGGCGTGCGCTACTTGCCCGCATCATCCCCGAAGCGACCTATAAGCGGCGTCGCGATCGGCTGACGCCAGACGAATCGGAAAAGACTGAGCGGCTGGCCAGGATCGTCGCGACGACGGCCTACGTCTGGAACGACGAAGAGGACGCGCGGGAATTCCTGTCGACGCCGCACCCGGAGCTCGAAGGGAGGGCGCCGCTCGATGTTGCGCTGACCGAGCTCGGCGCGCGCCGGGTCGAAGAGCTGCTCTGGAAACTGTTTTATGGGTTGCCGGCGTGAAGGTGTGGGACGAACGCCTCTTTGTGATGCCGTCGGTCGGACATTCCTAGATTGGTATCCCGGTGACTTCCGTGCAGATTACGACGGTAGCGTGATCCAGGCGCGACAAGGGTTTCTGGACTGCCCCTGTATTAATATTTAATAAAATCAAATAGTTGCTGTCTGGTCTTTGTGTGTCACATGAAGACCGGGCGGACGGCGCTCGCCCAGCGGACCTGGGCTCTGACAGGGTCATTGGCTATTGTTTTGCCACGATAAGGCAGAGGATTTTTAGCGAAGCGCAGACGGCGCACGAGGCGCGCGTTGGCACAACGTGCGGGCCGTCTGTGCTTCGCTAAAAATTCTTTGAGCTAAACCGCTCCGCAGACGGTTGGGCTATGGGCATTGAATCGACGCGCGCTTGCGATGTTCACGACGACAGTATTCGCAGCGTCCGGGATGAACGGTTGGCGGTCCGGGTTGAGCAAGGAATGTCCGCGCAACGCAGACGATGAACAATCGACGCGGGGTGCGTGCGTGGACGGTCGGCGCCGTCTGGCCAAGCGTGTCCAACGGTGCCTGCGGGACGCGCTGGAACCGGTGTTGCAGGAGAAGGGGTCGAGATTCATCGGGAATTCGCCGGTGGTGCTCGCGGCGGCGCACAGGGTAACAGCCGGTCGATGCACAGCATGCGCCCGCGCGAGCACACCGGACAGTCGCGGAGCGAGCGGCCTGTGAGTTTCGCGTAGCGGTCGCGATAGTCAGGTTCGGGAACGCTGCAGGCCATGGCGGTGGGTTCGACGTTGAGCAGATGACGGCATACGGTCAGCCGGGGCTCACGCAGGCGATTGCTGAGCAACCCGTAGTGGCGGATGCGTTGTAGCCCACGCGGCAACACATGCAGCAGGAAGCGCCGGATGAATTCGTGGGCGTCCAGGTGCATCACGCGCGGCCGGCCCGGATGACGATAGTCCTTCCAGCGGAACGTGACGTGGTCGGCGCTCAGGCCGACGAGGCGGTTGTTGGAGATCGCGACGCGGTGTGTGTAGCGGCCGAGGTAGTCGAGGACCTGCTGCGGGCCGCCGAACGGCTCCTTTGCATAGACCACCCACTCGGTGTGCCGCGAACCGGCCAGGTAGCGGGCAAATTCGCGTCGTTCGGCCAGGTGCGCCAGCGAGGAGAAGAACCGCAGTTCGCCCACGTCGAAGGCGTGCTGCAACCGTTCGAGGAACAGTCGCCGGAACAGACGCGAAAGCACCCGCACGGGCAGGAAGAAACCAGGCTTGCAGGCTACCCAGCGGCTGCCGTCGGGTGCGAGGCCACCGCCCGGGACGACGCAGTGCAGGTGGGGATGATGCACAAGATTCTGCCCCCACGTGTGCAGGATCGCGATGAAGCCGATGGTCGCGCCGAGATGGCGTGGATCGGAAGCGATCGTCTGTAGCGTTTCGGCCGTGGCCTGAAACAGGATGTCGTAGACCACGCGCTTGTTCTGGAAGGCGACCGACGCGATCTCCTCGGGGATGGTGAAGACAACATGGAAGTACGGTACGGGCAGCAGGTCGGCCTGGCGGTCCTCGAGCCATTGCGCGCGGGCGAGCGACTGGCACTTCGGACAGTGCCGGTTACCGCAGGAGTTATAGGCGATGCGCTGATGTCCGCATGTGTCGCACTGTTCGACGTGGCCACCGAGCGCTGCGGTACGACACTGCTCGATCGCGCTCATGACGCGACGCTGCTCCCGGCTGAGCGAGTCGACATGGACTTCCCGATACGTTGGCCCGTGGCGACGCAGAACGTCCGCCAACTCCAGTGCGGCGCGCATGATCGCGCTCAGCTTACGGACGGCGGCGCGGAGCAGATCGATGTAGGAGATTGTAGAGGCAGTCGGTCGAACGGACTGGTCGTCGCGCAGACGGTGCTGGTTGCGACCTTCAGATAGCGCGACGTGGTGGCGAGGCTGCGATGGCCGAGCAGTAACTGGATGGTCCGCACATCGGTACCTGATTCGAGCAGGTGCGTCGCGAACGCGTGACGCAAGGAGTGCGGAGTGATGGATTTGCTGATGCCGGCACGGCGACGCGCTTGCTGGCACGCCAGGCGTATCGTTGCTGGATCGATGGGCTGGTCAGGAAACCGCCCGGGGAACAGCCAGTACTGTGGCCGGCCGATACGCCAGTAGCTGCGCAGGATCTCCAGCAGTCGCGGCGAAAGCATGACGTAGCGGTCGGTGTCGCCCTTGCCCTGTTCGACACGCAGTACCATGCGTTGGCTGTCGATGTCGCTGACCTTCAGGCGGGTTGCTTCCGAG
This sequence comes from Paraburkholderia sp. MM5482-R2, assembly GCF_050436125.1. NCBI lineage: Bacteria > Pseudomonadati > Pseudomonadota > Betaproteobacteria > Burkholderiales > Burkholderiaceae > Paraburkholderia > Paraburkholderia sp. MM5482-R2. Next base: position 381,805 of record NZ_JBNDLP010000001.1, on the reverse strand, counting down.
ATGCGCAGGCCAGCCGCGTACGCCACCATTAGCAGGCTGCGATGCTTGACGCTTCTGATCGATTCGAGAAACCGCGTCACCTCGTCGGGGCTAAGAATCACCGGAAGTCTGCGCGGTACCTTCGACATGGGGATCTCGTCGATCGGCCAGTCGCGTTTGAGCGTGATGGTGTACAGGAAGCGCAGCGCCGCCGTGGCCACCACCAGCGTGCTCCGGGAACGCTGCTGGAATTCAGCGAGGTGCACCTGGTAAGCGCGAATCTCCTCCGGGCCCAGCAGCGCAGGCGAACGTCCGAAGTATTGGGCGAAGCCGCGGACCTGCTGCAGGTAGGCGCGCTGGGTATTGGCCGCGAGGTTGCGCACGCGCATATCCTCGATCATGCGTCGACGTAATGCCGTCATGGCGGACTCCTTCGAAATGGACAGGGCAGAAACTGCACTGCCATCGTCGCATTCGAAGAAATGCTCGCCGTCAACGATGCCGAAGCCGACGCCGTTGGCCAACCACCTGCTACCGCGTCAGCGGTTTAGTTCAATGATCATTATCCTTGGTCGCGAAATTTTGCCTAGTCAGATATCGGTTTTCTAGCGTTAGCTATGTATGGAACAATGGACAGAAAATCAACCCTCTTTTCCGTCCGGAGCCTGCCATGCCCCGTCCAGTAGCCGCCACGCCCGACCAGATCCGCTCCACCGTGCTTGCGATGCTCGCCGAAGCCGGCGACGCCGCGCCTGCGACCGGTGCGCGCTTTCGCCAGCTGGTGTCGGTGCGCAGGCTCCGCGCGCGCCTGGGCGCGGGCGATCCGGCGACGCTGGCACGGGCCCTGAACGCGATCGAGGCCGAGGTTGTACGCACGGGGCTCACCGAAATTGCGATTCCGGGTATCCCCCCAGACGTCGCCGAACAGATGCGCGCGCTCTGGCAGGCGGCCGTCGCCGTACAGATCGACGACGTCGTTCGCCTGAAGGCCGATGCGCAGCAGGCCGTCGAAGCGGCCGACGCCGCGCGCACCGATGCCGAACTGCGGGTCGAGCTGCTGCGACAGGAAGTCGCCGAACTCCGTGCGGCCGTGGCAGCACGCGACACCGGGCTCGCCGACCTGCGCGCGCAGCATGCGCTGCTGCAGGAGCGTGCTGCCGCGCTTGAGGCTTCGGCACAGGAGCGACAGGTCCGGCTCGACGCTGCAATGGCGGAGTGTGCAGACCTCGATCGGACACACGCGGCAGCGCTTGCCGATGCGCAGCACCGCTACGAGGCGCTGTCGAAACAGCTGCTCCAGGAAACCGCGCATCAGCGCGAGGGCCTGAAGAAGGAGCATGCGCAGTCCGCCTCGCAACTGAAGTTCGCCGAGCGTCGCATTACCGCGCTCGAGGGCGAGCGCGACCGGCTGGAAGGCGAGCTTGCCCGGGAACGCGAGACCCGCCAGCAGGCAGTCGGCGAGGCGCTCGCACTGAAGGCCGTGAACGCGAACCAGTATGCGCAGCTTGATGAACTGATGCGCCTCGTGTCGGCACGCGACGCATCACGGCGTACGCCACCCGCGTCGCCGGGTCTGGCGGGCGCGAAGCGCACGAGGACCGCACCGAAAGGTGGTACAACGCCGCGTGCGAAGAAATCATGAACGCCCCGATGACCCCCTCGGACTGGATCGACGGCGGGACCATCCCGCCACGGCGGTTGCCGGCGGAGATCGGCGCGGCGCTCGTGTATGTTGCCGATGCGCTCGGCCACATCGTTTATACGCGCTGGACCCTCGCGACGATCCGGCGCCGGTATCCGTCGCTGGCCGACGCAAAGGCCGTCCATCCTGCCGTGATGCGCCTGCTGCCCGATCATCCGGCAGTGATCGAGTACTGGGACCGCGGCCGCGTGCGCACGGTGGTCGCTGACGATGCGCCAACGGAGGAGACGGTCCTGCGACGCGTGCTGCGCACGCATCGCAGGCGCTTCATGCCTGCTGCGGCAGCTGGCGTGGCGGTCACGACCGGTGAGCCGATACAGGAAGCCGCCGTACTGGCCATTGTGCCGCAGCCGCTGGTGGCGTGGCTCGCGCGTACCGGGCGCTTCGCGAACGTTGCGAGCGCAACGAACACCCTGGGTGTCGGCGACGACGCCCAGGCCGTGGCGCTGTTCCTGCGTGACCGTGCGGGTCGCTCGCCGCATACCCTGCGGGCGTACCGTGCCGAACTGCGGCGGCTTGTTGCGTGGTGCGAACTGCACCAGCGCGGACCACTGTCGGATCTCACGCGCCACGACCTGCTTGCATACCGGCAGATGCTGCGCAGGCCGGTGCTGGATGTAGAGGGGGACCCGCCGCGCCGGCATTCCGAGGCGCTGCAGTCGCGCGCACTCGCAGTCGTCGCCAGCCTCTTTCACTTCTGGAGTGAGACCGGTTACGTCACCGCGAACCCGGCCGCGGGTCTGGCGCGCGGGCGGCACTCGCGGACAAGCTTTGTGCCGCAACGCGTGCTGCCCTCAACACTGCTCGCCGCGTGCGATGCGTGGGTCGTCAAAGCGTCCGCAGGGGAAGACGCGCTGGTGGCCGCACGGCGCCGCGCGATCTGGACGCTGTACCGCCACGCCGGCGTGCGGCTCGCCGAACTCGTATGGTCCGACGAGGCGCAACTGCCAAAGCTGGAGGCCGACGACGCGGGCGACCGCTGGACATTGCACGTGCTTGGCAAGCGGCGCAAGCCGCGCGCAATACCGTTGCCCGCGGTCTGCGTGCCGATCCTCCAAACCTACCGGCAGCTGCGCGGCCTGCCGCCGCAACCCGTTCCTTTCGAGCATGCGGCGCTGATCCACGGGCTCAAGGGCGGTGCGCTCAGGGAATCGGGCCTGTACGACGAGGTGAAGTCGATCTTTGCGGCCGCCGCCGACGATCTCGAAAAGGTCGATCACGCCGGTGCTGCGCGTCTTCGGCAGGCCTCGCCCCACTGGCTGCGACACGGCTATGCGCGTGCGCTCGTCGTCGACCACAAGGTGCCGCTGCCAGCCGCGCAGGCGCTGCTTGGTCACGCGTCCATACAGACAACCGCTGCCTACGCAAAAACCGACATGACCCAGTTGCGCGCATTCGTGGACCAGACGTTTACTGGGCGTTAAACACGGTTTGGGGTGCGCTCCAGGTGCCGACTTTTTTGTACCGCGACACCTACCTGCGAGTGCGGACCCAGTGGCACCAGTCGTGATGATCCAGATTCCTGAGCAACTGCTCGCGACGATGTTCGCGTCGATAATGTCCAGCCACACCGATCGCGGCGATGACCAGCACCAGGGTACCGACCGCAATGCCAATCCATGACGTGCTCATTTTTGCCTCCTTCGTCACTCAGGCTTCGAGACATTGACTGGTCCGCTTGCCGGCAAAAACGGTTGCCGCCACAACGCTGGTCTGTGCGCCGCCTCATCCCGGGCCGGTCGAGCGTTGCTGCCAGCCGGTTAGCCAATGCGCGCAACGGCGTCCAGGACCGCCCTGCCGTTCGGCGTGATGCGCGGACACTGTCGGCCTGTCAAAAGTGGTTCCAGTGTCACCAGCCGCAGGTCAAGGAGGGTGCGAAGTTCCAGACGGTCCGGTTCGATCTGGTCGGGCGCATCCCTGACGACCATCAGCGTTGTAAATTCGTGCGGACTGAGCACGGATGCCTCCTGGGCGATCTCAGAGATACAGGGTGCGACGGCTCTGCCGCACGTTCATCTTTCCAGTCATAAACTCAGGACTTCGAAGCGTATCGGTTCGCCGCGTCGTACTGCGACTGTGCGGCCTGCATCCATTTCGACTGGGTCTCGCGCACGATGTCACAGAAGCGACCTGCGTACGACAGGATGTGCGCTGACGCAGGCCGCAACCCGCTTGCGTGTTGCACGAGCAGTTCCTCGGGCGTCTTGCAGGAGAGGACTTCCTGGTACAGTTTCGCGCTCTCAGCGCCCGCGCCTCTGGCTGTGGCCAGGTTCAATTCAACCAGTTTGCGATAGCCGTCGAACGTCTGCCCCGTCAGCGTGAACAGGGTAGCAATGTATGCCTTGTGCGACGTGATCAACTGCTCGGGCATAAGTGCGCTCATTCATTCTCTCCTTGTTTTTTCCGACGAGCGCCTGACCAATGTCAGGCGGAAGATCGGTGTTTTCTGGGTGCGGCCCACGACCTCGTACCTGACGGAGCAAAGAGTGTTTTGCTCATTTAGATAAAACATTCTAACTTTGTTAAATCGGCGTTCGGAATGCTTCTTTATAGGTGAATACCCTATCGCCGAACGTCGCTCCGAAACGATCGCGTCGCTGAAGTTTGAGGACGTTGCACAGGAAAGGCGGCGCACCGGACGCTATGCGTTCGAAAGGCTGAATACATGCATTTCCTTCCATCGGCCCGACGCGTTCCGAGCAGGGTCACCGGGTTGCATGCTGTCTGGATCAGTGCCGATGTGCGAAGCTATTGCTTCAATTCGATTTAGGCCGCGTGGACATCCGACGCGTCGCCGTCCGCTACGCTGAGGTGTGGAACGCTGTCCTCGTGTGTACCATCGTATGGGCTACACACGGGGAAGGCCCTGCCCAGGGCCGTTGTCAACGCAACGAATGATTCTGGGGGATCCGGTGAGAGAAAGAGGATCGACGGAAATTGGCGCAGCCCTATGAATTGTCCGACAGCCCCAACGAAAGGCTGAACGGCGCCAGCTCGCCCAACGAACGCGACTTGCGCGTGATGAATGACTGCGGGTGCAATGTCAGCGGCCGGTATGAATGGGAACAACACCGTGATATCCGCGGGGACGCGCAGCTTGCAGCTGGCACCAAAGCGCATGCGCAGCTCACCGACCAACGGCTCGGCCGCAGGAATCCTGGCAACCAACGCCGACCCGGACATAGGGGAACCCTCGCAACTGGCGAATCAGTGTTGCCATTCCCGCGCAACGCACGAACCCGACCGGGAAAACACACAAGGGTTACCGACGCGGCTGTGGAATTATCGATCTCTTTTCCTGATTTCCCGTCCGGCGTAAGCAGCCAGAAAAGCGCCAATGAGCATTGCTGCCATCGCAAGCGATTCATCGAGGCGACTGCCGGGTTGCATTGATTTCGCATAGATCCAGAGGCCGATTCCGATCAACATCAGGAACAGGCCCAGAATCAGCCCCCAAACCGGCCCTGCCGAACGGGACCGCAATCTGTGAGACATTTTCATTGTCGTACCCCGCGATACACTGGTTATTCCCTGCCTGTGCTTCATGACGCCCGCGACCCTGCACTCCCTTTTCAAGGTAGGCGGCTTCAACTCTGACTTCAAGCGGCGATCAGGCTCGCGCTTCTCCCTCGAGCCAGTCTGCCAAAACACCGGAAGTGCGAATCACGCACGCGAAGCAGGTCGGTGATGCGCAGGCGCGATGCTAGCCGCGCTCGTTGTGACCCAGATCCTCGATCAAACGGCGTCCAGCGGAAAAGCCGCCCATCACGGCGTCGACCTCGTTCCTGAACAGGTGGCCATCCGCTTCTCCGAGCCGCAAGGACGTAAAACATGAAACGGGTTGACCTGCCTTTGTGATCGTCACGACGGCCACGTACCCGAGTCCGTCATGCGATTGACCGGTATCGGCCAGACCGGGATGCGCCTCGGCACTGACCTCAACTTCGAACCCAAGGTAGTTGTAGATGCGTTTCATATGACACTTCCAGAGATCATCGGCCCTGGTGGTGGGAGTTGCTGAAGCCAGTTGCATACGTTAGCTAGCCGCCACACACCAGCATATGCCTGCGCGAACGGTTCTTTTTGATGTTTCCTGTCCACGCCGATCCAATGGTGCGTGCGCCATGCCTTCGTCAACCATCACACCGGTTCCACATTGCCAATCGCCCGTGGCACGCGTGTGACGCAGAGGTGCGGTGTCTCGTGGATCTACGCCGGATTTTCATTTCGCCACCATGGTCATGCCTTCGCCCGCGGGCGTCCCTGCCAGGCCAGTTGGCGTCACCATCTGAATCCGTCCACGCGGAAACAGCAGCTCGACAATACCGCGTGTAGGAACGCTGGCCGAAAGGGTGGCGATCTTTGACGGCACAAACCACCGGCATCGAGCAATTTCATTGCCGGGCTGTGCGACCGCGTCAGCCGGCACCTCAACCAGAAAGACATCGTGCAGCGTGCCCAGACCACCGAACCGGAAGAGATAGATCAACTCCGTCGCAACAAGTCCCGTCTCTTCTTCAAGCTCGCGGCGCGCGGCATCAACAGGCGCCTCGTCGCGCCTGATCCTGCCACCGGGCAGCGCCCACCGCGAGCGTGCCCTCGCGGCCAGCAGGACCCGGCCATCACGGACACACAGCACCGTTGCCCTGTCTTTCATGGCAGTCTGACCTCTTATGCGAGGCGCCGATTTTATGACGACGACCCAGACGATGAAGCGGCGCGATCAGAAATTCGGGGACCTCTGAAGAGACATTCGCAGCAATCAGCAAATCCACTCGGCGTGGCCGGCAATGGAATGTCGATGCACACGTCGAACACCGCAGTGTCACAACAATGTCACAATTATGCGTTTTGGAAGTGCCGACCCATTCACTATCGGAATCTGGATTGCAATAGGAGCACTTGTCGCGCGTGACTTGAAGGTTCTTCGAGATCTGCGCGCGGCCAACGCCAGGTCAGGCATGGAGGCCGCAGCATGGCAGGTAAAGGGAGCACGCGATGACACAGACGTACGAATACAACGGGTTCACCCTGCAGGTCGCAGTCGAATCCGGTCTCTGCAGCCGCCTGACAGAATGCGCTTCGGCGCATTCGGGCTATGTCGCGGTCGTTCGGATTTGCGAAGCAGGCAGCGCAGTGCCCAGATTGTCGCCACTCAGACTGGGTGAAGCAGGCGGTCGCCCGTTCGATAGCGAGGCCGACGCGCTGAACGGCGGATATATCGCAGCGTGCACGATCGTGGACGACCTTTTCCGGCAGGACATTGCAGACTCTTTCGTCATGCCACTGCGGCAGTCGGCGGCAATGCCACCTTCGCCGGGGGTATTGTTGTCCTTCGGCAAACGCGCGCAACGGCCCGAAAATGAGCAAGCCCGTTGGGCGTGATTCCCGGGTACCTGATCCCGGATGCGACCCGCTCCAGCGGAATCAACTGAGTTCTAGGGGTATGCGAAGAAGCCCGGCAATCATCCCGGGGTCGCTCACGATCGTTGCGACTTCGTGCCTCCGCTGTCCGGTTCTCAACCATCCAGGGCTTCGTGCTCAAGTCGCTCGCGCGAAACGTGGCGTACATCTGTGCCCTTGACAACGTAAATGACGAGCTCCGCCAGATTCTTCGCGTGATCCCCGATCCGTTCGATGGCCGATGCAATGAACAGGTAGTCGAGCGCAGAAGAGATGATGCCAGGATTCCCGGTCATGTATGTTGGCAGCTTGCGCACGAAAGCGCGGTACCGGTCATCGATCGCCTCATCGTCCCGCATGATCCGGGCTGCCGCAACCGTATCGAGTCGGGCGAATGCCGCGAGCGCGTTACGGAGGATGGTTGCCGCCATCTGACCGGATGACTGGATCTCCGCGATATTCACGTTTCTGCCCGCACCGTCTTTCGCGATCCGGCGCGTGCGCTTCGCGATCTTGCGTGCCTCATCGCCGGCACGCTCGAGATTGGAAATGCCCTTTGAGATGGCCATCAATCGACGCAGGTCGGATGCGGTGGGCTGGCGCCGCGCGATGATGTTGCTGCATTCGGCATCGATTTCGATTTCCATTGCATTGAGTCGGTGTTCCTCCTCAACCACCTTCCCGACCAGGTCCATGTCGAAGCGGCCGAGCGCCTCCATCGCATCGGTCAGCTGCGACTCGACCAGTCCCCCCATCGCGAAAAACCTCGACGACAGGTGTTCAAGGTCAGCGTCGAACCCGCTGGAAATGTGCCTGTCTGGCATGGAAAACTCCTTCTGTTAAAAACAAGATAAACTGTTTGTACCGTTTGTCAAACCTGCGCACAACCATGAAGCCACAGGCCACCCGGAACAGAAGCGGCAAACGACCGTATGTGCATACGGCCGCACCTGCCAGTGAGGCAGTTGCAGACAGGGAGTCGGTCAATACGACGAAAGTTCAACGTTCGGCGACGAAGACACGGAAGGCAACGCCCGTTGAAGCGCCTCCCCCGCGCGTCGTCCGGCACCGCAGGAAGCAGGTCAGGCGGGAAAAGGTCGTGCGGGACACCTTCACGATGCCGCGGGCGGACTACGAAAAGATCGCGGTGCTCAAACAGCGGTGCCTCGATGCGGGCGTTGATGTGAAAAAGAGCGAGCTCTTGCGGGCGGCCCTGCTTCTTCTGGAGTCTGAACCGACGAAACGCCTGCTCGCGGCCGTCACGGCGGTCGAGCCGGTCAAGACTGGCCGGCCACCCAAATCGAAGTGAGCTGCGCGGGGCCTCATGGTCGCGCCGTAAATCGGCAAAAACCGCGGCTTGCGAGAGGACGTCCCGCTGGCCCTGTCCGGGCGCCGGGGTTCAGCCGTTAACGGTTCAGGCTCCGTGCGAACGTGCAGGCAAGGCGCGATACGCCCGCATGAAGAGTCAGAAGACGAGTCGCCCGGCACGGAGGGCTCTGGATCATGACATTGACGTTCACGCTGGTCGATCTGGCTGGATCCGTTGCGCTGCTGCTGTGGGGTACCCACATGGTGCAGACCGGCGTCCAGCGCGTATTCGGTGCCAGCCTTCGCTCACTGCTCGGCCGGGCCCTGCGCGGGCGACTGGGCGCCTTCCTGGCCGGGATGGGCGTCACCGCAGTCTTGCAGAGCAGTACGGCAACGGGACTCATGACGGCCGGCTTCGCGGCAGGCGGCCTGGTGGAGCTGGTCCCCGCGCTCGCCGTCATGCTCGGCGCGAACGTCGGCACGACAGTGATCGTGCAGGTGCTGTCGTTCGATGTGGCAGCGGCCTCGCCGGTGCTGATACTCGTGGGCGTGGTGATGTTCCGGAAGGCGTCAACCACACGGGCACACGATCTGGGCCGCGTCCTGATTGGCCTGGGCCTGATGCTGCTCGCGCTGCACCAGTTGCTCGGGATGATGACGGACTACGAGGACGCACCCAGTCTGCGCATGCTGCTGGGGGCCGCCTCCACCGTGCCGCTGGTGGATGTGCTGCTGGCGGCGGGACTGACCTGGGCCGCGCATTCAAGCGTGGCGATCATCCTGCTCATCATGTCGCTGTGTGCGCAGAACGTGGTGCCGCCCGATGCCGCGTTCGCACTGGTGCTGGGCGCGAATCTCGGCACTGCCATCAATCCGCTGGTGGAGGGGACCACCGCGGGCGATCCGGCGTCGAAGCGGTTGCCCGTGGGCAATCTGCTTTCGCGGGCCGTGGGCGTCGTGATGGCGCTCGCAGCGCTCGGACCGCTTGGCCGGCTCATGGTCACGATTGAACCGGACAATGCCCGGGTGGTGGCCGATTTTCATACGATGTTCAACCTGGTGCTTGCCTGCCTGTTTCTGCCGGTACTGTCTCCGTATGCGCGCCTGCTGCGCCGCCTGCTGCCCGAGCGCGCAGACCCCGCCGACCCGTCGCGTCCACTGTATCTGGATCCGGCCGCCCGGCAGATTCCGATGGTGGCGCTCGGCCATGCGGCACGTGAGGCACTGCGCCTGGCCGATGTGCTCGGCCAGATGCTGGCGGGTGCCCGCGCGGCGCTGGTGGAGGGCGACCGGAAACTGATTGTGGAAACCCGCCGGCGCGATGACATCCTGGACCACCTGAATACCGCGATCAAGACGTACCTGACGTCACTCGATCCCGAACAGTTTGCTGAGGACGATCATCGGCGGCTGCATGAGATCCTGACCTTCGTGATCAACATCGAGCAGGCGGGCGATGTGGTGGATCTGAACCTGCTCCCGCACGCCACCAAGCGCGTGAAGCGCGGACTCGCATTTTCGAAGGAAGGGGAAACGGAACTGCTGGTTATGATGGACCGCCTGATGGCCAATCTGCGTACCGCTGCGTCGCTGTTCGTGACGGAGGATCCACGTACGGCACGCATGCTGGCTGACGAGAAGGTGGCCTTCAGGGAAGCCGAATCCGCTGCGACAGCTGCGCACTTTGAGCGGCTGCGCTCGGGTCGCATCGACACCGCCCAGACCAGCGCACTGCATCTCGATGTGCTCCGTGACCTGAAGCTGATCAATTCGCATATCGTGGCCGCGGCCGCGTACCCGGTCCTCGAGCGCACCGGAGCCCTATTGCCCAGCCGGATTGCTTCGAACGAGATGTAGTCCGAAATAAGTGGGCTCAGGCCGCACCGTATGGTCAGACAGGCGGCGGGGAAAACGCGCCAACGTGAGGGCATCACGAGTGCAAGGTTCAGCCTCGCGACAACACGCGATGAGTTCGACACCGACGAACCAGTTGAACCGGCGAGTTCCCTTCAGCGCTGTCCGTCAAGGAAAGAATGCGCATCGCGGGCATCAGCTGGAGCCAGTGCGCTTCGAAGGGAACGGGATGCTGGAATTCAGGCCCGGCATGAGTCGCTCCGCGTAGTCGGCAATCGGAAAGTCGAAGGTGCCGCGCAAATTGATGCCTTCGAGTGAGGTCGGTGCAATGCTGCGCAGAAGGTGTGTTGGTACTGCCTGGTTTCCAGGCTGCCCGATCGTGTCCAGCGCGCTCTGCATGTGCAGGGTGTTCCATGCCATGACGGCATTGGTCAGCAGCGTCAGTGCGGACGACACCGCGATCATCGAATGGCGGTGACGGGTGAGTTCAACCGGTATCTTGCCCTGATGGATCGCGCGCTGCACGTTGTGAACCGCTTCGCCACGATTGAGCGCGTGCTGCAGTTCGCCGCGAAACGCCGGCACGGTAAAGTAGTCGATCAGGAAAATCGACCGGAAAAGCTGTCCGAGCTGCACACCTCCCTCATAGAGCGGCTGGCCGCGTGCCGCCGAACCAAAGCGCGTCAGCGCCTGAACGGCGGTGCAGCGGCCACTCTGCACGGAGGCGGCAACCCGCACGAACTCGTCCCAGACTGCTTCGATCACTTCGGGTTTTACGTCACGGTCGACCACTGCTTCAAGTTCGTCCGATATCACATGCCCGACTGGCACGTGCAGCCGACGATCCCGCAGATGCGCAAGCCGTGGGCAGAGGTCGAAACCAAGCGCTCGGGCAAGCCCCATCGAGAAATCGGTATACCCGTGCGTGTCAACGGCGAGCAAGGTCACGTCATCGGTGCTGTTCTGGCGGATCACGCCTTCGATCGCGACGCCGGCCTGGCGCTCATTCAGCACGATGGGCTGGTCGTAGAAAATGCCCCAGCGGTCCCTTACATGCGTGTACACACCGATCGAAGCGGTGCGGCGCCGCGGATCGGCACGTGCCTGCCAGACCGTTCGTGTAGTTTCCAGCGACATCATGTCCGATGAGGCCAGGTCCGCGCGTCCCCAGTGCTGCGCAATCGGGTGCCGGTGCATGAACTCGAGCACCGCGTCGGCGGCCTGACGCAGCATCCGTTCATCGGCGATACGGTTCATCATCTGCCGGATTGCGCTCGCGGACAGCTCAGGGACCATGCGCGCGATATCGGCGGCTGACATCGACGTACCGTGCGCGAGGACGGCGGCATAGACCATCTGTGAACGGCTGTGAGAATCCGACACTAAACGGCGGCGTCGATCAGAGATGCGGAATGGTCATGCTCTGCTGAGCGGTCTGGTAACGGTTTGCGCGAAGAGCGGGAGGCGGCGCCGGCTGCGTCGGAAGGAGCCCGTAGGGCGAGTGCAGACGCAGCCGATTCGGCTCGCTTCAGGAAGAGGTGACGCTGAAGTCGGGATGCGGTAGAAGAAGGCTTACCGCCGAAGAAACAGGCCCGACACCGGCTCAAACCGCCAAGTTCATTCCGATGTCGAGCCCCACACGCGCGCGGGGCACGGGTGCCGGGCCAGTATGGCACGACCCCACCAGTCCCGTCGATACCGTTTCGGCATTGACGGGGATTGCCGATGCCGGCCACAGGCCGCCTGTTTGTGTGCGCCCGCTGCCGGGCGCAGGTCATCGTTTGCCGCCGTTGCGACCGCGGCCAGATCTACTGCGACGGCGACTGCTCTGAGGTCGCACGTCAGGCCAGCATGCGCGTGGCTGGCCAGCGCTATCAGCGCAGTCGTCACGGGCGCTTCGCGCACGCCGAACGGATGCGCCGCTATCGCAGCCGCCAGAATAAAGTGACGCATCAGGGTTCCGCTGTGCCTGCCGCCGATGCTCTACTGGCACCGACTTCGACGACGTCGGCGGCAAGAGCGGCGGTGCCCGCCACCGCCCCATCTGTGCCTGAGCATTGCCATTTCTGCCACTGCGTCTGTCCGGACTTCGTACGTCTCGGGCCACTACGCCGTCGGGTCTTCCGTGATGTTCGTACTGCTACTTACTGCACAGGAAGTGACCCATGACCATCGGAGTTGAACTGGAGGCGCAGATCCTGCGCTACTACCACGTCGAGAAGTGGCGCTGCGGCACCATCGCACGTCAGTTGCATGTGCACCGCGGCACAGTCCAGCGCGTGCTGGCGCAGGCCGGTCTGCCACGCGTCGGCGGGATGCTCAGACCTTCGCAGATCGATGCCTACCTGCCGTTTATCCATGACACGCTCAAGAGGTTTCCGTCGCTCACGGCCAGTCGGCTGTATGCGATGGTCACCGAGCGCGGCTACCGTGGCAACCTCCATCATTTCCGGCACCTGATCGCGATACACCGTCCGCGTCCTACACCAGAGGCTTATCTGCGGCTACGCACCTTGCCCGGAGAGCAGGGCCAGGTTGACTGGGCCCATTTCGATCACCTGCAGATCGGGCGCGCGCGTCGGCCGCTGATGGCCTTCGTCATGGTGCTGTCGTGGTCGCGGCAGATCTATCTGCGCTTCTTCCTCGATGCCCGCATGGACAGCTTCCTGGCGGGCCACGCCGGCGCGTTCGCGGCGTGGTCCGGATTGCCACGAATCCTCCTCTACGACAATCTCAGGAGCGCTGTGCTCGAGCGTCAGGGTGATGCGATCCGCTTCAACCCGACGCTGCTCGCGTTCGCCGCTCATCATCGCTTCGAGCCCCGTCCAGTGGCAGTGGCCAGAGGAAACGAGTATGGCGTGGTAAAAAATATGTGCTGCTCGGTAACAAACTGGGCCAAGGCAGCGTCTTTGCGGAAAGCGAACAGCACATATTATTCCGCTAAAGGGTGCGCAGGAAGGCCATCAGGTCGGGCTGGTCGCGCCATTGCTTTTGTTCTCCCGCACCGCCGTCTACTTCGCATGCCGCCAGCGCCCGCGCCTTTGTTTCCAGATTGATCTCTGCATAGATGTTCGTCGTCTCCAACGAAACGTGCCCGAGCCAGCCACGTATCGTATTGATGTCGACACCGGCCTGGAGTAGTAGCGAGGCGGTCGTATGTCGAATCACATGTGGGTGCACATTCTTGCCGGCAAGTGACGGCGCGCTGGCGGCGGCACGGATAGCACAGCGCTTGACCAGTGCATGAATGCCGGATCGCGTCATCGTCTGGTGGAATCGGTTGAGGAACACCGGCGCAGTTGCGGCCCTTCCTTCGGTCTGTAAGCACAACGCATCGAGCGTCGATTTCCAGAGCGGGCAGCGCCGATGTCTGCTCCCCTTGCCGACGATGCTGACCGAGCGCGTGTGCCAGTCAACGTCGCCAATCTTGAGCTGCGCAGCTTCGCTTGCACGCGCTCCGGAGTTAAACATGAACAGCAGTAACGCATGTTCGCGTTGCCCTTGCGCCGTATTCACATCGGAGGCAGCAAGCAGAGCGTCCATTTCCTGCTTGCTAAGATAGCTGATCTCCGGCCGACTGGTTCTCTTGACGGGGATCAGATGAATCTGCGCCCACCAGTCGACGTATTCCGGTGCATGTTCGCCGACGAAGCGGGCCAGCGCATGAATGCCGCCGAGCCGCTGATTTCGTGTGCTGACCGTGCAGTGGCGCTGTTCTTCCATGTGCGTCAGGAACAGGCGGACCATTTGCGGAGAGAGATCATCAACGGTCAGGCGGTCAATCCGCTTGTCGACCTTGGCGGCCAGATACGGCAGCAACAGCATGAGCATGTCGCGGTAGCTCTTCTGGGTATTGATGGCAAGGTTACGTTCGCCTACCAGATGCTCGATCAGGAAGCGCCGGATCCACGGACCCAGCAAGGATGAGTTATTCATGATCCGTCTCCAGGGCGTAGGCTTCAAAGCGCGCGCTCGCTTCACGCAACAACTCGGGCGTCAGGGTAAGGTATCGTTGGGTACCGGCGAGATCGATGTGCCCGAGATAGGTGGCGAGATGCGGCAACAGTAGCTGCAAATCCGCGCCGCTGCGATACCAGGAAATTAGCCGGTGCACTGCGCCTGCGTGCCGCAAATCATGCAACCTGGGCTGGCAGGACACACTGCCTTCGCGTTGGATATCTGCCAGGATGCGCTGTCGCTGAAAGGCCCTGCGCACAGCAGTCTGGCTCAGGGGGCGACCATCGCGGAAACAGAAGAATGGCGCATCTGGCGCCTGCCCAAATTTCTGATTGCGTTGCTGGGCGTAACTTTGCATCGCACCGTTCAGATCTGCTCCTAGCGGAACCAGCCTCGATTTAAAAAATTTGCTCTCGCGGATGTGCAGAACGGCTTCGTCGAGATTGACGTCCTGCATGGTCAGCCGCAAGGCTTCGCCATGCCGAAGGCAAGCGCCGTACAGAATCAGAATGAGTGCGCGCATAACGTATGCGTCCAGCGGAACGTGTGGACTGCATGCCGCGGATGTCACGTCGAGCAGGCGCTTTAGTTCCTCCTTCGAATAAATATAGGGCGTCAGCGGTGGCGGCAATTTCGGACTGTGGCGAGGAAGCGGAGAAGCCGTGACATACCCACGCGAAAGGGCGAAACGAAACAGGCAGTCAAGTACCGACCTTCTCTTACCCCAATGGTTGGTCAGCGGTCTATTACCAGTCAGGAAGTCCTGTACCTGTTCGACCGTGACCGACTCCACATCAATGTTGCCATCCAGCCGGTGGCAGAATGAGGCAAGTGTTTGCGCCTCAAAATTGAAGCGCATGCCCAACGCCCGTTTGTGGCTCACGTATTGGGCGATAAGTTCGGAGAGCTTCATAGCAGACTCCCCAAATCGATTTCGGCCACACACCTCAGTCCGGTCAGGTCAACCTTCGCATAGGTTCTCGTCGACGAAGCGCTGCGATGGCCGAGATGATCGCCGATCTCCTTCAGGGCAAAACCAGCGTCGAGTAAATGCCGGGCATTGGCATGCCTCAGGCAATGTGCGCCGCGCCGCGGGATATCGATGCCAAGCGTCGCGAGACGCGATCGGACGATGCTGCTTACTCGCCCGGGTGATAGCGGTCGGATCGGCGCCTCGACCGACAGAAATAGCTCGCGATGGGCGCTTCGCGGACGCGCTTCCTTCAGGTAGCGCAGAATGGCGTTTCCAACGGTTGCCACCAGCGGGTATTGCTGTGTGCAACGTTGCTTGGGACGATTGACATGAAGGATCTCGCCGCACCAGTCTATATCCTCCAGCCGGAGCCGCACCACCTCGCCGCGCCGCAGTCCGTAGACAACCAGCAGCATGATCATCGCACGGTTGCGCAGATCGATCGTGCTGTCGCCGACAAAACTGGCGACGAATCTTTGCACATCCTCCCAATCCGGCCCGAGCGGCAAACCCTCCTCCCTATAAACCACCGGTGCTTCAATGCCGGACGCAACGTTGGTAGCCCACCCTTGTCCTTCTACGTACCGGAAGAAATTGCGGAGCGTGCTCGCAAGTGCGTGTAACGAGGCTCTGGCCCAGCCATGGTTGCCCTGGTACGCGAGATAGGCGTCGACATCGTGGATGGTGAGGGCATCGAGTGTCTTGTCAGGGCGACAGACCGTTGCCAGAAAATGACCGATCTCATCGCGGCAGTTTGAACTCGTAGCAGGGGAAAGTCCTCGCTGGTCGCGCATGAAATCGACGTAGTGCTCGACATAGCGAACAAATGGTTCTTTCGTGGGATGCCATTCCTCCAGACGCCCTAGAAAGCGCAGCCAGGCCGTGGCGGTATGGATGAACAGAAGCCGCGAGCTGCGGGACCCGTTCGTGCGCTCACTTCGAACGAGACGAATCCGATGGTCAACGGCGAACGCGATTTCCTCGTGCGTTATTTGCACCGACTGGCACAGATCCATGCTCCGGGAAAAAACGAGCAGGATCCAGGCGATCTTCCGGATCGACATGGGCGGATAACCCTGCTCCTGACAATGCACGAGGAAGCGCTTCCTCGATTCCAGGCAGGGCGCCAGATTGTGGGCAGCAAGAACATGTGGCTGCGTAAAGAGAGTCTCGAACATGATATTCCCCCATTGATGATCAGTGGAATATCAGTATCAGCCTGAAATTATGTCGTCATGGAACGTCAACCTGGTAGGCAATACAGGGCCATTGAGAGGCACCGCGACATATTTTTTACCACGCCATACTCATGACCCAGGCCCCGGTTGTTACGTGTGCCTTCCATTCCATAATGGTCGAGCAACGCCGCATACCGGACCGTGAAGTCTTCCTCTTCCTGCCGGTTCCTGAATGCCGCCGACAGGCTGTCGGAGCGGTGTTCGCGCGGGCAGCCGCCTGCCTGCCACAATGCGTTCTGCAATCCCGTCGCGAGCGCCTGGAAGCTCTCTCCGCCATCGACCACGCTGGCATACTCCCAGCGGGAGAACGCCAGCACGAAGTGATACAGCAGATGGGCAAAGGCGACGCCGCCGATCGTCACGCCGAGCTTCTCCATGTGAGTGAAGTCCGACAGGCCTCGGACGCCGGGCTGATACGTTTGCGGGAAGAACACTTCCTTGCTGGGGCCTTCGAGCGCGCGCCACTGGCTGACATGTCGCTCCAGCGTGCGGCGCATGCTGTCGGGAAACCGCTCCGGGTGGTCTTCCTGCAATTTCCGCAGCAGGGTGATTACCTTGAGCCTGGGCACGCTGCGCAGCAACGGGACGACTTCGTTCTCCCATACATCGGCGAACGGATCAGGGCGCGAGCGCCAGTAGCGTCGGGGTTGCTGTGATGGAAGGCCGGCGTGGTGTTCGACGCGTCGCGCCGTGCGCTCGCTCATACCGGACTTCGCGGCAGCGAGCTTCTGGGAGTGATGTTTGCGATTGTTCATGTAGAGGCGGACCTGTTGGTCGGTAATGCGGGTTCCAGACATGGGGCTGACCGCTTCTTCTTAGCTTCAGTCAGCCCATCCTAGCCTCCGCCGAACCAGCGCCGCCGGTAGCTCGTCGTCTCCGGCGGCTACGCCGCCTCCGACTCCTCACTACCGGCCAAGATGATCGCCGCTACACCGGACAAGTTCATTGTCGCCGTCCAGGCATTCGCTTTCTCGACCATCCTCTACCCGCATCCCCGTCAGCGTTCCTTGCGGTTCGCCTGCCACGAGGGCGAAGATTCGGGCTTACCGTGTTCCACGCCAGTTACACGAACAGCTTAGGTCCCGCCTTTCTTCCGGTGACTGTCTGTCCCTGTTGCTCGCAGCACGTATCGAGCAACCCGTCACATACCTTTTGGTCCAAGCCTGCCAGCATCTTGGGCTTGTCAAATTTAACGAAAGTTGCGGCGGTTCACTTACGTTGACCATCCTGTCCAGCCTAGCGTCCCTGCCGCCCGATGCTGGCAGCAATTGAGCGCACCTCGCGGCACGCTCTTCTCATGCGAAGGACTTCATTGTCCCGAGGGCTCCGAACCCGGCCGTTACCAGCCACGCTCGCCCCGGTAGGCTATCGCTGAGGGAACAACGAGTCTCACTATCCCTTGCGGGCCGAGACGATAACTGGCGCGACTTCACGTCGCACGCGTACGAAAAAATCCGTTTCTTGAGGGCACCCCTATCCGATCAAGGGATACTCCCTCACGATTCCGACGGCCAGCCCTTGCCACCCACCGTTGCAGCGGTCGACGAGCACAACCTGGTCGCAATCTCGCGCTTCGGCGACCGGATCCGGGTCACTGCCACGGCTGAGTTCGCCGGCTACGACACGAGCCACAAGCCTTCCGATTTTGCGTTTATGAAGAGAGTGACGCAGGAACTCTACCCTGCCGGCGCAAACTACGATCGCGCGGAGATGTGGGCCGGGCTCAGGCCGATGACGCCGACGAACTTGCCGTTTTTTGGCCGCAAGAAGTATCGCAATCTCTATCTGAATACCGGTCACGGTCATATCGGCTGGACCATGTCCCACGGATCGGCTCGCATCACGGCCGACCTGATCGCGGGGCGAACGCCGGCGATTCCGATGGAGGGGCTGCTGTGGGATTGATGGCGACGCATGTTGCATTGTCAACGTCGTGCGCCGGTCCTCGCTACTCGCTTGCCTCACGCGTCGCCCCGGCATTTAATGGGGATACTCCCTTAAATGCCGAATGCCTCGCGCTCGCCTGCGAGGTCAAGATCGTCAGGCATTGCATGCTACGATCTCCGGAAAACGAAAACCGGCAGGGAGGCTGCCATGTGGGACAAGATCGAACACGAAGGCTTCGAAATCTGGGTACTTCCGGTCCTTGCATATGGCCCACCGGCGCCCGGCACGCTCTACCACTTCATTGGGTACGTTTGCCGCCACGGTGCAAACGCACACATTGCCGGCCAGAGCAAGCGGTTCCAGGAATTCGTGGAGACATTTCATAGCGAAGACGAGGCACGCGATGCCGGGTACCGCGCGGGGCGACATCTTCTTGATACGATCGTTGGGAATGGCTGAATGCAGACCGCGCGGAGCCTTACGACGCTCCCGGTTCCGGCTCGCCGTAGGCGACGCCCGCGTTGCTGGTCGCATCGACAAAATTGCGCAGGCCGACTAGAACACGCCTCTGCGCACATCGTCGCCCGTGCGGTAGTTCCGGTTACTTTGATCGGGATTCCGGTTCACCAGAGGCCGTGCATAGAGCGGATGCCGCAGACTACGTATCTCATGTTCAAGCCTGAAGCACAGCGCGCCGCTCACGGGATCGATGATGTCGGCAAAGCGATATTGATGAGGTTCCTCGCCATAGGTCAGCCCGCGCCCAGCGAGCCGTGTGTAGGGTTCCGAGAAGTTGGCGACATAGAGCTGAATGTGATGCCCATCGTATTCCGGGTTTTGGCGCGAGCGTTTCTGCACAGACAAGTCGCTGATACGTCCCGACCGCGATTAGCGCCTGCTGCGAACCGTTGCAGTCACGGATCTCGACGGACGCATTGAACACGTCGCGGTAAAAAGCGGCAATCGACCCGGCGCAGCCGACCGGCACATCAAGTTGCACATAAGCGATGCCGAGATCGATGCCCGACCACGGAGCATCCGCCTGATACGCATCCGGATCGAGGCAGTCGTAACGGTTTCCCCATGGACAGGTGAGCGCTACGCGGCCGGCCCGCTCGGTCCATCCGAACGCGGTTCCATCGAGCAGGGGCCGGACCGCGCGCAGCCGTGCGGTCAGCGATTGGCGCTTGCCCACGACCAGCGCGACGTGGCCGCGCAAGCGCTGCGCGTCGCCGTGCGGCAAGTGAATCTGTGAACGACCGATGTTGATCCACATATTGGTCACGCCAGTCATTAGACAGGGATCGCGCGTGAGTCCGAGTCCGCTGACATAGAACGCTGTCGCGAGACGCTGGTCCGGTATCGTGAGGTTCACATGCTCGAGCAGCACCAGATTGCCTGTGTCGTCATGTGCCTAATCGGAACGTTCCATCTGAACGCCTTTGAAGGATTTGACACGCCAAGTGACGTGGGATCAGGAAAGCATGGCTGGCGATCATTCGATCGCTGACGCGGTAGCCAGCATCGTCAAGGCTTCCTGGCCAGCGACATCGATTGACTGATCGACTGGCCAAACCGCCGCGTCTGCGTGTCAATCAGCTGCTGCCGCTGCGCGCTCTATCGCGGTTATATCGATCTTCTTCATTGTCATCATCGCGTCCATCGCACGCCTTGCGGCATCAAGACCGGGCCCGTTGACGAGCTCGAGCAGCCGCTTGGGCGTGATCTGCCACGAAAAGCCCCAGCGGTCCTTGCACCAGCCGCAAGGCGCTTGCGCTCCGCCATTGCCGATAATGGCGTTCCAATATCGATCGGTCTCTTCCTGGCTATCCGTCTGGACCATGAAACTTACCGCCTCATTTGGCTTGAAATTGGGGCCGCCGTTCAGCCCTACGAAGCGCCGGCCAAGCACGGTAAACTCGACCGTCAACTCTGGGCCCTGCCCAATCCCCGGTATAGGAGATACATGACCTGCATCGACACGGCTGTCGGGAAAGGTGGCGGCGTAAAACTCCGCCGCCTCGCGCGCTCTACCTTGATCGAACCACAGGCATGTTACGAACTCAGCCATCGCAATCTCCTTTCAGAAACACGCGCCATCAACTGGCTCTGAGGGCAGCATCCCAACGCCCACGCCATCGAGACAGTTGGCATGAGTCGATAATAGCCTGGCTGTCTGACGTTGCCCGCGAATTTCGGATCCCTTAACTGAGCGGAGATTATGCCACTCGTTTGTTCTGGGCGGCGTACCAGTCCTGCTCGAATTGCATCGGGCTGACGTAGCCCAACGTCGAGTGCAAGCGCGAATGATTGTACAAGCCGTCAACACAACGCCCATATCAGCGAATCAAAGGAGGTTCTCTACCGCTGGCATCCGTGGTACGGGCACACGGTATGGATTTTCACCACGATAGAGAGGAAGAACGCCGAGTCAGTGTTGCGCTGTGGGCGAGAGCCGTTCGACACGGCAGGCTTGCTGGAGGTGCCGCAATGGATGTTCGATCCCGTTGCCTGCTGTCGCATTACCTCGGCAACGTCTCCCGCCGTCAGCTGTGAAGCATTGAGGGAACTGAAGTACCTGCTGGCGCAGGCGCCTGCTGCCAAGCCGCGCGGTATGGTACAAGCCGAGCACCATCCTTTGCTCCGTACAGGAGGTGCTGATGCGACGCCAGACAAACCCCCAACCGGGCGGTCAACTCGACCTGTTCCGTCCCTTTCCGAAGACACCACAATGGGCGCGCCTGCCGCAGGAGGTCCGGCAGCAGACGGTGCGTTTGCTGGCGCAACTGCTGCGGCAACACCGTCGCGGGCTGCTCGCCGCCGTACACGAGCCGGAGGTGCGCGATGAGTGACAAGATTCGGGCGCAGCATCTGGCGCGCAAGGCCATGCTGTACGTGCGCCAGTCGTCGGCCTATCAGGTCAGCCACAATCTGGAGAGCCAGAAGCTGCAGTATGCGATGCAGGATCGTCTGCATCAGTTGGGCTGGAACGAGATCGAGGTGATCGACGAGGATCTGGGACGCTCTGCGGCCGGAACGCAAACGCGCACGGGCTTCGAACGGATGGTCGCAGAGGTCTGTCTTGGGCACGTCGGCGCAGTTGCCGCTCGCGAGGTTTCACGATTCGCGCGCAACAGTCGCGAGTGGCAGCAACTGGTTGAGGTGTGCCGCGTCGTCGACACGGTGCTCGTCGATCAGGAGACCGTCTACTCACCACGGCAGAGCAACGATCGTTTGCTGCTCGGCTTGAAGGGCAGCCTGAACGAATACGAGCTGGATCTCTTGCGTCAGCGTTCGCTCGAAGCTCGTCGGGAGAAGGCCAAACGGGGCGAACTCATTGTCGCGGCGCCGGTGGGTTACTGCAAGACCGAAGACCAGCGCCTGGAGAAGGATCCGGATTTGCGCGTGCAGGACGCCATCCGCTCGGTATTCCGCCAGTTCGGCGCGATTGGTTCGGTGCGTCAGACGTTGTTATAGTTCCTGGAGCACGGCCTGCAGTTGCCGGCATGCATGCCGCGCGGCGAAATCCAATGGAAACGGCCGAGCTACGGCACGGTGTACCGGATCCTGACCAACCCGATCTACGGTGGCACGTATGCCTACGGCAAGACCGAATGCGCGATCCATTACGAGGCTGGGGAACCACGCAAACGTGATCGCCGCAAACCACGGGATCAGTGGCTTGCGCTCATTCCGAATGCCCACGAAGGGTACGTTGACTGGGACGAATTCGAACGGATCCAGTGTGCCATTAGCGGCAACCTGCGTCTGGCCGGACACGCTGGCGCCCCGAAGAACGGTGAGGCCCTGCTGGCGGGACTGTTGCGCTGCAGGCGCTGCGCGAGCAAGCTGACGCTACACTACACGGGTAACAGGCACGACGCCTTGCGCTATAGCTGTCATCGCGGCTGGATGGACAAGGGGCAACCGCGTTGTATTGCGTTCGGTGGCACACGCGCGGACGCGGCCATCGCCGAGGCGGTCTTGCAGGTCGTTCAACCGGCGGCAATTGAGGCAGCAATCGTGGCGCGCGAAGAAGAGACCCTGAAGCAGGACGAAGTGCTGGCCGCGTTGCAGCGGGATCTTCAGGCTGCACGCTACGCCGCGCAACGCGCGCAGAAACAGTACGATGCTGCTGACCCCGAGAACCGGCTTGTCGCCGACGAACTGGAGCGGCGCTGGAATCATGCGCTACTACGCGTAGAGGAACTGCAATCGCGTATCGAGCAACAGTCGGGCACATCCGGCCAGATACCGCCTACCCAGCCAGAGGAGTTTGCCGATCTTGCCACTGCATTGGAATCGATCTGGCCGCAGGCCGACGCCCGCCTGAAGAAGCGCATAGTGCGCACCCTGATCCACGAAGTCGTCGTTGACGTTGACGACGCAACGAGCGAAATCGTGCTCGTCATTCACTGGAAGGGCGGAGTACATACCGAGATTCGCGTGCCGCGGCGGCGCCGCGGAGAGAACACTACGCATACGTCACGTGAAGCAATTGATGCCGTGCGCCAGCTTGTCCGTATCTGTCCGGATCTGGTGATCGCCGGCGTACTCAATCGCAATGACCTGCGAACCGGCCGGGGTAACTTCTGGACCCAGGAGCGAGTCACCGCGTTGCGCAGCCACCATCAGATCCCGGTCTATTCGAGCGAACGACGTGCTGCTGAAGGATGGATGACGTTGACCGAGGCATCGGCGTTCATCGGTGTGAGCCCCGGAACGCTCAGGCTCGCAGTTGAGCGCAACAAGATCCCCGCCGAACATCCGTTACCCAACGGGCCATGGATCTTCAATCGCAATTCGCTTACCGGGGACGCAGTTACCGAACTCGTCGGACGGGCTCGCGCACGGCGTGGACACCCCACAATACCAACGACACAACAGGGCTCTCTAGATTTATCAACAACATAGCGAGGTTGGGCAGTATGAAACGCACTTGTAGAAGCTCAACCAGTCGATTACCTCGTCCATCGCTTCCCGACGCGTTGCAAAGCGCTGGCCAAGGATGCGTGCTCGCTTGAGCGATCCCCACAAGCTCTCGGTCGGCGCGTTGTCCCAACAATTTCCTCGACGGCTCATCGAGCTGCGCATGCCGTAGCCCTTAAGCAGGTCCTGGAAGTCATGACTGCAATACTGGCTACCCCTGTCGCTATGGACGATCAGGCCCGCTTCCGGCCGGCGGCGAAACCACGCCATACGCAGCGCGTCAGACACCAGCTCCGTTCGCATGTGTGGCTGCATCGACCAGCCCACCACCTGACGACTGAACAGGTCGAGGATGACCGTCAGATACAGCCAGCCTTCGTCAGTCCAGAGGTAGGGGATGTCCGTACTCCAGGCCTGATCGGGGCGAGCAGGCGAGAAGTCGCGTTGCAGCAGGTTCGGTGCGACCGGCAGATTGTGGTTGCTGTCGGTGGTGGCCTTGAAGCGGCGTTTGGTCTTCGCCTTGATGCCGTGCAGCTTCATGAGCCGCTGGACACGATCCTTGCTGACACGAATGCCCTGGGCAAGCAGCTTCTTCCACACCCGCGGCCAGCCGTACTCGCCTTTGGATTCAGCGTGCACGGCCTTGATGTGGATCAGCAGGGCGTCGTTGCTGATACGTCGGCGCGGACGCTCCGTATCGACGTCCCGGGCCTTGCGGGCATGGTAACCGCTGGGGCTGACACCCAGCACCTGGCAGGTCAGGGAAACCGGCCATTGTCGGCTGTGAAGTTCAATCCAGGCGTACTTCAATCCGACACCTTTGCGAAGTACGCCGTGGCTTTTTCCAATATGTCGCGCTCCATCTTCACGCGTGCCAACTCCGCGCGCAGCCGGGCAATCTCCATCTGTTCAGGAGAAACCTGCTTGCCTGCGCCACTCAGCTTGCCCGCGGCATCGGCCTTAACCCAGTTGTGCAGCGTCTTCGGGCTGATGCCCAGTATCTTTGCCACCGCCGCCATGCTCTGGCCGCCGCGGACCATGCGCACGGCTTCTATCATGAATTCCTGCGTGTACCGTGCTCTCGGATTCCCCATCTTTCCTTCCTCCTTGCGTGAGTTTTACACACTCAGCAAGGGATCCATTTTTTGCGGGCAAGCCCAGTCGAGTTCGAAATGCGCATCGCGCCATCGCGACGAACTCGGCGACGACCCGATAGCACAGCCGTTCAGCGCGCGCCTCGTTATCGCGACCGAGCGAGTCTCGTCTGCGGACTTGCACGAAATCCACGGCGGCTTTTCGCGTTCTACACAAGAGTATGCTTATCTCGACAACGTCCCTGAAGGGACGAGTGCCGGAGGGTATAGACATGGATGCACCGAACAAGGAATTCGTGCTCGTGGGGAGCCTTGAAGAGTTGAAGGCGAAGGGGCGGCTCGTTGTGCAAGGTGGCCATCGTCCGATCCTCGTCATCTACGACCGCGGGCGCGTCTTCGCCCTCGACAATCGTTGCCCACACATGGGCTTCCCGCTCGAGCGCGGCACCGTCGAGGACGGCATCCTGACCTGTCATTGGCACCACGCCCGCTTCGATCTCGAAAGCGGCTGCACCTTCGACCTGTGGGCGGACGATGTACCGATCTGCGCGGTCGAGGTGCGCAATGGCGACGTCTGGGTGACGACCACGTTCGGTCATCCCGATCCCGCGGCGCACTGGCATCAGCGGCTTGCGGACGGCCTCGCGCACGACCTCGGACTCGTCATCGCCAAGGCCGTGCATGGTCAGCTCGCGGCCCAGGTACCGGTGGCCGATATCGTGCAGCAGGTGGCGCTGTTCGGGGCGCAGAACCGGGACGGCTGGGGCGTCGGTCTCACGATACTGACGGCGCTCGCCAATCTGTTGCCCGTGCTGCCCCAGGACGAAGCCTATCTCGCCCTGTTCCACGGCGCGCGCCGGGTGGCGGCGGACTGCGAGGGCGAGGCGCCGCGGCGGCGGCGGGCGCCGCTGGCAAGCCGGCCAGAGCCAGCCGCGCTCAAGCGTTGGCTGCGCCTTTGGACCAACGTGCGCCATCGCGAGGCGGCCGAGCGCACGCTGCTGACGGCGATCGCCGCGGGTGCCTCACCGGCTGTGCTCGCCGATGCCCTGCTTTCTGCCGGGACCGAACGAGCGTTCGCCGACGCCGGTCATTCGCTCGACTTCATCAACAAGGCGTTCGAGTGCCTCGACCTGATCGGCTGGGAGCACGCGCCAGCTTTGCTGCCTACTATCGTCGGTCAGATGGTGGCGGCCCGTGGCGCCGAGGAATCCACCGCGTGGCGCCAGCCCGTCGATCTTGTTGCGCTGTGTGATGAATCAGCCAACCAGATATCGGAACTTTTCGCTGCGGGGCGCAGCCTGCAACGCTGGTCGGACCACGCGGCGCTCGCCCGGGAACTGCTCGGTGACGATCCAGCGAAGATCATCGACGCGCTCAAGGCGGCAAGCCGCGCAGGCGCCGCTCCGGCTGATCTGGGTCGATCCCTCGCTTACGGCGCGGCGCTCCGGGTGGCTCACTTCGGCAATGCCAACGAGCATGCCGACTGGGAGACGGCGCACCACGTCTTTACCTACGCTAACGCGGTCCACCAGATGCTCAGGCGGATCGGGACCGCGGACATCGACGGTTCCGTCACGGCCGTGCGCGGCATCATGCACGGAGCCATGGCGCTCTACCTTGCCCGCTATCTGAATGTGCCAGCAGCCCGCATCCCGGGCGATGGCAACGACCAGCTCGACGACCTCCCTGCCGATGCGGAGACGATCCGCACCGCCTTGCTCGACGCCTTCGACCGGCAGCGACAGGTTGATCTTGCAGCACGGCTGGTAGCGCGGCATCTCACGCTCGGCCATCCGCCACAGGCGCTCATCGCCACGCTTGCGCTTGCCGTGCTGCGCGAAGATGCAGGCTTCCACGCCTATCAGATGCTGGAGGCCGGGGTCCGGCAGTTTGCTGTGTGGAGCGATACTGGCGAAGGCCGGCACATTCTCATTGCGGTCGCCCGCTATCTCGCCGCCCATTCACCGACCGAACGCGGGACACTGCAAACGGCCGACATCGCCCGGCGCTTGATGCAAGGCGGCGAGCTGCATCAGGGGGCTGGGGCGTCGTGACGTCGCTTTCGTGAGAACGAGAGCCGGTCGACAGCGCACCTCAATCCCACCGCTCGTCACGCACCTGAACGACGCCCGCCTCGACCCGCACCGGAAACGCCACCACATCCTCATATGCCGGCGGCGCCAGCACCTTTCCGGTCCTGATGCAAAATCGTGCACCGTGGCGCGGACAGACGACCACGTCGCCTTCCACCACCCCGCCCGTCGGGATGCCGCCGTCGTGCGGGCAGACATCCTCGATTGCGTAACAGGTGCCGTCGACGTTGAATACAGCAACCTGCGCGCCATCAACCTCGACGCTGCGAACAGACCCGGCCGGAAAATCCCCGATCGCGGCGACATCGACCCAGTCGGACATGTCAGAGCATCCCCAATTGCAGGCGCGCCGCATCCGACATCCGGTCTCTCGACCACGGCGGATCCCACACCAGTTCAACATGCACGTCGTTCACTCCGCTCACCGAGAACACCGCATCCTCCACCGTCGCCGGGAAGGTCTGCGCGACCGGGCAGCCGGGCGCGGTCAGCGTCATGCGGATCCCAACGCGGCCTTCGGCTTCGTCCACGTCAAGACCATAAACAAGCCCCAAATCGTAGATGTTGACCGGAATCTCCGGGTCGAACACAGTGCGCAGCGCGTCGATCACGCGCTCTTCAAGAGGTTCTGTTGGTGTGCCACTGCCGGGTTGTGCGGCCTCAGCGCGCTTCAGCCAGTCGAATGTGCTCATTGTCTGCCTCACTCTGTCGAAACGGGGCGATCCTCGTCGTGCAGTGCGGCATGCAGCGTATGCCAGGCCAGCGTCGCGCATTTCACACGCTCGGGAAATTCACGCACGCCGGACAGCACCGCCAGCTTGCCCATCTCCGACGCGGCTGCCACCTGCCCTGCAGCGGGTGTTGTCACCATGTCGTGAAAGCGCCCGAACAGCGCTTCGGCCTCCGCTTCCGATTTGCCTTTCAGCGCCTCCGTCATTAGCGACGCCGACGCTGTCGCAATTGCACAGCCTGCGCCTTCGAAACTCGCCTCCTTGACGATGCCGTCCTCGATTCGCAGATAAAGCGTAATCCGGTCGCCGCACAGCGGGTTATAGCCCTCAGCCGTGTGATTGGCACCGGACAGTCCATGACGGTTACGCGGCCGCCGGTAGTGGTCGAAAATGACTTCCTGATACAGCTCGCGCAGATCGTTCATGTTCCGAATAGCTCCCTGACCCTGCCGAGACCTTCGACCAGAGCGTCGATATCCTGGTGCGTGTTGTAGAGGGCGAGCGACGCGCGCACGGTCGCCGGTACGCCGAAACGCTGCATCACCGGCATCGCGCAATGATGGCCTGCACGCACGGCGATGCCGTGATGATCGAGAATCGTGCCGACGTCATGGGCATGCACGCCGTCGAGCACGAACGACAGAATGCTTGCCTTGTCGCGTGCGCTACCGATGAAACGCAAGCCCGGTATCACCCGCAATGCATCCGTTGCATAGGCAAGCAGCTCGTTCTCGTGCGCGGCGATGACTTCCATTCCGAGGCTGTCGACATAGTCGAGCGCCGCGCCCAGCGCAATTGCACCGGCAATGTTCGGCGTGCCCGCCTCGAACTTCCACGGAATCTCGTTGTATTCCGTTTTCTCGAACGTTACCGAGCGGATCATGTCGCCGCCGCCCTGCCACGGCGGCATCGCTTCAAGCAGTGCGGCCCTGGCGTATAGCACGCCAATGCCAGTCGGTCCGTACACTTTATGCCCGGAAAACGCGTAGAAATCGCAATCTATCGCACGGACGTCGACTGGCAGATGCGCAATCGCCTGCGCGCCATCCAGCAGTACCGGCACGCCCCGCGCGTGCGCCCTCGCAACGATGCGCTCGACCGGATTGATGCTGCCGAGCGCGTTGGCCAGGTGCGTCATCGCGACCAGCCGCGTACGTTCACTGAACAAGCGCTCGTACGCGTCGGCATCGAGCGCGCCCGTATCGTCGATCGGCACGACTTTCAGCGCCGCGCCCGTCTGCTCACAGACCAGCTGCCACGGCACAATGTTCGAATGGTGCTCCATTGCGCTGATCAGGATCTCGTCGCCGGGCTTGATCCGCGGGCGCGCATAGCTCTGGGCGACGAGATTGATCGCTTCGGTCGTGCCACGCACGAACACGATCTCCTCCGGACGCTGCGCATTGATGAAGCGCGCGATCTTCGCGCGTGCTGCCTCGAATGAATCGGTCGCGCGCTGCGACAGCAGATGCACGCCGCGGTGCACGTTGGCGTTGCTATGCCGGTAGTAAGCGTTTTCCGCGTAGATGACCGCGGCGGGTTTTTGCGTAGTGGCGCCATTGTCGAGATAGACCAATGGCCGACCATGCACGCGCTCGCCCAGAATAGGAAAATCGGCTCGCCAATGCGCGACATTGCGCGGATCGGGCGTCTGCATCTGTTCGATCGGCTTCATAGCAACTCCCTGATGCGCTCGCCTTCCGGAGTCCGTGCGAGCAGCAGGTCTTCGAGCCGGCCACGCAGCGAATCGATGCGCACACGTTCGACAATGTCGCGCGCAAATGCGTAGGTCAGTAGCGCCCGTGCCACGCGCTCTTCGACTCCCCGAGCACGTAAATAGAACAGCTGACTGTCGTCCAGTTGACCGACCGTCGCGCCGTGTGTGCATTTCACGTCGTCGGCGTAGATCTCGAGTTGCGGCTTCGTGTCGATTTCCGCATCGCGTGACAGCAGCAGGTTGTGATTCGCCTGATGCGTGTCCGTTTGCTGTGCATCGCGATGCACGATGACGCGCCCGTTGAACACGCCGCGCGCTGCGCCGTCGAGCACCCCGCGGTAATGTTCGCGACTCGTGCCCTGCGGCTCTGTGTGATCGATGCGCGTGTGGTGATCGACGTGCTGCCGGCCCCCGACAAAATAGAGACCGTTCAACGTCGCTTGCGCGTTCGCGGCGTTCAGGCTTGTGCCGATACCAGTGCGCGACAACGCGGCGCCGAACGCAAACGCTAGGGAGGAGAAGGCCTTGATGCGGTTGCTGGGGTGCCGGATGGGCCGGTTTGCGTCGACTGCCGGACGACGAGGACCGGGATCTG
The DNA here is from genome assembly GCF_050436125.1 of Paraburkholderia sp. MM5482-R2. Lineage (NCBI taxonomy): Bacteria > Pseudomonadati > Pseudomonadota > Betaproteobacteria > Burkholderiales > Burkholderiaceae > Paraburkholderia > Paraburkholderia sp. MM5482-R2. The sequence continues at coordinate 352,345 of NZ_JBNDLP010000001.1, read as the reverse complement.
ACTGTGCGTCAGGACCTTCTGGGTCTCGCTGCCGAGTAACAACGCGCGCATACCGCTTCGTCCGTGAGACGCCATGACGATGAGATCACAATTTCGTTGTGCTGCAACGCTGATAATCGCCTCGTACGGGTGGGCGCGGTTCGTAGCAACCGTATCGCACTCGACACCTGCTTGCGCAGCCGCTTTTGCGATGACCGCGAGGTAGTCATCCGCATGCTGTCGGGTGGCCTGGACGACTCGCTCCTCGGTGTCCGCGATCATCTCGGTGCCATACGCGAGGACATGAAATTCCGGGATGACATGGAGGCCCGTAACTTTGGCGCCACTTTCCATGGCGAGCGTCACCGTCATTTGAATGGCGGCTTCGGAGAGGGCCGAACCATCGGTCGGCACCAGCAGATGCTTGAACATACGTTTCTCCCCGCGGCCAGACATATTCGCGTTGACATCCTGCGCCGATCGCCTGAACGAGGCGCGCGTGGATCAAGCGACCTCCTTCAGTATAGTCACCATGACGAGGGTTTGGCACGCAGCCCAATATCCGTGACAAGGCACCACGCGCTGCTCCAGCTGAAGGCCGGTACGGCGAGCGACGGCATTGTCACGGTAACCGGATGTGCTGGTAGAGTGAGACGACGAAGAACTAGAAGCCGATCTGTCGCCGTTTCCGAACATGTTGATCTCCCATAGGGGATGATCCGGAGTCGGCCGAGCAGCATCAGACCGAAGAGGAACTTGCGCGGGAGGTTGAAACGCGGGAAGCCGCGCGCGATGCGGACGCCTGAATCCACACGACATTCGACATTGATCCGGAATAGCTTCGGAGGCCATAATGCAGAATCCCGCTCTATTTCACGTGCTGCTTGATCATCTCGAGGCGATCGGCGCGTCCGCGCATGATGTCGACCGCTTCGTTGATCGGTGGCACAGACTGAAGTCGCACGAGGCCTTTCCGTGCCCAGTCTGCTACTTGGCCGGCAAGGAGCAGCCGCTCGCGGCGTTGCCGGCTCAAGACAAATTCGAACCAGTTAAATGCCCGAGCTGCAAAACGCAGTTCGATGTGCCAATCGATGCCTAGCGGAAAGGCAATCCGGCATGAGCGACCACCTGACTGCCCAAGAACTGACCGATCTGGTCGGTTGCAAGCCGAACCGACGTGCCACCATGAAGACATGGCTTTGAGAAGAGCGCCCAGCCGTTCGTCATGGATAAGAATGGCATGCCTAAAGTTTTGCGCCTTTATCGTGATCGCAAGCTCGGCATATCCGATGACTCACAGTCGACGATCGACAGCAAGGCTGCGTCAGGCCCAGATCTCGATGCGTTCAAGGGAAAACGCCCCGCTCAGCGGCGCCGCAGTCCGGCTCGACTTCCTCATTTAAACCAGACCGCGCTCTCACACCGAATCTGCGCAGCAGCCTGCTTCAGGCCGCCAGTCAACGGCACAAGTCCTTCGCTTGTCAGAATGCGCAACTTGCCTCCGGCATTTACAACACGCGGCAACCTGGAAGCCTATCGTTTCTTTTTCGAGGCGTCTCATGGAGGAAGGAGATGGAGCAGGCTACATGTTTTCTGCTCTGATCTCCAATCACGAACGCGGTGACGCACGGGCATTGACGGTTTGACATTTGGCTTCGGGACCGGCCTCACTAGCGACGCTTCGAGAAATGCGTACCGCGAATCGAGATCGTAGACGCACGGTCGATTTGACCTCACGCAACGCAGCATCGAGCCGGGAGTGCATCGCCTAGAATAGAAATATGGTGTCGTGATCCGGTAGGGAGGCTGCCATGGCTGTGTCAATGATTGGACTGTGGGTTGGGGCTGTCGCGATGGTTGTGTCGCGATAGATTGGCAAGGCAAGAAAGTTCCGCAATGACAAGGAGTCCTTACGCCACCAAAGAATAGAACTGATCGGCGGCGGTTCGGGGGACGCCGCTGTTCTTCATCTGGCCTTTCCTGATCATCCTTAGCGCGACACAACCTTTGCAGATACTGGCGCTCGTCGAGTTGCAGGAGCAGTTCCTTGAGCGACGGCCGGACCAGGCCTTCAATGTCGTCACTGACAACGCGCGTGTATTTTGTGTCCGATCCGAAGTAGTGGACGTCGTCTACGTGGACCATATGCACGCGCGGGCCCAGGGCTGGAGCACATCTTCGAAGCAAACGCCTGCACTTACTTGCCGGACTTCATCAACAACCGGGACCGAACAAACCCGGGTGCGATTGAGAGCGACTCGATCAGTCCCTTCGACGGCACGCGGTCCAGATCCGTCACAACATAGCCCGTCTCGCCCTTCGTCTGAAGATGTTGCGCGACTATGTTTGAGCCCTCGCCAGCCAGGCGCGTGTTGAGCGTCGCGAGCGCCCCCGGCACATTGACGTGCACGTTCAGCAAGCGTGCCGGCGCCGATAGCGGTCCCGGACTGACATGTGGGAAATTCACCGCGCCTTCCGTAGCTCCAGTGGTCAGGAACGAGATCAGTTTGGTGGCGACCTCCGTCCCGATATTCTCCTGAGCTTCCTCCGTGCTCCCACCGATGTGCGGCGTCAGAATCACGTTTGGCAGTTGTTGCAGCACGCTATCAAAAACATCCGCGTTGGCTTTCGGCTCTTCCGGGAAGACATCGATCGCCGCGCCGCCGAGGCGCCTCTCCTTCAGCGCGTGAGCGAGCGCATCGATGTCAACAACCGAACCACGCGATGCATTAATCAAGGCCGCACCCATTTTGAAATGAGCGAGTGCTTCGGCATCGATCATCCGATTGGTCCGCGCCGTCGCCGGCACATGCAGCGTGACGACGTCGGCCTGCGAAACGGCATCGACCAGCGATTGCGCCGCGCGCGCGGACCCGATAGACAGTTTGGCATGCACGTCGTAGTAGACCACTCGCATGCCCATCGCCTCCGCAAGCACACCAACTTGCGATCCGATGTTGCCGTAGCCGACAATCGCAATGGTCTTGCCACGCGCTTCGAACGAACCGCTCGAGCCTTTGGCCCACTTCCCTGTGTGCGCGAGCGCGCTCTTTTCCGGAACGCGCCGCAGTAACAGAATCGCCTCGGCAATCACGAGTTCGGCGACCGATCGCGTGTTCGAGAAAGGCGCATTGAACACCGGAATGCCGGCCTGCGCCGCCGCGTTCAGATCGACCTGCGAAGTCCCGATGCAAAAGCAGCCGATTGCAAGTAGATGTTGCGCGGCGTTGATTTCGTGACGATGCAGATGGGTGGCCGAGCGAATGCCGACGAGTTCATGAGCCTGCAGTGCAGCGCACAGATCGTCGCCGACGGGCGCGCCGCTACGCCGCTCAATCTCCAGCTTCGCTTCTGCGAAACGGCCGACCGCTGTATCGTGAATGTTTTCGAGCAGCAGAACAGAAGTCATAGGACTCTCGATTGTGATTCACAAGCGCTTGACAGGCGCTTGACAGGAGATAGGGTAGGGCTGGCCGCCGGAGAATTCGTTCAATACTTCGAGGAATTTGCGCCTGGCAGTGGTCGTTCAGCGGAGATCGGTTTGGCGGGTGCCGTCCTTTAGGGAGAATACATTCGCGGAATCACGGAGCGCCGTGTGGCGACCGCAGAAGTCCGCCATCGCCCGCATCGATCAGAAGCGGAAATCCGCGACTGGCCGGCCATTCTTATCCACACATTCGTCCAGTGCATTTCGAGTGACACGTGTTGGGTCGATCGACCCAACAGAGAAATTGCCAGCAACGACGGTAGCCTAAACGCGAGCAGCGGCTGGCGCAGCCCAATGGCATGCGGAGTATTATGCCGGCGTGGCAAAGACGCCTGCGTCGAGATCATGGCTGAAATGCTGAACCCAGTCGGCTTCGTATCCGATGGGGTATTCCCGAGTAATCCGTATCGATAGCCGGGTTACGGTGACATAGCCCTGCAGACCGAAGTTCTCGTCGCCTTTTGGGTCAGTCGTATCCGTTTCCAGGAATTCGAAATCACTTTCTGCCAGACCGCGGCGCTGCAAGGCCGCCACGAAGTCCTGGCGTTCATCGGGTTCGATCAGTCTCATCGTCGGCCCCTCGTCTGTTCAACAGAGACATCGTGGATCCGTCTAGCGAAGTGGTGACCACCGGTCACCCTAGGACCCAGAGCAAAGCACACGTGGGCGCGCGTTCTGATGGCCGTCCGGTGTGCGGCGCTACCTTCAGGAAAGTAATCCCGCGTGAGTTGCCATCGCCCCGGAAGCGTGCACAAGGTCGAGCGCCGCACTTCATCCTAGTCTCATTCGGTCGCAGCGGCGAACGATCGGGATCCAACTTGCTCCGCGCCCTCAAAACCGCCTTCGACAGTTTTGTCATACTCGTCGCGTCCTTCATGACCGGGCGCAATTTGCGCTGTTTTTCGTGTGCAACGACGAGCGGCTGAACTCGCTGTTGACTGACTTTCCCGCAGGCGCATGGTCGCTGTTTCCGGCGTAATTTCGCCAACTGAACTTCAAGGGGCGGTTTTGGCTTTCGGGAGATTGCCGCCGGCCGCCCGCGCCAGCCGCGCAATCTCTTCCGCTTCATGTACGGCCGTCCCTGTCACCAGGCGAGCGCCGTTGAGGTAAACACGCCGAGTTGCAGCGGCGGCTCCATCGTCGCGTTGAGGCTCAGCCCGGGCGCATGCCGGAAAGGAATCAAGGGGCTCTCCACCACCGTGACGAGACCCAGCGGGCTCGGGCTTTCGGCGACCACGTGCGCGTCCTTGATGCGCAGGGCCTGGCTCAGTTCCTTGTACTCCGACGGCCGCAATGCGAGCCAGTCGCGCGGCAGGCCGACGGCCAACACGGTCGCGGCGCCGAGCAAGAGGGCCGGCAACCACGGCCGGTGCCAGCGGCATTCGACACATGCCAGCGCCGCTGCCGCAATGCCCGCAGCACCCAGTAACCGTAGCGCATCCAGTGGCCGGAGCGCGAATAGCACGCCAATGATTGCGATGCTGCCCAAGCCCGCCCCGCCGATGTCGAAACTGTAAATGCGGGGAATCTGATCGTTGAACCGCGTGAACGTGAGACAGACGCTGGTCGCGGCGCAAAAGAAAGGAACGAAGAGGAGCAGATAGATCAGGAGCAGGCGCAAAGGTTCGCGCGGATCCCACAGAATCTCCAGCGGGTTGAACGCGACACGCTGAGTGAAAGCGACACGAGGCAACCGAAAGAACGCCGAACAGAAATGCGCTGCCGACGAACACGGCTGCGAACCGGGGCGCGAGCCAGCGTTGCGCCAGCGCAACCATCGCGCCGGCTGCTCCGTAACCCAGCAGGGCGACGCTGATCATCATGTACGCGAAGTGATGCCATTGAATGATCGAAAAGAGTCGCATCAACAGGAGCTCGTAACCAAGCACCGCGGCCGAGAGCAGGGAGAGGGCGAACAACGGCGCGGCGGGCATGATTGCGTCTACCTGAAGGGGTGGGGGAGGGGGACGCTTAGTCCATGCTGATGGGGCGCGTGGTCCCTTTGCGTCGCCTGATTCCCGCGCAGGATCAGTGCCCGACGAGCGGCACGAAGCTGACGGGCAGAACCTGGCGTGTGGAAACGGTCCCGTCGTTCGCCTTCGTGATAAGCAGCAGATACTGCGTCAGAAACTGCGCGCCTACTGGAATGACGATCCTGCCGCCCGGCTTCAACTGCCGCACGAGAGGCGGAGGGACATGGCTCGCCGCGGCGGTGACGATGATGGCGTCGTAGGGTGCGTGGGCTTCCCACCCGTAATAGCCGTCTCCCACCGTGGTGTTCACCCGCTTGTACGCGAGCCGCTGCAGGCGCTCCTGTGCCCCCTTCCCCAAAGGCTCGATGATTTCGATCGTATATACCGCTCGCGCGAGTGTCGAGAGGATCGCCGCCTGGTACCAGAGCCGGTGCCGACCTCCAGCACGACATCAGTGGGCTTGATCATCATCAGGTCGGTCATCAGCGCGACAATGTACGGCTGCGAAATGGTCTGGCCATAGCCGATGGGAAGCGGCCGGTTCTCGTAGGCGTCGCGCTCCTCGCCAGGCCGGACGAACTGGTGGCGGGGCACCTGGTCCATCGCGTCGAGCACGCGCGGATCGATGGCGGGTCTGCCGGTTGCGGAGAAGGTTTCGGCCGTGAGATCCGCGATGTCGTTGATCATTTTCGCACGACGGGGCGCAAAATCGTCGGCCGCGTGAATGCCGCAAGGCATCCACACCAGAGCAATTGCTGGAATCAGGGTGCGCAGCCAGCGCAGCATGACTGGTTTCACCGTGCCGCCCCTGTTGCCTGACGTGCTGCAATTCTACGCCCGCGCACGCGCGGTCGGACAGGGCGCGCCCGGCCCGCCGCGTGTCAGGCGCAGCCCCCGAGCTCGTCGCCCAATCGCGGCGGCATGCGCTGATACAGCTGACTGACGTCTGAATGAGGATGCCCGGCTCGGGCCACTTCACCGCATGGAAGTGGCTACCAGCGCGCGTCGCATTAACCGTCGCATTAATGATGCAATGGCCTTGATTCCGGAATGCGCGAGCGCATCGCTTCACAACGAAAAACCTCGACACCCGTGAGTGCCGGGGTGTAGCGCTTGCCACGTGTCAGACATCGTCGCTGCGAGCTCTGCGCAACTTCCGACGTCAAGAAAGACCCACCGGTCTAACAGAAGAGATCTGCTATAACACTCAAAGCGCCGAACGACTATTGGACCTCGCATGAGATTCGCCCAATGCCGACAACTGGTTGCGAGTTTCGATTGAAGCGATCTGGCAAAGGTGCGCGTCGTTGTCTGGACCGACTGGATCCGGATGCACCCAGAGTCCTGCCGGGTCCGTCGAGCGAAGAGCGTAAAGGTTAGCTACCGAGATGCCGTTGCAATCCCATAGGCGCGCGAAACCGCGGCACCGGCGAATTGTGGGATCGTCCTGCTCTTCATCCGCAGTGCTCGGGTTGAGCATCACGAAAACTGCGGCGGTCTTCATCGGACACATCGAATCTGCCGCGCGCGTCAGGATATAGCGGTAGCTGCCGCATTCGCTGATGATGGCGCTCATGCTAGGATTTCACCAATATCAGACGGAGGCAGACGTGTGGACCTGTCGAAACTGCAATGCGCAGTTTGCCCCCGGCGAGGTCGAGCCCAAAATCGATGAGGACGGGCTTTTTTTCATTTGTCCAGGCTGCGACTACCGGAACAAGTTGGTGAACGTCGGCGATGAGGCGGAAGGCCGTCCGCAGATTGTCCAGCGAGACGACGAGTAAGGAACCCTTTCGGAGGCGGAGATGCAATTCGACTATAAGCAGTTTCACATCGACGCGTCGCCGCTGGATGAAGGTGGCCACTACTACGCCCGCGCGAAGATCTATCGACGCGCCTCGGTGGGTCATGAAAAGCTTGAGGTGAAGTATTCGGGCGACCTTGGCGACTATCCTTCCGACGCGCGTGCAATTGAAGCTGCCAAACGATGGGCGGTCGAATGGTGCGACGCGAACTCCGCTTTGTAAGCGTCCTACGATTTCTCGAAACCCCAGAATGAGGCCTTCATGGCTAGCCACAATTTCACGTTCAAGGCAGTCAACTACAGCGTGTACGTGACCGAACAGAAGGACGGGACGTGGGACTGGGCATATACGATGAGCAAGCCCCCCGTGTACTGGAGAAACCACGAGACGCCTGCGAGAAGTCAGGAGCAGGCGATCGAAGAGGCTCGTTTCGACGCGGAGCGCCGGATCGACGCGATGTAGCGGTATCGCCGTGCACCGCCTTTTCGTCGGGCTGTGCCTAGGGTCTTGCGCGCAGTTCGGGTCGACCGCGTTGTCGTAGGCCGTCATGCTCGGATTCCTCGAAAGTAACACGGAGGTTGCCATGCTTCATTCGGAGGTGTACAAATTTCAATACACACGTCAACAGGGTCTGCGGCGTACCTACGACGTGGTGCTTAACGTCGCCCACTCGGAATCCGGTGTGTTTGCTTACGAGTCGTGGGTGCATTTCAATCACGAGTTCAAAGGCAACGGACTCGTTTTCCCGCTGATCGCAAGAACGGGCGCTGATGCCGAGGCAGAGGCGCGAGGACGGATTGAGGACAACATCGAGCACCTTGCCGGCGTCGCTGAGTAACCCGCTTATCGCCACTAGGCGCGCCAGATCTGACTGCGTTGTGCCTGTCCGTTTAGCGTTTGCCTCTCCCCCGGTAGCGCTCACGACGACGTGTTCCCACTGCGGAAGGGAACAACCGGCTACTTACCGTTTTGGTTAGAGCCTCTAGCAGCTTGGCTTTGTTCGGAAGGGTCCGAGTTTCCATACTACGGACGCAACTATCCATTTTTGAAGGAAACGGGCCTGCCAAACGAGTTCCACCGGTTAAGGATGTTCGCGATGATCACGCCCTCGCGTTCCTGCGACCCGATTTTTCGTGTCAGCAAGGTCGGGCCGATGCATCGCTTGATCCGGGAGATCTGCGCTTCGACCAGCGAGCGCTGCCCATAGTCATATTTCTTGTGGAACGCATAAATGCCTTTTTCCCTGATGTAGCCCACGACCTCGTCGTGCCACTGAGTCTTTTCTTCACCATGCTCCACCGCGTGAGAAGGCGGGGGAATAACGGGGAGCACGCCTGAGCGCGACAGCGCTTCGCCTCGCTCGATGCTGTAGTAAGCACCGTCGGCAATCACGCGGTCAGCCGGGATATCGGCCGGTAGCACCCGGTCCATCCCTTCGCTATCCGAAACGTCCGTGCCAGTAATGACGATCGCATGAACGTTAATGTCAGCGTCGATCGACAAGTGCATCTTGCGCTACGGCGTTTTCGCCGCCTTTTTGCCGTACTTCTGCTCGTACCATTCACTGGCCGGGCCGAAACTCATCCCCGTGCTGTCGATGATGATGCTCACGACCTTGCCGTCGGCCAGCCGCCTCGCCAGTCGCTCGCACCGTTGCGTGACCTTGAGGCTTGCCCGGGATTCGTGATTACCTGCATCTGCAGGTAACAATGAATCCCGGTCATACCTCGGGTGCTTCCTACCACCGTATTCCCTACAGAAATCACGGAACACGACCCGTTTAAGAAAAAGCTCAGAAACAGGGTCGCCCATAGCCGCGGCCGGTGTATCGCCCTGGACGACGCCCACAAGCCGTTCAACCGTGATCTGGCGAATCGGAATCAGCCTTTCGGCCGAAATGTGATCAGAAAGCTCGACGGTGTGCTGCCGTTAACATCCCGCGGCATCGGGTTGGATTTCTCCACCGCGCTCAACGCGGCGATGTCCCATTCGAGGTTGCCGCTCGAGCGCTGCATTGTGGCGCTCAAAAGCGACCCATCGGGGGCGCATCTCACGGCAATGACCGACGACAGGTTTCCATTGATGTCAGTCGGCGCCACGACGTTCGGGCGCACCCGCCGTCTGACCCGGTCTGCGTAACCCGGCGACGCCGTTGCGACGGTGTCAGGCTTCAGGTCGTTACCCGACGATACGTCCGCTGCCAATGCCAGCAATGCGGCGAGGCGTTCCTCGTGTTGTCTATCGGCCGAACTGTCTGCCTTCTGCGCGGCTTTTTCTCCCGCCTTCCCCACCAGGGTTCGGACAGCAGGCGCTTGTCGTGGCCGTTTGGCCGGTTGGGCCTGACGCACCGTTTGCCGATACCGGTGCATTTCCGACTGCGACGCGACATTGATATGAGCATTTTCGTCGCGGGCCGCGGGTCGCATGGGCTCCTCCGTCACGGAAGGCACAGGCAACCACGATGGAGCCAACGTTGACCGGTCAGCCACGGCTACCGTCGTGCCGGCCGGTGTGTTTTTCTGCCAGTGTGCGCCGGAGAACAGGAACGCTGCCAGCACTACGTGCATCGCTACGGCGAGTGCAAATGCACGACAGGTGCCGCGCTCGCGAGGCGGTGGGACCGGCCGGCGCGGTAGCTCAGGCACGTCAGCTCTTGTACTGGCGGGCGTGCCGTTCCAGACGATCGCGCGGGAGAGCGTCGATGCCGCTCCCATGGCGCGTGCCGTCACTTCAAGCGCAAACTTGCGCCAACTGCGACGCGCGCGCCGCAGTTGGACCGGAAAACGTGCCTTCGTGCTCATTGCGATTTGAGGCCGATCTCCGCGCGCCTGATGCGACGCGCCTGCAGTCTGCCCATTTCAATGGTCCTACTAACAATTTTAGCTTCGTAGGTGGCGATTACCACCCGTTGAACGGGATCTGATCTCTGCTGGCCCATGAGAATGCTGTTTCAGATAGCACTCGGCCGGCGAATGGGCGCCGGAGTAGCGTGGCCTCGTGGTCGGCCCGCCGACCCAATGGGACCTTATCGGCAATGAGCGTGCGTGCATCGCCTCGCCGATCGCGACGAAGGTGACATTCGCGCTTGCTCAGCCTCACGCGAACTGCCAGATGGCTTGCGTGCGGCGCCGATCCGGCGCTGCACGACAGCCGACGAATGACCGCCACGGGCATTGCCGTACAGACCGGATCGAGTCACGCGGCCGTGCTGTTGTCCACGCACTGGCGAACCGCTTCGGCATCCTCAGCGAGCGAACACTCCTCCGTCGCCGTCGCGTCTGCCATGCCACGTGAGGGTTTATCCGCTGCCGCCCCGACGGAAATTTCTAAAGTCGCTATCTATACTGGTAATTGGTGCAACGTCCACGTTCGAGGGCCGCTACCATGGCCAACTTGACGAGGCGCCAGTTCCTGAAACTCACCGCCACATCGCTGGCCGGATCGAGTATCGCCCTGATGGGCTTCTCGCCGGAACCAGCGCTCGCGGAGGTGCGGCAGTACAAGCTGGCGCGTACCACTGAAACCCGCAATACGTGTCCGTATTGTTCAGTCGGTTGCGGGGTCCTGATGTACAGCCTTGGCGATGGCGCGAAGAACGCCAAAGCCAGCATCATCCATATCGAAGGCGACCCCGACCACCCGGTCAATCGTGGCACGCTGTGTCCGAAGGGCGCGAGCCTGATCGATTTCATTCACAGTCCAAGCCGTCTCCAGCACCCGGAATACCGTGCGCCTGGTTCCGACCGGTGGCAGCGCATCTCGTGGGATGACGCGTTCAACCGCATCGCCAGGCTGATGAAGGAAGACCGCGATGCCAACTTCGTCGAAACGACGAACGATGGCAACAAGGTCAACCGGTGGCTCACGACGGGCATGCTGGCCGCATCGGCAAGCAGCAACGAATCTGGATACCTGACGCACAAGGTGGTCCGCAGTCTGGGGATGCTTGCATTCGACAACCAGGCGCGTGTCTGACACGGCCCGACGGTGGCAGGTCTTGCCCCGACGTTTGGCCGTGGAGCGATGACGAACCACTGGGTCGACATCAAGAACGCGGACGTCATTCTGGCGATGGGCGGCAATTCTGCCGAGGCGCACCCATGCGGTTTCAAATGGGTCACCGAAGCGAAGGCACACCGCAAGGCGCGCCTGATCGTGGTCGATCCGCGCTTTACGCGTACAGCATCTGTCGCTGACTACTACGCGCCGATTCGCACCGGCACCGACATCGTGTTCCTCGGCGGGATCATCAATTACCTGCTGACGAACGACAAGATCCAGCACGAGTATGTGAAGAACTACACGGACCTGCCGTTCATCGTGCGCGAGGATTTCGCGTTCAACGACGGCATCTTTTCCGGCTACGACGCCGGGAAGCACGGCTATCCGGACAAATCGACGTGGGACTACGAGTTGGGCGACGACGGCTTCGTGAAGGTCGACACGACGCTGCAACACCCTCGTTGCGTCTACAACCTGCTGAAGCAGCACTACTCGCGCTACACGCCGGAGATGGTCGAGAAGACCTGCGGTACACCTAAGGACAAGTTCCTGAAGGTGTGCGGAATGCTCGCCTCGACCGCGTCGCCGACGCGCGCCGCTACCATCATGTATGCGCTTGGCTGGACCCAGCACTCGGTCGGTTCGCAGATGATCCGCACGGGCGCGATGGTACAGCTGCTGCTGGGTAATATCGGCATTGCGGGCGGCGGCATGAACGCGTTGCGCGGCCACTCGAACATCCAGGGGCTGACCGATCTCGGCCTGCTGTCGAACCTGCTGCCGGGCTACATGACGCTGCCGTTGCAAGCCGAGCAGGATTACGACGCCTACGTCGCAAAGCGCGCAGCGCAGCCGTTGCGGCCGAACCAGTTGAGCTACTGGAAAAACTATCGGGGCTTCTTCGTTAGTCTGATGAAAGCGTGGTGGGGCGAAGCGGCGACCGCCGAGAACAACTGGGGTTTCGACTATCTGCCCAAGCTCGACAAGCCGTACGACATGTTGCAGGTGTTCGAACTGATGTCTCAGGGCAAGATGAACGGCTACATCGCTCAGGGCTTCAACCCGCTTGCCGCTGCGCCGAACAAGGCGAAGATGACCGTCGCGTTTTCGAAGCTGAAGTGGCTCGTCATCATGGACCCGCTCGCGACCGAGACGTCGGAGTTCTGGAAGAACCATGGCGAGTTCAACGACGTTGATGCGTTGAAGATCCAGACCGAAGTGTTCCGGCTGCCGACAAGCTGCTTTGCCGAAGAGAACGGCTCGCTCGTCAACTCCGGGCGCGTGCTGCAATGGCACTGGCGGGGTGCCGAGCCGCCGGGCGAGGCGAAGACGGATCTGGAGATCATGGGGAGCCTGTTTGTGCGGATCCGCAGGCTGTACCAGGATCAGGGCGGCAAATTCCCGGACCCGGTGGTCAATCTCAGCTGGCCCTATGCGGCTCCGTCGGCACCGACGCCGGAAGAAATGGCGATGGAATTCAGCGGCAAGGCTTTGGCAGACCTGACGGACCCGAAGGACGCGACCAAGGTGCTCGTGAAGAGGGGCGAGCAGCTCGCGGGCTTCGCGCAACTGAAGGACGACGGCAGCACGGCGAGCGGCTGCTGGATCTTCTGCGGAGCATGGACGCAGGCTGGCAACCTGATGGCGCGACGGGACAATGCAGACCCGACGGGCATCGGCCAGACGCTTGGCTGGGCGTGGGCGTGGCCGGCGAACCGGCGCATCCTGTACAACCGCGCATCGTGCGACGTCAACGGCAAGCCGTTCGATCCGACGCGCAAGCTGATCGGCTGGAACGGCAAGACGTGGAGCGGCGCCGACGTGCCGGACTACAAGGCGGACGAGCCGCCCGAAACCGGCATGGGGCCGTTCATCATGAACCCGGAAGGCGTCGCGCGCTTTTTTGCGCGTGACGCCATGGCCGAAGGTCCGTTCCCTGAGCACTACGAGCCGTTCGAGACGCCGCTCGGCTACAACCCGCTGCATCCCCAAAATGCCCAGGCAACGAGCAACCCGGCCGCCCGTGTGTTCCCGAACGATCGCGCGGCGTTCGGCAAGGCGGCGGACTTCCCGCACACGGCGACGAGCTATCGGCTCACCGAGCATTTTCACTACTGGACCAAGCACGTGCGGCTGAACGCGATCATCCAGCCGGAGCAGTTCGTCGAGATCGGCGAGGATCTCGCGAAGGAGGTCGGTGTGGTGGCGGGCGACCGCGTGAAGGTGTCGTCTAATCGCGGACACATCGTTGCGGTTGCCGTGGTCACCAAACGCATCAAACCTCTGATGATTGACGGGAAGAAGGTGCAGACCGTCGGCATTCCGTTGCATTGGGGCTTCAAGGGACTCGCGAAGCCGGGCTATCTGATCAATACGCTCACGCCAGTGGTTGGCGACGGCAATACGCAGACGCCGGAATTCAAGTCTTTCCTCGTGAAAGTCGAGAAAGCCTGAATACGCGAAAGGAGAACACGGTGGCACTGCAATCGCTCGATATCAGGCGCGTGTCGGCCACCACGGTGCAGCCGCCGACAGTGCGCGAGCCGGCTACGGGCAGCGTTGCGAAGCTGATCGACGTCACGAAGTGCATCGGCTGCAAGGCATGTCAGACGGCATGCATGGAGTGGAACGACCTGCGCGACGAAATCGGCACGAACGTCGGCGTCTATGACAACCCGCCCGACCTGACGGAGCACTCGTGGACGGTGATGCGCTTCGCCGAATATGAAACCCCGGATGGCAACCTCGAATGGCTGATCCGCAAGGACGGCTGCATGCATTGCGACGATCCCGGCTGCCTGAAGGCGTGTCCTTCGCCGGGTGCGATCGTCCAGTACACGAACGGCATCGTCGATTTCCATCAGGAAAACTGTATTGGCTGTGGCTATTGCATCACCGGCTGTCCGTTCAACATTCCGCGCATTTCGAAGCGGGATCATCGTGTGTATAAATGCACGCTGTGTTCCGATCGTGTCGCGGTGGGCCAGGAGCCGGCGTGCGTGAAGACATGCCCGACCGGTGCGATCGTGTTCGGCACCAAGGAAGACATGAAGCAGCACGCGGCGGAACGCATCGAGGACCTGAAGGAACGCGGCTTCGAGCATGCCGGATTGTACGATCCGCCCGGCGTCGGCGGCACGCATGTGATGTACGTGCTGCATCACGCCGACCAGCCGTCGCTGTATCACGGCCTGCCGGACGATCCGCACATCAGTCCGTTGGTCGGCATCTGGAAGGGCGCGGCGAAGCCGTTTGCATTGGGTGCGATGGCGCTGGCGGCGCTTGCCGGGTTCTTCCATTACACGCGCGTCGGCCCAAACGAAGTCACGGAAGAAGATGAAACGGCCGCCCGTGACGAAGCGCACCGCTCGAAGGAGAGTTCCGATGAAAGCTGACCAGAATACGGCAGACGCGAACCGGATCCTGCGTTATTCCGCTAACGAGCGCACGAACCACTGAATCACCACGATCAGTTTCGTGCTGCTCGCGTTGTCCGGGCTCGCGCTGTTTCATCCGTCGATGTTCTGGCTCACCGCGCTCTTCGGGGGGTAGCCAGTGGACGCGTATCCTGCATCCGTTCGTCGGCGTCGTGATGTTCGTGTCGTTCCTGATTCTTGCGCTGCGCTTCTGGCCTCACAACCTGCTCGACAGCAGCGACATCCAATGGCTCAGGCAGATCGACGATGTGCTTCAACTGGTTGCGGGTTTTTTGAGATCGTCGAATTTGTCTGCGAGGCGCGTTGCGGCTGGGTTTCAGGGCGGCTGCCCACGCGAGACCGGCGGAATTCCGCCATCACCTCGCGCCCCGAGAAGCAAACCGTTTCCATGTCCGACGCCCTGCCCGATGAAACCCGCCTGGCCGCCGAAATTGACCGCCTGAAGGCCGAATTCCCGAAGACCCGCGAGCTGTACCGCGAGGTCTGCGCGCTGCTATTCTTCCGCTTCGGCATCACGCCGACCGCGAACCGGCTGTACCAGCTGGTGAAGCGGGGCAGCATGAGCACGCCGACCCAGGTGCTCGGCGAGTTCTGGGCCGAACTGCGCGAGAAAAGCCGCGTGCGCATCGACCACCCGGACCTGCCCGCCGATCTCGGTGCGGCCGTCGGCGAACTGGTCGCGACGCTCTGGACGCGGGCGAGCGCGTCCGCGCAGGCGGAGCTCGAAGCGCTGCGCGCGGAAGTGGAGGGGCAGCGCGCGGACGCGGAGCAGCGCGTCGCGGCGGCGCGCGGCGAACTTGAACGCACCGAAACGGCGCTTGAGCAGCGTACGGCCGCGCTGCTCGCCGCCCAGGTCGAGGTCCGCGGGCTGGAAAAGACACAGGCCGAGGGGCACGCGGCACGGCAGGCGTTCGAGGCCGAGATCGGACGGCTCAAGGAAGAGGTGGTCGCGCGCGACCGCGAACTCACAAAGGTGCGGGAAGGCTTCTCGCGGGAACTGGAAAAACTGCGCGAGAGCGCGGAGCGCGCCGAAGAGCGCCTGCGAGCGTCGGAAAAGCGCGCGCTGCTGGAGATCGACCGCGAGCGGGGTACGGCCGCGAAGCGGCAGAAGGACCTCGATGCCGCGGTGAAGCGGGCCGACCGACGCGAGGCGGACCATCATCGGGCGGTCGAGGCGCTGCAGGCGCAGCTCGGGGACGCGCGTCACCAGGCGGGCGTTTTGCAGGGACGGCTCGATGCCGTGCTGGCTACGAACGTCACGCTGCAGCAACAGCTGGCGGCACTTCGTCAGGCGGATACGCGCCCGGCCCGCCCGAAGGCCGCGCCTGCACGCCCGACTGCGGGCCGCGCGGCGGTGACACGCACGTCGCGTCAGGCAACGGCCGCACCGGCGGAACCGGCGACGGCCAGCAAGACCACGGTGCGCCGCAGGCGGGGGTAGGCGAGGTGGAGAAAAACAGCCGCTAGGGAAAAAGGCGCAACGCCCCGGCTTGCCCGCCGATCAGCGCACTGATGCGCTACGGCGAGCGGATCGTGCGGGTGGTCGCCGAAGCCAGCGGCCAGCGCGTGATCATCGAATCGGTGGACGAGGACGGCCGCACCTTCCGCAGCGCGGTGAAATGGGCTAGTCTGACCGCTCTTCACGATCAGCTCTTCTGAACGGGATGACCCAGACCATGCAGCAGCTCGACATCTTCGCCGACAGCCGTGACGTGATGTTGCGCAACGACGTGCTGGCGCCGTTGCAGAGGCGCGATGTGGCGGCCGCGCGGACGGCACTGGCGCAGCTCGCCGGCGAATACCCGGACGACGGTGCGCTGCCCGCGATGACCGTGCTGGTCCGCGAACTCGGGAATGGATCGACCGCGCCCTTTGCTGACCATGCGGCGCTGGACATCGCCCACCGTCACCTGGAGGACGGGGTGGTGCCCGCCGCCCGGCGCGTGCTGCCCGCGCAGAGCGTCCAGCCGTGGCTCGCACCATGCTGGCGAGCGCTCGCCCAGCGGGCCGCGCCGCTGGCCTTTCGCGGCGCCGGTGCCGGGAACCATGCCGACAGCCACGCCGCACCGCTCTGGCTGCTGGCCGGCGACTGGGCGGCTGCACGTGCAGCGGTCGAGGGCATTGAGTCCTGGTGGCGCATCCCGGCACCCTTCGCGTGGATGACGGAGGCGCGCTACCGGGCTGATGGTCTGGATGCCGCGTGGCCACTGCTCGCTGGACTGGCGTGGCTCGCGCCCGCACGGTTCGCGGCGTTGCTGCCCGGACTGGGCGACGCGTCGCTCGACGCGCTGCGCCAGCGCTTTGATGCGGAGTTCCCCGGCACGGGCGAGATCGACGATTACGCGTGGTTCCCGGCCTGGCTGCTGGTGGTCAAGCCGGCGCTCGCAGGCCGGCTGGGTGACGCCCGGATGCAACGTGAGGTTGCGGCATCGCGGGCCACGGTCCTGCTGGGCGAGATCCTGCGCCGGGAGCATGACGGCGACCAGCACGAACTCGTCAGTCTGCGTCAGGCGCTCAGTCGCCTGCATGCCGGCCTGTTCGACGTGTACATGGCCACACGGAAAGTGCAGCACCGGTGAGTATGGCGATCGGCGGCCACGATCACCGCTGATGCCGTAGTCGCATCGGCAAGTCGCGCGGAGGTACGGAGGCGACATGACATTGAAAGCGCAGTGGTACCGGGACAGGCTCGCGAAAAAAAGCCGCAAGGGCTTCTGCGGCTACCCGGTCGCAACGGTGGCCTGCTATGGGCCCGATGACAGGCGGGCGACGAAGGTTGCCGTCGGCATCGTCGCGTACGAAGGCGCCAATGCTGATCCTGTTGAGCGGTGGTTCTGTGAAACGTCCGATGCGAGAACCGATCCGGAAATCACCGAAGCAGTCGTCCGGTTCATTGAACAGCATGGTGCGCGTTCGGTCGTCGCCGTCGATCGCATCATCGGGTGCCCGCATGAGGAAGGCATCGACTATCCGGACGGCGAAACCTGTCCGCGGTGTCCGTTCTGGAGCGACCGTGACCGGTGGAGCGGCGGGTTGATCAGGTGAGGCCGGTTGGGTGCTCTCGCGACTGTGCACGGGACAGCCGGCGTTGAAGCTGGGTGACGCTATTTCATGCGCGGAAGACCTCCAATATGTCCAATATGCGGGACGACCCGGATTGCTCCGCTCCCGAGCCTGCTTCTATCATCAACTCCCCGCTGCCCATCGCAGCCAGACGCGCCATCGGTAATGCGTCGCCGACAGCGACCTTAGCCGGGCAGGCACGGCCCACAGGCCAGTAGCCGGCGCAATCCCCTACGGCACCTACTCGAACGACCAGGAGACAGGAATGCTCAGCGCCCATGAATTTGCGACATTGATGCTCGTCAGGGACTCGGCCGACCATATTGCCGAGCGGCAGGAACTTGACACGTTGCTCGAACGCCAGCTCGTCGCCATGGAGCAGCTTGCCGGCGGTACGGTGCGGCCTCGAATTACGCAGGACGGAGATTCCCTTCTTCGGGCCTTCGCACGCCGTCACTGAGATGTCGCACCCTATGAGCCCGCAAGCCAATATGATGCAGGCTTGAGCGTTGTTCCGGACACTTGCCGCGGCCCAACTTCGAGGGCCGCCCGATCTGCGCTAGGACAGCGCGAGCATGACGCCGTTTATGCGCCGAAGTTTACGACCGGGCTGACGACCGCGGCGGCTCGCGTGTGCTGCCAGGCGGGTCCGTACACGGCAACATGGCACGTCAGGCTGTTCGCCTCTTCGTCGCTGCATGCTGGCCGGGAAAGCGGGCGGACCAAACGCGGCTCGAGCACACGTCCGGGCGCGCCATACCGTCGACGCCTTACCTGGCGCTCGTCGCTTTCTCCGAACCATTACCTGTCCGGGCTGTCCCGATCGGCGGCACGGCGTCGTTCATTGACGGCAGCGTCTCCTTCGGCGCTGCCGCGGCGGCGACGGCGTCCGGCTGGGCGGAGTCGGCCTTCAGGTAGTGGTCGACTAGCGCAAAGAAACGCTGATAGAAAACGCCGGCAGGAATCGTCTCGCTCGCAACTTTCACCATCGAGTCATCGCTTGAGCCGATCGGCAGCGACAGCGATCCGAACACGCTCAGTCCGACGCTCGCCGACGTGTTGCTCTTCTTCAGCGCATAGCGATCCTGAACTGCGTTCACGTACGCGATACTGCTGTTGCTTTTGGGGTCGTCGGTTGTACAGACCACATGGATTTCAATCACCGCATGCGTATCGCCGGTGGGCTGGAAATTTTTCGAGCCGTCGACCGAATCGGGCCTCGTCGAACTGGCGATATATCCCTGGCTGAGCAACGCACGGCGGGCGGCTTCGCAGGCGAGCTCTGCCTTCCCGGCGAAATTGTGCATATAAGGGCTATCGCCTGCGTCGAACTGTTCTTGCTGGTAAAGCGGCTTCGGTGTCGAGCACGCAGACAGTGCGCTCGCAAGCGCAAGCACGAAAGCCGCGGAGGAAAAGCGGAACGGGGTATGCATGGCTGAACAGGTTGGACCGGCTCGAGCGGAGAAGGGGGCCGGCGCCAGATGGCCACGACACCCAATGCTCTTGCGCTGCATGAGAGGGACACATCATGCGGCCGATCCGGAAGTGAATGGGCCGGGCCATTATAGTTTTCTTTCCCTACAACAACCTTCGACGTTCTCGTGAGCGCAGATCCGTTACGTGGTACGGCGGATGTGGCAAGCTGATATGAGAGGACGGCCTTCTCAAGTTGGTCGAGGAAAGGTGAAATCTTTGACAAAGAGTAGGATTGCAAATCAAAAAATGCGGACGCCAGATTCTGCCATTGTCCATTGACGCCGGGCCGCCAGGCGATCCTTCAATTCTGCCCGGTGTCGATCTGCATTCATCAGATGTCGAGGCGGCGCGAAGTGCTGCCGGATCAGGCCGAAGCATGAGAGGAAACCCCGTGTGCGATGTTGCGCAGCGTAGTCAAATCGGGCAGCCTTTCGGAACTTGCGGACGGGATGTTTCAGGAGGCTGGGTGAACGTGGGGGCCTGCTGCTATTTCAACGCACGGCATGGCAGATGACATCCGCCGTCACGCCCCAAGCCTACATTGCGTTCGCCCGAGAACTGTGCGATGCGGTAGGGGCGGGATAAATAGTCAATCTGGCTCTGCGACCGCGGCTGACCTCAGTGGCTAATCCGCTGAGAATGCGGCAACCACACGGGAAGCAGGAGAATGGAGCGAGGAAAAATAAAGAAGACTGAGGCTCTCGATAAACCGGGCCCCGAAGAAAATGAACCAAGAAAAGTTGGTTCCACGCAGTGAGTTTCACACTGTCAGTTTTTGACGACTTTCAGATCGCCGATGACAGCGATCGCCGGTGCATGGGAAAGGAGTGTTCGCGCTGCGGACGCTGAAAGCGGGGGAGCGCGTGTTGGAATACAGGGGTGAGGTGATTTCCTGGCGACGGGCCGCCCGCGCAGCACCGGCGAGACGGCATCGAGGGACACACGTTCTTTTTCGGGCTGGAGGACGGCCGGGTGATCGACGGCAGCCGCGGGGGCAACAGCGCGCGCTGGCTGATCACTGCTGCTCGGCGAACTGCGAGGCAGTTGAGGAGGCGGGGCGCGTGTTCAACCACGCGATCCGGGACATTACGGCTGGCGGCGAACTCTTTATCGATTACCGACTGGAGACGGACGAGCCACTTGATGGTGACCTGTGTCGGTACTACGCGTGCCTGTGCGGTGGTGCCGCCGCACCATGCTCGGGCCCGGGAAGCGAGCGTTACCCGGGACGCGCCGGGTCATGCCGACGCTGGCAAAATCCCGGAGCACAGCTCGTCCGGAGTGGAGCGCAAACGGCTGGCCCCTGTCGCTTGCGCTGCCGGAATTGCCCGCAATGGGTGGACAGTCAACAAGGCAGGTGTCTGCTGTGCTTCAAGGCCTGCGGTGCAACCAGTCCCGCATCGGATGGGTGTCCAGCCAGCGGAGTTGCCGGCTCCTGTGATGTTCACGTCGGTAGTGCTCCGTCACGAGGATGGCAGCCATGATCAGAACGATCACTCCCAGCATGATTCCCGAAATTGATTCGGCCATGGCGACCTCCTGTCGAGTCGCAAACATGCCTACAGTTTAGGTGATGCGCCGGCGCGTCGGGTACTCTAACTGTTCCTTCCTGCTGCCGCCTCCTGCCGCCTTGCGCAGCCCAAACCGGGAAGGATGCGAAGAGGCTGCCACGAGCATGGGCGCGTTGATGACCCGGGTTTAGCGCTGCTTGTCCTACTCGGCAAACGGGGGCGCTACCAGGGGCAGCCTGGTCTGCCGAACGGTGATCTTGTCATCATCGCCGATCGGTTCCACATGGCATCCTCCTCGACCGACCACATTCGGCTTCGCTCGTTACGCAGACTGAAATCTGGAGGTTCGAGTATCGATTCGGCCCTGACATGTGCGTTCGACGCTCTCATAAGGGCGAATTCCTGCCGTCCCGATGGCAGATCCGCGTGTGACTTCATAGGACCTCCGGCGCAAAGGCGCAAACGATTTGCCCGGCGCCATTACGTGCCGCCGCATCGCCAAGGCGCCCGATGCGGTTAGCGATGTCACGACGGACTGCAGGAGGAAAGCCTCAGCGTTCCAGTGTCCGCGCTCCTGCAAAAGCTCGCCTTACCGGTTCATTTAATACCGGATGACGCAACTAACCGTCATGTTCGCCTGGTCCGCCCCTCCAACGTCGAGACCGTTTCGCAATGACGGAGCCGCACACACCGACTGTTACCGCAGTGCCGCGACAGCGCTGCTGGTCGCTGGACGATTTTCCGTCTGTCACGCTCCGGCAGCCCGCGCTGGCCGGGAAAACGGAGGGGGCGGGCGCTACCTTGGGCACGTGCGTGCGCGTTTGCGTTCGGACCGCCCGTTGCCGTACGTTGCGGGTCTGGCCAACAACAACCGATCGAACATGAATAAACAGGAACTGATTGACGCGGTCGCAGCCCGCACCGGCGACACCAGGGCCGCCACCGGCGAAGTCATCGATGCAGTGCCAGGCGCCATCACGCGCGCGGTGACCGCTGGCGACACCGTGCAACTGGTCGGTTTCGACTCGTTCCCGACGGGACAGCGTGCGGCACGCACCGGCCGCAATCTGTCGACGGGCGCTGAAATCCAGGTTGCCGCGGCAAAGACGGTGAAGTTCACTGCCGGCAAGGCGTTCAAAGACGCGGTGAACGCACGGTGACGAAGACCGGCATCGCACCGGCCATCTACGCGGGCCTGCAGCGTGAAATCGCCGACGTGGTGGAGTCCGCGCGCGCGGCCGCCGCCCGCCGCGTCAACGCGTTGATGACGGCGACCTACCGGGAGATTGGCCGGCGCATCGTGGAGTTCGAGCAAGGCGGCGAACTCGGCTAGGCCAGCGGGTCGGTGGCACCCGGTCAACTGTCTCAGCTCGACCCACTGCCGTCGTTCGAAGGTCCGTCACCGCAACGGCAGCTTACTCGGGAACAGCGGTCATCCGACATCCCGCGCTGAGCGACATGAACTGGCCTTTTCGGCCGGCAAGACAACTCGTTCGGATCCGATGGCACAGGTCGCTGGAGGTGAATAGTTGACCCGGCTTGATAAAGGGTTTTGTTGCAGTAAGGGGCCGGGTTAAAATTGGGCAGCAAAATTTCTGAGCTGTCTGATGAAGAAGACGAAGACACCGCGAACCACGCTTGCCCCGGGCCTGGCCAAGGTCCTGAAGCGGCTTCATTACCCGCTTGAAGTGATTTTGCTGTGCGTGCGATGGTACGTCGCCTATTCGTTAAGTTTGCGCAATCTCGAGGAGATGATAGACGAGCGTGGTATCGCGGTTGATCATTCCACGGTGTACCGCTGGGTACGGAAGCTATTGCCGCTATTCGAAAAGACGTTCCGCAAGCACAAGCTTCCGGTTGGGAAAAGCTGGCGAATGGACGAGAGCTATATCAGGATCAAAGGCGAGTGGAAATATCTTTATCGGGCGGTGGACAAGGCGGGCGACACGATCGACTTCCTGCTCAGGGCCAGGCGGGACAAGGTTGCAGCCCGGCGGTTCTTTGAAAAAGCCATCGCCCACAATGGTGCGCCAGAGACCGTGACCATTGACAAAAGCGGCTCCAATCTGGCCGCGTTGAACGCGGTGAATGCCGATCGCGAGACGCCGATCAAGGTCCGCCAGATCAAATACCTGAATAACATCGTCGAACAGGACCATCGGGCTATCAAACGCCGGACCCGTCCTATGCTAGGGTTCAAGGATTTCCACAGTGCGAGGGTCATTCTCGGCGGCATCGAGGTAATGCACATGATCAGGAAAGGACAGATGAAATGTGTGGGCAAAGACCCGTTGTCTGCTTCCCGGCAGTTTTATTCACTTGTTATGTAAGCAATACTGATTATATTGACATTTGTCGTCTCGTCACGCTTACTGCGACAGAACCGGGCAAGAAGCTGGGCATCATCAACCCGGGCACCGGTGAAATCCGCGAGGCCGAGCTGTTCGTCGCTGCGCTCGGGGTGTCCGGCTTCACCTTCGCGGAACTCACGTGGACCCAGCAGTTGCCCGACTGGATCGGCTCGCACGTGCGCGCCTTCGCGTTCTATGACGGCCTGGTCGAGATCCTGGTGCCCGACAATTTGAAATCGGGCGTGCACAAGCCCGGATTCTACGATCCCGACATCAATCCAACCTACCAGGAAATGGCCAGGCATTACTCCGTGGCTGTGATCCCGGCTCGCAGTAAAAAACCGAGGGACAAGCCGAAAGCCGAGTTATCGGTCCTCCTGGTCCAGAGATGGGTCCTCGCCCGCCTGCGCAATCAGCGCTTCTTCAGCCTGGACGAGGCCAACCGCGCAGTCGCCGCATTGCTGAGCGACCTGAACAACCGGCCCTTCAAAAAGTTGCCTGGCTGCCGCCGTAGCGTCTTCGACGAGATCGATCGCCCGGCACTCAGGCCATTGCCCGAGCGGCCGTATCAGTACGCGGAATGGAAGGTCGCGCGCGTCGGCCCGGACTATCACGTTGAGCTCGATCAGCACTACTACTCGGTGCCGTACCGCTACGCGCGCGAGCAGGTTGACATGCGTCACACGGCCAACACCGTCGAAATCTTCCATCGTGGCCAACGCATTGCCGCCCACGGCAAAAGCGCTCGCCGTCGCTACCACACCACGATCGACGCGCACATGCCGCCGGAGCATCTGGCTGTCGCCAAAGGCTGGGATCCGCAGCGGCTGCGTGACTGGGCCGCCGACATCGGCCCGCATACGTCGGCCGTCATCCAGCACCTGCTGGGCGCCCGCAAGCACCCGCAGCAATCCTATCGAACCTGCCTGGGCGTGCTGCGCATGGGCAAGGACTACGGGCGCGACCGGCTCGAAGCCGCCTGCCGCCGCGCCATCGATCTGAAAGCGCCGAACTACAAGTTCATTGCCTCGACGCTGAAGAACGGCCTGGACCGGGAGTCCGAAGCGACTCCCGCCCAGGCTGACCTGCCGCTCATGCACGCCAACGTGCGCGGGCCTTCGTACTACCACTGAAGCTGAAAGGGAGTCGTTATGCTGCAACATCCCACTGTCGACAAACTGCACGCGCTGCGCCTGTCTGGCATGGCCGCGGCGCTTGCCGAGCAACAGACCCAGGACGGCATCGACCGGCTGGGCTTTGAAGAACGTCTCGGGCTGCTGGTCGAGCGTGAAGCCAGCGAACGTGACTCGCGACAAACAGCGGCCCGGCTGCGCCGGGGGCTTTGTCGCAGTAAGGATCAAAGAGCGAGCGAGATCGATTCGCGAAGTACTGCTTACATTGCGAGCTCGTAGAATTGATCAGCGGCGGACGGATGGGCTCCGCGAACACACTTCATCTGTCCTTTGGCGATCATGTGGATAATCTCAATGCCGGCCAGAAGGATCCGGGCACAGCGAAAGGTCTTGAACCCCAGCATGGGCCGCGTTCGTCGCTTGATCGCCCGATGATCCTGCTCGACCAGGTTATTGAGATATTTGGACTGGCGGATCCTGATGGGCGCTTCACGATCGGCATTGATCGCCTCGAGCGCGGCGAGATTGGCGCCGCTTTTGTCGATGGTTACCGTCTCGGGCATACCGTTCTGGGCGATCGATTTCTCAAAGTAACGCCGGGCCGCAGTCTTGTCCCGATGGGCGCGCAGCAGAAAGTCAATGGTGTTGCCGTCCTTGTCGACGGCCCGGTAAAGATACCGCCATTCCCCCTTGACACGGATGTATGTTTCGTCCATCCGCCAGCTCTTACCCACCGGCCGTTTGCGGCGGCGAAACGCTTTCTCCAGCACCGGCAGCAGCTTGATGGCCCAGCGGTGCACAGTCGAATGATCGACCGAAACGCCACGCTCAGCCATCATGTCTTCAAGGTGCCGTAGGCTCAGCGGATAGGCCACGTACCAGCGCACGCAGGTCAGAATCACGTCGAGCGGATAATGCAGGCGTTTGAGCACTCGGGCCACCGCCGGATTCATAGTCTTCATCGAGCTTTCAGTCGTTCGTGTCGTTCCGCCCATCATAGCCGACCGCCTTACTGCAACAGAACCGAAGCTTCCTTCTTTCGCAATAGTCAGAGGCTTGTCTATGTCGATACTCTGCGCCAACGCCGGGTATGAGGTCACGCATTACGCAGCGAGTATCAACACTAGTGCCACCTTTGCGATAAGCGACAAACAGCTCTCCTCGAATCTTGCTTTCATTTCGCCGCGCTATTGCGCATCGCCACTGCGATGACTGCCGCGCCGCACATCAGGACGAACGCTACCAGGTACGAACCAGCGCTTATCTCATGCGTGAGCGCTGTCAGTGAGCCGATCGCGGTCGGAGCCGTGAGACTGCCGAGCTGGCCGATGCTGGATATCAGGGCGATTGAGCCCGCAGACGCTGTACCGGACAGGAAGGTTGCCGGAATAGTCCAGAAGATTGCTGTACACGTCAGGTACCCGATGGCGACGAGAGCCAGGCCAGCGATTGCAGGTCCGAAGGAAGAATGTGTTGCGCCGATAAGCACCGCACCGAGAGCCGATACCAGTGCGCAACTAGCGAAGTGCAAACGACGCTCGTTCCGGGCGTCCGAGTGCCGGCTCACCACCAGCATACCGATTGCGCCGACGAAATACGGAACAGCGGACAACAAGCCGATGTGCCAGGGATTTGCCACGCCTGCCTGACGAATGACGGACGGCGCCCAGAAATTAAGAATGCTTCCCGCCCATGTGATGGTGAAGTACCCGAAGGCGCAGACATACACTCGCCAATTCTTTAGCGCCGCGCCGAAGTGTGAAATCTGGTGGGAAGTGGAGTCGGACTCACCTTCCAGCTCCCGGACAACGATGGCCTTTTCGTGTGCCGACAGCCATTTCGTGGTCTGCGGGCTATCTGGCAGATACCATAAGGCGCACAGCCCAACAAGCACGGGCGGGACGCCTTCCAGAAGGAACAGCCACTGCCAGGCATGCAGCGCATGCCACCCTTCAGCATTGTTCAGAATCCAGCCTGAAACCGGGCCGCCAGTAATACCAGCGACCGCAATCCCGAGCACAAAGGCAGAAAGCACTCTCGCACGATACCGGTTAGGGAACCAGGTCGTCAGGTAGTAGACAATGCCCGGGAAAAAGCCAGCTTCCGCAATGCCAAGAGCAACCCGTGCGATATAGAACTGGGTCGGATTGCGCACGAACATCATCGAGAGAGACACCAATCCCCAGAGAACCATGATGCGAGCTATCGTCTTTCGGGCTCCGATCCTGCGGAGCAGCAGGCTGCTGGGAACCTCGAACAGCACGTACCCCACGTAGAAAATTCCGACGCCGAAGCCGTAAGCAGCTTCGGTAAGTCCGAGGTCGTTCTTGAACTGCAGATGGGCGAAGCTGACGTTGACGCGGTCAATGTAGTTCAGAACGTAGCAGAAGAACAGGAACGGAATGAGCCGTAACGCAATCCGTTTGAAAAGTGCGTCCGCGGTTGCGGATTGAGCAATACTCCCTCCACTCGAGCTCACCTCAGTGCTTGCGAGTGGTGCGTCCAATATTCCATCCTGCCGAGTCAGAGCCACGGTCGTCCCCCTAAATACGTTGCCTCAAAATTTGTAATCTCTTCTGCGTGCTTTAACGTAGCACCAACCTCGTCAATACCCTCGATAAGATGCGTTCTCTGGGCTAGCTCCATGTCGAAGTGGGCACGAAATCCATCGGAGGCCGACACCGACCGCCTAAGAAGGTCAACGCAAAGTTGATAGCCAGGCGTTTTATCTACCGCCTTAAACAGGTAAGAAATTTCATCGCCAGTCAGAACAACCGGAAGCATCCCGTTCTTGCAGCAATTGTTGTAGAAGATATCGGCGAAGCTTCGCGCAATCAGGACGCGGAATCCGTACTGCTGAAGAGCCCACGGCGCATGTTCGCGCGAGCTGCCACAGCCAAAATTTCGACCGGCGAGAAGTATCGACGCACCCGCGTAGCGCGGTCGGTTCAGGACGAAATCCGGCTTAGGCAACCGCTCCGTCGCCGGCTTCCCGTAGTAACCGGAGTCTTCGAACCGCCATTCGTCGAACACATACGGCCCGAAGCCGGTCCGGGCGATAGCTTTCATGAACTGCTTCGGCATGATGGCATCGGTGTCGACGTTGTCCCGCTCCAGCGGGACGGCGATGCCGGTGTGAGTGACAAATGGCTGCATGACTAGGTTTCCTGGCGCGGTTTCAGGGCGCGTACGTCAACGAAATGACCCGCGACAGCGGCCGCTGCAGCCATTGCCGGGCTGACCAGGTGCGACCGTCCGCCGGCGCCTTGCCGACCTTCGAAGTTGCGATTCGATGTTGATGCGACCCGTTCGCCTGGCTCCAGATGGTCAGGGTTCATTCCGAGGCACATCGAACAACCGGCTTCTCTCCACTCAAATCCGGCCCCGATGAAAACCTGGTCCAATCCTTCTTGTTCCGCTTCCCGCTTGACTGCACTGGACCCGGGCACCGCGAGAGCGAGGCTGATATTCGGCGCCACATGGGCGTTGAGCGAACGCAGCACGTCGGCAGCAGCGCGCAGGTCCTCAATTCGCCCATTGGTGCAGGAGCCAATGAAGACCTTGTCAACTGAGATATCCGTCATGCGTGTGCCCGGCTTCAAATCCATATAGCGCAGTGCAAGCTCATAGCCGGTGCGCCGGTTCTTGTCCGCCAGGGTCGCGGGGTCGGGGATGCAATCCTCGATGCCCACGACCATCTCAGGTGACGTCCCCCATGTGACTTGCGGCGTCAGGGATGACGCATCGAGAGTGACGTGTGCGTCGAAAGACGCGTCATCGTCCGAGCGCCACGCGCCCCACTCAGCCGCAGCTTTTACCCAGTCCTGCCCCTTTGGCGCGTAGGGGCGACTGCGACAGTAGGCAAGCGTTGTTTCGTCGACTGCAACCAGTCCGGCTCGCGCTCCAGCCTCAATGGACATATTGCACAGGGTCATCCGTCCTTCCATCGAAAGGGCATCGACGACGGGACCAGTGAATTCGATTGTGTGACCGGTCGCCCCAGCCGTACCAATCTTGCCGATGAGAGCAAGCGCAACGTCCTTCGCGCTGCAACCGGACGGGAGTGCTCCGGTCACCACCACGCGCATGTTCTTGCTGCGCCTTGTCAGCAGCGTCTGGGTGCCAAGTACGTGTTCAATCTCAGACGTCCCGATGCCGAACGCCAAAGTGCCGAACGCACCGTGTGTGCTCGTGTGCGAATCGCCGCACACGATAGTCATTCCAGGCAGCGTGGTGCCCAACTCAGGACCGACGACGTGGACAATTCCCTGTCGCTCATCGTCCATGCCGAAATGCTGGATGTTATGGGTCTTGCAATTCTCGCGCAGTCTTTCGACCTGAATGCGGGCAGTCTCGTCGGCGATACCTGCCAAGCGGTCGGTTGTGGGCACGTTGTGGTCCGCGACCGCAAGAGTCGACCTGGGTCGCCAGATGGCGCGCCTCTCCATGCGAAGCGCTTCGAACGCTTGCGGACTGGTCACTTCGTTCAAAAGGTGACGGTCAATGTAGAGAAGCGTAGAACCGTCTGGCTCCGCACGCACGGTATGCTTGTCGAAAAGCTTGTCATAAAGGGTACGGCTCATTGCATTTTCCTCGGCCATCAGCGTCGGCCACACGATCGTGCTGCAATCAGGCGCCCGACGCGAATCTGAGCAACTCGGCGCCGAAGCGCTGCGGGTTTTCCAGAAACGGCGCGTGCCCGCTGTTTTCGTAGATGGAAATGCGGGCATGCGTGACCAGTCGGCCTAGTCGCGCGGCGAGCGCGGGCAAGACAACGCGATCCAATTTGCCGTGCGTCACCAGCACGGGAATGTCGAGTGCCGCGATGACGCTGTCATAGTCGAGCACCCTGCGCCGCATCCAAAGACGATGCTCGGGCGAGACCAGCCGCACCGCGGACGCAATCGACTCGAAACTCGCGTTGTCGGGACCGATTCGCAGGACGTCGGAAACGAACCGTGCGGCGGCGGCCTCGGCGCTCCTCGGCTCGCTCGAACAGAGCGCTTCGAGACACAGGTGGTCCGGCCCGATCGCCGTGGGGTCGGCCACGCTCGCCGCGGCAACGAGATTGATGCCTGCGAGCGTCCCCGTTCCGTAGTAGCGGATGTAGTCGAACAGCATTCTTCCACTGTACGACCACGCCACGACGGTCGGGCGGCGAACCCCGCTCGACTCGATCACGGCGGCCATGTCGTCGGCCCACAGTTTGCCGTCGAGGTAACTGTCCGCTGTACTCGCACGCCCCGACGCGCCATGGCCGCGCAAATCGGGGACGATGAAACGGCACGCTTCCAACAGGGATGCCTGCTCGTAAACTGGCGCCCAGACGCTGTGATCGAGTGAGAAGCCATGCAGCAAAACGATCGGGATACCCGACCGATTGCCCCAATCCCAATAGGCGATAGGCAAGCCGTCGCTTGAGACACCCTTCCCGCGCCGCAGTTCGCAGTCGGCGGTCCGGCTGCCTGTCGCGGACAGTGCGTCAGGCATTTGCGACGTCCCCATAGTGCTGCGCGCGCAACGCCCGCCACTTTTCCATGTCGGCATCGACCAACTGGTACCTGTCGGCAAAGAACCGTTCGCTCACCGGCACGTTCGTTGCAAATTCGAGGCGCAGTCCGTTCGGATCGTAAAAGTAGATCGAACGGCAGTAGCCATGGTCGATCTCGAACACCTCGACGCCCGCACCTTCGAGCTTCTTCTTGTAAGCATCGATCGTCGCGTCGCCGCCTTCGACTTCCATCGCGATGTGATGGCAGAACTGGTCGACCTCAGCGAAGTCTGCCGGCTTGAAATGCACTGGATAGTCGAAGAACGCAAGCGCGCTTCCGTCGGCGAGTTCGAAATACAGGTGCATGTAGGGCTTCGGCTCGTTGGTCAGCGGGTCGATGGGTTCGATGCATGCCGCGACAAGCGGGAAGCCCAGAAGGCCCTCGTAGAACGCACGCGTTTCCTCTGCGCTACGGCAGCGAAACGCGTGATGGTGAAGCATCTTCACCTTGTTGCTGGCGCGCCGCTGCTGCGCAATGGCGCGCGCCTTCTCGATATCGATATTGCTCGGGGTCCAATTTTCCAGACTCATTTTTGCTCCTCCAGATGGTTAGCTGCGCACCCTTTACCGGTCCTTTTCGTATGGTCGGGTGGCGCGCCGCAGTTCGTTGCGAATTTCGCTGTCGTGCTCGTTCAGTAACGGCGGGGCCGTGACGTCGGATTCACGCTTGCCGTCAAACGTCACCGGGAACCGTATGGTGCGGAACGGCCCCACCTCCGGGTGCGTCGTCGCCACTTCGAGCCCGAGGTGTTTGACCTGGGGATCGGCAAGTGCTTCGCGTGTGTCGTACATCGGGGCATGCGGTACGTCTTCGGCGGCCAGCCGTTCGCACCAGACATCCCGCGTTTCCGACGCGAAGATCTCGCGCAAGAGAACGATCAGATCTTCGTAATGCTCGATGCGCGCTTCACGCGTAGCAAAGCGCGGGTCCAGGAAGATGTCGGGGCGGCGCATCGCCGTCGCAAGGCCTTGCCAGAACTTCTCGGGCGACGACATGTGCAGCGCGACCCATTTGCCGTCCGCGCAACGGAGCACGTAAGACTGCGAAACGCTCGGCCGGCTGAACGGGCCCATCACTTCGCCCTCGGACAGCAGGTGGGTGAACGCGTCCAGATTGAAGTGGCACATCGCTTCGACCATCGACACCTCGACGGAGCTCGCACGCCCCCTGCGCCCGCGTTCGTAGAGCGCGCCGAGAATGCCGAACGCCGCATAGTAACCGGTCATCGCATCGGCTACCGCGGGGCCGACGACGCGTGGATCAGCGGGGTTCACGAGCAGGTTCAGATAGGCACTCGTCGCTTGCGCGACGGTATCGTAACTGGGCCGCTGAGCGGCCGGTCCGGTTTGCCCGAAGCCGCTGATTGCGCAGTAAACGAGGCGCGGATTGAGTTCGCGAAGCCTTGCCTCGCCAGCGTTCAGCCGCTCTGCAGCGCCGGGACGGAAGTTCTGGATATAGACATCCGCGCTCCGGATCAGATCATCGAATACGGCCTGGTCTTCGGGGAGCTTCTGATTGAGCGTAATGCTGCGTTTATTACGGTTGTAAGTCTGGAAATGAGGACTGTACAAGCCGCCGCGGAACGCGCGAAACGGATCTCCCGTACCGGGCTGCTCCACCTTGATGACGTCCGCACCCATGTCGGCGAGAATCATCGCAGCAGCCGGGCCCGTGATGAAAGTGCCCTGCTCGATGACTCGCACGCCCTGCAGTACCTTGTTCATGTTGCTGATTCCAGTCGAATAGGAAGACACTTACTCGGAGGCAGGGCCGGTCCCGGTCTGCGCGGCCGGGACGCCATCGAAGACGAGTTCGCGCGTCGCCTGATAAGAAAGCGCGAAGCCGATCGGCCGCTCGAGTTCCTCCGTTAGATGCGCGATAAGGCCAGCGGTGCGAGCAAGAATCGGCACGCCTTTCAATGCGGCAAGTGGAAAGCCGACGCCGAGCAGCACGGCCGGGATCGCGGCCGAGACATTGAGCTTCAGTTCCTTGCCGATCACCTGCGGAATGGCGCGCTCGACCGCTTCGGCGATGGCGACGTACCGCAGATTGATCGCGCGGTCGCGCGCGACCGAAAAGAGCGCGTCGACGCGGGGATCGCGCGCCTTGTGTAGCGGGTGGCCATAGCCGGGAATGGCACGCTTCGCGGCGCGGTACTCCTTGACGACAGCGAGCGCAGCGGCGTTGAGGTCGCCGTCGTTGCCGGCGCGCTCGGAGACTTCGCTGAACATCCGTCCGGCCGTTTCCGCCGCGCCGAGAATCACGGAGCCGCACCCGAGAATGCCGGCTGCAACCGCGCCCTGCAGTGCGTCAGGCGCCGCGGCGAGCGTCATGCGGCTCGCCTGCACGCTGGGCACGAGACCGTGCTCAGTGATGGCGACCAGCGTCGCGTTCAGGATCGCCGTCGCGTTCTCCGACGGGCGCGATCCGGTCAGGAGCAGGTAGAAGTACTCTGTCAAGGAGATTTTGCCGATCAGGTCGCGGCACAGATCGGCGCCGCGCACGGTGATCGAATGCTCGTCTGATGTCGAGATTGCTGTTCTGGGTATGGTTTCCTTGCCGATCTTCATTTCACGCTCCTCAATTGCAGCCCCGCAAAGCACCGCTGCCGCGATGGGCCTTCTCCGCCGTCCGCGTGCCGATAAGGACACCCGGTCTTGTAGCGAAGGATAGCCAGGCGGATTCAGTTGTTGAAATGATGATTTTGCATCGATACAATCGATGTCATCGATTGTTACGCTGGACTTGCGACGCATTATGGAACTCCGTCATCTGCGCTACTTCAAGGCGCTGGCCGATTGCCTTAACTTCACGCGCGCGGCGGAGCGAGTTCACGTTTCGCAATCAACGCTTTCGCATCAGATCAAGCAACTCGAAGACGAACTCGATCAACAGCTATTCGAACGCGTCGGCAAGAAGGTGGTGTTGACGGAGCCGGGCGAACTGTTCCTTGGCTTTGCGACGCAGGCGCTCGAGGCGGTCGATCAGGGACTCGGCGCGCTGAAGGAATCAGGCGGCGTGCTCGGCGGCGAAGTGCGTGTCGGGGCAACGCATACGTTCAACCTCGGATTCATTCCCGACTGCGTCGCGACATTCCTTGCGCAGTTTCCGGCAGCGAAAGTGACGGTCAAGGAATTGTCTGCTGACGACATCATCGCTCAGCTCACGGCCGATCAGCTGGATTTCGGCATCGCTTATCGTCCGCCCGAGCGCAACGACCTATGGTTCGAGCCGCTTTATAACGAGGAGATGGTGCTCGTCGTGTCGGACGAGCATCCGTTCGCAGGCCGCAAACGCATTCGGCTCGTCGAGCTGCATCATCAGCAGATGGTCCTGCTGCCGAACGAGTTCACGACGCGCGTCATGTTGAACGAATGCTTTCAGGCATCCGGGGCAGAGCCGCAGGTCATCGTGGAGATGAATACGATCGCGCCGATGCTGGGGCTCGTCGCGCGCACGAAGATCGCCGCGATCGTTGCAGCCAATGCGGTCGCCCACCAACCGGGGCTCAACGTCATCCCGCTGGAAAGTCCAACGCCGATCCGAACGCCCGGCATCCTGCGCAAGCGCAGCAAGAAACAACAATCTCTCCACGTGCGGTCCTTCTGCTCCATCGTCAGGAAGCTGGCTTCGCAGCGAAACGCGAAGCCGCGCTAGAACGCTCTTCGACTGCGTCGCACACCGACGCATCTATCGATAGCATAAATCGTTACGGTGCAAAAAAACCATTTCTGTCCATGCACGTGTGTCCTTAGACTCTGCGCAAGCGAACGCCGACCGTGTCGAGACGGATCTGAACAGGGCGTTACCGCATCTAAGGAGACATGCGTGACCGCCCGCAAGTTTGATATCACCGAACAGGTTCTAAAGAGCATGAAGCCTGCGAACGCGCGCTTTGGTGTCGTGATGTCGGCGCTTGTGCGCCATCTTCACGACTTCGTGCGCGAAGTGGAGTTGGAGGAAGCGGAATGGATGGCGGCCATCGAACTTCTCACGAAGGCCGGGCAGATTTGCACCGCCAAACGTCAGGAATTCGTCCTTCTTTCTGACACGTTGGGCGTCTCCATTCTCGTTGACGCCATTAATAGTCGTTTGCCTGAAAGTGCCACGCAGCAGACGGTGTTGGGACCGTGCTACTGGAAGGGTGCGCCGGAGCTGCCGATGGGGAGCGATCTTGCCAGGGGCGTCATTGGCGAGCCGTGCTTTTATTCCGGGACCATGCTGACGCTCGACGACGGGCCAATCGAGGGTGCCGTGCTCGACATCTGGTCGGGCGATGGAGAAGGCGACTACGACATGCAGCTCGGTTCCAACGAGATGCGCGCGCGCGGGCGTCTGGCCACGGGACCCCGACGGCAAGTACTGGTTTCGGTTCTGTTGCAGTAAGGCGGTCGGCTATGATGGGCGGAACGACACGAACGACTGAAAGCTCGATGAAGACTATGAATCCGGCGGTGGCCCGAGTGCTCAAACGCCTGCATTATCCGCTCGACGTGATTCTGACCTGCGTGCGCTGGTACGTGGCCTATCCGCTGAGCCTACGGCACCTTGAAGACATGATGGCTGAGCGTGGCGTTTCGGTCGATCATTCGACTGTGCACCGCTGGGCCATCAAGCTGCTGCCGGTGCTGGAGAAAGCGTTTCGCCGCCGCAAACGGCCGGTGGGTAAGAGCTGGCGGATGGACGAAACATACATCCGTGTCAAGGGGGAATGGCGGTATCTTTACCGGGCCGTCGACAAGGACGGCAACACCATTGACTTTCTGCTGCGCGCCCATCGGGACAAGACTGCGGCCCGGCGTTACTTTGAGAAATCGATCGCCCAGAACGGTATGCCCGAGACGGTAACCATCGACAAAAGCGGCGACAATCTCGCCGCGCTCGAGGCGATCAATGCCGATCGTGAAGCGCCCATCAGGATCCGCCAGTCCAAATATCTCAATAACCTGGTCGAGCAGGATCATCGGGCGATCAAGCGACGAACGCGGCCCATGCTGGGGTTCAAGACCTTTCGCTGTGCCCGGATCCTTCTGGCCGGCATTGAGATTATGCACATGATCGCCAAAGGACAGATGAAGTGTGTTCGCGGAGCCCATCCGTCCGCCGCTGATCAATTCTACGAGCTCGCAATGTAAGCAGTACTTCGCGAATCGATCTCGCTCGCTCTTTGATCCTTACTGCGACAAAGCCCTCGACGGCCTCCCCAGCAGGATACTTGCTGCCGAGTATCACACGGTACTTCCAGACGAACGACTGCTCGCTGAAGAGTTGGCAAAAATGCGACGCGAATGGGAAGCGCAGCATCCAGAGCCGCATGACAAAGAGGAAATCCGCGACTGATCCTGAAGTCGCTAGCCAGCCGGCTTCACGTCGGCTGATTCCAGTGTCCGGCTGCGGCAGCTTCAGATTTTCCATGAAACCGAGCTACCGCCGACGTGAGTCCAGATCGGGTTGTCTCCTCGGCCAATCCGGTCATTGGAATTTCCCACCATTCGAGTGTTTCTGCGCGGCTGGTGCCGGAGAAATCGAACAGGTGCTATCGGCCTGAAGCCTCCGGCCGACGCAACGATCAGCCTACCCTGAATTGTGGCGATTAAATTCAATGGCGATAAGGCAGAGGATTTTTAGCGAAGCGCAGACGGCGCACGAGGCGCGCGTTGGCACAACGTGCGGGCCGTCTGTGCTTCGCTAAAAATTCTTTGAGCTAAACCGCTCCGCAGACGGTTGGGCTATGGGCATTGAATCGAAGCGCGCTTGCGATGTTCACGACGACAGTATTCGCAGCGTCCGGGATGAACGGTTGGCGGTCCGGGTTGAGCAAGGAATGTCCGCGCAACGCAGACGATGAACAATCGACGCGGGGTGCGTGCGTGGACGGTCGGCGCCGTCTGGCCAAGCGTGTCCAACGGTGCCTGCGAGACGCGCTGGAACCGGTGTTGCAGGAGAAGGGGTCGAGATTCATCGGGAATTCGCCGGTGGTGCTCGCGGCGGCGCACAGGGTAACAGCCGGTCGATGCACAGCATGCGCCCGCGCGAGCACACCGGACAGTCGCGGAGCGAGCGGCCTGTGAGTTTCGCGTAGCGGTCGCGATAGTCAGGTTCGGGAACGCTGCAGGCCATGGCGGTGGGTTCGACGTTGAGCAGATGACGGCATACGGTCAGCCGGGGCTCACGCAGGCGATTGCTGAGCAACCCGTAGTGGCGGATGCGTTGTAGCCCACGCGGCAACACATGCAGCAGGAAGCGCCGGATGAATTCGTGGGCGTCCAGGTGCATCACGCGCGGCCGGCCCGGATGACGATAGTCCTTCCAGCGGAACGTGACGTGGTCGGCGCTCAGGCCGACGAGGCGGTTGTTGGAGATCGCGACGCGGTGTGTGTAGCGGCCGAGGTAGTCGAGGACCTGCTGCGGGCCGCCGAACGGCTCCTTTGCATAGACCACCCACTCGGTGTGCCGCGAACCGGCCAGGTAGCGGGCAAATTCGCGTCGTTCGGCCAGGTGCGCCAGCGAGGAGAAGAACCGCAGTTCGCCCACGTCGAAGGCGTGCTGCAACCGTTCGAGGAACAGTCGCCGGAACAGACGCGAAAGCACCCGCACGGGCAGGAAGAAACCAGGCTTGCAGGCTACCCAGCGGCTGCCGTCGGGTGCGAGGCCACCGCCCGGGACGACGCAGTGCAGGTGGGGATGATGCACAAGATTCTGCCCCCACGTGTGCAGGATCGCGATGAAGCCGATGGTCGCGCCGAGATGGCGTGGATCGGAAGCGATCGTCTGTAGCGTTTCGGCCGTGGCCTGAAACAGGATGTCGTAGACCACGCGCTTGTTCTGGAAGGCGACCGACGCGATCTCCTCGGGGATGGTGAAGACAACATGGAAGTACGGTACGGGCAGCAGGTCGGCCTGGCGGTCCTCGAGCCATTGCGCGCGGGCGAGCGACTGGCACTTCGGACAGTGCCGGTTACCGCAGGAGTTATAGGCGATGCGCTGATGTCCGCATGTGTCGCACTGTTCGACGTGGCCACCGAGCGCTGCGGTACGACACTGCTCGATCGCGCTCATGACGCGACGCTGCTCCCGGCTGAGCGAGTCGACATGGACTTCCCGATACGTTGGCCCGTGGCGACGCAGAACGTCCGCCAACTCCAGTGCGGCGCGCATGATCGCGCTCAGCTTACGGACGGCGGCGCGGAGCAGATCGATGTAGGAGATTGTAGAGGCAGTCGGTCGAACGGACTGGTCGTCGCGCAGACGGTGCTGGTTGCGACCTTCAGATAGCGCGACGTGGTGGCGAGGCTGCGATGGCCGAGCAGTAACTGGATGGTCCGCACATCGGTACCTGATTCGAGCAGGTGCGTCGCGAACGCGTGACGCAAGGAGTGCGGAGTGATGGATTTGCTGATGCCGGCACGGCGACGCGCTTGCTGGCACGCCAGGCGTATCGTTGCTGGATCGATGGGCTGGTCAGGAAACCGCCCGGGGAACAGCCAGTACTGTGGCCGGCCGATACGCCAGTAGCTGCGCAGGATCTCCAGCAGTCGCGGCGAAAGCATGACGTAGCGGTCGGTGTCGCCCTTGCCCTGTTCGACACGCAGTACCATGCGTTGGCTGTCGATGTCGCTGACCTTCAGGCGGGTTGCTTCCGAGATGCGCAGGCCAGCCGCGTACGCCACCATTAGCAGGCTGCGATGCTTGACGCTTCTGATCGATTCGAGAAACCGCGTCACCTCGTCGGGGCTAAGAATCACCGGAAGTCTGCGCGGTACCTTCGACATGGGGATCTCGTCGATCGGCCAGTCGCGTTTGAGCGTGATGGTGTACAGGAAGCGCAGCGCCGCCGTGGCCACCACCAGCGTGCTCCGGGAACGCTGCTGGAATTCAGCGAGGTGCACCTGGTAAGCGCGAATCTCCTCCGGGCCCAGCAGCGCAGGCGAACGTCCGAAGTATTGGGCGAAGCCGCGGACCTGCTGCAGGTAGGCGCGCTGGGTATTGGCCGCGAGGTTGCGCACGCGCATATCCTCGATCATGCGTCGACGTAATGCCGTCATGGCGGACTCCTTCGAAATGGACAGGGCAGAAACTGCACTGCCATCGTCGCATTCGAAGAAATGCTCGCCGTCAACGATGCCGAAGCCGACGCCGTTGGCCAACCACCTGCTACCGCGTCAGCGGTTTAGTTCAAGTGTCAGTTATCAAAACTTGGAGGGCCACGCAAATCGCCCGGCGGTCTTCGCTTTTCGTCGCCGGGCGCCCTTGGGGACAGCCGCGGGAGTTCGCTTGGTAGGCGTCGCCGAGCCTCGGGGCGCAACGAGCGCGAATGGGGACGCACAAGCCGGCAAGGCTGGCGATTGTTGCTTCGCCTGATCAGCGGGAAAGCGGGCAGCGATCGAGGCGGACGGACGGCACGGCTGGCGCCGTCTGGAAAGCGGGCCGCCCCACAAAAGGTGACCTTTGACGGCGGTGCCACCGGTGGGCATCGATGGCTGCATCAAGGCCAGCTCGGTGGCGCCGCTCTGAAGCCGGTTGCGCACCGGTCAGGGGATCGGGTAGGGTGGCGGCATTCAACCCAACCTCAAGGACATCACCATGAACAAGCAGGACCTCGTCGACGCCGTCGCCGCTAAAACGGGCACCAGCAAGGCGCTGGCCGCTGAAACGCTCGACGCGCTGCTCGGCACCATCACAGCGACCGTCACGAAGGGGGACACCGTACAGCTGATCGGGTTCGGCGCATTTTCGACCGGGGCGCGGGCCGCGCGCGTCGGCCGCAATCCGTCGACTGGCGCGGAAATCCAGATCCCTGCGGCGAAGACGGCCAGGTTCACGGCGGGCAAGGCGTTCAAGGATGCCGTCAACGCGTCATGACGGAGGATGCGATGGTGCCCGACGATTACGCCGGGCTGCACGAGGAAGTGGTCAATGTCGTCGAGTCGGCGCGACGCACGGCGGCACGCAACGTTAATGCCGTGATGACCGCCGCCTACTGGGAGATCGGGCGGCGGATTGTCGCCACTGAGCAGGGCGGGCAAGCGCGCGCCGGCTACGGGCAGGCGCTGATCGGGCGACTCGCCGACGACCTGACACGCCGCTTCGGCCGCGGGTTCCCTCGATATCAATCTGGAAACTGAGAAGATGAGCGGCAGCAATTTGGCCGAGGACGACTACGGCACAACCCTGAGCGACGTGATCGCACTGCTTGAAGAGGCGCGGCGGGCCGCGGCGCGCAGCATCAATGCCCTGATGACGGCAACCTATTGGCTGGTGGGCCGGCGGATCGTGGAACTGGAGCAGGGTGGGCACGAGCGTGCAGCGTACGGGCAGGAGGTCCTGCAGCGCTTGTCGAGCGACCTTACCGAGCGGTTCGGGCGAGGCTTCGGAGCCGACAATCTTGAATTAATGCGCCTGTTTTACCTGAGTTATCAGCTTGGCGAAATTTCCGAATCGGTGATTCGGAAATCCGGCGCTCCCGCAGCCGAGCCAAAATCCGAATCACCGATTCGGGATTTCGGGCTCCAGCAGCTCGGCGAACGTTTCCCGCTTTCGTGGACCCACTACGTCAGGTTGATGCGACGGACGCGTTCTCCCGAAGAGCGGATGTTCTACGAGGCGGAAGCCCTGCGCGGAGGCTGGAGCGTCCGGCAACTCGAACGGCAGATTGGCAGTCAGTTTTATACGCGCACGCTGATGTCCCGAAACAAGCGCGCAATGCTTGAAAAGGGTGCGGTCGCGAGGCCGGATGAGGCCGTGAGCCCAGACGAAGCGATCAAGGATCCTTACGTACTCGAGTTCCTCGACCTGAAAGACGAATACTCCGAGAGTGACCTTGAGGAAGCGTTGATCCACCGTCTCGAGGACTTTCTGCTTGAACTTGGTGGAGATTTCACGTTCGTCGGACGGCAACGCAGACTACGGATCGGTGACAGCTGGTTTCGCGTGGACCTGCTGTTCTTCCACAGGCGCCTGCGATGCCTTGTAATCATCGACCTAAAACTGACCGAGCTTAATCATGCCGATGTCGGGCAAATGCATATGTATTGCAATTATGCAAAAGAGCACTGGACGCTACCCGGCGAAAACCCGCCGGTCGGCCTGATCCTGTGTGCTAGAACCAACGCGGCAATTGCGCGTTATGCGCTTGACGGTCTGCCCAACAAGGTGCTTGCCGCTGAATACCACACCGTACTTCCCGACGAGCAGTTGCTTGCTGAAGAATTGGCGAAGACCCGCCGCGAGTGGGAGGCGCAGCATCCGGTCCTCCCTGAGAGCAAACATTCCGGTAGCTGACAGCCATAATGGGCCCGGTCGCTAACGCCGGTTACCGCGCTACAGATCCTTCAGTTCATCCTGCAATTGCCTAAGGACGCAGCGCAGCGTGTCTCCCAGATTCTCTGCGCACCCAACACCAAACGGTGTGACTCCTGTTCCAATTTGTTCCGAACTTGCCGAAACGCTGAGATCGACCGCAGCATCGGTGTCAAGAAAGTTAAATTTCCCGAAGCTCTGCATTGCAGCCTAGGTGCTGGCAAGTCAGTTGCACTTGCCATTCCTATCCCGCATATGCGAGACCAAGGCCAAAGCTCATACCCTGAAGGAACCTCAGCCGCCACGAATGGCTAATCATTATGCATAGATCGCGACCAACCAAAAACTTTATCGTGTACCAGCCAGCGCTGCCTACCGTGCGATTATGAGTTCGGTTATGATCGTCATTTCCGATAACACAAATTAAGACCGAAGTGAAGGTCGCCCCGGGCTAGGATGGCTGAGAGAGTAAATATCGCGCGTATCGCCGAGATCGTGTCGGCCGATATTTTTAGCAAGCTTGGATGGGAAGCGCATGGCGTACCAAACGAGTCGTGGGAATGCAACGAGCCAACTCACGAAAAGCGAGATCATCCTACTGACGTAACTTTTGTGTATCAGGATCCATACTCGGCGCGGAATGTGCATCTCATTACCGACCTGAAGAGCTATGCGGCGGGAAGCATCAAAGAATTTTCCCTTCGGGAAACGATCGAATCCCTAGCGCTTGCGGTGGCTCTGGTGCAAATAGGTGGTGTGGACAAGATTTTAGTATAGAAAGGATACCTCATGAAACAGACAGGACGGCCTTCCAGACTGCGGGTGCAGCGGTATCTTTGAGGCCGAGCTTCCCGAGTCTGAATTGGCCTTTGCGAATACGGTGTACCAACTCAATACCTGAGAGAGTGATCGCTGCGTTCCTGAAACGTTTGAAGCCGAGCATGACTTTCGTCCGGGACTTGATGTTGCGGTGGTCCTGTTCGACCAGATTATTGAGATATTTAGAGGATCGGACCTTCGATTCCTCAGGCAGCAAGCCGTCGGCCTTCATCTCGCGCACGGCGCGGTGCGAGGCTGCATAACCATCAAGCGTGATGGTCTTCGGTGGCTGGCCTTGATGTTTGATTGCCTTCCTGAAAAAGGCTTTTGCCGCCTTCACGTCGCGCCTGGCGCTGAGCATGAAGTCTACTGTCTGGCCCACCCGATCCACCGCTCGATAAAGATAGACCCACTTGCCGCGCAGCTTGAGGTAAGTCTCGTCGACACGCCACGACTGCCCGGTGGGCCTGCCAAAGCGGTTCCACCGTTTGATGAACTCCGGCGCAAAGCGCCGCACCCAGCGCAGGATCGTCGTGTGCGCCAGCGGCAGACCCCGTTCCGCCATCATTTCGACCAGATCGCGCAGGCTAAGCTTGTAGCGCAGGTACCAGCGAACACACAGAATGATCACATCGCGGTCAAAGTGACGGCCTGCGAACAGTTCGTCAAGGCTCTTCAGCTTGCTCATCGTCGGTTCTCAATTCGTTCAGCCGGACACCTTAACCGATTTGCCCCCGCGCTATTTGCACCAGAGCCGTGGCGCCGCTCGCGCGCTGTGCGGTTCCCGCTCACCTGACCTTGCTCGGCCATGCGCAGGGCTTGCCCGAAATTGCTGCGCTGGAGGTCGTACTTGCGCGGAGCGCCAAATCGAAGCGGCCGCCATGCGACTTTCTCGCCGAAAAGATCATGTCGGAGCTGCGGCGTTAGTCGCACAGCGCAGCGTGTCGATACCGCTCCCCTTCAACGCAATCAATGGCGATGCGAACATGGCGTGCCAGGGTGCGCCGGCCCCACGGCTGCGCCCGACTTGCGGGTGCGGCGCCGCGCACGGTCATACCGCTCTCGTTCGCTCGGATGTGAGGCGCGAAGATTCGCCGTATGTCGCAGGTGTCCCTCTCCGACACCTTCTGAACCTGACGGGCTGACGTTGGTGTCGTCATGGCAAGCGAAGAAAGGATCGCCAGGTTTGATCACGGCCAGCATGGTTTTAAGTCTCTTCAGCATGAAACGTTAGTCTCCTTCAGGCGATGCTCAATCGCGCCAGTTCGGTGTCCACCAGCAGCTTCTTCAGTTCCGGCACGCAGGACCCGCAGTTGCCGCCGGCTTTCAGGCACGCGGTAATCTCCGCGGCGGTCTTCAGTCCCTGCTCGCGAATTGCTGCACAGATCGTATTGCGCCCAACACCGAAGCACGAACAGACTGTGGGTCCCGTATCGGTGCCCTTACCGATCGGTTGGCCAGGCAGCAGGCCAATGCGGTCCGCCTCGTCGAGCCGGTCCTTCGCAAACAGGCTCGCGAGCCACGCGCGCGCCGGCAATTCGGATTGCGCCGACAGGAAAATGCAGTTCTCGATACGGTCGTCGACCAGACGAACCGCGCGATACACGCCCGCGGCACGGTCCTCGTATTCGAGCCAGTCGGCATGAGCATCGTCGATGCCGAACAGCGCGCGCGCCCAGACGCCAGGATCACCGTGATCGGCGAGCGGGTTGCGGCCCGCGAGTTCGTAGCGCACAAACTGCGTGCCGTGAATGCGTGTCCAGTACGTCACGCTGTCCAGCACCGGAATGTGCCGGCTCAGTGAGAAACCGTGCCAGGCAACGTGGAACCTGTCGACCCGAACCGGAGTGTGTTTGAACTCAGGCTCGCCAGAAACCGGATCGACTTCGGGATTCACCACCGCACCCACGCGTGCATCGGAGGCAACCTGATCGTTCCAGTGAATGGGGATGAACACGCTGCCGCGCGGCATGCCGCCGCCGTATTGCACGCGTGCGACCATCGCACCCCAGCGACTCGACACGCGCGCGAGGTCGCCTTCACGCACGCCGCACGACAGTGCATCCTGCGGATGCATGTCGACAAACGCCTCCGTGACATGACTGGCAAGTTTCTCCGACTTGCCCGTTCGGGTCATGGTGTGCCACTGGTCGCGCACCCGGCCGGTATTCAACGTCAGCGGATATTCGTCATCCGGCGCATTGACCGGGGCGCGGGGTGGCGTGGCGACGAAACGCGCCTTGCCGTCCACGTGGCTAAAGCGACGGTCACCAAAAAGACGCGCGGTGCCCGCCAATGCCGCGTCTTTCTGCGTGAGAACGGGCCACTGGATAGGCTGCAACGCAGCGTAACGTTCGCGACCGAGGCCAACAAGACCAGCCAGGTTGAACGCGCGACGCAGGTCGCCGTCGACAAGTTCGTCGCCGGTTCCGTCAGCGCTCTGGCGACCCTCGTTACGCCACGCACTCAGCCGCGCATGCTCATCGAAA
This sequence comes from Paraburkholderia sp. MM5482-R2, assembly GCF_050436125.1. Taxonomy (NCBI): domain Bacteria; kingdom Pseudomonadati; phylum Pseudomonadota; class Betaproteobacteria; order Burkholderiales; family Burkholderiaceae; genus Paraburkholderia; species Paraburkholderia sp. MM5482-R2. Next base: position 308,969 of record NZ_JBNDLP010000001.1, on the reverse strand, counting down.
ATCTCGTACTGGCTGGAGAACTCGAAGCCCGGATAGCCCATCCGCTGTGCAACGTCGCAGATGATCCGCCAGTCCGCGCGTGCTTCTCCGGGCGCCGGAAGAAACGCACGCTGGCGCGAGATCCTGCGCTCGGAATTGGTGACGGTGCCGTCCTTTTCTCCCCAGCCGAGCGCCGGCAGCAGGATATGCGCAAACGCATTGGTGTCCGTGTTCTCGACAATGTCGGAGCAGACGACGAGTTCACAGCGCGCGAGCGCGCGCTTCGCCTGGTCGCCGTCGGGCAGGCTGACGACCGGGTTCGTGCCCATGATCCAGACCGCCTTGATCCGGCCGTTCCCGATCGCCTCGAAGAGTTCGACCGCCTTGAGTCCTGGCCGCGAAGCGACGACGGGCGATCCCCAGAATGTCTGGACCAGTTCGCGATGCCGCGGGTTGTCGAGTTCCAGATGGGCGGCGAGCGTGTTCGCCAGACCACCGACCTCACGCCCACCCATCGCATTCGGCTGTCCGGTGAACGAGAACGGCCCCATGCCTGGTCTGCCGATACGGCCCGTCAGCAGATGACAATTGATAATGCTGTTGACCTTGTCCGTGCCGGAGCTCGACTGGTTCACTCCCTGCGAATACACCGTCACCACCCGCTCGGTGCGCGCGAAGAGTCGATAGAACTCGAGGAGATCGTGCGGATCGACCTTGCAGGCCTTTGCACATTGCGCGAGGTCAAACGCGGTTGCTGCGCCGGCTGTAGCGGCATCGAGCGCCTGCGCATAGCCGGCCGTATGCGCGTCGACGAACTCCGCATCGATCGCGCCGTGTTCCGCGAGAAAACTGAGCAAACCGTTGAACAGCCAGACGTCGGTGCCCGCGCGCAGCGGCAGGTGCAGGTCAGCCATTTCGCAGGTCGCGGTATAGCGCGGGTCGATCACGACGACCTTCATATCGGGGCGCGTCTCCTTGATCCTGATGATCCGCTGGAACAGGATCGGATGGCACCACGCCGTATTCGAACCGACCAGCACGACGAGGTCCGCCAGTTCGAGATCGTCGTAGCACACCGGCACCAGGTCTTCGCCGAAGGCCCGTTTGTGACCGGCGACGGAGGACGACATGCACAGGCGTGAATTGGTGTCGATATTCGCGCTGCCGATATAGCCCTTCATCAGTTTGTTCGCGACGTAATAGTCCTCAGTCAGCAACTGTCCTGAGACGTACAGGGCGACAGCATCCGGGCCGTGTTGATCGATGATCCGGCGAAAGCCGTCAGCGACCGTGTCGAGCGCATCGTTCCATGACACGGGGCGCAACGCGCCGCTCGCCGGCTCGCGCAGCTTCGGATGGAGCAGCCGTCCATCGAGTCCGATGGTTTCGCCGAGGGCTGAGCCTTTCACGCACAGCCGACCGAAGTTCGCCGGGTGGAGTTCGTCACCGGCGATGTCGTGCTGGCCGTCTGGGCGCGCGCTCGCGCGTACGCCGCAACCGACGCCGCAGTATGGACAGGTGGTCCTGACAGCGTCACGGCTACCGTCAGGCGTACTGGAAATGACGATGGGAAGACTCACGTTGGGTTCCGGTTCAGGCGGGCTGAGCCTCGCAGAGGGCCCGGCCAAATAGCAGCTGGCTGCGCAGCGGAGAAATGTCGGTGCGGTTCTGGATCAGTTCGAAATACCACGCGCCCTCGCTGACGTCGCCATAGAGGACTGCGCCGATCACCCGGTTATCCTCGATCACGAGGCGCTTGTAGACGCCGCGTCGCGGATCGCGCAGCACCAGGTCTTCACTGTCCGGACCGCCGGTGAAGTCGCCAGCGGAATACAGCTCGACGCCGGTGACTTTCAACCTGGTCGCCGTCGCGCTCTGCACGTAACGGCGGTGGCCGGCGCCCGCCAGGTGGGCGCCGCACACGCGCGCCTGATCCCAGATCGGCGCGACAAGACCGAAGGTTGCCGTCCGGTGCTGCACGCATTCGCCGACGGCGTAGACACGCGGATCGTAGGTCTGCAGCGTGTCATCGACGACAATCGCACGCTCGCAGTGCAGCCCGGCCTGTTTCGCGAGGTCAATATTCGGGCGCACCCCGACCGCCATGACAACCAGGTCGGCGGGGATCTCCGCACCGTTGTCAAAACGCACTGCAGTCACACGATCCGGCCCGACGATTTCGACGGTGTTGGCGTTCAGCAGGAAACGCAACCCTTTGCGCTCCAGCGTCTGCTGCAGCAGGGCCGCCGCGCTCCGGTCGAGCTGGCGCTCCATCAGGCTGTCCATGACGTGCACCACCGTGACCGACATGCCCTGGCGCATGAGCCCGTTCGCGGCCTCCAGCCCGAGCAGACCGCCGCCGATCACCACTGCGTGACGGTGACTGCGCGCTGCGGCGAGCATTGTTTCGACGTCCTGGATGTCGCGAAAAGCGATCACCCCGGGCAGCTCGTGACCCGGCACCGGAACCACGAAAGGCTTGGAGCCGGTCGCGATCAGCAACCGGTCGTAGCCCACCTCGAAGCCGCTTTGCGAGCGCACGATGCGGCGCCTGCGATCGATCGCGGCCACCGGGTCGCCAGCATGCAGCTGGATACCGTTGTCTGCGTACCAGTCACGCGTGTTGAGGATGATGTCGTCGACACTCTTCTCGCCCGCCAGCACCGGTGAGAGCAGGATGCGGTTGTAGTTGCCGTACGGCTCGGCACCGAATACGGTGATGTCGTAGAGGCCCGGTGCGAGCTTCAGCAGTTCCTCGACGGTGCGCATGCCCGCCATGCCATTGCCGATGACAACGAGGCGCGGGCGCGAAGGCGCGTCGAACGCTGCGCCTCCTGAGGTCTGCGCGTCGATTGCGTGTCTCATGCCGCGACCCACACCTTGCCGCTCTCGACACGCACCGGGTAGGCGCTGACGGAATGCTCGGGCGCCTCGAGGCACTCGCCGGTGCGCAGATCGAAATGATGCTTGTAGATCGGCGAGGCCACCACGATGCGCTCGCCGAGGTTGCCGATCAGCCCACGCGAGAGCACCGCCGCGTGCGAACCCGGATCGAAGTTGTCGATTGCGAACACGCTGCCCTCACCGTGCGCGACATGAAATACCGCTACCTGCTCGCCGTTGACGAGCGCACAGACGCCCGTATTGGGAACAATGTCGTCGAGCGCGCACACGGGCATCCAGGCTTGCGGAGTTTGATCGTTACTCATGCTGGCTTCCTCACGGTCAGGGTGGTGGATGGTCAGACGGTCTCGGCGACCACGGGAATCGGGAACTGCCGCGCTTGCCGCTCTTCCTGCGTTGCGGGACGGATCTGGCCGCGCTCCTCGACGAAGGTCACGTTGTCGTCGAGCTTGTCGCTGTTGACGAAATGGCGGAAGCGCTTGCGCGTTTCGGGATCGGTCACGGCCCTCTTCCACTCGCACTCGTAGGTATCGATCACGTGCTGCATTTCCCCCTCCAGCTCCGCCGCGAGTCCGAGCTTGTCGTGCACGACGACGTCGATCAGGTATTGCAGCCCGCCCTCGAGGTTGTCGCGCCAGACGCTGGTGCGCTGCAAACGGTCGGCGGTGCGGACATAGAGCATCAGGAAGCGGTCGATGTAGCGCACCAGCGTCTCGCGGTCCAGATCCGACGCGAGCAGTTCGGCATGTCGCGGCTTCATCCCGCCGTTGCCGCACACGTAGAGATTCCAGCCCTTCTCGGTGGCGATGATGCCGACGTCCTTGCCCTGCGCTTCCGCGCATTCGCGGGTGCAGCCCGACACGCCGAACTTGATCTTGTGCGGCGAACGCAGGCCCTTGTAGCGGTTTTCCATCGCAACGGCGAGGCCCACCGAATCGCCGACGCCGTAGCGGCACCACGTCGAGCCGACGCACGACTTCACGGTGCGCAGCGACTTGCCGTAGGCATGGCCGGATTCGAAGCCGGCCGCGATCAGTTCTTCCCAGATCAGCGGCAGTTGATCAACACGCGCGCCGAACAGATCGACGCGCTGGCCGCCTGTAATCTTTGTATAGAGGCCGTACTTCTTCGCCACCTGGCCGATGGCGATCAGGCCTTCCGGGGTGACCTCGCCCCCCGGCATGCGCGGCACGACCGAGTAGGTGCCGTCACGCTGGATGTTGGCGAGGTAGTAGTCGTTCGAGTCCTGCAGGCCTGCATGTTCCTTCTTCAGCACGAACTCGTTCCAGCACGACGCCAGGATTCCGGCGACCGCGGGCTTGCAGATATCGCAGCCGAGGCCATGGCCGTGCTTTTCCAGCAACGCGCCAAAGGTCCTCACGCGCTCGACGCGGACGAGGTGATACAGCTCCTGGCGCGAGTACGGGAAGTGCTCGCACAGGTGGTTGTTCACCGCGAGGCCCTGCTTCTTCATCTCGGCCTTCATCACCTGCGTGACAAGCGGCACGCAGCCGCCGCATGCGGTGCCGGCGCATGTCGCGCTCTTCACCGCGCCAATACTGGTCGCGCCCGCGCACACCGCCGCGCAGATTTCGCCCTTGGAGACGTTGTTGCACGAGCAGATCTGCGCGGCTGCGGGCAGCGCGTCGACCCCAAGTCCGGGTTTGGCCTTGCCGTCGCTTTGCGGCAGGATCAGGAACTCCGGCGCTTCGGGCAGCTCGATGCTGTTCAGCATCATCTGCAGCAGCGTGCCATATTCGGCCGCATCGCCCACCATCACGGCGCCGAGCAACTGCTTGCCGCACTCCGACACCACCAGCTTCTTGTAGACCTGTTTGAGTTCGTCGCTGAACTGGTACGTGCGGCTGCCCGGCGTCTTGCCGTGCGCGTCGCCGATGCTCGCGACATCCACGCCCATCAGCTTGAGCTTGGTGCTCATGTCCGCGCCGGCGAAGCCCGCATCATCGCCGAGCAGGTGCTTCGCGGCGACGCGCGCCATGTCGTAGCCAGGCGCAACCAGGCCGTACACCATGCCGTTCCACGCCGCGCATTCGCCGATCGCGTAGATGTCGGGGTCGCTGGTGCGGCAGTTCGCATCGATCGAGACGCCGCCACGCGGACCCAGTTCCAGGCCGCACGCACGCGCGATCTCGTCGCGCGGACGGATACCGGCGGAGAACACGATCATGTCGGTGTCGAGATGCGTGCCGTCGGCGAACTGCATGCGGTGCGTGCCCGCTTCGCCATCGACGATGGCGAGCGTGTGCTTGGCCGTATGGACCTGCACGCCCAGCTCCTCGATCCTGCTGCGCAGAACCCGACCGCCGCCGTCGTCGACCTGCACCGCCATCAGCCGCGGTGCAAACTCGACGACATGCGCGGCCAGTCCCATGTCATGCAGCGCCTTCGCGCATTCAAGCCCCAGCAGGCCGCCGCCCACCACGACACCCGACTTCGCCCGCGCGCCGCACGCCTGCATCGCTTCGAGATCTTCGATGGTGCGATAGACGAAGCAGTCCTGACGATCACTGCCTGCCATTGGCGGAACGAACGGCGAGGAACCGGTCGCGAGCACCAGTTTGTCATAGGAAAGCGTCTCGCCGCTCGAGACGCTCACGGTGTGGGCCTCCCGGTCGATCGAGACCGCCTTCGTGTTGAGCTTGAGCAGCACGCTCTCGCGCTCGAAGAAACCTGGCTTCACGAGCGACAGATCCTCTGCGGACTTGCCGGAAAAGAATTCGGACAGATGCACGCGGTCATATGCGGGACGCGGCTCCTCGCACAGCACGGTGACGTGCAGCGCAGACCTCGCGTCGTCCACAAGACATTCAAGAAGCTTGTGACCCACCATCCCGTGGCCAATGACGACAACGTTCATGACGGGTGTCTCATCCATTCCCAGCGCGGTTCGCGGCATGATTTTCGTCCGGCAAATAAAAAGGCGTCCCGCGGATCCAGTCGTCAGATGACTGAATTCAGGGGACGCCGTTGTCCAAAAAATAATGACCTACAGAATGACTTTTGCTGCGTGCTGGCCGGATCATCGTTGATCCGCTGCCTTGATTTATGCAAAGGCCGTGCCAGGCGGCACATCGGCCGTAGTGGCCCGAGCCACAGGCGTTATTGGATCTCAGCCCTGGTTTGGGGCGCAACAGGAAGATGCATTTTGCCGGGCATGGCACGACGGTGGTGCAATGCAGCACATCATCCGTGCAGCGGGTCGGGTGAAGATGGCCTGCTTTGGCTTTGCTCGTGAACCCAGATTAGTGAGCAGACCAGAGGTTTTTCGCGGTGTATTGCGCGGCCCGATGTGATAGCACCCGCGAGCCGGCCCGGCCTCGCAGTGCATCGTCACATCTGGCCTGCATGGATGGCGTCGTCGCGCGTTCTGCGCTGCTGCCCGCGTCGGCACTGTCTGGCGTGGATATTGCCTCTATCGATGCGCGCGGCAACGGTGCCGGCACATGGAATCACGCTGCAGATGGTGCGCAATGCGCCCCCGGCAGCGCAGGCAACCCAGATCAGGACAACGGCGTCCCCTCGTTAAACACGACGAGCGGACGCCGTTTGCATTTGGCGCAGCGCTCGTCCAACCGGCCATCGAACCGGCCGCCTCAGGACGTACAAGGACATCACCATGGCAACGGGCAAGGTCACTTTACTCAGCGCGGGTCCAGGCGACCTCGATCTGCTCACGATCAGGGCAGCAAGGCTGCTGGCAAGCGCCGATGTCGTGCTGCTCGACGACCTCGTCAATCCGGAGATCGTGTCGCTTGCGCCGCAGGCGCGCGTGATTCGCGTTGGCAAGCGCGGCGGCTGCAAGTCGACCCCGCAGGCGTTCATTCAGCGCCTGCTACTGCGCTACGCGCGCGCCGGCCGTCACGTGGTACGCGTGAAAGGCGGCGACGCCCTGCTGTTTGGACGCGCCGGCGAAGAACTGGCGGATTTGCGGCGCGCACAGATACCGTTTGAAATCGTCAATGGCATTTCGTCGGGTTTTGCCGCGGCAGCAGGTCTCGGTATTTCGCTCACGCATCGCAATCACTGCCCGGGCGTGACGTTTATCACGGTGCACCTGCGCGACGACAGCGAGCCAGACTGGGCCGCGCTGGCCGCCACCGGCACGACGCTCGCCATTTACATGGGCATGAGCCGCATCGACAGCCTGTGTGCCGCGCTGATGTCAGCCCTGCCGCACGACACGCCTGCTGCGGTGGTGCAATCGGCGGGCAGCGCTGCGGAGCGGCACGTGCTCGCGACGCTCGACACGCTTGAAGCGCGTGCGCATGCCGCCGGCTTCGGCAGCCCGGCTGTCATTCTGGTTGGCAAGGTGATTGGCGAGGCCGTGGCGCATGCTATGCACGAGTCGGTGGCGGACGTGTCTATTGAATTGCCGTCCACTTCTCACGTGCAACGCTACGAGCGCGAGGCGGTCTTGCGCAGCGCATGATCCAGACGTCAAACGCTAGACGGCTTAGGCCCGCGTCGTCTGACGCGGGCCGTTTTACATACGGCGTTGGGATATGACAGCGGCGATCCGCTTTGCACACACCGGTCGCCTCACTCAGCAATAGAACTGACGATTCACACCTTCAGGCTGAGCTCCCGCATTTATCCGATTCTTTGCGAGCGAGGCGAAACGGGAAGCGCGCGCCGCGACTTACAGCCAATGCAGGCACGTTTCCCGCCCAACGCCCAGCTCACACTCCACTATTCGCACGCGCGCCCGCAGCCGGGATCGGGCTCGCAACCACCAGGCTCTCCGCAGGCAGCGCCCAAGTGAGCCAGCGCGTGCGATGCAGGACAACCAGCGCGAAGGCCAGCGCCGAGATGACGCCAAAGGTCGCGAAGCCCATCTGATAGCTGCCGGTGCTTTCCTTGGCCATCCCCATGATCACGGGAAGATAGAAGCCGCCGATGCCGCCCGCTGCGCCGATGATCCCGGACATCAACCCGGTCTTGCCCTTCCAGCGTTGCGGCACGAGCTGGAAGGTCGCGCCGTTGCCGAGCCCGAAGCACAGATAGGTGGCTACCAGCAACGCGATGCCGGCGGGCAGCGGCGGCATCCACGCGGCGAATGCGAAATCGCACAGCGAAATACCGGCGAGCAGCAGCACCAGCGCGCGCACGCCGGAGATGCGGTCGGCGATCAGGCCGCCGAGCGGCCGCACCAGCGCACCCGTGAAGGCAAGGAGCGACATGAAGAGCCCCGCCTCCAGCTTTGGCAACTGATACAGCGAAACCAGCAGCGTCGTTACATAGGACGACATGCCGACGAAGCCGCCGAACGTGATGCTGTAGACCAGCATCACGACCCACGTGTCGCTTTCCGCGAGCACACTGCGATAGTGCTTCGGCAGCACCGCAATCGCCAGCAGCGCGCCGAGTACCGGCAGCAGCAGCACGCCTGTCTTGCCGGCGCCGAAGACACCCGCGTGCACGGCAAGCACGAGCGCGATCAAGCCGCCCAGCGTGACGCAGAAACTGCGCAACGCACGCGGTGCGCTGCCGGACTTCGGCCCCAGGTCCTTCGCCCACAAGAACAGCGCCGTAGCCGCGAGCGCGAGCAACGGCAACGCCGCGCCTGCGGCCTTGGCCCAGCCGAAGTGATCGGCGAGGCTCGGGAACAGAAAACCATCGAGCACTGCGCCGATATTGCCCGCCGCAGCGAGCCCCAGCACCAGCCCCTGCACCTTGGGCGGATAGTTGCTGCCGGCCATCGGCAGCGCCACCGCAAAGCTCGCGCCGCCCACACCGAGAAACACGCCCAGCACCAGCAGCATCACATATGAAGGCGCGGACGGTGACAGCAGCAGCACGATCGACGGCAACGCCGACAGCACGACGCCGCAGAGCGCAATGCGGCGGCCGTCATAGGCCTGGTACAGGTTGCCGAGCGTCACGCGCAGGATCGCCGCGCCCAGCACCGGAACCGCGACGAGAAAGCCCAATTCCGCCGGCGACATCGCGATGTCCTTGTGGATGAACGGGGCGAGCGGGCCGAACATCACCCACACGGTGAAGCCGGTATCGAAGTAGAGGAAGCACGCCAGCAACGCGCGCCAGTTACCGCTCGTCAGCGAATTCAACAGATGTTTCATGGGTTTCTCTCGCAGGGGAAAAGCTATTGAAGAGCGCGGCCGGCACTGGCGTGCCGACCTTGAAGGGGCATGCCGCGCGTGTCGACGACACTTTTGATCAGCTCGTCCATCTCCTTAATGATGTCGGCGAGCACGGTCGTGATCACCGCGAATTCCCGCCCGAACTGGCCTGCTCGTGCGGCCGAGATGCGCGCGTTGAGCGCGACGATGTTGGCCTGCATTGAGATGCTGCCGAGCCGCTCGGCGATGTCTGTCTGTCGCTTGAGCGCGGCCGCTTCGATGCCGCGCATCTCGTGCTGATAGGCGAGCGTGATGTCCTGCAGCAGTTCGAGCAGCGGCGTCGCCTGAGTGACGAGTGCGTCGAGTTGGGTCCGATCTTCCGCGCGGCCCGACTCGACGCACGACACCGCGCGATTCACCTGGACGATGAATTGCTGAATTCGCTCGTCGGCTCTGCGGTTGCCGAAATACATCTCGCGCAACGCTTCGGAAAACACGCCCGGTAGGCGCTCGTTGCCCCTCACCAGATCGGAATGCGCTTGCGCAAACGTGACAAGGCATGATTTGGCTACGGACAGCGCGCCACTGTTGCCGAGCGACGCGAGCAGCACGTGCAGCACGATGCGCTGTGAGAGCATCCGTTGCCGGCCCCCCAGATTGATGAGCTCGCCGATGACCTGTCCAGAGACGGCATCGGGATCTGAATGTATCGGCTGTTTCATCGTGAATGTGGGCGTGAAGACCCTGCACCGTTGCTCCATTCGCACGGCACGCGCCCCATGACGAGACTCGCGGCGACAAATGAAGCGCAAAAAAAAGCGCCCCGAGCGCAACCGCGCGTCCCGATTGCTCGGTTGCACAGTTGGCACTCGGGACGCCGTTGTCCCTGCGGGTCGCTCAAAGCGAGCGGCCGGTAAAGATTCGATACGTTGGGACCTCCGTTGGTCCCACGCCCGATCTATGCAATAGCCGTGCCACAGATCCGTGTAACGCTAATCCGGGGCGGTCTCTCCGGCGGCTTCCAGCCACGCCCCATTCGGCTAACAGCGCGTCCAGCGGGGCCGGCCAGTTCAACGACGGATCGCACCTTCGTCAAATTTCTGGAACGCCGGAACGTTCATCTCGACGCAAGTGATGGGATTTCAGTTACAGCGAAGCGCGGAGTCGCCGCGTGGCATGAACGGGGTTGGTGCGACGCGTTGGTGCAGTGCACTACAGCTGTGCACCGCGCCGGCTCAAGCTACGGTGCGAGCGTCGGTAGGAGAACCATTCCGGAGCGAAGCTGACGTTGGCGCCGGGCGGTAACCTTGGCAACTTCCGCCTGCAAGGCGGATTCGTGTTCGGCGCGGGCAGCCAGCAATCCGTCGAGTTCGCGCGCATGCGCGGACCGCGCATCGCGTAGTGCCTGGTCCGATTGCGCGCCAGATACACCGCCTTGTTCCTGACCGTGCCTTCGTCGCGAATCTTCAGCCGCAGGGCATCGAAATACACGATCGGGTACATCGCCTCGAGCGGGCGTTGCTGCCATTGCTCAACTTCAGCCAGCACTTCATCGGTTACGGTGGAAATCAGGTCGGGCGAGACTTGCAGCCCGTACAACTCCAGCAAATGGCCCTGGATCTCGCGCACGCTCATGCCGCGCGCGTACATGCTGATGACGTGGTCGTCGAATCCCGGCAGCCGACGTTGATACTTGCCAATCAGTTGCGGCTCGAACGTCGCCTGACGGTCACGCGCAATATCGAGGTGCAGCTCGCCATTGGGCGTGATGACCGTCTTCGAACTGGTGCCGTTACGGTGGTTGCCGCTCTTGCCTTGCCCGCCCTCGGTTTCCAGGTGATGCGTCAGTTCGGCCGCCAGCATGCGCTCGGCCAGGCTCTTCTTCAGTTGCCCGGCCAGGCCCGATTCGCCGAGGATCGACTCGGCATCCTTGTTCTGCACCTGCGCCAGCAGTTGATCGATCAGCTCATCGGGGAACAGCTTCGGCGCCTTCAGGTTGTTGCTTTTCTTGATCACTGTTGTGTCGGTCATAGGACGTTATTTCCGTTATCGTCTCATGACCTCGACACACTAAATTTCTGAGAGGCTCCAATTTTATGTTCGCGGTCTCCGACAGCGGTGGTGAGCGAGCCGCCGCAATGTACAGCCTGATCGGCTCGTGCAAATTGAACAACGTCAATCCACGCCTACCTGGAATACGTGCTTACGAACATTGCAGATCACCAGGCCAACCGCATCGACGAACTGTTGCCTTGGAACGTCGCGAAGCATCTGCTCCCATCTACACCTACCTCGCTTTGATCCCTTCTGCTAGCGGCACGCTGTGTCTGCCGTGCTCTTCAACGCTTGTCTAGAGGTTTCTCAACGGCCCTCACGCGACGCACACAATCCACCACCAGGTTTGTGATCTGATGTTCGTCCAGACAGCGGTGCAGCCAGAAGCCGTCACGCCCGGCTTCGTAACAGCTCCGCACCGGAGCATCGGCCGCCAGATGACATCGTGACTCGCGGTCCCACCCGGCTCATCGCGCCCCGCTTGGGTTTGCAGGTTCCCATGGGGCGGCTACCGAAGTGCTGTACGGATTGAATGCGTCGCAACACTCCAGTCATCAACGTTGTCAGCTCCACGGGAGCAGCGGACTTTTTCTGATCACGTCGTCATGGCGCTCGATCTCCGCATACCGGGATCACAGAATGAACCCGGTATTGACAAATTTGGAGTCGCGGTCAGTAACAATTGCTTCCAACAGCGCCTTGCTGTTGTCCGTCTGTTTGGCAGCAACCATAGAACGGATCGAGAAGGCCCGTAGTGCGTCTGTCACAGACAATGTGCCTTCTGCCGAATCTTTCCGTCCGGCAAACGGAAACACATCTGGACCACGTTGACACTGGCAATTGAGGTTCACTCGGCACACCTGATTGACGAGTGGATCGACCAGCGCGCCGATCTGGGTCGGATCTGAACCGAAAATACTGACCTGCTGGCGCGTGATCGGAAGCCGTCACGTACTCAAGTGCGGTTTCGACGTCATCGAACGGCGCCACCGGAATGATCGGACCGAACTGCTCCTCCCGGTACAGCATCATGCCCTCGCTGACCGGATAAACCACTGCCGGATAGAATAGCGTCTTGCAGAACACTCCACCTGAGTTGTTGACCACGCCTGCGCCTTTGGCTTTGGCATCGTCGATGGCCTCGGTCATGTAGGCGGTGCGGTGCATGCCTGGCAATGGTGTGATACTGACGCCGTGTTCCCATGGCATGCCCACCTTCAGCTTCGCCAGTTCCTCAGTGAAGCGCTTCAGGAACAGCTCGACGATCGACCGGTGCACCAGCAGCATCTTCAATGCCGTGCAGCGCTGGCCATTAAACGACAACGCCCCGAGCAGGCACTCCTTCACGGTCAATTCAAGATCCGCGTCGGGCAAAATGATGGCGGCATTCTTCGCATCGAGACCGAGGATGGCACGCAGCCGATGCGACTTCGGATGCTGTTTCTTCAGATGGTCCGCCACCTTGCTCGAACCGATCAGCGCCAGTACGTTGATCTTGCCGGACGCGAGCATGTGCGGCACGACAACCGCACCAGGTGCGTAAATCGTGTTGATCACGCCTTTAGGAAACGCGTCGCGGAACGCCTCGAGCAACGGATAGAACAGCAACGTGCCGTATTGCGGCGGCTTGAATACCACCGTGTTGCCCATCAGCAGTGCAGGAATCAGCGTCGCGAAAGTCTCGTTCAGAGGATAGTTGTACGGGCCCATGCACAGCACGACACCTAGCGGTGTGCGCCGGATCAGACCAATGGTGCCCTCCGCGATCACAAAGCGCGAGTTGCTGTTGTCCAGGTCCTTGAGTGCATCGATTGTGGCGAGCATGTAGGTGACTGTGCGGTCGAACTCCTTCTGAGAGTCAGTGAGACTCTTTCCGATCTCCCACATGATCAGATTCACGATCTGAGCGCGCTGCGCAACCATGCGCTTGATGAAGTCCTGCATGCAGCCAATACGCTGGGCCACGGTCATTGTCGGCCACTCGCCGCGGCCCGCGTCGTAGGCACGCACGGCGGCGTCGAGTGCCGCGTCGCTCTCCAACTCGCCCATCACAGGGTAGCTACCGATTGCGAGTTGCTGTACCTCGCCGTCGGGTTGCCTCACGCAAACCGGCGACAGCACGGTTTTGCACGTGCCGACCCACGGTCTGAGCTCGCCGTCCACGAGCGACACACGCTGATGGATCGGTGAGGACAAACGGGCTTCTACCGGCACCTCGTCGGTGGACGGAAACAATTTCTGCAGACTTTCAAAATCGATCGTTGACATGGATTTTTCTCCGTGCGCCTGGCATCGCATCCTGTCTCACACGCATGTGATCCGGATCGTAAAGAAGGAGAGCGGGTGTCCAGGGAATATTGAAATGGCACTTTCAGGGCAAATTCCGGGCGGCGTTCTGCCAAAAATCGTCAGCTAGCTTCTCCAATGGCACAACATTTCCCAAAATCGCGTCGCCCTGATTATTGAGTCAAGACCTCAAACCGGTAGGCGATTTCGACAGGCTCGCCTGGTTCGATCACGACGGCGGTCGGCACGCCACGCTCATTGATGGGGTTCACGGACAACGCGGCGCGGCAGCCGAGTTCAAAAGCACTGGCAACTGGCTCGACGCCAAGACACAGGTTCCTGCTATTCCAGGGACTATGGCTGCGGCCGCGATTGCTGATCCACAACAGCAGGGATGGAAGTACAGCGGCGTCCCAACTGAGCCGATACGCGACCTGCGATTCGTCATCGGTCAGAACGACAGATCCGTCAGTACCACAAAGCTGGACGATTTCTTCGGTATCGTGGGCGAATGGAAAACGATCAAACGCACCCGTGCCGCCCGTGCGCAGTGGCACCTTGTCAAGCTCATTGAAAATCGCGCCAGGATCCGCGCGCGACACGCCGGGTTCGGGGCCGCCTGGGTGAACGACACCAAACTGGAACGTGCCCGGTTGGATCTGAAATGCACCAGCGACCGACGGCAGCGCCAGATTGGGATGCAGACCGATCGGACGGCGCGTTCTTTTGCGCGCCTGAACCTTCAACACGAAATCGATCGCGGGCCCATCGGGGTCGGCGCGGATCACCCGTACTACGCGGGCGATCGACGAAGCAGGCGGATACTCGAGCGCGACCTGGATTTCCAGTTCCGTCTGTCGCAGGAGAGTCCAGTCGCCCGTACACGCGTAACCGTGAAGCAGATCGTCGCTCGCATCGAGCGGGTAATCGTGTTCGCGGACCGGCGTCGCAAGGCTCTGCTGCCAGCTTTCCACGACGGTCTCGGCAGCCCAGGGAGTGCCGAAAGGCACACACGGAAATTCGCTTCTCATATGCCCGAGCAATCCTTGCGGATGGGCTGAGGCGTCGCCGATCCATGGCGCCTCGTAAAACGGCTGCAGTTGCCGCTTGCCTCGCACAAGCGTCACGTCGCTGAGCATCCCGCCTTTTGCATGAACATCAAGATGGCCATGGGGCCATTCAAGGTGCCAGACTGTATCCATGATTGTGGTTCGCTTAACAGATCAGCTGGACATAAGAGTCGTCACTGAAGATTTTGAGTGCGTTGATCGATGCAGTAGGCGCATCGGGGCGTCACGAGTGCGACACCGTCGTGCCTGCGCACCTTAAACTCAAGGGCGGGCTGACCGCGGGTTTGCTTGGCGCTCAGTTTTCTTCCTCCTGCCAACAGGTGCTGTGCCGCGCAAGCAGCGCGCTTGCCGCGGCCGGGCCCCAGGTGCCGGCTGCGTAAGGTTTCGGGGGGTTGTCCTGGCTTGCCCAGTCAGCGAGGATCGGCGCAACCCATCGCCATGCGGCCTCCTGCTCGTCACGCCTTACGAAGAGTGCGAGCCGTCCCGCGATCACATCGAGCAGCAGGCGCTCGTACGCCTCCATCCGCTCCTGCTGGAAGAACTGGTCAAATGCGAGGTCGAGATGCACGCCTTGCAGCGTCATGCCAGTCCCTGGCTGCTTGGCGAGCGCGCTGAGCCGGATCGATTCGTTCGGCTGCAGCCGGATCGTCAGCCGGTTCGAGCCCGGGCGTAATGCCATCGGGCCCAAAGCCGAGTGAGGTACGGGCCGGAAGTTGATGACGATCTCTGCCAGGCGGCCCGCGAGCCGCTTGCCGGTGCGCAGGAAGAACGGCACGCCGGACCAGCGCCAGTTTTCGACCTCGACCTTCAGGGCGACGAACGTTTCTGTCGTGCTGTGCTCACCGACACCCGCTTCGGCCTGGTAAGCCGGCACCGATACCCCCTTGATGGCACCGGCGTGATACTGGCCACGCACGACACTCTGCCGGATCTGCTCGCTCGTGACCGGTTTGAGCGCGCGCAACACGCGCAGTTTCTCGTCTCGCACCGCGTCTGCATCCATGGAGTGAGGCGGTTCCATGGCGATGATGGCGAGCAACTGCAGCAGGTGGTTCTGCACCATATCGCGCAGCGCGCCAGTCTGGTCGTAGAAGTTGCCGCGGCCTTCGACGCCCAGTTCTTCGGCGACCGTAATCTGGATGCTCTCGACCCAGTCGCGACGCCACAATGGTTCGAACAGCGAGTTGCCGAATCGCAGCGCGAGCAGGTTCTGGACCGCTTCCTTTCCCAGGTAGTGGTCGATCCGGTAGATCTGGTCTTCTGCGAAGATCTGGCCCACCGCATCGTTGATCGCATTGGACGATTCGAGATCGTAGCCGAGCGGCTTCTCCAGCACTACGCGCGAGCCTACGGTCAGTCCGGCCGACGCGAGAGCGCGGCAGATCGGCACGAACAGTGCAGGCCCGGTCGCCAGATAGAAAATCCGCCGGCTGCGCCCTGTCGCAAGCGCTTCGCGTAACAGGGAGAACGAATCGGGCTGACTCGCATCGAGCGCGACATACGTAATGCGTTCGAGAAAGCCTTCCCACACAGCGGGATCGATCGCCGTTCCGGGCAGGTGGGGTTTGACATGCTCCTCGACCCATTTCAGATAGCCGCCATGATCGAGGGCTGTCTGTGCAACGGAGACGATCCTGCCGTCCGGTGCGAGCATGTCGTCGCGGTGCGCGGCGTAGAGTGCGGGCAGGATCTTACGCATCGCCAGATCACCCGTGCCGCCGAACAGGACGAATGCGAATCCGTCGTGCTCGGGTGGGCTGTTCCGTGGAGTTCTCATGGTATTCAATTGTGGGAATTGATAAACGGGCCTGACGAGCCGGTCAGGGTCGCCACTTCGTCCGTGGTGGGTGCGTAGGCGCCCTGCTGTGCACACGCCACGGCTGCACAAGCCGCCGAGAACCGCAGATGGGATGCCTGCGGCGCATCCGGCCGGCTAATCAGGCTCGCGATCCATCCGCCTACGCAGGCGTCGCCACAGCCGACGGTGTCGACGACCTGTGCGGCGAACGCCGGCTGGAAAAGCTCCTCGTCCGAGGTGAGCAACGCCATGCCTGCTGCGCCGCGTGTCACAAGAATGTCGGCAGTGGGCGCCCACGAGCGAAGTTTGGCAAGTGCCTGGGCTTCATCCAGTTCCGGGAACAGGCCTCGCAGATCCTCGTCCGATACCTTGATATAGCTGGCCAGTTCCGCCATGCGGCGCAGCGTAGGGCGGTAGCCGGGGCTCGCCATCAGATCCCGGTAGTTCGGATCGAACGAGATCCGCTTGCCGGCGGCGTGCGCGGCTTGCGCGATATCCAGCAGATGCTCCGCGAGTGGATCACGTACCAGGCTAAGCGAACCGAAGTGCACGATCTTCGCAGCCTCCAGCCACCCGGACGGCAATGCGTTGGCGTCAAAAGCCAGGTCGGCGCTGTTGTCGCCGATAAAAAAATATTGCGGCGGATGTTTCGATACGACCATGGCGAGGAGCGGCGGCCGCTCCACCTGTCTGGTGAAACGCATGTCGAGTCCGGCCTGCGCACTCTGTACCATCAGTTTGTCGCCAAACGTGTCATGGCTGACGGTGCCCGCGAAGCCGGTAGGCACGCCCAGCCGTGCGCCCACGCGGGCGACGTTCCAGCACGAGCCGCCCGACGCGCTACGCCAGTGCTGATCGTCTTCACGGATAAAGTCGGTCAGCGCCTCGCCGAATACGACCAGTTCAGGAAGATTCATGGTCGCTCCGATCTCCGATTGCCGGATCAGCCTTCTTCATCCGCCGTTGCCTGAAGCGCTCGATCAGACCGTTGGTGGAGCTGTCGTGAGTACTTGCCGCGCTTGACTCGCTGATTTCGCTCTCAATCACCACGGCCAGTTTCTTGCCGAGTTCGACTCCCCATTGGTCAAAAGAATTGATGTTCCAGATGATCCCCTGCACGAATACCTTGTGCTCGTACAGCGCGAGGAGGGCGCCAAGTGCCGCGGGCTCAAGGCTGTCCATGCAGATCGTGTTGGTTGGGCGATTGCCGTCGAAGCTGCGGTGCGGTGCCCCCGCCACCTGCAACCCGTTCATCAGCGCTTCGGTTTGCGCAAAGCAATTGGCCAGCAGGACGTCATGGTGAACATCCAGCGCACGCTGCGGCTGCATGCAAGCGATGAAGTCTGCCGGGATCAGGGCGGTTCCCTGATGCAACAATTGAAAAAAGGCGTGCTGACCGTTGGTCCCGGGCTCTCCCCAGATGACCGGTCCTGTCCCATAATCGACACGCTTGCCCGACAAGGTGACGGACTTCCCATTGCTCTCCATGTCGAGTTGCTGCAGGTAGGCTGGAAGGCGGTGCAAATAGCGGTCGTATGGGGCAATCAGCTGGCTGTTCGCGCCAAAAAAATTCGTGTACCAGATGCCAATCATGCCGAGCAGGACGGGGAGGTTCTGTTCGAGCGGCGCCTCGGCAAAGTGCCGGTCCATTGCATGTGCGCCGCCCAGCAGCGCCTCGAATCCGTCCATGCCGATCTGCAGCGCAATAGGCAGCCCGATCGCGGACCACAACGAATACCGGCCGCCGACCCAGTCCCAGAATTCGAACATGTTGCTGAGATCGATGCCGAATGCTGCAACCGCGTCAGCGTTGGTCGAAACCGCGACGAAGTGTTTTGCGACGGCTGATTCGGGCGCGCCGCTGCTCAGTAGCCAGTTGCGCGCGGTGCGTGCGTTGAGCAGAGTCTCCCGGGTCGTGAAAGTCTTCGATGAAATCACGAAGAGCGTCGTCTCCAGATCGACGCTCTGCAGCACTTCGGCAATGTCGGCGCCATCGACATTGGAGACGAAGTGCGTCGTCGGCCCCTTGTCGCCATAAGGCTTCAAAGCTTCGCAGACCATGCGCGGACCGAGATCCGAGCCGCCGATGCCGATATTGACTACATCGGTGATCGCGTGCCCCGTGTAGCCGCGCCACTTGCCTTCACGGACGGCGTCGGTAAAGCGCCGCATTTTAGCGAGGACTGCGAACACGTCCGGAATCACGTCCTTCCCGTCCACGATAATCGGCTTCCCGCTTCGCTCGCGCAGTGCGACGTGCAGCACCGGCCGGTTCTCTGTGGTGTTGATGCGCTCACCCGCAAACATGGCGCGTCGCCGATCTTCCACACCGGCCTGGCGCGAGAGCGCGCCGAGCAGGCCCAGCGTTTCAGTCGTGATCAGGTTCTTCGAGTAGTCGACGAAGATGCCGGCCGCCTCCATCGAGAACCGCTCGAAACGTCTGTCGTCCTGCGCGAAGAGCCCGGAGATCGAGGTGTGCGCCATGTGGTCGCGATGGTCTGCGAGAGCCCGCCATGCGGGCGACTGAGTGAGATGTGACATGATGATCCGGCGTGTAATTGACGGGTTGAGCTTAGTGCGACGACCAGCCCTTGTAGCTGTTGACGTTGTCACGCGTCACGAGCGTGGAGGGCAGCAGGATCATCGTGTTGGCCGGCTTCTTGCCGTTCATGAGCCCGTATCCGACCGTGACGGCCGTTTGCGCCATAGACCACGGATCCTGGCTCGCGGAGGCCTGAACCAGCGTGTCGGTTTTCAGCGCGGTTTCGATGTCCGGTGCGCCGTCGACGGACGTAATGAAGAGGTTCTTGCGGTTCAACTGCTTGGCCGCCAGATCGCTGCCCACCGCCTGCGGGTCGTTGATTGCGAAGACGGCATCGACTTTCGGGAAGCGCGTCAGATAGCCCTGCATCGCATTCATACCGCCTTCGCGGGACCCTTTGGCATCCTGATCATCAGACAGCACCTTCAGTTCGGGATGCTTCGCGAAAACCGACTTGCAGCCCTTCACGCGGTCGACCACCGCCGACACCGGCGGCCCGTTTTCGATGATGACATTGCCCTTGCCATTGAGTTTTTTGGCGATGTAGTCGCACGAGATTTCGCCGGCCTGCACGTTGTTGGTCTGCACCGTGGCGTCGGCGCCGGCGGCGGCCACATCCACGGCTACGACCACGATGCCGGCGGCTTGAGCCTTCTTCACAGCAGGCTCGATAGCCTTCGGGTCGGCTGCGTTGAGCAGGATCATGTCGACGTGAGCGGCGATGAAGTTGTCGATTTGCGTGAACTGCTTGTTCATGTCGTAATCAGCCGACACTGCGGTGACATTCACGCCGGGATTGATCTGCTTGGCCTTGGCCTCAGCGCCTTTGACGATCGTGACGAAGTAGGGGTTGCCAAGCGAGCCGACGGTGATGCCAATCGCCTTGAGCGGCTTGTCGGCGGCGTTCGCCGCGGGCAGCGTGAGGCTGAGACCCATCGCAAGGGCAGTGCTGGCGATAGCAATTTTCTGCTTGAACATTTTCGTTGTCTCCAAGGTGGTCCGTTGGGTGAGTGGGGCGCAAGGGGACCGGTTTGCGCCCATGGGTTTGTGAGGCAAGTAGGAACGGCGTATGAAGGCGTAGTTCAGGTGCGAGCTGATCCGCGTTGACGGAAGCGGTCGAGCGCTACAGCGCCGATGATGACGAGGCCCTTGATGATGTATTGCCAGACGTCGGATACGCCGAGCAAAACCAGCCCATTGGTCAGGACAGCGATGATCAGCGCGCCAACCAGCGTGCCGACGATCGAGCCCACACCGCCGACGAAGCTGGTGCCGCCGAGAATCACTGCGGCAATCGCGTCCAGTTCGTACGACTGACCCATCTGCAGACCGTTCGCCGCATACAGGCGGGCCGCCGACATCACTGCGCCGAGGCCGGCAAGCAGACCTGACATGGCATAGACGAACATCTCGATGCCCCACACCTTGATACCGGAGAGGCGCGCGGCTTCGCGGTTGCCACCGACCGAATAGATGCGCAGTCCAAGGACGGTGCGGCGCAGGATGAACCAGGAGACCACGACCACTGCGCCGGCGATCACCACGAGCCACGGGACGCCGAGGATCGCGCCGTTGCCGATGAAGGCGAACGACAGTTGGGGATTGAAGACGGTCGTGTCGTGGCCTAGCAGCCGGGCAACGCCGCGCACCGCAGTCAGCGCGCCGAGCGTGACGATAAAGGGCGGCAGTCTGAGTAACGCTATCAGCGCACCGTTGATCAGGCCGAAGCCGATCCCGACGGCAAGCGCGGTTGGGATGCCGAGCCAGCCCCAACCCGGAATGTTCGATGCCAGCAAGGCCGTCACTGCGGCGGCCGACAGCACCGAGCCGACTGACAGATCGATCCCGCCCGTCAGAATGACGAAGGTCATCCCGGCGGCCAGCACGATGTTGATTGACGCCTGCTGCGTGACAATCGACAGGTTCTGCAGACTGAAAAAGCTGTCGGTGCCTAGACCGAAGCCGATGCACAGCAGCACGAGCACGGGCAGCATGCCTGCCGTTCGCATCAGGGACTGCATGCGTTCGCGGTGTTCGATAAGCGATTGCCGTTGCGCCTGCGTGGGTGCCTTAGGGGCCGGCACTGGGTCGGCGTCGTGGTGTTTGGTGGTGTTGCTCATGTCGTCCTCCTGGATACTCGAGATCCTGTCTCTTATAGAAATCAGGCCGCTTCGCCCAGCGCGGGACGAGAGCCCGTGGCCAGCGCGATGATGGTTTCCTGAACAATCGGCGTGCCGGTATGGCCCCCGAGTTCACCCGCAAATTCGCCTTCGCGCATCACCAGCACGCGGTCGGCCACACCGATGATTTCCGGCAACTCGCTCGATATGACGATGATGCCCACACCCGTGCGCGCGAGTTCGTTGATGATCCGGTAGATCTCGGACTTCGCGCCGATGTCTACGCCACGCGTCGGCTCGTCGAGAATGAGGACGCGCGGTTTGGTCTCGAGCAGGCGCGACAGCAGGACTTTCTGCTGGTTGCCGCCGGACAGCGCACCCGCGTTGACCTTGGAGTTCGGCACGCGGATGGATAGGGCGGCGATTGCATCGCTCGCGCGGGAAGCTCCGCGTGCCAGATCGAGTACCCCGAGCCGGGCGTCCCGGTTGCAGACGGCGACGTTGATGTTGTCGCGCACGCTCATGTCGAGGAAGAGACCTTGGCCCTTGCGGTCCTCGGTGAGGTAGACGAGGCCCGCGTCGATGGCATCGCGCGGCGTGCGCAGCGCGAGTACCTTGCCGTCCACCGACACTTCTCCGCGCGCCCGCGGTTCCGCGCCGAAGATGAGCCGGGCCAGTTCGGTGCGGCCCGCGCCGACGAGGCCCGCGATGCCGAGCACCTCGCCCGCGTGGAGATCGAGGCTGCAGCCACGTACGCGTCCCGTGTCGGCGACGTTGCGCACCGACAGCACGACCTTGCCCGGATCGTAGGGCGCGTGCTGTTTCTTGTAGAAGCCGGAGATGTCGCGACCCACCATCATTTTTACGAGGCTCTCGGCAGAGAGCTGCTCGCGCACCAGCGTGCCGACATACGTGCCGTCGCGCAGCACGGAAACGCGATCGGAAAGTTCATAGATCTCAGCCATCCGATGGCTGATGTAGATGATCGCGAGGCCTTCGGCGCGCAACTGGCGGATCAGATCGAAGAGGCGGTCCGTTTCGCGTGATGACAACGGCGTGGTCGGCTCATCCATCACGAGGATACGGGCGCGGGTGTGCACGGCCCGTGCGATCTCGACGAGTTGCCGCTCGGCGATCGACAAATCGCCCACCAGGGTGTGCGGTTTGAAGGCTGCGCCGAGGCGCTTGAGCACGGCTTCGCAGGCGCGCTCCATTCCCGGGCGATCGACGACGCCCCAACGGCCGCCCTTGCGCAATTCGCGCCCCGCATGAATGTTTTCGGCGACCGACAGATTGGGCGCGAGGCTTAATTCCTGGTAAATGACCGCCACACCCAGTGCTCTCGCCGCGAGTGGGCCGTTAATGACCTCGGCCTTGCCGTCGATAAGAATCTGTCCGCCTGAGTCGGCCTGATAAGCGCCCGAGAGGATTTTCATCAGGGTGGACTTACCCGCGCCGTTTTCGCCCATTAGCGAATGCACTTCGCCTGGGTACACGGTGAGATGCACGTTGTCGAGTGCGCGCACACCGGGGAAGGTTTTGCTAATGCCGCGCATCTCCAGCAGCGCGGGCCGGCATTCAGAACTGGACATGGGTCACCTCCTGGGGTGTAGTACCCGCGCCTTTGAGAATTCCTGTGCGCGGCGAAAAGTTGAAGAACATGGGCAGCGTCGCCGCGCCGAGCGCGCCAGCGTCCGGCCCAAAGGTACCTTGGACCAGCTCCGGGGTGCCACGCGCCTCCGGCGCAGCCGCGACCATGGCGGTGCGCAGACGCGTCATCAGCGTACTGAGCAGGCCGCAGTCGACGTCAGCGTCAAGAATGACCACCGCAACGTCGAGCACGCACAGCATCGAGCGCAGGGCGGGGGCAAGCGCATCGATGCAATCGTCGATCCATTCATTGACGGCTGGCAGATCGCGCGCCAGGCAGGCTTCGAGGTCCGCCCGCTTTTCAATCGATTCGCCGCTGTAGCGCAGATGCCGTGCGAGCGCGTTGAGGGACGCGCGTGAAAGCAGGATGTCCCATTGCCCGCTGGGCTGGAGCGCTGACGGCAGGCGGCTAGGTGGAACCGGCATGACGCCGATGTCGCCCGCATTGCCGCTCACGCCGCGCAGACAGTCGCCGTCGACGGCGATGCCGCCGCCGATCGCCGGCCCGACAAACAGGTAGAGGAAATCGTCCGATTGCCGCCCGTAGCCGTAGAACAACTCCGCGATGGCCGCAGCGTTGCCGTCGTTCTCGCTGAACACGGGCAGCGACACGGCCCGCCCCAGCTCGCCCGCGAAGTCCACTCCGTCCCAGGCACGGAACGTGTCAGCCGGCAGGCCAAGCTCGCGCAGCCAGCTGCCCAGGTTGTACGGCTGGGCAACGCCGACGCCGGCCAGCCGTTCGCGCTCGTGTGGCGTGAGCATCTGAAGGATTTTCTGAATATCGTCGTGCACGATTTCGAGCACTTTTGCAGGATGAGGCAACACCATGTCGTGTGCGCGCCTAGCCAGCATCTCTCCGGCAAAACTCACCAGCACCGTCTCCATGCTGGTGCGGTCGAGCCGCACGCCGATGCCGAAGGCGCCGCGCGGGTGCAGGCGGATCAGCGAAGCGGGCTGGCCCCGCTGGCCTTCCAGGCGGCGGCCGGTGAATTCGATCAGTCCTGCCTCGCCGAGTGACGCGATGATGCTGCCCACCGCGGTGTTCGTCAGGTTCGCCTGGCGGGCCAGGTCGGCTTTTGAGGCGGGCTCTGTGCGACGTAGCGCCTGCAAGAGGAGGCGCTCGTTGTAACGCCGCACATTCGCCGAATTGCTGCCTTGACCGATATGAGGACTTCTCACGCTGCTCCTCCGATGGATACTGCAGTGACGACTAACTAAATCAAGTTGATTTATTTAATACCATCGCAGACGGGCCGTCAGCCAGGGGAACCCCTGGATGGGGCGAGACTAGGCGCTCCTCGGACTGGGCAGGGAGAAATGACCTAACGCGACTGGGCAGGGAGACAGCTTTTGAGGTGGTGCGAAGGACGTGGCCAGCTCTCTTGTATGGAATCCATGGAAGTTCCGCCGGAGACCGAACAGCGCCGGCCCCGCTCTGTCGAGGAGAAACTTGCGACCGCGCGTGTGACCTTCGAGCCCGGAGCGGCCGTCTCTGGAGTTGCCCGTCGTCATCAGGTGAATGCGAATCGGATGTTCGCGGCGCAAGCTGTGTCAGGACGGAAGTCCGTCAGCAGTGTGCGCCGGCGAGCAGGCGGAACTGGCATCCGACGTGGCCAAAGCGATGAAGCGACCGCGCGGAAGCAGGAGGAAAACTTTCCCGCAGGGACATATGCGATGGACACTGCGTATTTCGGTCGGTTGTGTCGCGATAAGAATGGCAGGACGAGGCACCTCCTAGATGATCAGGATTGCTTATATAATCAGCGAATAGAATTGATCGGCAACAGTCCGCTGGATACCAGCGTCTTTCATCTGCCCTTTCCTGATCATATGCATTACTTCGACACCTGACAGGATGACGCGGGCGCAGCGAAAATTCTTGAAGCCCATCATCGGCTTGATGATACGTTTGATCGCGCGATGGTCCTGTTCGACAATGTTGTTCAGATACTTGATCTGCCGGATCTTGATGGGCGTCTGCCGTTCGCCGTTGATGGCTTGCAGGGCGGCCAGATTGGCACCGCTCTTATCCACGGTGATGGTCTGCGGCTCGCCGTTCCGCTCGATCGCCTTCTCGAAATAGCGACGGGCGGCAGCCTTGTCGCGATGGGCTCGAAGTAGGAAATCGACGGTATTTCCGGCCTTGTCCACCGCGCGGTACAGATACTTCCACTGGCCGCTCACCTTGAGTGGAGTAAGAGACAGGGCGTAGTCGAACTATTTCCCTGCCTCTCCTCCCCGAACCGGACGTGCGCCTCTCAGCGCATCCGGCTCTCCGCTGAAGTGTCGTTCCAATCGAAGGCGACACCGCTCCACCGTGCCGCCCGTTTGCTTTGTATTTCACTGATTATCGAAGGTCTTCACCTCACTACAGTCAGCTAATCAACCAGGCAAACCACTTCAACTGCCTCCCTTCGCCATGTAGCCGGCTTTCCCGACCTCGGACTACTACGGAGGCTCCGCCAGCTTGCACATCATCGGGGGCACACTCCCTTAACAGCTGTGCAAGCCTTCCCCAGTTCACATGCTGGACTCAAGCGCACGGGCGAGGCTGCCTGTCGCAGTCTTTATCCTTGCTTGCCGCAAGTCGTCGCGAATACCACGGCCTAGCTGCGCGCTCTCCATGGCTCCCTGCTAATGGCCCTACATATCCAGTCAGCATTCGCGTTGCCGGGCCGTACATATGATTGGCAACAATCCGCGTCCTGCCTGTTAAGCGGTGTAGGCAGGGGTGACGATTCAACCCTCAGATGCGTATTGGGATCAGGTGATGTCGGCCGAGCACTGGGCGCCGGCTTCGTCAAGCATGGCCAGGACACGATGCTGGGCACCCGAGATCCGCACAAGAAGGAGATACAGGACTGGGTCCGCAATACAACCGGAGCCAGGGCCGGGACGTTCGACGAAGCCGCTCGGTTTGGCGAGATCGTCGTGCTAGCCGTGCTCGGCCGCATCGCTGAGAGCGTGATCGAGCTTGCGGGGCCGGAGAATCTCGCCGGCAAGACCGTCATCGATGCAACCAACCCGCTCGCCGACGAGTCGCCGGTCAACGGGGTCCTGAAATATACGACGGGACCGAACGAGTCGCTCGGCGAGAGGATTCAGGCGAAGGTTCACCTCGCCCACGTGGTCAAGGCTTTCAACAGCGTCGGCAACGCGCTCATGGTGAATCCCCATTTTTCTCAAGGCACGCCGACGATGTTTTTGTGCCGCAACAGCGACGATGCGAAGGCCCGGGTTGGCGCAATCGCCCGGCAGTTCGGATGGGAGCCCTACGACTGCGGAAGCATCGTATCGGCACGCGCGATCGAGCCGCTGTGCATGCTGTGGTGCCTGCCGGGATTCCTCAGGAACGACTGGCAGCATGCGTTCAAGATGCTGACGAACTAAGGAGAAGCGATGGAACCGCTTCAAGTACCGCTGAAGGGTGATCCCGGTCTGACGCTGGAAGAGATGAAGCGATTCGTGGCCGATCACTTCGAAGACTTCGTCAACCGGAAGAAACCGGAAGTCGCATCGGCGAACTTCAGCGCGGATTTCCTCGGCCGCGACGAACCGTCGGGTCATCAGGTCGGCCCCGAAGCCGCGATGGCCATGATGAAGGCGGCTTATCAAAAGTGGCCGGACTTGCACGTCACGATCGAAGACATGATTTCCGAAGGTGACAAGGTGATGGTCAGAAACACGTGGCGCGCCACCGACGTTATCTCCGGGAAAAAGATTGAGTTTCACGGCTTTGTCCTGTCGCGGTTTGCGAACCGGAAAATTGTCGAACGATGGGCCACGTTGACGACACCGTGTGAGGCTTGATTCGAGAGCGGAGGACCACGAGCATGAGCGCCCGTTACATCCGCATCGGTGACCAGGGTGTCGGGGCGAGTTCGATCCGGGCGCGGACTGCATACAGGGTCAGCCCGCGCGTAGACGGCAGGCGTCTCCGCTCTACTCAGAACCATAACGTTGAGGAGGCTGTTTTCTGAACACGTGGTCGACCGGAATCCGTTGGAAGTGCCCCCTCAGCGTTTCCGGAAGCGGCGGCCCCGTCACGGTGCCGGTCGGCTCGGCCTCCAATCCGCGAGCGCAGGCCGACAAACTGTAGGTCCCCCGCCGCTGCGAACGGCAGGTGGTCGGTGGTGAACGGACACTCACGAACCGGCCGCGAACGGCCGGTTGTGGCCGAAGTGGTCGCTTGGAATCGTTACAATGGTCCAGATTCACCCCCACCTTAACAGCATCGAGTGCGAGACATGCTGACTTCCTTTTTCTGGAGTGGCGACATCATCCGCAGTCGACGCGTGAGTGACATCGTGCTATCAGGCTCGGTTGACGTGCCCGTGCCCCCTGCGCGCCTGCTCGCAGATTGGGAAAGAGAGACATCGTCGCGCCTGGTCCTGGAGCCCGGGGACGTCGAGGCAATGCCTTTGGCGCGAGCGCAGGCGCGCTGGCCGGACTACACGCGCTGTGTGCAGGCAGTGTCCGATTGGACGTGCGCGCTTGGACTGCCTAAGGTGCTCGCCTCCAGTGACGTAGCCCTCATGGCCTGCCGCGGCGCGAAGTACCACCATGACGGTGCGCAATATGGCGGTGCGGCCTTTTGCAATCTCTTCCTGAGCGAGGACAGGGGTCTGGACTTGCATTTTCCCTCTACGGGCCATCGCATTCCCCTAACCCGGGGAACGGCTGTGATATTCGATACTGGTCAGCCTCATGGCGTCATTCAACGCAGCAGCAGCGGTTTTAACGTGGCCGACTTCGCGCCGGACCAGGATTGCATCCAAATATTTCTGACCTGGGAGCTTCCCATCGAAGATGCCCATGTTGGGCACGCCCTCAAGGTTGCCTTCGACATCGCGCCTTCAACCTCGTTGCAACTGGACGCAGAGGAAGTCTGGCTGAACGGCGCACGGGCCATTGTGTGCCCAGATTCTGGTCGTTGGTGCCAGGTTGACTAATCGTCTGCGTGACACCGCGGTGTTGCCATGACAGGCTCAGGTTCAGCGCGATAGCCGCGTGCAGCGTGCGCCGTTTGCGCTAGGGTCAACGATTTCAGGCTTCGCTATCAGACCCGTCACGCAGCGGCACAAAGCCGCAAAGTCAGGCTCCATCTTAAAAGCTTGGCACAATGACCGCTGTTGGCAGCCTGGCGCCTATGCTTGATCGGCGGCGCACGACCCAGATGGAATGGAACACCGCCCTCCCTTCGGGGAGGTGGGCATGATTGAGGGCCTCGGCACACGCTACCGTTCCTGACTTGGTGGTGAGGCAATTTTGCGCCCGTACAAGTCTTCGCCAATCAATCTGTTCGCTTCTCTCAGCAGCTTTTCAAGAGCGTCATACTCGGGACCGACGTCCATCTTCCGTGCCGCAAGGTCCATGCAATTTGACCTTAGCTGCGTGGTCAAATCGCGTAGCGCAGCAATCACTTCGTCGTCACACGCAGACTCTTCCAACGCCTTGCGGCCGATCAAATATGCCTCGCGATACGCCGCAGCACGAACCATCTCTCGTACGCGCTGTGACTTTAAGCTCATGGGTAATCTCTCCTCTGTCGGTTCAAGTCAGCAATTTTCAGCAATTTCGACGGCGACGTCGACCGACCGCACATGGCCGACTCTTGCCGAACTGCTATCCGGCAGAGCGCGACCCACAGCAGTCGACCGGATTTCTCCAAAGCAGCCGTTCGAACCGGGACCAACGATCTGGCTCGGTCCCGATCCGCGGGTCCTGCTGTGACTGCTAGCGAGTCCGAGCGTTGCATTGCATCGCCGCAAGGTGTTGCTGTTAACCGTTTCTGCTAATAGTTCACCGTTTGTGGCGAGAACGGGTGTCCCGTGCGAGGTAAGGCCAGGAGGCCAGATTGACAATTCTGTCACCACTAGCGTTGCAGTTAGGAATGAGCGACAGGATGTCCATTGATTTTGGTAGCGTTCGGCGTGTCCTCGAATTTGGCTAGTGCGGCTGTCGAGGCGCGCGATTAGCGCATCGGCCTGAGGCAGCAAGCGCAAATACCGGAGGTCATTTTTTTGATCTCGGACCGCGGACATCTCAGCGCGCAGACCAAAAACGCCAGGCAGTTTGGCACTTTGGATGTTTCTTAGGCGGCCTCCACCACTGTTCGCATTGATGGCGGTGAGAGTGTTATCGTGCTGCGCTTTGTCAGTCGTTCCGGGCAGTGAGTTCGTGCTCCGGGGGCAAAGCGACGCTAGCGGAAAAAACGGACAGCGTCAGCGCTTCAATGGACACCGCTAGCAACATTCGCGATCTGCAACAGCAACTGCACTTGGTGACGGATAATAGCGGCTACATCATTTTGAGCACAATTTTTGGAATTTCCCCATGGAAATTAAAGTCAATTTTCTCGATAAGCTGCGTCTTGAAGCCAAGTTCGATGACTTCACGGTAGTGGCCGACCAGCCTATCCGTTATAAGGGCGATGGCTCGGCGCCTGGTCCGTTCGATTATTTTCTGGCCTCATCGGCTTTGTGTGCAGCTTACTTTGTGAAGTTGTACTGCGTAAATCGCAATATTCCTACCGAAAATATCCGCCTGTCGCAGAATAATATCGTTGATCCGGAAAACCGGTACCAACAGATTTTCAAGATTCAGGTTGAGTTGCCGTCGGATATCTCGGAAGTGGACCGCCGAGGTATTTTGCGCTTCATCGACCGTTGTACGGTGAAAAAAGTGGTGCAAGCCGGGCCCGAGTTTGTGATTGAAGAGGTAGAAAACCTGGATGCCGATGCTCAGTCGTTGCTGACGTTGAAGTCGGCTTCTGATGCCAGCACCTATATTGCGGGCAAGGATTTGCCGTTGGAGCAAACCATCGCCAATATGTCGGGCGTTCTGGCGGGCTTGGGCATGAAGATAGAGATCGCTTCGTGGCGCAATATCGTTCCAAATGTGTGGTCGCTTCATATTCGCGATGCGCACTCGCCGATGTGTTTTACCAATGGCAAGGGAGCGACCAAAGAAAGCGCGTTGGCGTCAGCGTTGGGAGAGTTTATCGAGCGACTGAATTGCAACCATTTCTATGGCGGTGCATTTTGGGGCGAAGACATCGCCAATGCGGAGTTTGTGCATTACCCGAATGAGCGCTGGTTCAAGCCTGGCCCTAAGGATTTGCTGCCGGCTGAAATTCTGGATGAGTACTGCCTCGAAATTTATAATCCCGATGGCGAGTTGTATGGCTCGCGTCTATACGACACCAACTCCGGCAATGTGGAGCGCGGCATCTGTTCGCTGCCGTTTGTGCGGCAGTCGGACGGCGAAGTGGTGTATTTTCCGTCCAACCTGATCGAGAACCTGTTCGTCAGCAATGGCATGAGTGCCGGTAATACGCTGGCCGAAGCACAGGTGCAATGTCTGTCCGAAATTTTCGAACGGGCGGTAAAGCGCGAAATTCTGGAAGGCGAAATCGCTTTGCCTGATGTGCCGCACGAAGTGCTGGCGAAATACCCTGGCATTCTGGCCGGAATTCATGGATTGGAAGAGCAGGGCTTTCCGGTGCTGGTAAAGGATGCGTCGCTGGGTGGGACCTACCCGGTGATGTGCGTCACCTTGATGAACCCGCGCACAGGCGGTGTCTTTGCCTCGTTCGGCGCGCACCCGAGCTTCGAGGTGGCGCTGGAACGGAGTCTGACGGAATTACTGCAGGGGCGTAGTTTTGAAGGCCTGAACGATTTACCTCAGCCCACCTTT
Source organism: Paraburkholderia sp. MM5482-R2 (assembly GCF_050436125.1). Classification (NCBI taxonomy): domain Bacteria; kingdom Pseudomonadati; phylum Pseudomonadota; class Betaproteobacteria; order Burkholderiales; family Burkholderiaceae; genus Paraburkholderia; species Paraburkholderia sp. MM5482-R2. The sequence continues at coordinate 278,766 of NZ_JBNDLP010000001.1, read as the reverse complement.
GTCAGTAACGCCGTGACTGAACCAAACAATTTTGTTGAGCACTTCATTGATTCCAGCGGTGTGGTGTCGTGGCGCTTTTTCAGCGCCAAAGCGAATTACGAGTTTGTTGAGTGGGATTTTTCTGGCCAGGGTGAAAACTCCAATGCCGAGGAAGCAGCAACCTTGTTCGGCATTCTCGAAGACATGGGCAAAGAGGTGTACACGGCGGTGTATGACCAACTGGGTGCCGTAGCCTGTCGGATTTTGGTGCCCGATTATTCGGAAGTTTACCCGGTAGAGGATTTGATCTGGGATAACACAAACAAGGCGCTATTGTTCCGCGCGGATATTTTGAACTTGCATCGACTGGACAATGCCTCCCTGGCAGCACTGCTTGAGCGGTTGGAGAACAGTGAGCTGGACGAGCACTCCGATATTGCCACTTTGATCGGCATCGAATTTGACGAGAATACGGACTGGGGGCAGCTAACAGTTCTCGAGTTGAAACTGTTGATTCATCTCGCTTTGAAGCAATTTGAGGAAGGGCAGGAGCTGGTCGGAGCTTTTCTGCAGTACAACGACAACACGGTCGAGCGCGGATTGTTTTACCAGGCCTTGAATGTGGTCCTGGAGGTGATGCTCGATGACGACCTTGAACTGGACGACTACGTGGTCAACTTCCGTCGAATGTTTGGCAACGCCCGCATGGACGCGGTACTTGGGACAGTGGACGGCAGCGTGCGCTTCTTTGGGCTAACGCCAACGAGTATGAAGCTGGAGGGTCTCGACAGGCACCACCGCCTGATCGACAGCTACAAAAAATTGCATAAGGCGCGGGCCAATGCGGCGGCTACTGCGAAGTAGGGTTGTGAGTCATGGCTGGACGCGATGATACCGCTCATCCCCCGCTCAAAAAACACCCCGTTCGATACCTGAGCGACCATCTGTGCCGGCGTGCATCAATGTTGATGCCGCCGACGTTGATGGCCGGATACAAAGGCAGATCGAGGGCCTTCGGTAGTCCCCCGTTTTTAACGGCGCTCAGAAGTAGAGCTTTCCGCTTCGGGCAACGATGTAATGTCGCTATTTCGGGCGGGCAGTATGACCGACCATAGTCCGCTATCTCACCCGCCCCGCTGATGAGATGTTGGGCGCCGCCCACCTTGTCACGACCGGAGCGGATATGTTTGTAGTCGCTATTTCTGCCGTTCAGGTTCACACGTTCTAAATCTTGCGCCGAGTCCACTGATGTTCGGTGGATCGGAACCTGTGCATGTTGGATCGTTTCGTAGAACCCATACGACGATTCGCGCGAACGCGTCGCCGATGTTCGCCGTGCCGAGGCGTGTACGTGCCCTCCCAAGGTGTCCCTGACGGGTGGTCACCTGATATGCAGAGCGCCGGACGGGTTGATCGGCGGATCGTCCACGATCCGTGGCGCGGCATCGACTGGCTGCTTGTGCCGCCGATATCTTGCATTGGAGCGCGCTTGTCCGCACGAATGCTGAAGACGTTGGCGAACGTCCGCGCGTCGCCCGCCATGCAATGGCCGCCGCCCGCCTGGAGGTAACTCAGGCGATGACCTTCTGCTCCGCGGCAGCCTGCTCGCGCATGCGACGGGCTTCGTCGCGCAGGAACTGCTGGTAGTCGTCCAGATCGCCGTCGAAGGGCTCGACGCCACCCTTGGTGACGAGCCAGAACTCGTCACATACCGCGCGCAGCAGGGACCGGTCGTGACTGACCAGCAACACTGTGCCTTCGAATTCGTTGAGTGCCATGCCTAGCGCTTCGCGTGTGGCCAGGTCGAGGTGGTTGGTAGGCTCGTCGAGCAGCAACAGGTTGGGGCGCTGCCACACGATCATGCACAACACGAGCCGCGCCTTTTCGCCGCCGCTCATCGTGCCGACCGCCTGATGGCCCATGTCACCACTGAAGTTGAAGGTGCCGAGGAAGGTGCGAAGCGATTGTTCGATGCCACTCTGGCCGGGGGCACGCAGGTGCGCTGGCGTGTCCCTGGCAAGGCGGATCATGTGTTCCAACGGTGTGTCGAGAGGACGCAGCACGTCCAGCTCCTGCTGTGCAAAGTAGCCGATGTTCAGGCCTTTGCCTTCGCTGATTTCGCCGGCAATCGGCGCCAGTGCGTGCGCCACCGTCTTCACCAGCGTGGACTTGCCTTGGCCCTTGCCAGCACCCCCGTCGACGGAGTAGGATTAAATCCTGTCAGCTTGGAGAGCGCCATGCGTACCACACAGCAGTTCAGCATTACCCTGCCCAACGAGATGGCCGAGCTCATCCGCACCAAGGTCGCCAGCGGCGAATACGCTTCTGAAAGCGAGGTGATCCGCGACGGGTTACGCACCCTCGCGGCCCGCGACAGGGCCATCGAGGCCTGGTTGCGTGATGAGGTGGTGCCTGCGGCCGAAGCGTTGCGCGCGGAGCCCGCGCGCGCGCTCACGCCCGAGCAGGTGCGCGCTCACCTGGCGAAGAAGCGCTCGGGCGCCGCATGAACTACCGGGTGCAGTTTGCCCCGGAAGCGCGGGACCAGCTTGAGGACATCGAACGGTTTATCTGTGAAGCGGGTTCGCCCATCACGGCGGCCCGATACGTCGACGCCATCGTGAGTTTCTGCCTGCGCCTGCAGACGTTCCCTGAGCGCGGCGTGCCGCGCAATGATCTGTTGCCTGGCCTGCGCGTGACCCACTACCGGCAGCGCGCAGTGATTGCTTACCTTGTGGACCCCGAGGTGGTGTCAATCGTTGGCGTGTTCTACGGCGGACAGGCGTGGGAACCGTCTTTTGTGGACCCGACGGAACACGATCACTGATGACGCGCACGCACCGTGGTCGCTGACGCGGGCGGTCGGCGCGCAATGATCGACTCAGTCGATGAGCACCGCAGAAAATTGAGAAGCACGATCAAATGGATTAATCTCGTCAGCCTGACCAGCAAACTGTTCTGAACCCGACGGATGCAGCTCGACATTTTCAACGACAGCCGCGACGTGATGCTGCGCAACGATGTCCTGTCCGCGTTGCAGCAGTACGATGCCGCGGGCGGGCGGGCGGCGCGCGCTGCAGGCCCTTGCGAACGAATATCCAGACGACGACGCCGTGATGTATTTCGGGGCGATCGTCAATGCCCTCGAGGGCCGATCGACGGTACCGTTTGATCGTCACGATGCCGCCCTGCAGGCTCGGCAGGCCCTATCTCAAGAAGTCCAGCCCGCAGTCGCGCGCGCGTTCCCGGGGCAGGGCGGGGCGACCTGGCTCGCACCGCTCTGGGCAGAACTGGCCGGACGCGCCGCTGCGCTGCCTTTCCGAGCGGACCACGCGGATGCACACGCGGCGCCGCTCTTCCTGCTTGCTGCGAGGTGGGCCGAGGCCTCTGATTCGATATCTCGCATCGCGTCGTGGCGACGGATTCCAGCGCCGCTGTGCTGGATGACGGAGGCGCGCTACCGGCTCGATGGCCTGGACGCGGCGTGGCCGTTGCTGATCGAACTTGCATGGCTTTCGCCCTCCCGGTTTGACCAGCTTTTGAGCCGGCTTGACGACGCGTGCGTCAACAGGTTGCGGCGCGCCTTCGATACGTCGTTCGACGGCGCTGGCGACATTGACGATCTCACGTGGTTTCCGGCGTGGGTACTCACGGAAAAGGCCGGCCTCGCGCCGGTGTTCAAACGGGCAGAGCCTTCGCGACAGAATGCGCCCGAGCGGGCGGCGAAGGTGGTGCTCGGGTTACTCAGCCTGGAGCGTCAGGGCCGGCATCACGAACTGCTGGAAACCCGGCGCGAACTGCAGGCGCTCAACGGGGCGCTGTACGCTGCCTACATGAAGACGCGCTGAGAAGATTCACAGAACATGTCGCGAACCGCTTCTCACAAATGGGTGTTCGCCGCGCGATTCCGGCGTGGCGCCTTCGGCTGGAAGTCCGCCTTGCCAATCCAGCGTCTGAAGGAGGCGCTGACCGAAATCCGCCAGATCGCCCGTGCCGATCCTGTTCTCGCAGCCGACGGCGCTGTCGCCCTGCTCGAAAAGCTTTCGCCGGCGCTCGAGCAGGTAGACAGTTCTTCCGGGGCGATCGGTACCGCCGTGAATCGCGCCATCGATGCGCTGGTGAAGATCGAAGCATCGCCAGTGTCGGAAACGACTAGACGAGATGCAGATGCGCTGGGAAGCTGCGTGCAGCGGAAATTCGCATCGGCTTCGATCTGGACGGACGCTATGTTGGCTGCTCTACAAAACGGAGTTAAAGGAGGTAAGTGGCATAGTCTGATCGACAAGGTGTTTCGCCTGGAAACGCTCGCGCTGGGGTGGAATCAGGTCAAGAAGAACGCCGGGGTGGCGGGAGTTGATCGCATGAGCGTGAAGCGATTCGCGCAAGCGCGGGACCGATGCCTCGCTGAACTGGCGCATGCATTGCAGGATGGTAGCTATTGCCCGCAGCCGGTGCGACGCGTCTACATACCGAAAGGTAAAGGACGCCGCCCGCTCGGTATACCCGCTGTGAAGGACCGCGTCGTTCAAGCGGCCCTGAAGCTGGTGATCGAGCCGATCTTTGAGCATGAGTTCGAGCCAAGAAGCTACGGCTTCCGCCCGGGCCTTGGCTGCAAGGATGCGCTGCGCGAAGTGGACCGGCATGTGAAAGCGGGCTACTGTTGGGTGGTCGATGCCGACCTGCAAAGTTATTTTGACTCGATTCCGCACCTTCCCCTTCTTGCGAGAGTGGCCGGGCGGATTGCGGACGGCCGGGTGCTGAAACTCATCCAGTCCTTTCTCAAGCAAGGGGACGGCGACCGCCGTTTCCTACCCCTATCCTGTCGGCCTTAACCGGCATTTGGCGAGGCCGGGTTCTACGTCAGCAATGTGACGGCTTGCAGACGGACGGTCGGGGAAAAGGCTGACGCGAGTATCTGAGCAGTCGTCGTTGTGCTCGCCGCCGGGGCCGCAGATCGAGAATCGCTGTTGTCACAACCGCAAACGTCGGCCAGGACGAGTGACGCCAGACGTGCGGTCTTCAAGCATTTGTCTTTCGTAGTCGATCGGCTCGGCCGGTCGGTACATCGGTCCGGTGACCTTTATTGAAGACATTGCCAATCTGTCTCGGGTCCATGTAGGCGGGGGATGGATCCTCGGACCTCAAAAGTGAAGCCCGCACTTGCGCCATCCGGCGCATAGTCGCTAGCATTCGGATATGCATAAATTGAAGGAAAGCCTTAAGAAAGGGACCAGCGACACCGTAAAAGAATACGGGGGGCACAGGGGTTCAAACGAGGCTGAGGCCACGAAGATATTGGCGGCGCATGCGACCTGCGAAAAGTGGTGCTGCGTCAAAGAAACGGCGAAGTACGATCCCACTAGCTGGCCAAAACTCAAAAGCAGGATAGGCGCAGTTTCGCTGGCGGCAGCGCCGGTGGCTTTTTCGGCGGTCACGGTTAAGGCTGGCGACTATCGAAACGACTCGAGTAACTCGAGTATGAAATAGGGGTAGTGGCGGGCAAGCGAGAGATCTGCCGTGGCCGTACTCGGAAATCCACCAGGAGTGCAGGCGCAACGCATCGGCTCGCTCGCCGAGCTTCCGTGTTCGACCGTTGCCTGAGGCTCAATGCGGAGAATTCGACTCCGCACAGCAGCCGTTCATCGCTTATATTCACGTCGCGCGGCTGGCGCCCTCGACCGGCTTCGCTGGAGAAAGAAGATGGGCCGTGCACGCACCGTGCCGCAAAATGGCAGCAAGGGTGGCGCCTATTGCGAGACCGAAGACGACCTCATCCCGCCGGGAATGCGTCTTCTGTTAAACAGCTTCGCGCCAAAGCAGATCAAGGAGATTCTGAGCGATCAGGAGGCTACCACCTGGGAAAAAGCCGCGCTGGGCCTGCTCGCAGACGAGGATAAGGACACGACAGTCAGATTCCGAAAAATTCCGTCTGTCGAGATCAACGGCGCCTACGTCCTATCCGGGACGAGAAAGGGTCACAACTTGATGCCCCGCGACGTCCGACTCCTGGCCGAGGAACTCCACGTCGCGGGACCGAACGTCGACATCTCCCAGCGCACTCCCCCGGCCGAGTTGAGCGCACCTCATACTGGTGTTCACAACGTGCACCGTCTCTATCTGTCGGCGGCGTTCAGCTTGCTCCTTGGCAAGGGAGCGAACACCGGCGTGGCCGCACTGATTGTGTCCTCACAGGGGCAGATCCTGGCTTGGGGAAAGAAAAACGGTGCGCACCCGTTGCTGCACGCGGAAACCAGTGCCCTGCTGATGTACGGCAAGCGCTTGCCGGCAGGCGCACGCATCTACTCAACGCTCAAGCCCTGCAAAATGTGCCGTGCCGCGATCGAGCATTTCTCCACGGAAAATAGCTTCCTGACCTACTACGGCCAGGACGATCCGACTGCAGCGGCGATGGGTCGTGTAGACGGCACGAAGTACGTGCACATGGCAAATACCACCACCGTCGGCGAACGCCCAATTTGGGAATCAAATAGCACCGGAATGAAAAAATCGATCTCATTCAACCTTAATGAAAGATTCGATACGGCGCTGGCAAGAACCGGAACCTGGGCATCATTGACTTCATTAAGGGCGACCGACCGAAGAACCAGCTAGACATGGCGGCCGGCTATCTGGAAGTCAAGCAGAGAAAGTACACCGATCCGAAGCGATCCAACCCGACGCTCTCGGATCGGTACAACGCGAACGTCGAAAAGTGCCTGGACCACATCACCGCAGTCATGGCGCAGTTGGGGATCCCAGTGCTGCCCAGGAAATAGCGCTCAGGGCAAGAAGCCAGATGGGTCGACCGTTCAAAGGTCGAAGTGGCGGGACGATTGTTGTTCCTGGTCAATGCCGATGCCAGGGGATGCCGGCAGGTTCGCCGCGAAAGATTGACGCCCACCATCGTTCCTCGCATCGAGACCAGTCCAAAATGAATTGTTGTAGCAGCGGAAAAAAAACGATATTGGTCGTCCCGCCCCGTTTCCGCTTTAATACGGTGCATTGAAGCGCCGTGGTTCATGGACCGAGGCGTCGCCGACAGGGGGTAGCAAATACCTCGCGCCGCGCTACGAGTCGGGGCAGGCTGCGCATGTCGAGATCCGCAGACCATCCAGGCGTTGTCTTTTCCGTCTGAGCACGCAGCGCGGCAAGGCCGATCGAGTGGCCCCCGGGTCTAAAACACTGAGGACGGTCTCGTGACGGCGCCCAGGCACTTCGCTACCCTGCGATGCACGACGAAAGAGCATCGATGTCAACCTTGAACGGAGCAATGGCGGCACTATGTCGAAGCTGAAACTAACGCTGGGCTGCTGGGATTACGACCGCACTCGCCCTCTGATGGATGGCACAGTCGCAATAGAAGGCGTGGATTTAAACTACCTGAATATGCCGGTGGAAGAGACGTTCTTTCGCATGTTGCGGCATCGCGAATTCGACGTTGCTGAAATGTCGCTGTCTTCGTACACGGTATCGTTGGGCAAGGATCGTCCCTTCGTCGCCATTCCGGTTTTTCCGTCGCGATATTTCCGTCATTCGTGCATTTACGTCAATGCCAATTCTGGTATCCGCGAAGCCAAAGATCTAATCGGTAAGCGCGTCGGAACGCCTGAATTTCAAATGACCGCGCCGGTCTGGATTCGCGGCACGCTGGCCGAATATTACGGCGTTCCGGTCGACAGCGTAACCTACGTGACTGGCGGCGAGGAAGAGCCGGGCCGCCCCGAAAAGATCAAGCTCGATCTGCCGTCTAACATCAAGATTGAGTCTATCGGCGCCACCCAGACCCTTTCGCGAATGCTGCTCGAAGGTGAGATCGACGCGTTGCACACCGCCCGGACGCCGTCTACGTTCCTGACGCATCCGGACCGCGTCAAGCGGTTGTTTCCCGACTACGGCGAGCTCGAGCGCGACTACTTTCGCAAGACGGGTATTTTCCCCATCATGCATACGATCGTCATCCGCCGCGAAATCTACGAAGCCAACCGTTGGCTTGCTCAATCGCTCTTCAAGGCTTTTGCGCAGGCCCAACGGACGGCGTACGAGAACCTGCGAGAAACCGCAGCGCTCAAGGTCATGCATCCGTGGTTGATGGCAACGCTTGAACAGGTGGAACAGGAAATGGGCTCGGATTTCTGGTCGTACGGCTTTGAGAACAACCGCAATACGCTGGAGACCTTTCTGCGCTACCACCACGAGTGTGGGCTGTCCAAGCAGCGCTATGCTCCGGAGGACCTTTTCGCGCCAGAGACCTTGGAAGCCTTTAAGATCTGACGATTCGTCAGGCGACGTGGGACAACCCGGGCGTCGCCTGCAACGTACTGGCTAGCATGTCCCGCATCAAGGCCACCAACGCCGCCTCGTGGCGGCGTTGCGGTTGAGCGATAGCTTTGACCAGATGGAGGTTGCGCATCAGCGGCGGGTCGACGATGTGTCGCGCGACGAGCTTTCCTTGCTGAAGTTCTTCCCGTATGACTGCCGGCGGCAAGATGGCTGCGCCGAGGCCGAGCGCGACGAGGCGTGGATATCGTCAACTACGATGTCCGGTTGCGCGACAACTATGATGGCCGGTCGACGGGGGTAATTGTCGCTGTCAATTGGCTATAGTTGTCGCTCCGTTGTGGTCGTCCGTGGGTAATTGACGCCGCCGCTCTTTCTGTTTGTCGCTGGCGTTGCGGCGCCGATAGCTTTCGACATTCAGCTCGAAGATCGTCGAGTGATGAACAAGCCTGTCTATGGCGGCCACCGTCATGCCGGGGTCCGGGAAGACGTTATGCCAGCCCGAGAACGGCTGATTTGCCGTTATGAGAAGACTTTTGCGCTCATACCTTTCAGCTATCAACTCGAACAGCACGCTGGTTTCAGCCTGGTCCTTCCTGACGTAGGACAGATCGTCCAGGATGATCAGATCGAAGCGGTCGAGTTTGGCGAGTGCCGAGGGCAATTGCAGACTCTTTCGCGCAGCCTGAAGTTTCTGCACCAAGTCACTGGTACGCGTGCATAGAACGCGGTACCCTGCATCGATCAGCGCGTGTCCGATGGCGCTTCCAAGATGGCTCTTGCCCCCGCCAGGTGGCCCAAACAGGAGGATCGTGGCGCCCTTCTCGAGCCACGCATCGCCGGTGGCCAGCGCCATGACGTGTGCCTTCGATACCATGGGCACGACACTGAAGTCGAACGTGGCAAGAGTCTTGGTCGGGTCCAATTGTGATTCGACACGATGACGTTCCAGTCTGCGTTTCGCCCGTTCAGCCAGTTCATGCTCGAACAATACGCCCAACAGTTGCGAGGCTTGCCAGCCTTCTTTATCCGAGCGCTGGGCGAAGTCAGACCACAGCCGACCAATCGTTGGCAGACGCAGTTCATTGAGCATCAGTCCCATGCGGCCGATGTCGTAAGTTGGTGCGCTCATGCGAACACCTCTTCATCAAGCAACGCGTCGTAGATCGAGGCATCCGGCATCTCGACCGACACAACGGGACATTCGGCCTCACGCGGCGCGAATTCGTCGAAGAGCGCCTTCAGATCGGGCAGTTTCCCGAGCGCGAGCAAGGCGTCGAGCCGTTCTGCCAGTTGAGCCTCCACGCCGTGGTTCCCGGCCAGATCGAGCAGGCCCACCATGGTCTTGCAGGCGTTGCGCGGGCTCAGCGCTTGATCCAGGCGTTCCCATGTCCGGCGGTAAGCTTCGCGCGGAAACAGATCGTCACGAAACACGAGACCCCTGAAGGCCTGAGGTTTGCGTTTGAGCGACTCAATAAAATGCCGGTAGTCAATGGCGCGTCCGCGGCCTTTGCTCGTGCGTGTGACGCGCGCCGTGCTGTGTACCAGCGCGCCAGACAGATAGCAGTCAAGCCGATCGTTATAGAGCCGCACCTTCAGGCGATGTCCGATCAGGCGTGACGGCGCGCTGTAGAGGCTGTTGTCCACCGTAAAAGTGCCACAGCGCGTCACGCGCGCCTCGTCCTCGACGAAGTCGGTGGTACGGTGCTCAGGCAGATCCCGCAGGTACTCACGCTCGACTTGGAATGCGGCGGCATTGCGCCGGTTGCGGCGCATCACCACACTGCGCACAAATTCGTCATAGGCTGGCCGGTCGTCGAAATCCCGATGACCGCGCAGTAACAAGGCCTGATCGACCGCTTCCTTCAGCCATCGATGCGAGGATTCGACACTACCGTTCTCGTGGCCCAAGCCTCGATTGTTGCGCGTGCCTTCCATCCCATAGTGCTCAAGCAAGGCCTTATAGCGAACCGTGAAGTCTTCTTCTTCCTGAAGATTCTTAAAGGCGGCCGACAGGCTGTCAGAGCGGTGTTCGCTCGGGCAGCCCCCCGCCTGCCATAGAGCGTTTTGCAAACCTGCCGCAAGAGCCTGGAAGCTCTCTCCGCTATCAACGACGCTGGCGTACTCCCAGCGCGAGAACGCCAGCACAAAGTGATAGAGCATGTGTCCGAACGCGACGCCGGCGATCGTCACACCCAGTTTCTCCATATGCGTGAAGTCGGACAAGCCCCGTACGCCGGGCTGATACGTCTGGGGGAAGAACACTTCCTTGCTGGGCCCTTCCAGCGCACGCCACCGGCTGACATGCCGCTCCAACGTGCGCCGCATTCCGTCGGGGAAGCGACCAGAATGGTCTTCCTGCAGTTTGCGCAGCAAGGTGACCGCTTTGAGTTTCGGGAAACTGCGTAGTAATGGCACGACTTCGCTATCCCAAACATCAGCGAACGGATTGGCGCGCGTGCGCCATTGACGTTCTGGCTTCTGCGAGGGCAACTCAGTGGCGTTCGTCGCGCGACGTGCAGTGCGCACGCTCATACCCGCTTTCGCGGCGGCAACTTCCTGGGTGTGATCTTTGCGCTTGGTCATGTAGAGATGAACCTGTCGATCGGTAATGTGAGTACCAGGCATTGGTTGACTGTTCTTTTAGCTTCAGTCAGCCATCCTAAGCCCCCGCCGAATCGGCGCTGCCGGTGGCTCGTCGTCTGCGGCGGCTACGCCGCCTTCGACTCCTCACCACCGGCCATCATAGTTGTCGCAAAAGCGGACTTCCCAATTGTCGCGCACCAAGGCGTTTGATGGCCGCCACCGATTGCACCTCGAACACGATGTCCGGCGTCATGCCGATCGCTTGTGCGGCGATTTCCAGCGTCCGGCGTACGGAGTCCCGGGGACCGGTCAGGATAAGCGGCCACCCAAGCAAATCCTCTACGGAGATCTGACGTTCCGCGGTAGCCTGGTCAGGCGCGACGACAAACAGCAGTTCCTCCGAAAGCAGATGAATGTAGTTCAATCCGGTTTGTTCGTCGGCGTCGAATGCAAGGGCAAGGTCGAGCTCACCTTTTTCCACTGCGTCGACGAGCGCATAGCTCAGGTTTTCGGTGAAGCTGACCGACAGGTCAGGGATGCACTCCTTTGTTTTGACGATCAGGTCGGGGCCCATCACCGACATCACGCTCGGGGTCAGGCCTACACTGAGGTGCTCGCGGGTTTTGCCAGCCAACGCTGCCACATCGTATCGTGCCGACTCCACCAACCCCAGGATCTCTCGCGCGCGCTCGACAAGCAGCCGGCCGGCCTCGGAAGCTGCGACGCCCCGCGAATGCCGTATCAGCAACTCCACACCCAATTCGGTTTCGAGTTGCCGTATCTGCATGCCGAGCGCGGGCTGGGCGACATGCAACAGCTCCGCCGCGCGAGTGATGTTGCCCGCTTCAACGACTCTGATGAGGTAGTTCAACTGACGTAGGTTCATGTTGCGACTCCAACGCTGTGCACATCGAGAGCGAACGCCCAGAAAGGAATCCGCACGGGCATTGTGGCCGGCTTCGAGATGCGGCGAGCGTCCAGGAACGAGAGACCCATAGGAACCTCGCGCGATCGGCACTGAAAAGCACCCGCGAAGGTGAAGAACCGGAAGGGAGCATAATTTAACCTTCTCAGGTCTATGGAGCAATACTAACTGCGATGAACTAGGTTCACATATCTACTTCGATGCCGGCCGGTAGCATGTACGCCATGGGTTCATTGCTCAATAATGGAAGTATCTCGAATGGCCACGGTCAACCCACCGTCAGTGATATGTGTCCCGGTCGCCAGTGGCATGAAACTGTCACCGGTCAAGACTTGCCCAGTTTCGCTCGCCACCTTTCCTACGCATTCACGTTCCAGTTTCCAAACGTATTCGTTTATGGGCATCATCCACGAGCTCACGAATAGCTGGGCTTTCCTGAGTTGAGTGCGCAAGCACCAGTTTGATCATTATCCGCATGAACTCTTGACGTTCATCTGATGTCAACGGAGCCAACAAGCGAACTTGAGACGCCTCGGCCCGCTCTATTAGACTATCAATGCGTTCTCGACCGGCTTCTGTAATGGAAATACTACTGACTCGGCGATCTTCAGTGCTTGCTTCCTTCGTTATCAGGTCTTCAGACTTGAGACGCTCTAGCACACGCATAATGCTTGTACGGTCTATATCGGTTGCCTGGCATAAGGATATTTGGTCGATGCCCGGCCTATCCGCGATCACCTGAAGAGCGCCGAATTGAATCGACGTCATGTTGTAGCAACTTGTTTCTTCTGCAAACAGACGCACCGCCACCTGCTGAAGTCGGCGAATGAGTGCTCCCGGCTTTGTAAAGGGGTTGAACATAGATAAATTTAAATGGCTGATGAATGATCTCAACGGAGCGACGCAGGCGTCATTTTCAATGGCACTGTCAGTACTCAGACCAAGTACGCTGCCTTGAGCAACTCCCACTCTCGGTGTTCTTCGCGACCAGTAAGCATGAAAATCGAGGCATCTCCCTTGCGCGCGGAACGCGAACCCCTCGTATTTTACGATAACGTGAAATCTTTCTTTCAGTCGATCTAATCGCGACGTCGCCCTTTGGATGACGCCGCGGCAACTCACAACACAGCCCACACGGGTTTGTCAGTTCGGCTCGAAGGCGCGGCGTGGCGCGTTACGCGATCAAATCCATAAGATTCGCCTTGGCAAGACCAAGGCGCGGTGTGGCGCCAGCTCACCGCCCAACTGCCTTCAACCATTCGATCTGCTGATTCCAGCGTTCTAAGGTCATCTCGCGATCCCGCTCATCGAGCGTGAACGTGATGCCCGCGTCGAGGCGCGCGTAAGGCACGCGCTGCGCCTCACCCGACGCGACAACCGCCTCGAAGCAGGCGAGCCCGACGCCCTGCGCTCCAGTCGACGCGATCGGCATTGCATCGAGCTGCACCTGAAAAAACGCACCGTCGAGTACGAAGGTCAGCGCCGGGCGTCCGCCTGCGGCGAGCGCGCGTGCCGCCCTCGCTTGCGCCCACAGCGCGAAGCGCAACGAACGGGGACATGGCGCGTACAGTTCACCGATGCCAAGCAGCGACGTCCCGAGACGCCCATCCTCGTGGCATGTGACGAGCGACGCCGCGAAGCCTGTCCGGGCTGCGAGCGCACGGCCGTCGAACCAGTCCAGCAGCGCTGGTGGCCATGCATCGAACTGCAGCCGATCGGCGCTGTGAGTCGCCGCGTTGGCATCGCTCATCGTGTTCATTCCTTCGTTGGTGTCCTGTCGCTGAGGTGAGAAAAGTTGCGGGCGAAAAAACAGCCCGGCCAACGAAAGAGGCCGCCGAATGGCGGACTAGCGTGGTAAGTATGCGCCGCTGTTAGCAGGGGACTACCTGCTGAATGAGCTTTGTCAGCGGGTGACGCACGCGCGGCTGGATTCTCGCCGGAAGTCGAACGGCTTGCGTAGCAACTTCTTGCACATGTTGTGCCGACAGATTATGGCACGAGTCGGTTCATACGCTCGCAGTCATTTCACGGTCCCGGTCGGCGTCATGCATGCGTTCCGGAGAGCGCATCGCTAGTACGCGCCGCAGCGCGGAGTCCGAATCCTCCTGATCTCGGCCGTACTGCGCCTCGGCGTCCCGGGGCACCGCCGGGCGATCCGAGCAATCGCCGATCGCGCGATAGAGCATCATTTTGCCCGTCTCTACGACGCAGGACGACTGCCCGTTCGAGGTGTTCGAGAGCACGCGCGTGCTTCAAAACGGTGGCGCGTTAGCGATCCCATTCGCAGGCGAATTAAATGGCTTACGCCTTTGCGAATGCATGCATCGGGGAACGGCAGCCAAATTCATAAAGCCGATCGTAATTTTGATGAGCGCGATGTAGGCGATGTCGGCGACCGAGACCACGTCGGGCTAAGTCGAAATGATGACTCGATGGAGATTGGGGAAGGCTGCCGCCGTATCAATGCATCGGTTCCTCCGCGTACGTATCAGCGCCGAGGTGCCGGCCGTTTGCAGTTGCCGGCTTGACGCACAGGCTCGGGCGTACCGGGTTAGCACCGATGGGGTTTTCCTGATGATCATCGCAATTGACACTATGCTGACGAATATCTAGCATCTATCAGCATGCTGATTAATTACGCCGTAGACCAATTATCAGGAGACCCGATGACAGTTAGCTCTAGTTCAGAGACGAACATGATCCCTGCTTCGCTGCGGGAAAAGATGGTCGATACGGATCTCGTCCCGTTGTGGGAAAGCCCCACGGCGCACAAACTGGATGTTCAGCGCGAGCAGGCTCACATCTGGCCTTGGAGTGCAACTCGATCGATCCTGACTGAGACGGCGCAGATTTCGTCGCCGAAGGTTGTGGAGCGACGCGTCCTCTCGATGGTCAATCCGTTCTCCAAAACGCCCGAAGACGAAGCAACGACCGGCACCATTAGTGCAACGCTGCAAACGCTACTCGCCGGTGAAGTGGCTCGCCCGCATCGCCATTCGATGAATGCGCTGCGGTTCGTGATGGAAGGCCACGGCGCATCCACTATCGTCGACGGCAAGGACTGTCCGATGGAACCAGGCGACCTGGTGTTGACGCCGGCATGGACGTGGCACTCGCATCACCATAATGGTCAAGGCGCAACGATCTGGATGGACGTCCTGGACGTTGACCTCCAGTTGTACTTGGGCACTGATGAATTTCAGCCAGGCCCGATCGTCGATCAGACTCCGGAAGTCGCGGACTCATCGTTCGCCGTGGCCGGCATCGTGCCCGATCTGGATGCCACGGAGCGTCCATATTCGCCGGTCTTCCGTTATGAGTGGAAAGATGCAGTGACGGCCCTCAACGCGGCTCCGATAGGAGAGGACGGCTCTCGCCGAGTTCGTTACGTCAATCCGCTCAATGGCCAGGCCGTGATGGCGACGCTCGATTGCTATCTCACGGGTCTGATTGCGGGCCTGGAGACGCGGGAATTCAGGACGACGGCGAACACGGTGTGCTGTGTGGTCGCTGGCCAAGGCATTAGCCAGATTGGTGACCGTCAAATCAAGTGGGGCGAGAAAGACATTTTCACGATCCCGCAAAACACGTGGGTCACCCACACCTCGGTCGAGGGCGCACAGATTTTCATGGTCACCGACCGTGAAATCTATCGGAAACTCGGTCTTCTCAAGGAATCCTTCAAGGATTAAATCGCGGCCCCGCCCGAGCGCCAGCGCGAGGGCATACCGGCTTATTTCTTCTATGTTCAACCCGTTCACAAAGCCTGGGGCACTCATTCGTCGACTTCAGCAAGTCGCGGTACGTCTGTTTGCAGAGGAGACGAAGCCCCACAACATGACGTCGATCCAATTGGGTGCGCTTCAGATTATCGCTGATATGCCCGGTATCGACCAAATCTCGCTATCACAGGCAACCGACGTAGATCGCACCAGCATCATGCGTGTGATCGAGCGTCTTAAATCGGAAGGCCTTGTAACGAAAGAGGCGAATGCCGAGGATCGGCGAGTCAGCAGTATTTCCATTACGGATGCTGGTCGAGAGCGGATCGACCAATTGATTGAAGGAGCAGATGCTTCGCAGGCATGCCTGCTGGCCCCGCTGACGCCGAATGAACGTCAGGAATTCATGCGGATGATGATGAAGCTCGTACTCGCACATTCAGCAACCGGAAATCCCGCTGTTCGGGATCTTGCGATTGAAGCGAAGCAACTGTATCTGAAAGCAGGGCTTTGAATGAGTACTTCGAAATCACACGTCGTCGTAGTGGGCGCAGGCCAGGCGGGCGCCGGCGTTGCAATGGCATTGCGCAACAATGGATTTGATGGCGCGATAACGCTGATCGGCGATGAAGCGCATCCGCCCTACGAGCGACCACCCCTGTCGAAAGACGTTCTCCAAGGCCGGACAGCAGTCGAAAAGACGTGGATTCAGCCTATTTCCGCTTTCAATGAAAAGGAAATTGAAGTCCGCCTCGACATCCGGGTAACCGCGATTGACGCCGAACGTCGGGCGCTGACTTTGTCGGACCGAAGCCAGATCAGTTACGACAAACTCGTTCTAGCCACGGGTGCGCGGCCCCGCATGCTGACGCTCCCGGGCACAAACAATGAGCGGATTCACGTCCTGCGCACCATCGACGACGCCCTACGCCTATCCGAACAGATGCGCACGGCTAAAAGCATTGCGGTCGTTGGAGGCGGTTTCATTGGACTGGAAGTTGCGGCCTCAGCCCGGGCAATGGGTGTCGCCGTCACCGTTCTGGAAGCCGCGCCCCGTCTGATGGAACGTTCGCTTCCGGAATCCGTCGCGACGTTCCTGGCTGATGTTCACAAGGAAAACGGCGTCGCTATCGTGACCCACGCACGCTTGCGTGGATTTGAACAGTCTGAAGGCGGAGTGCGAGTACTGCTCGACGCCGATGAGTTTCTGGACGTCGATTGCGTAGTTATGGGTGTCGGCGCAATTCCCAATACGGAAATTGCTGAAGGCTGTGGGCTCGTAGTTCAAGACGGTATCGTGGTCGATGAATACGGTCGCACCAGCCACCCGGATATTTACGCTGCGGGCGACGTCACCCGGCACTTCAATCCGCTGCTTGATCGTCATATCCGGCTCGAGTCGTGGCAAAACGCACAAAATCAGGCGATCGCTGTGGCGAAGGCTATCGCGGGCGAGCCCGAGGCATATGCCGAAGTTGCATGGCTGTGGAGCGATCAATACCACCTGAATATCCAAACGGCCGGCAATCCGGGCGACTGGAACGATTTTGTCTGGCGCGGAAAACCGGAAGACGGCAAGTTCACTGTGCTCGCGCTCGCGGACCGAAGAATCATTGGAGCGATCTGCATCAATAACGGGCGGGATATGCGATACGCCCGTCAGATGATCACCAATCGCGTGATCGTCGATCGAGAGAAATTGGCCGATCCGGCCACGACACTCCAGTCCTTATCACGTTAAGCGAATCAATATGAGTGACATCACCAATGAGTTGGTAGCCCGTTCCGAGGAAATCGAGGAAGGAGGCATGCAGGGTTTCACCGTGCAAGGGCGTCAGATCGCCATCTATCGCGTTGACGGTCAACTCTACGCAACGGACAACATCTGTACGCACGGTCACGCGCTGATGACCGACGGTTATCTCGAAGACCGCGTAATCGAATGTCCGCTGCACGGCGGACGTTTTGACGTTGCCACCGGAGAAGGCCTGGGCGCCCCGATTACCTGCGCTCTGGCATGCCACATGGTGGAGGAGTCCGATGGCCAAATCCGCATTACTCTGAACGGAGACAACGCATGAGCGCGACGACTGGATTTGAATTGCCGACCAGGCGGGGGCTGTTCTTTGGTGGTGAGTGGCACGCGCCGCTCGGTGGTTCTGAAATGACGGTGAATCCGGCCACGCAGGAAAGCCTTGGCCCGGTCGCGGTCGCTAACAAGGAAGACGTCGATCTGGCGGTCAAGGCGGCACATGAAGCATTCAAGTCGTGGCGTCTGGTCAAGCCGATCGAGCGCGCCCGGCTGCTGCGCGAACTGGCTGCAAAGGTCAGGGATCGCGCTGACGAATTCGCATGGCTCGACTCGCTCAATTGCGGCAACCCGATCAAGGAAATGGCGCGCGATGCAGTGATCGCTGCGGCACAGATCGAGTACTTCGCCGGGCTTGTGCACGAAACGAAGGGCGACACGGTACCGATGGGCGACGGCGTACTGAACTACACGCTGCGTGAGCCGCTCGGCGTCGTCGCGCGCATCGTGGCTTATAACCATCCGCTGATGTTCCTCGCCAGCAAGTTGGCACCCGTGGTGGCAGCAGGCAACACCGTGATCTTGAAGCCACCTGCTCAGGCGCCGCTGTCGGGCTACCTGCTGGCCGAACTCGTTTCCGAAGTGTTCCCTCCGGGCGTCATCAATATCATCAGCGGCGACCGTGAGTGCGGTGAAGCGCTGGTCGCGCACCCGCTGGTTCGCAAGGCGGCTCTCATCGGCTCAACCGCCACCGGCGCCGCGATCCTCAAGGGCGCGGCCGACAAAATCATGCCGGTGACGCTTGAACTCGGCGGTAAGAACCCGCTCGTGATTTGCGGCGACGCAGATCTCGACAAGGCAATCCAGGGCGCAGTGTCCGGCATGAACTTCCTGTGGGCCGGTCAATCGTGCGGCTCGACGTCGCGTCTGTTCGTTCATCGCAGTGTCTACGAACGCGTGTTGTCGTCGATGAAGCGTCTGATCGCCGAGCAGCACAAGTGCGGCATGCCCACGGACCCGGAAACGACAATGGGCTGCCTGATCTCGAAGCCGCAATTCGACAAGGTCATGGGCTTCATCGAGTCGGCCAGGGCAGAAGGTGCACGTCTGATCTGCGGTGGCGGCCCCCCGGATGATCCCGCGCTCGCAAAGGGCTGGTTCGTGGAGCCGACGGTGTTCGCCGACGTGACGCCTGAAATGCGTCTATTCCGCGAAGAAGTATTTGGGCCAGTGCTGGCAGTGATTCCATGGGATGACGAAGAAACGCTGCTCGAACAGATCAACTCGGTTGAATACGGCCTGACGGCTTCGATCTGGACGAAGGATCTGGCGCGGGCGCACCGTCTGGCCGGCCGCGTTGAATCCGGATTCGTCTGGATCAATTACGTTAGCTCGCACTTCATCGGTGCCGAATTCGGCGGCTACAAGAAATCCGGTATGGGCAGGGAAGAAGGGTTGTCGGAACTCCTGTCCTATACCCAGACCAAGAACGTGCACGTTTCGCTGACCTGATGAGCGACTTCATGATCGAAAAAGTTGATGATCTTTACGCCCAGCATGCCGAAATCATTTGTGATGACCGGCTCGAACAATGGCCGGAATTGTATGCCGACGAATGCGTCTACAAAATCATTTCGCGCGTCAACTACGAGCGTTCGCTGCCGGTCGGTGTGATCTTCGCCGAGAGCAAGGGAGCACTGATCGATCGGGTCACGGCCATTCGCAACACGATGGTGTTTTCCCCGCGCTACTTGACGCACCTGATTGGTAGCGTACGAATCGTCGGCGAAAAGGAGGGCGTGCTGGATACCCGCAGCCAGTTCGCGGTGTACCAGACCCTGGTGGACGGCACTCCCGAATTGCAACTGCTGGGCCGCACGTTTGACCAGATCGACGCGAGCGGCGAGGCCTTGAAATTCAAGAGCCGCTTTGTTGTATTCGATAACGAACTGGTGCCCGGTTCGGTTGTGTACCCGGTGTAAGGAGAATTCAAATGAGTAACTCCCGCCAATGGCCTACTGAGGACTGCACGCGCGTCCCGAATTGGGTCTACTCCGATCCCGAGAACTATCAGGAAGAACTCGAAAAGATCTTCTACGGTCCGTTCTGGAGCTTCATCGGCCTCGAATGCGAGATTCCTGACGCCGGCGACATCAAGCGTTCCACGGTCGGCGAGCGCTCGGTGCTGATGACGCGTGACCAGGAGGGTGGTGTCAACGTCGTGCTCAACAGTTGCGCTCACCGAGCCGCAGAAGTCGTTCAGAAGAAATTCGACAACGACACTGCCCTCATGTGCCCGTATCACCAATGGACGTATGACCTGAAGGGAAACCTCACGGGCGTTCCTTTCCGTCGCGGACAAAAGGGCGCCGGCGGCTATCCGAAAGAGTTCGATCTGAAGCAACACGGCCTGCGCAAACTGCGTGTCGAGATCGTCAACGGTGCGGTGTTTGCCACCTTCGATGAGCGGGCACTGCCGCTGAAGGAATACCTGGGCGAAGACGTCTACGCGCGCTTGACCCGTGTGTTCGATGGCCGGAAACTCAAGGTCATTGGCTATCAGCGTCAGCGCATCAAGGCGAACTGGAAACTTTATCCGGAGAACCTGAAAGACTCGTATCACGCGACGCTCCTGCACGTATTTCTCATCAGCTTCGGTCTCTATCGCATGGACCAGGATGGCCTCCTGCTCCACGACGAACGCACGCGTGCGAACAACGTCGTTGCATCGACGGCGACGGCGCGTGACAAGTTGACCGGTCAGCAAGAGATGATTTCGTTCAAGGACGGCTATCAACTGAACGATATGCGTCCCGTGACGCCGGTCAAAGAGTTCGACGACGACATCACGATCCAGAACCTCACGATGTTCCCCGCGCTAACCGTGCAGCAGCAACAGAATCTCCTTCAAACACGCAACGTGCTGCCGATGGGCCCCAACGAGTTCGAACTCGCATGGACGTTCTTCGGCTACGAAGACGACACGGAAGAGATGACGCTTCGCCGCACGCGGCTGGCGAACCTTACGGGCTCCGCTGGCTATATCTCGGTGGATGACACGGAGGTCTTCGAGTTTTCGCGTAACGGCATGCTTCCCAACAACGACCGCGACTGCGTACTGGAGATGGGTGGCTACACCACCGAGACGCCGACGAAGGGCGATATGGTCTCCGAAGCAGCGATCCGTGGCTTCTATGAGTTCTATCGCAAGATCATGTACTCGGCGTAAGACCTCGTTTGGTCAATGCGAATCGGGTAAATGCCGATCAGTGTCACGTTGACACCTGGCAGTGGTGACGAAACAATCGTTATCCTAAGTAAAGGAGTGAAGTCTTGAAAATGCTGCGTACAGTTTCGGCGTTAGCTTTTTCCGTCGTGGCATTCGCTTCTCAGCAAGCGATGTCCGAACAAGCTCCGATCAAGATCGGGTTTGAAGCGGAGTTGTCGGGTCCGCAAGCGACGTTGGGTGAAGATCAATACGCCGGCTTCATGTTGCGCGTTCTGATGAACGGCGGAAAACTGGGCGGCGTTCCCGTTCAGGTTATCCGGGAGGATAGCCAGCTCAAGCCCGAGGTGGCAGCACAGGTCACGCAAAAACTGATCGAAAAGGACAACGTGCCCATTATCACGGGCCTGACGTTTTCGCCGATGGCAGCTGCGGCAGTGAGGGTCGCCACGCCGCACAAGGTCTTTGTCGTCATCTCGAACGGAACGACGAACCCGATGGCAGGCGCGGAGTGCTCGCCGTACCAGTTCGTCACCTCGTGGCAACCGGAACTGCTGAGCGCGACGCTCGCCAAGTATGCGAACGACAAGGGCTATAAGCGCATCAGCCTGATGGCGCCGAACTACGTTTCGGGAAAGAATTTCCTGGCGACGTTCAAGCATGTCTTCAAGGGTCAAGTGCCGGACGAGATCTACACGCCGCTCTCGCAGCAGGATTTCTCGGCTGAAATCCTCCAGGTATCAGCGTCGAAACCCGATGCGGTATTCGTTTTCTACCCAGGCGGATTGGGCATCAACTTCGTGCGTCAGTATCAACAAGCCGGTTTGGGCAAGACGACTCCGCTGCTCGCACTGGGCGCTGTCGATGGCAACAACCTGACGGCTCTGAAGGATGCAGCGTTAGGCGCGGTGACGAGCGGTGCATGGTCGCCGGATCTCGATAACGCAGCGAACAGGGAATTCGTCGCTGCCTTCGAGAAGCAGTATCACCGGGAACCGACGATGTTCGCTGCGCAAAGCTATGACGCAGCACAGCTGATCGACTCGGCCATTGCCAAGGTCAAGGGCAATATGGACGACAAGGAAGCGTTGGGCGCCGCACTGAAGCAGGCGAAGTTCGCGACCATTCGCGGCCACTTCTCGTTCGCGAAAAACCACTTCCCGAATGAAGATTACGACGTCCTGGAAGCCGTTAAGGACGGTAAGGGTGGTGTCACCCTCAAGTTGATCGCAGCGCCGATGCACGATCCGTCCGATCCTTTTGTCAGCGCTTGCGCGCTGAAGTAAGCCTCGACAGGTCAGCCTCCTTATCGGCTGACCTTCACCTGGAAATTTGGGAATCTACAATGTCTGATACGCCTACGCAGGAACGGAAAGATAATCCGCAGGATCTCCGTACCTATCTCGAAAAACTTGAACGGGCCGGCAAGTTGTTCCGAATCAGCCGTCCGATCTGCAAGGAGACGGAACTGATGCCACTGGTGAAGTGGCAGTTCCGGGGTCTGCCGGAATCGGAGCGACGCGGCTTTCTGTTCGAACACGTTGTCGATGCCAAGGGCAACAAGGTCAATGGCGGCGCCGCAGTAGGTATCTACGCGTCGTCGAAAGAAGTCTACGCCCTGGGTATGGGCTGCGACGTCAAGGACGTCAAACAACGCTGGCAGGAAGCACAGGCCGCACCGATCGCACCGCGAATCGTCGAATACGGTCCCGTGCAGGAAGAAGTGCACATGGGCGACGATCTGCTGGCGCATGGCGGTCTGGACGAGTTCGCAATTCCGATCTCTACGCCTGGCTTCGACGTCGGTCCCTACACGACGGCCTCGAATTGGGTCACAAAGGACCCGGAGACCGGCTGGCTGAACGTCGGCAACTACCGTGGCCAGATCAAGGGACCGGATCGCATGGGTGTGCTGCTCGGTCACCTGAATCACGGTTCGATCCACTGGCACGCCTACCGGAAGCTGGGCAAGGTCATGCCCGCCGCATTAGTTATCGGCGGCCCGCCTGCACTGACTTACGCGGCAGGCACCCGGTTGCCGTATGGCGTAGAGGAATACGCGGTCGCCGGTAGCCTGATCGGTGAGCCGCTCGATCTCGTGCGCTGCAAGACCGTCGATTTGCAGGTTCCGGCTAACGCCGAACTCGTCATCGAGGGCTACTTCCTCACGGACTGCATGGAGCCTGAGGCGCCGTTTGGCGAATACACCGGCTACATGGGCGAGCGCGAGTACAACGCGGTGTTCCAGGTGACGGCAATCACGCACCGCAGTAATCCGGTGTTTACGAACATCACGAGCCAGATGCCTCCTAGCGAGAGCAGCATGCTCAAGAAGGTCGGTCAGGACAATACGTATCTGTTCCACCTTCGCAATCACTGTGGCATCCCGCAGGTCGTGGACGTCGCCTTCCACCAGATCGCGCTGGATTACTGGTGTGTCGTCAAGATGAAGCCATGTGATCCTGCGGTGGCATGGCAAGCGCTCTATGCACTGCCGGGGCGCCACAATCACGTGGGCAAATTCGCAATCGCGGTTGACGAGGACATCGATCCGAACGACCTCGAATCCGTAATTTGGGCGATGTGCTATCGCACGCAGCCGCATAAGGACTTCGTGACCTTGCCTGAGCGATGCATGGGTCTCGATCCGTCTGCGGAACGTCGGTATGCGACCCGTGACGGTCATTCGAACGAGCTGCTCTACGGTTCGATGATGCTTGTCAACGCGATGCGCAAGAAGAACATGGCGCCGGTTTCGCTGCCCGCGCGTCCGTTCATGGAAAACGCGAAGGCAATCTGGGAAGAACTCGGATTGCCTTCGCTGACGCCGCGAATGCCCTGGTTCGGCTATGAGCTTGGCCTGCGCTCGGAACGTGATCGTGAAGAAGCACAGTGGGCCGTCGAGGGTAATTATCACAAGGTGGGTGAACGCGCGTTGGCCAAGCGTCTGCCGATCGGTGACGATGGTCGGCCCGATGAAAACGCCATTAAGGAAATGGAGTGAAACGGCGCATTATTATCGGAATCTCGGGAGCGTCGGGCGCCATTTACGGCATCCGCGCTTTGGAGGCTCTGCGCGAGAGCCCGGACGTCGAAAGCCATCTGGTTATGTCTCCTTCGGCGTCCCGTACCATCGCCGAAGAGACCAACTGGACGGTAAAGGATGTGAAGGCCCTCGCCAGTGTTGTCTACAACTACGCTGACATCGGGGATGCCATCGCCAGCGGTTCATTTCGCACCGCTGGGATGTTGGTCGCACCGTGCTCTATCAAGAGTCTATCAAGCATCGCCAACTGCTTTGGAGACAACCTGTTGACGCGCGCGGCTGATGTCTGCCTGAAGGAGCGGCGACCGCTCGTTCTGATGGTTCGGGAGACGCCTCTGCATGCTGGGCATATCGACATCATGCAAAGGGCTGCGAATAGCGGCGCGATCATAATGCCGCCCGTGCCTGCGTTCTACTCTCGTCCAGCAACGATAGACGAGATGGTGAATCACACCGTTGGTCGGGCGCTCGACCTGTTCGACATCGATACCGGTCTGATCAAACGATGGACAGGAAAATCTCAGAGCACGCAGTGACAACCCGGTTGCACACGAAACAAAAAAATTGATTCAATCAATGATGTGGAGACATGATGGTCGATCATCTAGGGCACGGCTCCAAGCCGAGAGTAGCAGGAGCAGCACAGACGTTCATTTTGATGGTCATAAGTTGTCTGCCGGTCCTGGGTGGGGTTCTGATTGCGCCGTCGCTTCCACGAATGGTGGAGAACTTTCAATATGTAGCGCATGTAGGGATGTGGGTGCGTTTCACCATGACAACGCCTGCGCTCATGATTGCTTTGCTTGGACCCGCTGCAGGATGGCTGGTAGAGAAGTTTGGGCGGCGTCCAATGATCGGCGTTACCCTTTTCTTCTATACGCTATTCGGCACAGCACCGCTGTACTTGGCCGATCTTCACTGGATTGTCGGCAGTCGTATTGCTCTCGGCGTGACCGAAGCGATGGCGATCACGATATGCACGGCTCTGATGTGCGACTACTACACGGGTGCCGCCCGCGAGCGCGTGTTCGCTTATCAAACGGCAATCAGTTCACTGGCCGCGTCGGCATTTTTTGTCTTCGGTGGTCTGCTTGGGAACCACGGCTGGCGCACTCCATTTTGGCTTTACATATGCGGTGTGATTCTGATCCCGATGGCACTCGCGCTTCTTTGGGAACCCGCGAGGCGACAGGAGGAGGCGCAGCCCGCCTGGAACACGGATTTCAAGTGGACTGGGATGCTGCCGAGTTATGCGCTGCTCTTTTTCGCAGCGATCTCCATGTTCGTCGCTGCTGTTGAACTCAGTTTCGTGCTCAAAAGCATCGGGACGGCAACGCCGGGCCAGATCGGCATGATCATGGGTGTCTCGCACCTCGCATTGGTTATCGGTGCGCTGTGTACGCGGTTCACCCGTCCGTTGGGCTCGAAGTTCTGCCTGGTCGCCAGCTTTTCGTTCATGGCCGTTGGCCTGATCGGAATCTCGGAGGCGCCGGTTATCGGTCTAGGATGGACGTTGGTAGCCGTTGTACTCCACTCTGCGGGCTGTGGGGTCGCAATTCCGTCCATCGCCGATATCGTGATGTCTAAACTTCCGGTCGAACGCCGCGCGAAGGGATCGGGCGGATACGTCTCCTGCGTGTTCTTCGGTGAATTCGCAGCCCCGATTATCGTGGCTATTATCAGCGCCAACACGGGGAGCAACCTGGTCGGAATCCGCGCCGTAGGCATCATTATCCTCATGATTGCGATCGGTCTTTTCCTGTCCTTCAAGCCGCGGAAATCGGTGACCCGAGCGACACCAGGATAAGTGTCGGGTGTGGGCTCCCAGGGGCGCACACCGTTGGTCCATTTGATAGTCGGAGAGCCGAACAGGGCAGCCCCATGTCGCCATCACTTGTGCTTTTGCAGTTACTCAACGGGTTACAGTTCGGCGTGTTACTTTTCCTGCTATCCGCCGGCCTGACACTCGTGCTGGGCATCATGAACTTCGTGAACCTGATGCACGGTTCGCTCTACATGCTCGGCGCGTATTTCGCGGCTGTTACGTTCAACGCTACCGGGTCCTTTGTCGAGGCTGCGGCGGCGGGTGTTTTCGGAACACTGGTCGTCGGTGTCATGCTCGAAACGGCGATCTTCCGCAAGCTGTACCTCCGCGATCACATGACGCATGTACTAGCCACGTTCGGCCTGATCCTGTTCTTTAACGAGCTCGTTAGCATCATCTGGGGATCAGGATCGATTGCCACGCAGGTTCCGGACTCGCTCGGCGGTGCAATTCGGATATTCGGAATTCCTTATCCGACGTATCGGTTCGCGATCCTCGTCGTTGGTCTTTTCGTGGCCGTCGGGCTATACATTTTCATTCATCGAACTCGCATCGGTATCCTGATTCGCGCGGGGGCATCCAACGCCACGATGATCGCAGCCTTGGGTATCAACATCCGGAGGTTGAACTGCGCAGTCGTCGCGATCGGTGCTGGCCTGGCCGGGCTCGCGGGCTTCATGAATGGCCCGTTATCGTCTGTTCAACCAGGAATGGGTGGTCCAATCCTGATCTTGACGCTGGTGGTCATCGTGACGGGCGGTATCGGTTCCATACGCGGGGCTTTTTACGGCGCGCTGATCGTCGGGCTGGTCGATACAGGAGGACGCGTGTTCCTGCCCGCTCTGCTTCGGGGTGTGATGCCGCACGCGAGTGCTCAGGTTGTCGGGGCGTCGCTGGCTTCCATTCTGATTTATCTCGTGATGGCGGCAGTCCTCGCATTGCGCCCGCAAGGTCTATTTCCGGTTAAGCATGGGTAAGAGAATCATTGTCACGCCACGGACGGCGGTCACCATCATCCTGTTGGCGGCATTCGCCCTCATTCCGTTGCTTTCGGGCGTGCTCGGGCAAAGTTATTACACGACGTTCGCCACGCGCATTCTGATCATGGCGATGGCCGCGAGCGGACTGAACCTGGCGCTCGGCTATGGCGGGATGATCAGTCTGGGTCATGCGCTGTACATGGGGATCGGGGCCTACGCTGTCGGCATCTGTGCATTTCACGGTATCGGTAGTGGCTGGACGCAATTGATGGTTGGATTGATCGTCGGTGGCGTGGTGGCCACCATCGTGGGATTGATCAGCCTGCGCACGTCAGGCATGGCGTTCATCATGATTACGCTGGCGTTCGCGCAAATGCTTTATTTCCTGATCATGACGCTAACGGACTACGGCGGAGACGACGGCTTGACGATCGAACATCGCAGTGCGTTTGGCGGACTGGACCTTGGGGGGAATACGGTACTTTATTACGTTGTGTTCGCCGCGTTCATCGCGATTCTTTTTTTCATGAACCGGATGATGAACGCCCGCTTCGGTCAGGCGGTACAGGGTTGCCGCTCGAACGAACGGCGGATGAAAGCATTGGGATTTGCGACGATTCAATACCGTCTGGCCGCGTACGTTTTGTCGGCATTGATCTGCGTCCTCGCCGGTTTCTTTCTGGCGAATCTGGTGCAGATTGCAGCGCCCTCATACGTCACCTGGACGGTTTCGGGCGAACTGATGGCCATGGTGGTCTTGGGCGGTCAGGCGACCATTATTGGGCCGTTCGTGGGGACTATCGTCATGTTGACGTTCGAGGAGGTATTTTCCAGCTCGAAGTTCGGTTTGCCGCATGACGTCGAACAGCTGCTCAATAACCACTGGATGGCGCTGCTCGGCGCGTTTATCGTGATTGTGACGATGACGGTTAAGCGCGGCATCTTTGGATCGATTCCCAACACCTGGGGGCGTGGATGAGCCCCTTGCTCGAGGTGAAAAATCTGGTCAAGCGCTTTCGCGGATTCGTCGCCACGAACAACGCAACGCTTGACGTGCTAGAGGGTGAGATCCATGCCCTGATCGGCCCGAACGGTGCGGGGAAATCGACGCTCATCAACCAATTGTCGGGCGAACTTGTGCCGGACGAAGGGCGCATTGTTTTCCGCGGGCAGGATGTGACGGCCGCGCCCACCCATCGCCGGGCGCAGATGGGGCTCGTGCGCTCCTATCAGATCACTTCCGTGTTCAACGATATGACGGCGCTCGAGAATGTCATGCTGGCGGTTCAGGGCCGTACGGGGCGGAATTTCGGAGTTTGGACGCCGACGCGCCGAGATCGAGATCTCATTGGCGAGGCGAGCGAAGCCCTCTTGCAGGTGGGATTGGAGACCGAAATGAACACGCCGGTTTCCGAAATGGCGCACGGCGCGCGGCGCCAGCTTGAATTGGCAATGGCACTTGCACTCAAGCCGCGCCTTATGCTTCTGGACGAGCCGCTTGCAGGTATGAGCCAAGTTGAATCGGAAGCAATGGTGGCGCTGCTGAAACGCTTTAAGAGCGACATCAGCATGCTGTTGATCGAGCATGACATGGATGCGGTGTTTGAACTCGCAGATCGCGTGACGGTTTTGGTTTCCGGGCAACCGATCGAGACCGGCACTCCGGATCAAATCAGGTGCAGCCAGACGGTGCAGGAAGCGTATCTGGGCGAACCGTCGGAGCTCATGTGATGCTGCAAATAAAGAATATCGCGGCGAGTTACGGCACGAGTCAGGTACTTTGGGATATATCGCTAGGGATCGCAGCTGGCGAGGTCGTGACACTGATTGGCCGTAATGGCATGGGGAAGTCCACCACCATCAAAACACTGATGGGACAACTGCCGATCAAGGGCGGGTCGATCTTATTTGATGGTCGAGAGATCTCGGGCATGGCGGATTACCGCATTGCTCAGGCGGGCATCGGATTGGTGCCGGAGGGACGCGGAATTTTTCCCAATCTGACCGTCAAGGAAAACCTGATCTGTGCGGCGACAAACCGTAGACAGGTGAATAACCCTTGGGTCCTGCATCGCGTGTACGAAAGGTTCCCCCGCCTGAAGGAGCGCGAAACGAATTTGGGCTCGAATCTCTCGGGCGGCGAGCAGCAGATGCTGGCAATCGGACGGGCACTCATGACGAACCCTCGTCTGCTTATTCTCGATGAGGCGACGGAAGGTCTGGCTCCGTTAATCCGGCGAGAAATCTGGCAATGCCTGGGCATGTTGAAGGACGAGGGTCAGGCAATGCTCGTGGTCGACAAGAATTTGGCGCCGCTGTCGAAATTGGCTGATCGTCACTATGTGATCGAAAAGGGACGCGTGGTCTGGACTGGAGATTCGGCTGCACTTGAGGCAGACGGTGACTGCGTTAGACAGTACGTTGGCTTGTAATTGGACTCAAGTTTTTTCTTGAGCAAACTCAGGAGTGGAAATGAGAATTACGGTTGAAGACATCGTTGGTGTGCTTGGGATTGTACCGACGCCTGCAACGCCGGACGCAGGCCGGTGGGATACGAAGAACAGCGTCAATCTCGACGAAACCGAGAAGATGATCAAACTGGTGACGGCGGCCGGCGTTGATATCTTGATGGCAAACGGCACGTTCGGCGAGGGGGCAACGCTGACGCGTGCGGAACATCTCGACTTCACGAAGTGCATCATCGAAACGAACGGCAAATCCCGGCCGTTTTTCGCTGGTGTTACGACGATGAATACACGTGACACTATCGCTCGTGGCCGTGAACTGATCGAGTTGGGCGCCGATGGCCTGTTTGTCGGCCGCCCGATGTGGCTGTCCGTCGATCAGAAGGACATCGTTCGCTACTACCAGGACATCGCTGAAGCGCTGCCTGGCGTTCCGCTCGTCGTGTACGACAACCCGATCGCGTTCAAGGCAAAGATCAGCCCCGAGGCCTACAAGGCTCTGGCGGAAATTCCGGAAGTTGTCGCGGCCAAGCACGTCGGTGGTCCCACGCTCGAACCCGACATGATCGCCGTCGGCGACAAGATGCGTATCTTGCCGCTGGCGCCGGAATGGTATCCGGTGGCGATCAAGCATCCCGAGCTCGCACGCGCGTGCTGGACGGGTGGCATTGCCTGTGCGCCGAGCCCCATCGTGGCAAACTCGCGTGCCGTTCTGGCAGGCAACTGGGAACGGGCGAAGGAAATCACCGCTAAATTGAAATGGGCGGAAGCACCGATGTTCCCGGGCGGCGACCTCGCGCGCTTCATGGACTACAGCATCCAGATCGGCCATCTGCGGTTCAAGGCGGCAGGCCTGATCGATCCGGGGCCATCGCGTCCTCCGTACCTCGAAATACCCCAGGAATATGTGGCGGGCGCAGTCGAGTGCGGTGAACGCTGGGCGCAGTTGGAAAGGGAGTTTCAGGCACAGCAGTGATAGAAGAGCCTCGTCAAATCGGGGCTTTTCCTGGCGCGTTATTCCGTGTAACAACTTTGATGCGTAGGGTCGCCAAGTAGTCCACGAGCAGTGGTCTTCCAAGCGCTCTTTAATCGAATCTACCGATATCAGATATTCATAACCAATATTTACGATCCGATTCGGTTTTAGTAATTAGGTCTGCAGAGTGATGGTGGAGGTGTGGGCGAGGTCCGGATTAATAATTGCGGGTAAACCGGGCGTTACGTTCGCACAAATCCTCCTGATAATTCGACTGGACGCGAAACGAAGAAACGCGTCTTCATAATAAAATTGGAGATTCCTATGAAGGTGAAGAAACTCGCTATCGGGGCGGCAATGCTGCTCTCCGTTACGGGAGCCTATGCAGAAAGTAGTGTCACGCTCTACGGCATCATGGATACGGGCATCGAGTTCTATAACCACGCCAAGACTGGTGGTTCGGTCTATGGCATGCCGGCACTGACGGGTGAATTGCCTTCGCGTTGGGGGCTGAAGGGTGTGGAGGATCTGGGCGGTGGCCTGAAGGCTGTGTTCAACCTCGAAAGCGGTTTCGCGCCGGGGACGGGCGGTCTGAACTACGGTGGGCGTCTGTTCGGTCGTCAGGCCAACGTCGGTCTTAGCAACCGGTTCGGCACAGTGCTGTTTGGACGTCAAAGCAACATGACGTATTACTCGGTCGTAAACGCCGATATCCTGGGACCGGCGCTGATCGGCCTGGCCAGTTTTGACCCATACCTGGCGAACGCACGTAGCGACAATGCGATTGGCTACATGGGCAAGTTCGGCAGCGTGACGATCGGCGCGACGTATAGCTTCGGTCGCGATTCGGCGACGGTGCCGGGCCCGGGTGGAACAGGCTGCGCTGGCCAGGTTCCGGGCAATTTCCAGGCCTGTAAGCAGGTCACCGCTATGGTGATGTATGACACCGCGAACTACGGCGCATCGGTGTCTTTCGATCAGATGCGCGGTGGGGCATCAACGGACTTCGGCCCGCTTGTGAGTAGCTCGGACAAAGACACGCACATCCAGGCTACGGCGTACTACAATTTCAGCCACGGGAAGTTCGCAGGTGGTTGGATACATCACAACGTGGACGTCGGTCGGTCGTACCACACGGATCTGTACTTCCTGAACGGTACCTATTTGCCTACGCCGTTCCTGGCACTCGATCTCGTCGGCGCGCATTTTAATGTGAGCAACCCGTCGAATATCGGCGGCGTGATCGAGAACGGTTCGATCGTCCCGGGTAGCGTAGCGCCGGCGACGTCGAATTCGACCATGATTACGGCTCGTGCAACGTACTTCCTGTCGAAGCGTACCTCGGTGTACGGTATGCTCGGGTATATGATCAACAGCCGAAATGGTGCAGTGGCGCTTACGGGTGGCGGTACGGTCCAAACGGGCGCGAACCAGACGGGTGGCATGGTCGGCATCCAGCACAAGTTCTAACGCTCTAAGCGGGCAATAAAAAGAAAAAAAGCCTCCAGAGCGAACCGCACCTCAAACTTGGACACCGATCCAACCTTTGGGGTGTTTTCTGAACCGCTTTGGGTTTCCTGGTCAGGTTGAGGTGTTAGTGTCTGGCCTTTCATGAGTCTTCGGCCGCAGGCCGAAGACTATATTGCCAGGCGGGAAACTCGCCCGGTGTTAAATCGTTGAGGGACAAGTCAGCTCGGGTCTCATTGGAGTCCCGCCGCTATGCCTCGATCTCGCGTTTTGCTTCAGCCATAGATCCGAACCAGTGCAGGTTGAGGTAATCGTCCCGGAATGAGCCGTTGAACGTCCCGATGAAGTTGTTATCCGCCGGCTTGCCCAAACGGCTGAAGTCGATCTGTAACTTGTAGTGGTACGCGAGCATATTCAGCAGGCGACGAGAGAACTCGCTGCCGTTATTGGCAAACAGGAAACGTAGCGCACGACGTAGCGCCGCCAGCCGGTTCAGTACCGAGACAACGTCGTCTGCACGCAGACGATGTCCAACCTCAATGGCGAGCGCCTCACGGTTGAAGACGTCCACGACGTCAAAGCGCGGACGCGTCCCATTGCTTGAGTGCAGCCACGTTCTGCTCCACCGAATACCGTTCGCGTTTAATCGCCAATCCTCCCGTGTCATTGCGAAAATTGCTCCGGAACTGGTCCTGCTCGGGATCGTGCCGTTGGCGGCCGATCGGTTCGCACGGAGTCTGGCAGGATTCGAGTTTTAAGCCACTTTGACGGCAGAACGCCGGGAATCTTCCAACGCTTAATATAACTTGGCTATGATATAGCTGTTTCTAACGCCGGATTGAGTGAAGATGAAAGACCTTGTATCGAAAGACGCTGAAGCCCCTGTGCGGGAAAGTGATAATAGCCTTGCGTGGTCAGATGCGCGGCTACTCGGGTTCACACCGATGGACGATGTCCATGAAGAATTCTACAGAGTCGCGCTAGGGCTCGTGGCTTGCACCGATGCGAGCGCCCTCGCCGCTATCGTGGAGTTCGAGAAACACGCCGTTAGCCATTTCGAGCAGGAAGACGAATGGATGCGCACGACGAACTTTCCGCCGCGCGACTGCCACATCGAAGAGCACGAAGCCGTGCTGAAGTCGGTGCGGGACGTCAAAGCAGCGGTCGAAGCAGGGCAGGCCGGTTGCGCGCTGGTGCATGACATCGGCTTGCATCTGTACAGCTGGTTTCCAGGGCACGCCGACTACATGGACTCGGCGCTTGCGGCGTGGATGACGAAGCAGACGATGGGTGGAAAGCCTGTTGTCTTGAGACGGACGATTTGAGCTTTGTTCAGTTACGTTTTGAATAGCGCTAATCAAAACCCAAGTCGCAGTAGTGCCTTCCGGAAACCGGGCCCCTTAAGTAAGAGCTGACCACGCGCGGTATTTTAGATGGGGTCGGCCGGAATCTGTGAAGCTTTGCCGAATTACCTTTAAGCGCCTGAGTTGGCCGTCAAATCGAAGTTGATCGTCGGAGCGAGTAGCGGCATCTTCCACTGGCGGTCGCAGAGATAGGTCGACGCAGTTGATGAAGTCCCTGCGGCATGGCGCTACCATCTCGAGCACGCTGGCGTCGACCCGATAGCACTACGCCCGCAATTCTTTGATTCGCGCGGCATCTACTGCACCTTGGCAGGAGATGGTTCGTTGCAGTGAGCTGGCTCTACTACATGACCTCACGCTGCTTGTGCCGAACGTTCTCGGCATGACGTCCCGGCGGGCCGCTACCTTTGCGATAGGGTTCTGGTGCAAACAGTGAATGTGATCGGTTAGAGTGCTGCTTCCTCGATCTCATGATTCGATAATGAGCAAGCTTAAAAACATGGGCGATCTGTTCTCAGGCCGTCACTTCAACCGCGATGTGATCATTCAGTGCGTGCGCTGGTATCTACGCTACAAGCTCGCCTGCGTGATCTCGTCGAGATGATGGCCGAGCGCGGCCTGTCGCTCGCCCACACAACGATCCTGCGTTGGGTGAAGCGTTACACGCCGGAGTTTGTCAAGCGCTGGAACCGTTTCGGCACGCCTGCGGGAACGTCGTGGCGCGTCGACGAAACGTACCTGAGAGTCCGCGGTAAATGGGTCTATCTTTATCGGGCAGTAGATCGGGCGGGTCAGACGGTTGACTTCCTGCTCAGGGGGAAACGCGATGTGAACGCGGCCAAAGCCTTTTTCAACAAGGCAATCAAACATCTGGGGCGGCCGCCGCAAACCATTACACTCGATGGCTATGCCGCCTCACACCGTGCTGTGCGCGAGATGAAGGCCGACGGCCTGATGCCAGATGGCACGAAGGTTCGATCTTCGAAATATCTCAACAATCTGATCGAACAGGACCATCGCCACATCAAGTCCCGGACCAATGCCAATTCAATCTCGCAAAGCTCGGCCTCAAAGATGCCACTGTACCCACCGTATGGAATGCGGTCCTGTCTTATCGATAAGGTATCCTTTTTATCGAGACCTTTTCGTCCAGACAGCCTATTTGCACCAGAACCTTCGAAGCTACCGAATACGACGAGCGCACCGGCTATCCGACCAACAATAACTATGCGGAGTATGTGGTACCGGTGCATGCAGATCAGCCGGAAATCGATGTTCTGCTCCTCGACTACCCGGATCTCCATTTGAACGACTTCGGCGCTCGAGGTATCGGAGAAATCGGCACGACTGGCTTGGCTTCAGCGGTCGCTAACGCGGTTCATCACGCCACCGGTGTGCGGGTGCGAGACCTCCCGATAACGCTAGAGAAGATCGCTGGTCGACTGAACTCCTTTGCTTGAATGAAGTCGGCAGGAGCCGTTTCGAGTACCGCCCTCGTGGAAGTGTTCAGATTCTTCAACCGTCCCTGGCGAGAGCAATCAGGACCGAAGCGCTGGCGCGATGAAAATCATAATCAAAGCGATGGATCAAAAACTCGAAGGGCCGGCAGGCAGCCTTCTGCAGGCGTTTCGCCACTTACCGCCTGGACCAGGAAACAGAATAACGGCGTGGAGACCAACAAAAAATTCCTCGACGTGAGCTGCTCACTGCGGCCCGGCGCTTCGAACTGCTGGCCTTTCCTGAAGATGAGCGTGAGGCAACACTGCGGCGATCATGAGCGGCTCGGCGTGGCAGTGCTCATGATCTATCTGCGTTATCCCGCAGCGTGGAGTGTACTGGCTGCTCACTGAGCCGCTGACCGACTATCACGACGCACCGGAAATCTCGCGCCCTGTCGCTAGTTAGGGGGGGAACAAAATTAGTTGCAAAACAGGAACAAATTTCCTTGAACCGACGGGTGCTCCCATCCGACTCTCCGTCGCGTGTGAAGTTTACATAATTACAGTGATCACTTTTCGTGAACTTTTTAGTTAAAATTGTGCGCTCCGGATCCGATTCTGTTTTTCCTGTTGAGCCAACCTACCGCGGGCGGAGCCTGAACAGCGCGGCGCTGCCCGTCAGCACGCGGCAGCGCCCGTCGCAGGCTAACGGACATGCCGGGTAGGGCGCGCATTCGTGGTGACTTTCCCGGATGCGGTCAAGCGGGAACGGCTGCTTCCTCGGTGACTGATTCAGACGGGCCGTTCCTGGCCGGAGATGCGTGAACTGCCACGACAGAATTCTTTAACTTCCCACGCAGGGACAGCGATTCGCGCATTGAGCGCCCGGGTTTCGATGTTCCGGTTGGCGCACCTTACTCCTGTAAAAGCTCACCATTCGCAAAGATTAACAATTGCAGATTCGCAACTAACCGTCTGTGGCAACTGCTCACACCACAAAAGCAAACCCGGCTTGCAGCGAAAGGGGCGATTCTGAAGATCGAACCAGGCGCCTTGTGACCGGCGATCACAGCGCCGGACCGGCGCTGAATCGTCACGTCGCTGGCTATCGCGCTGCATTGCTGTCGGTCAGAATGCACCGAAGATCCGGTCGAGCGCCGCCAGGATGGCTTCACGTTCATCCGAAAGAGAACCGATGCGTTTGCCGAGCGCGTTCAGAGGAACTGCACTCATGCCGGGCGTATCAAGGAAACATTTTTCGCCATTAACCTCGAAAACCGGCAGCAGATCGGATGGTTTGCCCGAAAAAGCGAGATGCTCGACAGGTCGCAGAGGGATCACAATGCGCGTCGGCAAAATCCCAACGTGCGCGATCTGTATGTCGAGCAGGTACGGCGCGAGTCTCCGCGTCTCTTTGTCGGGGTTGACGTAGAGATCGAACCGCGCCATTAGAACGTCCTGAATTTCGCTAGCGGAAGCCCGTCGCGATCGACCATCGCACTGTAGGCGGCGACCAATTCGGCGTTGTCATCGGCCCAACGGCGAGCCTCCGCCTCCTGAATTTCTTCCCGCACACCGCGCTCGCTCGCTCGCGAAAGGTTAATCCCCAGCTCCTTGGCCCGATCCAGGACTTCAGGCGGCAATGTGACGTTTGTGGACTTGCGCGGTCGAACTTCGAGTGCCTTACCCATGTGCCCATCCACGTTGCATTTTATGTGCATTATGGTCCACACAAGCGACCCGCGGCAAGTCTGCTTGATTCGGACTAGCTGCGTCTTGTTTCCATCAACACACCAGGCATCCGTCTGATCCATTTTGTATGCGGGATCAACCCGTGACCTTCGTCGCTCCGCCGGCACGGCCGAGTTGGTCCACGACGTCATTTTTCGAAGCACGGTTCAGGTCAGCAAATTGAGTCGTGTTCCTGTTGAGCCGGGTAGCCAGACCTTTGGCGCTTATAGAGACGTACCATCAACAGCGGATCCTTGATGTTTTAAATGCACCACGTGTCGAGGCCATTCTGAAATGTCCGCTTTCCGGCTAAGTTGAAATGTCCAGGTTTGGGGGGGTGTTTCTAACGCTTTTTGTCTCACACATTGTTGAAGGACGACGCCTGAACTGGCAGGGCGCTTAGGTCTGCGTCGACCACCTTTGCAGACCGACGGCCAGGTTTGCGTGGTTGTTGCGTTTGCCGCTGCTGCGACTGTTCCAGAATCACACCATTGATATCGGCCTGCGTGAACTCGCGTTGCTTCTTCTTGCCTGGCGAGCGGCTTTGAACCCTCGTTGCGACGCCCAGGTGGGTTCGCGAAGGCGCTTTGCCGATCCGGCTGTTATCGCGTTGAGCCTGGATCACCTGCGAGACCTGAAGCACGTGACCCAGCCGCTTATGCTCAACAACCGCGCCCTGGTCAACTTCGGTCAGCCGGTCGTACTGTTTGCATGACAGTGCACGACCATCGGCGCGGAGTTCGATACGCCCGTCCGGATACTCCCACACGTCGATGTAGCGGCCGATCAGTTTGCGGTGCCCGGGCGTGTCGTCCAGCAGATACATGACGCGGTCATACCGCACAGTCAACGACTTGCTCACCTTGCGCGGTTCGCGCCACGTGAGCACCAGATCAAGATTCTCGTCAGCCCTGAGTGGGCGGTGAGCATCGAAGCCGCTCTTCGGTGGCTTCGCGAAGCGCACGTTGTAATTTGCCATGAAGGCAGACGCATACGCATTGGCTCCGGCAGCCGTGCTGATGCCACGCAACCGCAATTCTTTTACGAGCCGGTCCTGCAACGTCAGGTGTGCCCGCTCGACGCGCCCCTTGGCGGGGCTACTGTTCGCGCAGAACGTGTCGATGTTCAGCTCGTACATCGCCCGGCCGAAATGGGTCACGCTGCTGCCATCCCTGTTCGCGCCGGTCTTGCGAAACACGCTGTACTTGTCGCTGTAGAACGCGACGGGCTTGCCGTGGCGTTCAATGTACGCGCGCGTCGCCTCGAAGTAGCTGAAGGTCGACTCGGTGGCTGTGAAATGCAGCATCATCAGCTGGCTCGTTGCATCGTCGACGTACACCAGCAGCGAGCAGGCCGGCGCCCGTTCCTCGAACCACCGGTGATCGCTGCCGTCGATCTGGATCAGCTCGCCCAGACACGCGCGCCGCGCGCGTGGCTGGTAGACCTTCGGTGGTCGCTGCCGGCGGGGAACCCAGAGACCTGCATCCGTCATCAGGCGCCTGACCGTCTCCTTTGCAAGCCGGATGCCGTGACATTCGTACAGCTTCTCGCAGGCCAGCGTGGGCCCGAAATCGGCATAGCGCTCACGGATGATCGAGAGTGCCCGATCAGCCGTCATCGCGTCCAGCTGGTTGTTGCTGGGCTTCGAGCGCCGACGCGACACGAGACCTTCCGGTCCATGTTCGCGCAACCGTCCAACGAGACGGCGAACCTGCCGCGTCGTCAGCCTGAGCCGTTCCGCCGCGCGCCAGGGCTTGAGCCTGCCGTCGGCGACGTCCTGAATGACCTTGAACCTGTCCAGTTCGCGCATCGTCATCGTTATCCGTTCGGTCGCAGCCATGGAAGCCTCCCGCGCCGAAACGCCGGCGGCCGGTCAGCTTACGCTGCGAAAAAGCGGACATTTGAACTTGGCTAAAAGCGGACATTACAACTTAGCCTCTACACCACGAAATGGTGATAAATTATGTTATGTCAAATTGTCGGGGCGATTGACAAAAACTGACAGCCGTGTCGGCGCTGGCAACCAGACAAGGAGAATATAAGACGGCGCTGCACTGGCCATTGCGAGCGGCGAGTGCGAACTAAACCAGAAGCGACGCCCTGGTCATCTCCCTCGAGGAGCAAAGCGTCGAGGCGAGGCTAGCCGACCACCATCATGATCTAGGAGTGTCCGACCGACGGCATCACAAAGAGGCGTTCGTCCCACACCACGGGTTGCGGCTCGGTCACGGCAATCCGCGTCGCGTCGGGGTGTGCGGGATTGACCAGCACGTTGAACTCTGCACGGACCACGACGGAAGGTACGATCAGGAGCGCGGTACGCGACTCGGTCAGCCAGGCGTCGCCGAACACCCTTGCCACCTGCAGTGCTGGCGCATCCCATCCCCCCGGCAACGATTCGGCCGAATGGCGTTCGACGCGAATATCGTCGGGAACCGCTGCTTCAACCCATCCGTGTGTCTTCGGTACCTTGCCGATGCGCGCATGAACAAGAACCTCGAGCATCGCACCGGCGAAGGTCGACGCGGCGTAGATGACCGGTCGCCCCGGGCTATTGAAGCGGCCGCCCACCAGCATCGCGCCGGTGCCACTCCAGACCGTGTGTCGAGTGTCGGCGATTCGAAACAACTTCACGCCGGCAACCCGTAAAACAGTTTCCAGAGCAGCTCTTCGACCCGGCGCGCGCCGAGCTCGGTCAGCGCAACATCGAGCGGCGCCCGCCCTTCGAGCTCCGCGGTGCGGCGTCGACAGGAATTCCCGCGCGTCCTCTTCGTCGTTCCAGACGTAGGCCGTCGTCGCGACGATCCTGGCCAGCCGCTCAGTCTTTTCCGATTCGTCTGGCGTCAGCCGATCGCGACGCCGCTTATAGGTCGCTTCGGGGATGATGCGGGCAAGTAGCGCACGCCGGGCGTCGGCACCCTGCGTCGCATGTTCGACGCCCGCGCGCAGCGCGGACTTGGGCAGGCCGTCGCGGACAAGTGCCTCGAGTTCCGCGAGCGTGTGAGGGACCTGCCGCAGTTCCATGACCGCGGCCACTGCTTCAGGCGTGATCAGTGACATGCGACTCCCGACTAAAGTATCAGTTGATGCCTAATGATAGCGCAATTGATACCGTCCGCAAACCCATCTTCGATCTAGCGGGCTCCAGCGGGGAGACTGCCGAAGCGGTCTCCTCGACATCGTCCGTGCCTGCGAGAATCGCCCCGGCCTACAGAAATCTTTCATACACGAAACGCTCAAGCAACTAAGCATCCGCTCGCGACAGGATGTCGCACCGGGCACACGGATAAACCATTTATAGTGCACTGCACAAGCCCGTGTGATTGGCAGGTGCGATCTGACGGTCGTGTTATAGTGCACTGCACAATCTCCGTCCGATCGGCAAGTGCGATCTGACGACCGCGTCCGGCGTTGCCGGGTTGCGGACAGACATGCCGCTGAAGGTGAATCGCCACGCCTGTCAGCTACGCCCAGTTTCTGTCTACATCATCAAAATGAGGTCCCTGTGAAATACCTTCCCCGCATCGCCGCGTCTGGAGCACTCCTGGTCGTCGCTCTCGGTATCGTCACCTTCGCCCAGATCAAGTTCGCGCCGCAATCCGCAGACAACAACCCGGTTGCACGGATCGTCCTGAACGTCGAGTCGCAACTGAACGGCTGAGCGACTCCACCGCTGTATGTAGCCCGCGCCCCACAGGCAAAGGCAGGCAAAGAAAACCCGCCAGGCTCCGAAGAGAACTGGCGGGTTTGAGCTACTGATTTCGGATTCACACGCCAGGCGATGGTAACGGAGTTGACGCCTGCTCAGTCTCCTCCAGCGATCAGTCAGCCTCCATGTCCACGGCATCGAACACCTTGGCAGGTCACCAATCGTCAATTCGAGACGCTTCATTGTGGCCTCGTGAGACAGGCAATCGTCCCCCTCGACGTTTCGATCATCAGAAACTTAAAGGAGCGTGTCGCCACACTGATCCAGCGCAAGCCAGCCCTCCCCGCCTTGCGCAAATTGTCACCGCGCAACCTGAAGGCATGGCCGAATCCAGAATTTGTGCAGCAGCCTCCTGCACAAATTGAAACCCCTTCGGCTTGGTAAACATAGGATTGCGAATTAATCTTCGATCATTTCTTTTATGTCAAGTAACTAATGCATCTTAGGTCAGCCTCCCCTGGATTGCGCCGTGTTGCTGTCCCTTCCGAGCAGCGAACCACTTGCGATCCGTATCGTGTGTGGCCCTTTCAGATCGACGCGAGGTCAGCAACTGCTGGTGTGAAAACAAACTGGCTGCGCAAACAATCTGTTACTTAGATTTATTCAATTGACATGAGGGCGGGACTCCAAAGCGTCTGCGGAACGCGGAGGAAAAATGACTTAAGCTAGAGAAGCCGAGCGACAGTGCAATGTCGGTGAGACTTGCATTGTTCGCATTTATCAATGACTTCCCAACGCTAAGCCTTCTATCAAGGATATACCTATGTGGCGTTCGACCAGAGAGATTCTCGAACTGACGCACAAAAGAACTCACACTTCCTTCGAAGCCGACGCATCGAACAATCTCCCCGATCGTCAACGGCGAACCAAGATTGCTTTCAACATAGTCGAGCGCTCGATCAAGAGACATCCTGTTGCGTCCTGACTTCGAGAAGTCAGCGTTCCTCTGCGGACTGAGGATTGATAGCCGACCAAGCAAGGAGACCGCGAGGCATTCTCCGTAAGAAAGTCCGTTGGGAGCTCCGTTCTGATTGTCCCTATACAATTCTCGAACAAGGTCGCTGCAGAACTTATCGCGCAGTCCAACCATCAGTCGTTTCGGTTCAACAGGTAGCGACAAGTCAATGTCGCTACCCGACGGACTGCTAGACAACCAGTTAAGATCGACTAGGATGTTCAAGCTCTCCTGCTCGCGTCCCAGCCAACGAACGGTCGCGTCCCAGCCGTTTGGCGTAACGACAATACTCCCGGATGATGAGTCGGCCGTTCGCCAACAGCCTTCGTTGCACCGATACTCGATGTATAGGGGAGTAAGCATCAACGTCAGGCAGACCTGAGAGCGCAGTTGCCCTCTCATCTCGGTCGTGCCGACTTGCTGATGCGTCACCTGGATGCCCTCCCACGCAGACTTTCTGGCGAACTGTCGCGGCACTGTCTCGTCTACAGGCATTTCACATCTCCAGGTCGATGCCAAGCCTATTCTGTCATCCAACGTTCGCGCATGAGATTGACGTTTACGCTGATTCAACCCATTGGGGGAAGACGTCGCTAGTTCTTCAAGTGACGGGGCGCTTCGAAGCCAACACGGGTGAAAGCGAAGAGAGGCGAGACCGGATCCAGCCTCGGGGGGTTCTTATCGTTAACGCGGACATTTGTATCAAAAATCAGGTTTGCTTACGCCAAACTGACGCATGAAATTTTTCGGAAGCGCAACACACAGCTTATCGCCAATCTGTCCTTCATCTCACATCCGGCCGATTTATCTGGCGAATGCCGATGGGACTGATCGTAGAAACGCACAAACGATGAGGCGCCCGCGCGGCTTTTCATGTTGAAGGGGACAAAGATGCCAATTTCGAAGCGAGAATTTTTCCTCAAAAGTGGTGCTGCCGTCGCATCGGTCGCGGCGTTTCAGACACTTGCATCGTGTGGAGACGCTTCAGCGTCTGCGCCGGCTGCGAGTAGCGACAGTAACGATTTAACAAAACGAATTCAGGCTTTAGAGGCGGAAAGAATTATCCGCATGAAGATCGCTTTGTACACGAGAGCGTGTGACCGGCTCGACTTGAATCTAGCCGCTAAATTGTTCGCCCCGAATAGTACTGCGGATTATGGGACAAATCCGCTCACGGGAGCGGCTATATTCAAAGGATCGGGCCAAGGTCTCATGGAGTGGCTACACCAGGTTGATTCACAGATTTATGCCGCAGGTGGCCAATTCCAACACGTCGCAGGCCAGTCATACATTGCAGTAAACGGTGACCATGCCGCTTCCGAAACATACGGCTACGCCATCGTCATCTCAGCGCCCACCAATGGGACGACAAACGTGTCCGTCAGTTTGGCCCGTTATCTTGATGCGTGGCAATTTATCGCCAACGACTGGTTCATCGTGAATCGTGTCGTCACTTCCGATGGCGGCTATACCGTCTCTACCAACCTACCGGCATACCCGCGCTATAACTTTGCGACCGATATGACCGACCCTTCATATGCCATTCTCGGCACCGTAAGCGGCAGCTAAATCGCGCAACAACAAGCGCCGGAAATCGGCGCACTCAATCGTGCAACGAGGCAAGGAGACAAAAATGGCTGGTCAAAAGGCAATCGTTGCCACGGGTCTTATCGTCACTACCTGCGCTGTAACATCGGGTTGTCACGGAGATAACCCAAATAGGGCGGGGCCTAGTTCGACAGTCAAAGAAGGGGTCGCCTGCTCAGTGGAATCGGTCGCAATGCGAGACGGCACTAAGCTATATACAGAAGTCTATACTCCGGCGCGCGGCGGGAAAACACCTACTATAGTTATAAGGAATCCATATGGCGTTTCACAGGGCGACGGTTGTTTCACCGGGCTTATAGGCCCAGCTGCTGTCAAGTGGGTGGACAACGGATATTCAGTCGCTATGCAGGAAGTGCGCGGGACGAGCAAATCAGAAGGCGCAATGAATCCATTCTTCCAAGAGCAAAATGATGGGTACGATGCGATCGAATGGGCGTCCAAACAGCCGTGGTCCACTGGGAAAGTCGGGACACACGTCGGCTCCTATTTAGGCGCGACCCAGTGGCAAGCCGCAATCACATCCCCGCCTAGTCTAGTCGCAATCACTCCGTCGGTGACGCCCGCAGACTACCGAGATGATTGGATTGCGCGTAACGGCGTGTTCGACCTGCAATTTGCACGGGGCTGGGGCCTTGGCTTTGTAACCGACGCAATCCAGAATGCGGGCAAGAAGAATCAGCAACCGCAAAGCACCATTGACGCGAGCGTGACAGCTTGGACTGCTGCATTGAAGCAGAATTTTGGTTGGATCACAAGCTTGCCCCTGGATTCGACCTGGAGTGCGACCGCGAGGACATATGCTCCGTTTTTTTGGGACTGGTATGCGCATCCGAGTTACGACGACTATTGGGCGACGATCGACGTGTCCCAGCATATGGCCAACGTGAAGGTGCCTGCGTTGATCAGCGGCGGCTGGTATGACTTGTTTGCCGAAGGAACCATTGATTCTTATTTGCAATTCCAAGCCAATGCCGGTTCGCAAGCTGCCAAAGACGAGACGATGCTCGTGATGGACTGCTGTGGACACGGTTCTCTGAGTGCCAATTCGACGCAGATAGTCTGGGGACAGAAAAAAATCGACATTGGGCAAAACGTGCCGTCAGATCTCGATGTAAGGTGGATGAACAAATACACTAAGGGCGACAGTTCCATCGACAGCGAGCTTAGAGTTCAACTAACGGTGTTGGTCCCACCGGACTCGGGGACCCAAGGTGACAATTTTGTCTTCAAAACATCGGCGTTTCCTGTTCCCGGTACGCAGTACGAATCCCTTGCGCTCGGCAGCGGAGGAAAAGCGAACACATCGACAGGAAACGGTGTTCTCCTAGCGAACTCATCTGCGTCGGGTGCACCAGACAGTTTCACGTACGACCCGAACAACCCGGTTCCGACCGTAGGCGGTAATTCCACAGGCCAAGCGCTCGACCAGAGTGAGGTCGAAAAACGAAATGATGTCCTTGTTTACACCGGTAGTCCGCTTTCGGCGCCGAAAGCAGTGATAGGAAAAGTATCGCTGAAATTCTGGGCGCAGACCTCTGCCGTCGATACAGACTTTACCGCGAAGCTCGTTGACGTGCATCCGGACGGTTATGCCCACAACGTGGTTGATAGGATCGTGCGCGCCAAATTTCGAAACGGTTCTAAGTTGCCCCCTTTGAGCGTGCCGCCGAACACACCCGTCGAATACAACCTTGACCTCGGATACACGGCGACCATGTTTAAGCCGGGACACCGGATTCGACTCGAGATATCGTCATCAAATTTCCCTCACTACGCGAGGAATCTCAACACAGGCGATTCCGAAGGGGGGGCGGCCCCCGTAGTTGCGAACCAGACGGTGTTCCACGACTCGACGATGCCAAGTACGTTGACCTTGCCGGTCGTCCCGGGTTTGCAGCCTTGAGCAGCCGTTGGGTTGACTAACGTCAACGGGCACACAACCTTCTCTCAAGTCCAGCAATTACCTTTTAAGCCGGCGCCACGCGCCGGCTTTTTTTACGGTGCATTCCGCGGGTGTCACGTCCCTCTCAAGGCTCCGGCCTCAATGCAAGAGCGCTACTCTGCTCGACACGTGGACGCTCGAGTCCGTCAGGCTCGCCGAGCGCGAGTTAGCGCGAGGTGATCTGGTCGAACTCGGCAGCGATGTCTTGCGACCGCTTTCGCGGGAAGCCCAGTTTCTCTCCTATCGAATGAGCGATAGGAACGTCGAGAAGGTTAGGAGCTTTCGCCGATGAGGGTCGGGTCGCTGGCTAATGGGCGTCGGCAATGGCCGATTCCCGTTGAAAGCTACCCAGATCATGCTGGATTCGGTGCGCTTGGAGATTCTTTTTAAAGAGCGCTTCAACACCATCGAGCGGCTGTTCGGCTGGGAAGACAAGTTTCACCGTCTGCTATTGCACTTCGAGCGCCTCAGCCCTCTTCAGTACGCGTTCAAGACAGTCGTCTACACGATGATCAACCTACGGCACTACTGCCGCATCTAATCGAACGGCGTCGCTGAGGTTTTCAGTTCCGGCGCAGTGCGTCGTGATTCAGCTCACGCGTACCTTGTCTAACTCACCATTTTCATCTGAATCCCGCCTTCAATTCAGTCTTGTCGCAAACGGTTGCAATCCTGCCCATACGGTGAAAACCCATTATGGCCGATCACATCAAAACCTGCAGCCAGTAGATAGTGTG
Source organism: Paraburkholderia sp. MM5482-R2 (assembly GCF_050436125.1). NCBI lineage: Bacteria > Pseudomonadati > Pseudomonadota > Betaproteobacteria > Burkholderiales > Burkholderiaceae > Paraburkholderia > Paraburkholderia sp. MM5482-R2. The sequence goes on along the minus strand of NZ_JBNDLP010000001.1, from coordinate 233,781 downwards.
CACGCAACGGTGAATCCCGGACCAGCATCTCCAGGAGTGCCAGCGATTGCATATGCGCCGCGTACACCATCGCGACGCCTTCGGGATTCCACCGATCACCGTATAGTCGTCGACCTTCTCCTGGTCGGCGCTGCCGGCGCCGGCAGAATCCGTCGACGGCAGGTCTTCTTCCCTGCCGTTGTTCGATGACCATCGTCCGTTGCCCCCTAGTTCGTTGCGCACACGTAGTTGCTGGCTAGCTCACCGCCAGCGGTACCGGAGCCATTAAATTTCGGATACGTCCCGTAGCGACACATCGGCTTCGATGCAACGACGCTATAGGGCGGCAGCGCTTGGCGATTCTCGAGCGTCATCTGGTCCGCCGGCTTCACCCCTTTGTCGACCCAATTGTCGATCTGGGCCAAAAGGTCCACTCGCCCCGGCGTTCCCCACGTAGGCGCATTCGCCGTGCCAGCAGGCAATCCTCCGGAGGTGTGTCCGAGGCCGGTGGTCACATAGGCAGAGAAAAACTGGCCAACCGTATCCTTGCCCATCTTTGCAACGACTGCATCCCAGAAGTTTAAGCCGGTCCTGGCACTCTGGCCTTTGTCCCCAAGGTCTTCGCGGAGAATCAATTTGCCGCCGTGCTTATAGAAGGCAGTCAAATCCGGATTCGTCGCGTCAATCATGTTAGATACTTCGAGAACACGCGCCTGGAAATCGGCCGGATTGTAGTTGAGCGCGTTGAAGTTAGGATCTTTCGCGATAAAGAAGCGCGCGTAGTAGCTGCCGAACTGGTAACTGCGTCCTATGCCAGTCGTCGTATCTGGCGTTGCTGTCGGAGCGGCAGTCCCAGCTATCCAGAATGCCATATTGTTCGGGATGTCTTCACTTCCCGGCACATAGCCCGCATAGGCGGTAATTCCATTAGCCAACGCGAATGGGAACTGATAGCCGTTGTATGCGGATTTTAGAACGTTCAACTGACCGTCCGAAAAACAAGTGCTGCCTTCGTCAGCACCGGACGCGCACCGTTTGGCCGTGAGTGCAGCAATCGCGACGCTAGCCGTACACGCCTTGTAATTGCTGACCACATTGTCTACGATGCCGTCCAATGCGTCGCAAGCCCCGTCTATCGTGTTCTGGACCAACTGCGTCTTGTTTCCAAGCCAGCTTCCGGGTGCACTCTGAAGCGCTCCAAAGCTGTTCTGGGTCGTCCAAAGCGCGGTAGCGTTCATCACGGGGTCAATCGCTACGACTCCATCAAAGTCGTTCGGGTACCGCTGGACCATCATCATGCCCTCCCGCCCGCCTTGCGAACCGCCAACGTAATAACTATGGTTAGGTTTCCTTCCGTAGTAGAGAACTCCGAGCTGGACGGCAACGTCGTTGGTCTTTTTATACGCCGCGTACGCAAAATTGGTGAGTGCCTCGTTGTTTAGCGCAAAGGCAGCAGGGTGGACTGTCGAGCTGTTCTCATGCCCGGAGTCAGTACCTGCGGTCATGTACCCCTGAGTCAGCGGCAGCGGGACGTTGGGGCCAGCGTTGTAACTCGCGCCGAGACCAGTGACTAGCACTCCGTTGTAGCCGCCCCCTCCCATCTGCAGCTTTTTGCCATTCCAGGCCGTGGGCAGATTAACCTCCGACTTGATCATCGGCGCGTTCGGGTCGACGGGCTTGATGTCGACAAGAAGCTGACAGTATTCAGGTGTACCCTGCACAATGGTAGTTCCGGTCGAGTCGGGCGCATCGGCGACCGCCCTCTCATAGACAGCAGAAGTAACGACGGCCCCCGTCGTCGGTTCACCAATAGCGGAGGCGTCTATCGTTTTTCCCGCGAGTGCGGCGCAAGTCTGTGAATTCTGGACCGGCGAACTCAAGTGCGAATCGCTGCCCCCACTACATGCCGTCAGCAGCGCACTCGTCGTTAAGGCGAGCGCAATTCCAGCGATGGCCGTCGCTCTTTGCGCCGCGAGTGCCGGATGGCTAGGCGCTTTCGCCAGCTTTAAAATATTTGTTTTCTCTCTCATTTGCTCCTCCATGGACAGGACGTCTAATTGGCTGCGCTGAGTCCTCACGGGAAACTTGCGCAATTGATATCGAAAAGCTGATGCTGAGGTCACCCGTGGCACGGTCACGGTCGTTCCAGCAGACACCTCACCGCTACAATTTTCTGCCGTCGTTTCGGCCTTGTTGTTCTAATGGTCAGCCGCTGCCGTCAGAACTTGTGCTGGATCCCCAGCATCGCGCCCGTCTGGTTCTCGCCCGGCGCCACCGAACCGCCCGCCGAGACCGCCGACGCACCTTTCTGGCTGTTGATCATGTAGCCGAGCAGGGCGTATACCGACGTGCGCTTCGACAGCAGATACGTGGCGCGCGTGGCGATCAGGGTCGAATTCGACGTGCCGTGGATGTCGTAATGCAGCGCCTGTGCGTCCAGCGACACCGCAGGGGTCGGCAGCCAGTTCACGCCGGCGAAGTAGATGTCCGAACGCAGCGACGCTGCTGCCGCATCGACGTCACGGTGAATCCAGCCTATCCCCACCCGGCCCGGACCGAACCGGTAGTAGCCGTCGACCACGGTGTGCGTGTCCTTGTACGCGCTGCTAGTCAGCGGTGCCGTCGCGCCCTTGCCGCCGCGCATCTGGTCATAAGACGCCGCCACGCCAAAGTTCGTCGCGTCGTACGCCAGCATCCCGGTGAACTGCTTGCACGCCTGGAAGTCGCCCGGCACCTGGCCGCCGCAGTTCGTCGCCGATGGACCCGCCGGGCCTGCCGCATCACGCCCGAAGCTGTACGTCGCCCCCACCGTCACGCCGCCGAACTTGCCCATGTACCCGATCGCGTTGTCGCTGCGCGCATTCGCGAGGTACGGGTCGAAGTTCGCCATCGAGTGCATCGACGGCCCGATGACGTCCGCATTTCCCGTCACGTAGTACGTCATGTTGATCTGACGCCCGAGCAGCACGGTCCCGTACTGGTTGCTCAGACCGACGTTCGCCATCCGGCCCCACAGCCGGCCGCCGTAGTTCAGGCCGCCCGTGGACGGCGCGAAGCCGTTCTCCAGGTTGAACACCGCCTTCAGGCCGCCGCCCAGGTCCTCGCTGCCGCGCAACCCGAACCGGGACGGGACTTCACCCGTGAGGGGCGACATACCGACGAAACTTCCACCGGTTGCCGCGTGGTTGTAAAACTCGACACCTGTATCCACGATCCCGTAGAACGTCACGCTGCTTTGCGCATGCGCCACCCCTACCCCTGCTGCCAACAACAGACTCGCCGCTAACGACTTCTTCATCTTCAAACTCCGTTTCTAGTTTTATATGCTGCCGGATCTGTTTTCGCCCGGCCTGCTTTCGATATGGAAACCTAACTAATAATATTTTTCGGTATCCGTCCTACCACCCCGCGATTGACTGCGACGGCGCGCTCAGGCTGCGCGCGTCACCGTCCCGTGCGGATCGATCACAAACTTCTTCGGTGCGCCGGCATCGAATTCCGCGTAGCCGCGCGTAGCCTCGTCGAGGCCGATCAGCTCCACGCCGACGGTCTCCGCGATCTTGATGCGGTCCCACAGGATCGCCTGCATCAGCGCGCGGTTATATTTCATGACCGGGGTCTGCCCGGTGAAGAAGCTATGCGACTTCGCCCAGCCGAGGCCGAGGCGGATGCTCAGCGCGCCCTTCTTTGCGGCGCTGTCCACCGCGCCCGGATCTTCGGTCACGTAGAGGCCCGGAATGCCGATGCGTCCCGCCTCGCGCGTGATTTCCATCAGCGAATTGAGCACCGTCGCCGGGGCCTCGTGCTGCGCGCCTTCGTGACCGTGGCCGCGCGCCTCGAAGCCGACCGCATCGATCGCGCAATCGACTTCCGGCGTGCCGAGAATCGCGGCGATCTGCTCGGCGAGCGATGCGTCGCGCGACAGGTCGACCGTTTCGTAGCCGAGCGCACGCGGATGCTGGAGGCGGGCCGGAATCACGTCGCCGATGATCACGACAGCCGCGCCGAGCAGCCGAGCCGATGCGGCGGCGGCCAGCCCGACCGGGCCCGCGCCGGCGACATAGACCGTGCTGCCAGGACCGACGCCGGCCGTCACCGCGCCGTGATAGCCGGTCGGTAGAATGTCCGACAGACAGGTCAGGTCGCGGATCTTCGCCATCGCCTGGTCGCGGTCGGGGAACTTCAGCAGGTTGAAGTCCGCATACGGGACCATCACGTATTCGGCCTGCCCGCCGACCCAGTCGCCCATGTCGACGTAGCCATACGCGCCGCCGGCGCGCGCCGGGTTGACGGTCAGACACACGCCCGTGTGCTGCTCCTTGCAGGTCCGGCAGCGGCCGCACGCGACGTTGAACGGCACCGACACCAGATCGCCGACCTTCAGCGTCTCGACGTCCGGGCCGGCCTCGATCACTTCACCTGTGATTTCGTGGCCGAGAATCAGCCCTTCGGACGCAGTCGTGCGGCCTCGCACCATGTGCTGGTCGGAACCGCAGATGTTGGTCGTCACGACTTTCAGGATGACGCCATGTCCGATGCGGCGTCCGCGCGGATCCTCAAGTTTGGGGAACGGAATGGACCGCACTTCGACGACGCCCTGCCGGACGTACGCCACTCCTCGATTCGTTGTCATCAAGCCTCCTTTCCAGGTTGGAACGCCGCCCGCCTGCGGACGACGTATAAAGCCGGCTGCAAGGCCGGCGCTGACGCACTGTCTCCGGCGCGTTGATCGGCTAGGGCAAGCGGAACCCGCCCCCGGTTCGCGTGGACAGCACTCATGCGCCGGTCTCGCGAACGAACGTGAAATGCGCCACCCGTTCGGCAATCCGCCATCCGTCATCGGTCTTTACAAAGCGGTCGTGGAACTCGCCCAGCACCTGACGCGCTGAGGCGGGTCGGCCGAACGGGCCGACGGGATCGGACGTCGAGCCGGTCCACAGCAGCACGCTGCTGGTGCCGCTCGCACTCCGCGGCGACTCGACGTCGATCAGCACGCTGCCGACGTGATGCCGGGTGAGGCGCTCCGCCGGACGATTGGCGTACGCGGCGGCGATCGTCGGGTGTCCGCGCAACTCGCTGCCGTCCGGGCGACGCATCACGCCGTCCGGCGCGAACAGCGCGGCGAGCCCCGCAGTGTCGCGCGCATCGTTGAGCAGAGCGAAGCGCACCACGAGGTCATGGCAGGCCTGTTTCGCGACGATCGTCTCGAGCGCCGTCACCGTGTCGTGCATCATGGGGTCTCCTTGCCTTCGGCCCGCGGGTCTTTCCGATCGAGCCAGCGCAACAGTGCGCGGACCACGTCGTGCGGTGCCTCCATCGTCGTCATATGCCCTGAGCGCTCGATGATCTCAAGCACCGCGCCCGGGATCTGTTCGTGCATGTCCGCGTGTCGTTCCAGCGGACTCCAGCGGTCCTCGCGGCCGCACAGCAGCAGCGTCGGACAGCGGATCCCGGCGAGCAGCCCGGTCGCGTCGGGCCGGCCCAGCAGCGCGTGGATCTGCGCGTCGAACTGCTCGGGGCTGCTGCGCTCGATCATGTCGAGAATCGATTCGAAAAGCGGCGTGCCCACCTGCGCCGGCAGCACCATGCCGACCGCCCATGCCGCGCCCATCGCGCGCATCCCCTGCTCGCGCGCCTGCGCCAGCAGCGCGTAACGGCCCGCGCGTTCGCGCTCGCCTGCGTCGCCGGCCGCGAGCGGCTGATAGCCGGTATCGAGCAGCGCGAGCCGTTCGACCCGCTGCGGCGCCTGGCGTATGATCTCGAGCGCGATGCGGCCGCCCATCGAGTGCCCGGCGAGGCGAGCGCGAAGCGCGGCTCTGGCACGGTCGCGAGCACCTGCGCGGCCATTGCCTCGATGCTGTCGAGCTTGCCCCACGACGGGATCCGGCATTCGGCCTGCGCCGCGAGCAGCGCAGCCGGCCCCGACCACGCCGCGTGATCGCACAGCAGCCCCGGCAACAACAGCAGAACAGGACGAGGCGCCGTCATGTCGCCACCTCCATTTGGATGCTGGTATTCGTGTCGTGTCCGCTCCAGATCGCGCGGGGAATCGACACCGTGCCGTCGAGCAGCCAGCGAGCGGTGCGCAGCAGGCCCGCGCCGGTCACTTCAAGCGTGCCGTCGGCGGCATGCCCAAAGTGAAGCTGGACGTCGAACGCGCCGGTCGGATGCTCGATCGCCAGCACCGGCGATGCGCCGTCCGCGACCGTCGCCAGCCCCTCGCACACGGAGCCGGGCAACGCCGCGGCGGTCGCGACGCTGACCGCCGCGAGCACCCCGATCGACGAATGGCAGCGATGAGGGATGAAGCAGCGGGTATGGATTGCGCCGCCGTGGCGCGGTGCGGACACGATGCCCATCTTCGGCACGGTGCGCGCGGCGACGTCGCCGAGATTCATCCGGGGGCCGAGCGCGCGCCGGATCGCCTCGATACGCGAGGTCAGCGCAGTGTTCGCCTCCAGTTCCGCGCACGATTCGTCGCCCGTCACACCGAGATCGGCGGCGCGCATCAGCACGAGCGGCATGCCGTTATCGATGCAGGTCACCGGCACGCCATCGACGACATCGCGCCGCTGCCCGGTCGGGAACAGCGCGCCGCACGTCGAGCCCTCTGTGTCGCGGAAGATCAGCGGGATCGGCGCGGCCGTACCCGGCACGCCGTCGATCGAAACCTCGCCGTCATAGCGCACCATGCCGTCCGGCGTCTCGATCGTCGCGACCGCTACCTGGCCCGTGTTGACCATGTGGATGGTCACCTGCGTCGTGTCGCCAGCCACCGGCACCAGCCCGCGCTCGATCGCGAAAGGCCCGACGCCCGCCAGCACGTTGCCGCAGTTCTGGCCAAAGTCGACGCGCGCCTCGTCGACCATCACCTGCGCGAACAGGTAGTCGATCTGCGCGTCGGGCCGGGTCGACTTCGACACGATCGCCACCTTGCTCGTCAGCGGGTTTGCGCCGCCCATGCCGTCGATCTGGCGCGGCTCGGGCGAGCCCATCGCGGCCAGCAGCACGCGGTCACGCAGCGCCGGATCGGCGGGCAGATCGCTCGCGAGAAAGAATAGCCCTTTCGACGTGCCGCCACGCAGCACGGCTAGGGGAATGCGGGTTTGAGAATGCATTGCGCGTCTCCTCAGCCGGCGTCCAGTTCGTCGAGCGAGTCGACGTAGCGCAGGCCCTTCGCGGCGAGCTTCTCGCGCATCTTGTAGTAGTCGAGCCCGAATACGCCACCGGCCAGAATCCGGCGCTTCCTGTCCTCGTCGGCGACGCGCGCGGCAGCCGCCTCGGTCACCTTCGCGGCACTTGCGTGCGGGACGATCACGATGCCGTCGTCATCCGCGACGACCACGTCGCCGGGATTCACGAGCTGCGCGCCGCAGACCACCGGCACGTTGACCGAGCCGAGTGTCTCCTTCACGGTGCCCTGCGCGGAGATCGTGCGCGACCAGACAGGGAAACGCATTTCGGTGAGCGTGCGCACGTCGCGGCAGCCGGCGTCGATCACGAGCCCTTTCACGCCGTGCGCCTGCATCGACGTCGCGAGCAGATCGCCGAAGTAGCCGTCGTCGCACGGCGACGTGATGCCGACCACGACGATGTCGCCCGGCTGGCACTGCTCGATCGCGACGTGCAGCATCCAGTTGTCGGCGGGCGGCGCGAGCACCGTCACGGCCGGACCGGCGATCGCCACGCCCGCATAGATCGGCCGCAGTTGCGAGCTGACCAGACCGAGCCGGCTCTGCGCCTCGTGGACCGTCGCGCTGCCGGCCGCGCACAGCGCGTCGACGATAGCCGCGTCGACGCGGGGAATCTGACGAACGACAACGCCGCGCTTCATGCGAGCACCCCCGTGACGGTTGGCGTCAGGCGCATGAGGCCCTCGGCATACTTGATGTCGCGCGTGGCGGTAATGCCGATGTTGCGCTTCGCCTGCACGCCGCGCTGCAGCGCGGCGCGTGTGTAGTAATCCCAAAGATGTTCCTGGCCCGCCATGCACTCGATCGCCGCGCGCTTGCGCTCCCACACTTCCGTGATGTCGATGAAGGTGTTCGGCATCCACTCGCATTGCTCGGTCTGGTGCGGTTCGAACGCGAACACGGCCGGCGCGCCGATGATCTTCTCGCCGGGCCGGTGGCCCTCGGCCTGCGCGATGATGCGCGCCTCCTGCGCGACGTGCATCGCGAGCGGGTGGTCGAAGTTATACGGGTCCTTCTCCGAATGGCTCAGCACGAACGACGGCTGCAGGTCGCGATAGACGTCGACGAGCCGGAACAGCGCTTCGTCGTTGACGCGCAACGGGTAGTCGCCGAGATCGAAGAACTCGATTTCCGTGCCGAGAATGTCCGCGGCACGCTGCGCTTCTTCGCGGCGAGCGGCCTTCACGGTCGACTCCGTCATCTGCGGTCCCTTGCGCCACAGCTTGGCGGACTCGCCGCGCTCGCCGAACGACAGACATACGACTTTCATCCGGTAGCCCTGCGCGACATGCGCGGCGATCGTGCCCGCTGCGCGCCAGACGAAGTCGGCCGAGTGCGCGCTGACGACGAGGCCGGCCTTGCCGGTCGCGTCGGTGGATTGGGGGGTAGTCGTCATGGTGTGCTTTTCCTAACAGTTTGACAGTGCGCCACGAGGCGCTAATTCACTCTCACTAGGCGCTTTCGAGGCCGACGAGCGTGCCGAGCAACGCGCCGTCCGCCGCGAGGTCGCGGCTGGGGCCGGCCCAGACTTCGCGCCCCCGATCGAGGACGAGGGCGCGATCGGTCAGCTCCAGCGCAAGATCCGCGTGCTGTTCGACGAGCACGACGCCGATCCCCTGGTCCGCGCGCAGCTTCCAGAACGCATCGACGAGCTGGTCGACGATCACGGGCGCGAGGCCTTCGAACGGCTCGTCGAACAGGATCACCTTCGGATTGCCGATCAGCGCGCGGCCGATCGCCAGCATCTGCTGCTCGCCGCCGGACAGCTGGTGGCCGAGATTGCGGTTCCGCTCTTCGAGACGCGGGAACAGTTCGTACACGCGCTCGAGCGTCCAGTTGCCGGGCATTGCCGACACCAGCAGGTTTTCCTCGACGGTCAGCGAGCGAAAAATCTCGCGTTCCTGCGGCACCAACGCGAGCCCGGCGCGCGCGCGCCGCCACGCGGGCCACGCGCTGATGTCCTCGCCGCGATAATGCAGCGTGCCGCCATGCATGGTGGTCAGACCGAGCAGGCTCATCAGCAGCGTGCTTTTGCCGACGCCGTTGCGGCCGAGCACCGCGACCGCTTCGCCCAGCGCGACGCCGATGTTCACGTTTTCGAGCACGCTCGTCTCGCCGTAGCCGGCGCTGAGCCCATTCAGGTCCAGCAGTGCGTCAGGCATCGTGACGTCTCCCCAGATAGATATCGCGCACGCGCGGGTCGTTGCGGACCGTATCGATGTCGCCTTCCAGCAGCACGCCGCCCTCGACGAGCACCGTGATGCGTTTCGCGAAACGGAACACGAGATTCATGTCGTGCTCGATCACCATCACGGCAACATCGGACGGCAGCCGTTCGAGCAGGTCGAAAACCTTGCGTCCCTGTGCGGACGGCACGCCCGCGACCGGTTCATCGAGCAGCAGCACCTTCGGATCGAGCGCGAGTCCGAGCGCGATCTCGACCTGGCGGCGCTGCCCGTATGCGAGTTCCGACACGCGGCGGCCGGCAAGATCGAGAATTCCCAGCGCGCGCAGCCCCTCCGCCGCCTCTTCGACGAGCGCCGGACGATGCCCGAGCGCGCGGCCGATGCGACCGTCGAAGCCATGCTTCGCGCTGAGCGCGAGCGCAATGTTCTCGGCGACCGTCAACGTCACGAACAGCGAATTGAGCTGGAACGTGCGGGCGAGGCCGAGTTTCACGCGTTGATGCGCGGACATCGACGTCACGTCGCGGCCGCCGACCTTCACCGAGCCGGCGTCGGGCCGCAGCACGCCGGTAAGCAGGTTCATCAGCGTGCTCTTGCCGGCGCCGTTCGGGCCGATCAGCGCATGCCGGTCGCCGGGCGCGAGCCGCAGCGCGACCCCGCGAGTCACTTCGAGCCGGCCGAAGCGCTTGGACAGCCCATTCACCTCCAGTGCAGCCGTCATCACGCGACCTCCTTCGCTGCGGCGGCCGGGCACCGCTCGCGGCGGCTCGTCGCGAAGCGCGCGACGAATCCGTCCGGCGCGAACCGCACCACGAGAATCAGCACCACGCCGAGCGCCGCCAGCCAGTTGACTGGGTCGATCGCCGCCGCACGATCCGACAGCACGACGAACACGACGGCGCCGAGGATCGCGCCATAGAGCCGCCCCGGGCCGCCGAGCGCCACCATCACGAGCACGTTGGCCGACAGCGTGAAGCCGAGCGTGTCGAGCGCGACGATGTTGTTGACCTGTGCGGAAAGCGCACCCGCGACGCCCGCAATCGCCGCCGCGATCGTGTACATCACGAGGCGGCGCGTGCCGACCCGCACGCCGAGCAGCGCCATGCGCACCGGGTTGTCGCGAATGCCCTGGGCGGTCAGGCCGAGCGGCGAATTGACGAGGTAGCGCGCGAACAGGTAGACGACGACCAGCACGCAGAACGCGTACACGTAGGCGGTATGGCCGTAGATGTCGAACGTGAAGCGGCCGAACAGCGGCGCGATGGTGTAGCCGGTCAGGCCGTCGTCGCCCATCGTGAAGGCCTTCGCCACGTTGCCGAGTTCATAGAGCAGCGTGCTGCAGGTCAGCGTCAGCATGATCTGCGTGAGCCCGCTCACGCGCAGCACCGCGATGCCCGTCACGAGGCCGACGACCGCGCCCGCCACCGCGCCGATCGCGAGGCCGACGAAGGCATCCTGTCCCACGTGCATCGCGAACAGTCCGGCCGCATAGGCGCCGCTGCCGAAGAAGGCCGCATGGCCCAGCGTCTCGATGCCGGTATAGCCTTGCGCGAGATCGAGCGAGAGCGCGAACACCGCCATGATCAGCACGCTCGTCGCGAGCGCGAGATAGGTATCGGCGAACACGTAGGTCGCCAGCGCGGCGGCGACGAACAGCGCTTCGAAGAGCCCGATGCGCCTGTGCGAGAAGGCGTGGCGGATCGATGGACCGTTCGACGTATTGCCCGAAGTGTTGATTGCATGCTTCATTGCGTCAGGCCCTTCCGACGAGGCCGTGCGGGCGGATCAGCAGGATCGCGAGCACGGCGAGGTAGATCACGAACGCACCGGCGATGGGCAGGTAGTAGCGTCCGAAGGTGTCGATCAGCGCAAGCAGCAGCGCCGCGTACAGCGAGCCGCGCAGGCTGCCGAGGCCACCCGCTGCGACGACGATCAGCACCAGCACCAGGTACTTCAGCGCGTAGTACGGCTCGAGCGGCAGGATCTGGCTGCTGAGCGCGCCGCCGAGACCGGACAGGCCGCAGCCGATCGCGAACGTGATCGAGAACACCACCGGCACGTTGATGCCGACGCAGCGCGCCATGCGGGGGTTGTCGACGGCCGCGCGCAGCTTCGCGCCGAAGTTGGTGCGTTCGAGCCCCAGCCAGATACCGATCGCGACGACCGCGCTGCATGCGAGCGCGAACATCCGGTAGATCGACACCGACAGCGCGCCGAACGTCCAGTTGCCCTGCAGACTCTCCGGCACCGGAATCGCCTGCAACTGCGGGCCGGCCAGGTTCTTGAACAGCGCGCTGATGATGAAGGCGAGGCCGATCGTCATCAGCAGTTGTCCGAGCCCGTTGGCCTCGTACACCCAGCGGTACAACGTGCGTTCGAGCAAGGCGCCGACGAGCATCGTGCCCGCGATGCCGAGCACGAGAGCCGCGTAAAAGTTCACGTTCAGGTGCTGCATCGCCCAGAGCGTGAAATAGCCGCCGATCATCGCGAAGGCGGAATGCGCGAGATTGACCACGCGCATCACGCCGAGCGTGACGGTCAGGCCGACCGAGATCAGGAACAGCATCATCCCGTAGGTGATGCCGTCGATCGACAGCCCGGCGAAAGTGACAAGGGAATGCATCATGATCCGAACACCCTGCTCGCTGCTGCCATTACTGCACCGTGGTGGGATGGGCCTGGTACCACGGCTCCATCACTGCCTTGTAGGTCGCGATCGGCTTGTTGCCGAGCACGCCGTCGATCTTCTCGACCTGGCGGATGTACACGTTCTGGACGATTTCACGCGTCTTCGGATCGATCGACACCGGGCCGCGCGGGCTGGTCCACGCGAGTCCCTTCGCGGTCGCCATGGCCTTGTCGCCATCCTTCTGACCGTGCGTCGCCTTCACCATCTCGGCGACCACGTGCATCGCGTCATACGCCGCCACCGAAGCGATGCTCGGAATCGCATCCTTGCCGTACTTCGCCTTGTAGGCGGCCACGAATGCCTGGTTTTCCGGCGTCGTGAGATACGGCGAGTAGTGCAGGGCCGTCTGCAGGCCGAGCGCGCTGTCGCCGATCGCGGGCAGGTCCGATTCCATCGTCTCCGTCGTCGCCAGCAAAGTGATGCCCGACTTGTCGAGACCGCGGTCCTTGAACGCCTTGATGAAGCCGGCCGACATCGGGCCGACCGGCATGAACAGCAGCACCGCCTGCGGCTTCGCATCGCTCACGCGTTGCAGGTAGCTCGAGAAGTCCGTGGTGCCGAGCGGCACGCGCACTTGCGCCGCCACTGTGCCGCCGAGCTTCTTCAATGTGTCGGAATACGCGTCGATGGCATCCTGGCCGGGTGCGTAGTCAGCGACGACGATCGCCGCGCTCTTCGCGCCGTGGCTGACCGCGTACTGCACGAGCGGCACGCTGACCGTCCACTGCGTGAAGCCCATGCGGATGAAATACGGCGACTTGCTGGTGACGCTGGAGGTGCCCGAGTTGCCGATCAGGAACGGCGTCTTCGTCTGGTTCGCGACGTCGGCGACCGCCAGCGCGTTCGGGGTAAACGCGGTACCGAACAGGTACTGCACGTGATCCCGCACGACCAGTTCCTGGGCGAGCTGACGCGTGCGCTGCGGGTTGACGCCGCCCTCGTCGCGCGAGACGACGGTGAGCGTGTCATTGCCGAACTTGCCTTTGCTCTGGTCGAGAAAGAGGTCGACACCGCGCTGGTATTCCTTGCCCCACCACGAATACGGGCCGGAAAACTGGCCCAGCAGACCGACCTTCACTTCGTCGGCGTGGCTCAGGGCCGGTTGTTGGAAAAGTACCGCGCACATCAGCGCGAGCCATGTCTGGCGCTTTGTCATTGTGGTGTCTCCTCGACGACGTCTTGGGTCGTCAGTTTTCAGGTAGCCCGACCGCGTCGGGATCCTATGTGTTGGAAAATGAAGCTTAAAGAACGGCCGGGATCCCGTCGATTGCAACTCTCTGCGTGCACATTGCGTTTTTCGTATATCCCCGGGATTTCCCGTACGGGATCCCAAACGGATTTAGCGACGCTTCACCCGCGCCTCGTCAGCCGCGCACGAAAGGGCGCTGCGGGACGCGCATGCGGGCGTCGGCGGCACGCGTCGGTTCGGAACACTCGGAAACATTCGGAAAACGACGACGCGCGCGAGACTCGCGCGCGTCGGACAGCTCAGGCACCGCCGCGCATGGCCGCCGACACCGCGCGCAGTTCCTCCACCAGTTGCAGCGCGCCGGGCGACAGCACGCCGTCACGGCGCGTCGCGATGCCGATCGCGCGGGTGGCGTCCCGCAGCGGTACGGGCGCCACCGCGAGTTCGCCGCTCTGCAGTTCTTCGAAAATCTGCACCGGCGACAGCAGCGCGAGCCGGTTACTGCCCGACAGCAACCCGCGTACGACCGCCGAGCTGTTCACCTGCAGCCGCGTCTTCGGCGGCGCGAGCCCGTCGGCCACGAAGATGCGTTCGAAGGTCGTGCGGGCCGGCGTGCCGGGCAGCGGCGTCAGCCAGTCGTAGGCCATCAGGTCCGCGAGCGTCGTGGCGCACTGCTTGAAGCACGGATGTCCGGGGCGCGCGACCACCGTCAACGTGTCGTCGAACAGCGCTTCCTGGAGGATATCGGACGGCACGTCATGCACGCGCAGCGCGCCGACGATCATGTCGATGTCCGCATGGCGCAACTGCCGGATCAGCGCATCGTAGGTGCCGTCGACGATGGTGACCATCAGGTCCGTGTGCTTGCACAGGAGCCGGTCGATCGCCTGCGGCAGCAGAAAGCTGCTCGACAGCGGCAGCGCCGCGACGACCACCGAGCCGTGGCGGCGACCGCCGAAGCGTCCCAGTTCGTCGTCGGCGATGGCCAGTTCCCACAGCGCGCGCTTGACGGGCCCGAGCAGCGCGAGGCCGTCGTCGGTGAGCCGCGTGCCCTGCGGCGTGCGGCGGAACAGCTTCATGCCCGACAGATTCTCGAGCTGGTCGAGGTTGCGCTGGATGGTCGGCTGCGAACACTGGAGCCGCTGCGCCGCGAGCGCGCCGCTGCCGAGTTCCGACACCGCGACAAAACTGCTCAGTTGCGGCAGCGTCACCACCTCGGCGAAACGGCCCGCGCCGCGCTCCACATTGCGCTCCGCGCCGCCGGGCCGGACCGCGTGGGCAAATGCCTCGCGATGCCCGTCAGCCAGTTCGGCGAGCGCGCGCGTCGCGCGCATGCCGAGCAGGCTCCCTGCCGGATTCGGCACGAGGCCGCGCACGCTGCGCTGGAACAGCGGGAAACCCAGCTCGCTCTCGATGTCCGAGACGGCGCGGGCCACCGCCGAAGGCGACAAATGCAGCGAATGCGCGGCCTGCGTGACGGATTCGTGGCCGATCACCGCGACGACGGCGCGCAATGAACGCAGCTTGAGCAGCAGCACACCGCCGCCCGGCGCGCAAGGCGCCGCACGCCCCCATGAATCCGGTTCGCCGCTGTCTTGCGGACACGCCGGTTCGGCGTCGATACAAACCGGTCCCATGTCGCGCCCCCTCGAACGCCGCTCAGCGCATGGTCGGCACGCGCCGGGTTGCGAGGAACGCATCGAGCGTCTCGCCGCGCATGCTCGCGTAAACTTCCAGATTGGACAGCCGGGCGACGCGCGCGAATTTTTCGAGCACGAAGAAATTCACGCCGTGACGCACGAGCCCGATCCAGTCGAGCCGCGCAATCATCGCCTGCTCGTCGACCGTGAGCCCGGCCGCCGCCATCGTCGCGGCGGGATCGGCGACGTAGGCGGCGCGGTAGCTGGCGTCGATCATCCGCCAGAAGAAGCGGTTCAGCTTCAGTGTCCGGTTGCTCGTGCGCAGATCGAATATGTAGGTGCCGGCGACCTGCTCGATGCCTTCGAGTTGCGGATTCATACGGCCTCCTCGTAGACGGTAACGGTCATCGCGGTCGTCATCCCAAGGTAGTAGTTCAGGTGGACGCGCTTCACGGCCGGGCCGAGCGCGCCGCGCATCGACAACCACATGATCTGCTCGACGCTTTCCGCGCCGCCGCGCCGCACGTACTCCACGTGCTTCAGTTCGGCCAGCTGTTCGGGATCCCGTTCGAGCAGGTCGAGGAAGGTGCGATCCCATTCCTCGTCGTTAAAGCCGGTGCGTTCGCCGTGGATCTGGTGCGACAGCCCGCCCGTGCCGACGACCACGACGCGCAGGTCCTCCGGATACGACTCGATCGCCCGACGTACCGCCTGGCCGAGCTTGTAGCAGCGGCGCCCGGTCGGCAGCGGATACTGCAGCACGTTGATCGCGATCGGCACGATCGTGCCCGGCCAGTCCGGGCGGTGCGGCCACATCAACGGCAACGGCGACGTGCAGCCGTGATCGATCGGCTTGTCCTGGAACACCGCGAGGTCGAATTCGTCGTTGACGAGCGATTCGGCGATATGCGCCTGCAACGCGACGTCGCCGCGCAACGGCGGCAGCGGACGCGCGCCGCCGCCTTCGTCCGCGATCGGAAACGATTCGCCGATGCCGATGGCGAAAGTCGGATAGAGGTCGAAGAAGAAGGTCGTGCAGTGATCGTTGTAAAAAAACACCAGGACGTCGGCCCGCTTGTCGGCGAGCCACTGCGCGACCGGCTCGTAGCCCTTGAACAGCGGCGCCCACGCAGGATCGTCCTGCTTGCCCTTATCGTAGGCGAGGCCGATCGTCGGTACGTGCGACGTACCGATCCCTCCGATGATTGTTGCCAAAACCTGTCTCCCGTGTTGTTCCGTGGCGGATCGGCAACCGTCGCGGCGCGCCGGCTCTGTGGGCCGCGACGCCCGCCGACGAGCCGTCCATTGATGGGTATCAATGCTACATTGGATCCCAAAACAGGAAAAATTAGGGTTTATACCGCTGTATTTTGGAGTTTTGGGATCCAATAATTCACCCCATCCTGTCCTGGCTTTGATGCCCGGTTCCTTTTTTTGAGGATCACGATGCTTCATGCGACTCCGACCATTCTGCGACTGCGCGAGATGATCCTGAACGGCGTGCTCGAACCCGGCGAGCGCGTCAAGGAAGCTCCGCTCGCGGAGCAGCTCGGGGTGTCGCGCATGCCCGTGCGCCAGGCGTTGCCGGTACTCGCGCAGGAAGGCCTGCTCGTGCGTGCCGGCAATCGCGGCTACGCGGTGCGCGCGTTTACGCCTGGCGAAAGCCAGCACGCGCTGCGTCTACGCGGCGCGCTGGAAAGCTTCGCCGCGCGCGCGCTCGCGGAACAGGGCGCGCCCGAAGCGCTGCTCGCGCAGATGGAGGCATGCCTCGCCACCGGCGACGCGCTGCTGTCAGCGCGCTCGATGACCTCGGAAACCCAGATTCAGTACGCGGAGATGAACGCGACGTTCCACGAACTGCTCGTTGGCGGCACCGAGTCGGGGCTGCTCGAATCGTTCGTGATGCGCTGCAATCTCGTGCCCTTCGTTTCGCCGGGCAGCGTCGCGTTCGGCCACACCGACCGTAACCTGTCTGTCGATCTGCTGACCTACGCGCATCGCCAGCACCACGCGATCGTCGAGGCGATCCGCCGCCGGCAAGGCGATCGCGCGGAATTCATGTGCCGCGAACATATCGTCACACAGGAATACAGCATGGCGCACGACTGATTCGCCGGCCGGCCCGCCGGCCAAACCGGATCAACGACGCGTCGTCACGGCGAGCTGCCGCCGGGACCCTTGCATTTTTGATTAGCTATCCCAATCACGATGAACGGACGGGAGCGCGATACGCTCCCAGGAGACGAAAAACATGTTCCTGACAAACACCTGGTATGTCGCATGCACGCCGGACGAGATCGACGGCAAGTCGCTCGGCCGGAAGATCTGCAACGAGGCGATGGTGTTCTTCCGCGGCGAAAACGGCGAGGTGTCCGCGCTGGAGGATTTCTGCCCGCACCGCGGCGCGCCGCTGTCGCTCGGCTTCGTGCGCGAAGGCCAACTCGTGTGCGGCTATCACGGCCTCACGGTCGGCCACGACGGCCGCTGCGCGAAGATGATCGGCCAGCGGGTCGGCGGCTTCCCGGCAGTGCGGCGCTATCCGGCGGTCGAGCGTCACGGCTTCATCTGGGTATGGCCCGGCGACGCCGCGAAGGCCGACCCGGCTGAGATCCCGCATCTCGAATGGGCCGAGAGCGAGCATTGGGCCTATGGCGGTGGCCTCTATCACATCGGTTGCGACTATCGCCTGATGATCGACAACCTGATGGACCTGACCCACGAGACCTACGTTCACGCGACCAGCATCGGCCAGGATGAGATCGAGGAAGCCCCGCCCGTGACGACCGTCGAAGGCGACTCCGTCGTGACGAGCCGCCACATGGAGGGCATCATGCCGCCGCCGTTCTGGGCGGGCGCACTGCGCGCGAACGGACTCAACGACAAGGTACCGTGCGACCGCTGGCAGATCTGCCGCTTCTCGCCGCCGAGCCACGTGATGATCGAAGTCGGCGTCGCGCATACCGGCAAGGGCGGCTATCACGCCGCGCCCGAACACAAGGCGGGGAGCATCGTCGTCGACTTCATCACGCCGGAAACCGACACGTCGATCTGGTATTTCTGGGGCATGGCGCGCAACTACCGGCCGCAGGACGCCGAGCTGACCGCCGCGATCCGCAAGGGCCAGGGGCAGATCTTCGCTGAAGACCAGGACATGCTCGAAGCGCAGCAGCGCAACCTGCTGACGTACCCGGAGCGTCGTCTGCTCAAGCTGAACATCGACTCGGGCGGCGTGCAGTCGCGCAAGGTGCTCGACCGCCTGATCGCAGCGGAACGCGCGACCGAGCCGGAGCAGGTGTGATGAAGGTCCTGCTCGCCGACAAGCGCACGGCCGCAGAGGACATCTGCGTGTTCGAATTCGTCAGCATGGATGGTGCGCCGCTGCCCGCGTTCGAGGCGGGCGCGCACATCGACGTGAAGATCGCCGACGGGCTGGTGCGCCAGTATTCGCTGTGCAACGCGCCCGGCGAGACGCATCGCTACCGGATCGGCGTGCTGCGCGACCCCGCGTCGTCGCGCGGCGGCTCGGTCGCGATGCATCAGTTGCAGCCGGGCACGCACGTCGAGATCAGCGCGCCGCGCAACCTGTTCCCGCTGGATCCCGACGCGACCCACACGGTGCTGATCGCGGGCGGCATCGGTGTAACGCCGATTCTCGCCATGGCCGAACATCTGGCCGCGCGCGGCGCCTCGTTCGAGATGCACTACAGCACGCGTTCGCCAGAGCGCACCGCTTTCACCGACCGGTTCGCGGAGCCGGACCTGCAGCCGCACACGCGGATCTACCACGACGTCGATCCGGAAGAACGCCGTATCGATCTCGGCCAGGTCGTGGCCGCGCCGGCGCCCGGCAGGTGCCTGTACGTGTGCGGGCCAGCCGGCTTCATCGATGCGGTGCTCGAACGCGCGAAGGCGGCCGGATGGGCGGACGATCGCCTGCATCGCGAGTATTTCGCGGCGCCGGCACAGCCGGCGTCGGCATGCGGCGCGTTCCAGGTGCGGCTGCACCGCTCCGGGCAGACGATCGACGTGGCCGCCGATCAGTCGATCGTACAGGCGCTCGCCGCGCAGGGCGTCGAGATACAGACGGCCTGCGAGCAGGGTGTGTGCGGGACCTGTTTGACGCGGGTCGTCGAAGGCGAGCCGGAGCATCGCGACAGCTATCTCACCGACGAGGAACGGGCCGCAAACGATCAGCTCCTGCCGTGCTGCTCGCGGTCGCGGTCGACGGTTATCGTGCTCGATCTGTAGTGTGTGGGTATGGGCGTGCGCGGGGCGTCACGGCCTGCGCACGCCGTCTGACTGGTTCCGCGCGAAACGCCGGACCACACCATAGAGGTAGTCGCCAGGCTGCCCGATTCGCGACCGGCAGGCGGGATTGCGATCCGATGCCCTGCCACCATACGGGCGCTTTCCTCCAGGCATCCCTCAGCCCTAACATCGACGCATGACTTTCAATCTTCTGCAACTGCGCGCGTTCGTCACGATCGCCGAGGCGGGCAGCCTTGGCCGCGCTGCCGAACTTCTCAATCTCAGCCAGCCCGCGCTGAGCCGCACCATCAAGAATCTCGAAGACGACGTCGGCTGCGCGCTGTTCGAACGTCATTCGAAGCATATGCAGCTGACGGCGATCGGCAGCACGCTGTTGCCGCACGCGTCGCAGTTGCGGCGCGATGCGGAGATCGACGCAATGCGCGGCCTCGCGCGCGGCACGATCCGTGTTGGCGCGGTCGCGAGCATCGCAAGCCTCGTGCTGCCGAAAGCGGTCAGTCACGTGCTCGCGCGCTGGCCGAACCTGCGGGTAACTATCATCGAGGGAGTGTAGGACCGGCTCGCGCACCCGCTCGTCAGGGGCGAGATCGATCTCGCGCTCGGCACCGCGACACACGACACCGCGGAGATTGTGTCGATCAAGGATTGCGAATGGAGCGACGTCAGCGACATCGTCGCGGCGCTCGATCATCCGCTGCGCGCCCAAAGCAGCCTCACACTCGCCGACACGCGCGATGCACAATGGTGCGTGCCGCCGCGCGGGACGGCACCGTTCGAGGAATTGCAGCGGCTCTTCCAGTCGCAGGGGCTCGAGGCGCCTCAGATTGCCGTGGAAACGCGTTCGATCACGGTGCTGAAAAGCCTCATCACGCGAGCCGGGTTCCTGTGCTGAATGGCCGCGCCGATGTACGAGACCGAACGCCGCGCAATGTGTTCGATGCGCTGCGGGTGCGGGGCGGGCGCGCCAGCTACCGCGTTCCGCCGGCGCAATGGGTTCCTTCCTGGGCCCGCCGCTAAGCTGCCTCGATGCGCTGCGGCGATCACGCGGGCCGACACGCCGATGCGATGTGCGAGGCGTGCGTACCACCCGTGCGTAGCGGATATATCGGTGAATGCCCGGCGCGAGGCGCCCTACCTGCATCGACCAAACCGCGATGTGTCATCTCATCGTCGTTCCCGACCGGCTTGCCGCATTGAAAGAGCCTCACGCGCTGAAGTCCGTTTCATGGATCCACAACACCTATGATTGTCGCCTTGACGCGCATGTATTGGCGCATCGAGCGACGCCTCAGGGTCCATTCGATCAGCGGCAAATTGGTATCATTTCAGCCCGTTCCGCCTCGCGCGGCCCTCTGAACGATTCGAACCCGCCATGACCCCGCACCAGCCCACCGCGACGCTGAAACTTCGTGAAATGATCCTGCGCGGCGAGTTGAAACCCGGCGAGCGCCTGCTCGAAATGGAACTCGCCGAGCGCCTCGGCACCTCGCGCATGCCGATCCGCCAGGCGCTGCCCGCGCTCGCCCAGGAGGGCCTTCTCGCGCCCGCGGGGCGCAAGGGGTATTGCGTGCGCGTCTTCACGACGGAACAGACGCAGCAGGCGCTGCGCCTGCGCGCGATGCTCGAAGGCTTCGCCGCGCGCGCGCTTGCGGAGCGCGGCGCACCGCCCGCGGTCATCGCCGCGCTTCGCGTCTGCCTCGCGGAAGGCGACCGGATTCTCGCGCAGCGCGACCGCCTCGATACAGAGAGCGAACTCGCGTACGGCGACATGAACAAGCGCTTTCATTCGATGGTGCTCGAAGCCGCCAACGTCCCGCTCGTGTCCGAGTTCACATCGCGCTGCAACCTCGTGCCGTTCACCTCGCCGGAAAGCGTCGCGTTCGGTGGCAGGGAAGACAGCAAGATGAGCGATCTGCTCTTCTATGCGCATCGACAGCATCACGGCATTGTGCAGGCGATCGAAGCCGGCCAGGGCGACCGCGCGGAATTCCTGTTTCGCGAGCACGCGCTGACCCAGGAGGAAAGCCAGTCGCTGTAGCGGTATTAAGTTGACGAGCGCGCGCAGGCTGGCTGGCGCGATCTCGTGTTCACCGCCTATGCTGCGCCGCCTCGGACGTTTAGCGTTTCTCAAAGCGGTAGCCCGTGCCTACCCCATTTCTCAAAACAAGGCAATTTTTGCCGAAGTGCTGATTTGCCTTTTGCACGCCTCGGAATCCCCATACGCCGGGTAAGCCTTGCAGTGACGACTCCTCGTCAAGCGCCTAGCTCGCTGAAAGCTGCTAGCTTGCTTTGCTCCTTCCATCGCGCTCAGTGGCGTTCTTGACTGCTCCTTTCATGCTGTCCAAGATGCAGCTTCCTCTGATGCAAGAGAAGCGATGGGCACGTATCGTAAATGTTTCCTCACGCGGGGGGCGTACTCACATTCCAGGCTGCGGGGCGCACTATGCGCGAAGTCGTCGAGGCGCTTGTGATCTGGCCGCTCTCCGAGCCGCTCGACGGCAGCGTATCCGATACCGCTCGATTCCTCGCGATGGCAGTTCAGACGCGAAGTCAAATGGTTCGTTCGCTGACGCGCGAGATGCAATACAAGGAAGCACCGGTGTTACCTTGGATGTGCTACCTGAATGCACAATAATCGAAGCGCTTGCTGCGGGCGGAATTGAAGTTCCGACTTCGTGCGAACAAGGTGTATGTGGGACGTGCTTGACGCGCGTTATCGACGGTGAGCCCGACCATAGGGATAGCTATCTGACAGACGACGAGAAAGCTGCAGGCGACCAGTTCTTGCCATGTTGCTCCCGCTCGCGAACGCCACTTTTAGTGCTTGACCTATGACATCTCGCTGCTCTTTCGTGTGCGCTGGCTGCTGGATTCGTTGAGGTTGGCACACACGCGGACAACCTTGAAGTGCCAATGCGAGAGTTATCAGCAATAGCGTCTATTGCGCTCCCCGCGCCTTAGCGATACGAAGAGTGCCGACAACAACGCCGAGCGCCGCAGTGGCCCTTGAAGCGATGGCGTCCCATCTCGATCGGGCGGGCCTTGGCGAATGTGAAAGCGGACGTTCCTCAGTTGCGGTAACCGCTATCCATGCGATCGAGCTTTCGCATTAGCGCGGCGAACTCGGTCGTCCCTTCCGGCACGCGCTGCATGTCCTGGAACGAGTCGAGGTCTTCGCTCAAGCGCCGCGCGACTTCGGGTGCGACTGGGTTGAGCGTGCCGCACGCGGCCGCATCGACCTGAATCTGGCAGGCGCGTTCTAGGCGATAGAGACGCAGGAAACACTCGGGCACGGTCGCCCCCGTCACCAGCAGACCATGATTGCGCAGGATCATCGCCCGCGCAGAGCCGAGCGATTGCACAATGCGCTCGCGCTCGTCCAGATACAGAGAAGCGCCCTCGTAAGCGTGATAGCCCAGATTCTCGTAGAACACGGTCGCGAACATGGAAATGGGCAGCAAGCCTTCCTTGATCGCCGCGATCGCCATGCCCGCGCGCGAATGAATATGCATGACCATCTGATTGCGCGCCTCGTGCGACATGTGAATGGCTGAATGAATCACGAAGCCCGCGTAACTGACCGACGCATCTTTGCCCGCTATCACGTTACCGTTAACATCGACCTTGCCGAGACTGGACGCGCTCACCTCGTCGTAGGTCTGGCCAAACGCATTGATCAGGAAGTGGTTGTCGGTGCCCGGTATGCGCGTCGTCAAATGCCCGTAGATCTGCTCGGTCCAGCCGAAGTAATCGACGAGCCTGTATGCGGCTGCCAGTTCCACGCGCAGCTTTTGTTCGGCCTCGCTCATCGGGCTTGTGGGCAAATGCGTGGCGTCTTGCATAATCATCGTCGCCGTCATGTGTCTCTCCTCGAATCAGTGCATGGACCGGACGGAAGCATCCGGTTCCTCGGCGTGCCGGCTTCGTCGTTGCCCGCGCCGATGGGCACGTCAAGCCGCTGGTCACGGGTATCGGGCAAGCCGAGCGCTGCGACCACGAATGCAACCGCAAGCGTGACAACCGGATACCACAGCCCGAAGTAGACATTCCCGTTGGCCGCGACCATCGCAAATGCGACGCTGGGCATGAAGCCTCCTACCCACCCCGCGCCGATGTTGTAGGGCAGTGAGATCGCGGTGTAGCGGATGCGCGTGGGAAACAGCTCGGTCATCCACGCGCCCGCAGGCGTATAGATCACGGCGAGCAAGGACAAGAGGTACGTGACAATCACAATCAGCACGCCGCGACGCACGTCCGCAGGCGCGGCGTTCGCAGGGTAGCCGTTGGCGGTGAGCGCGGCTTGCACCTGCGCCTCGAACTGCTTTTCGCGTGCCGCAAACTCGGTTTTCGACAAGCCCCTGCCCTCGAAGGCGGCCAAGGTCGTCTTGCCTATCGTCACCGACGCGACCGCACCAGCCGCCGCCTGGGTCTAGTAGGAAATCATGTGGCTGGCCAGATAACCCTTCGCGATGTCGCACGACGTGGTGAGGGCCGTCGCACTGACCGGATTGAACTGCACTGCGCATGCGCCCGGATCGGCCGTGACCGTGACCGGGGCCGTGCGCTGCGCGTTCTCCAGCGCCTCGTTGCCGTAATGCGTCATCAGCCGGAAGCACGGCTGTAGTGTGAGCGCTGCCAGCAGCGTGCCGACGAGAAACACCGGCTTGCGGCCGACACGATCGACGAGCCAGCCGCACACGATGTACACCGGAATGCTCAGCAACAGCGAAGGCAGCATGATCCAGTTGATGGTCTTACCGTCAATGCCAAGCGTGCGCGCCATAAAGAACTGTGTGTAGAACTCCCCCGTGTACGCCATTACGCCGATTGCAGTGTTCACGCCGATCGCGAGCAGGATCGCCGTTCGCAGGTGTCGCCAGTCGCCGAATGCTTCGCTTATGGGCCGGCGCTGGTCGCGCGTGGCGGCCTTCATTTCGGCGAAGACCGGCGATTCCTTCAGCTTGAGGCGTAGCCACATCGAAATGCCGAAAAGCACGATCGACGCCAGGAACGGCACGCGCCACGCCCATTCCGCAAGCGCGCTTTCGCCCGCGAGCGTGCGCGTCACGAGCGTCGCCGACAAGGCGAGAATGATGCCCGCGGGAGTCATCGCGGAAAGCCATGACGTGTCTTTCCCGCGCTGGCCCGGTGCCGAGTGTTCGGCCACGTACACCAGAGCGCCGCCGTACTCGCCGCCGACAGCGAGACCCTGAAGCACGCGAAGGACAATCAGCGTGGCGGATGCGTAAAGGCCCCAGCTCGCATAGCCCGGCAATAGGCCCACGATGAACGTCGGCAGCGCCATCAACATGATGGTGGCGACGAAGGTGCGCTTGCGCCCGATCAGATCGCCGATCAGGCCGAATACCAGCGAGCCGAACGGGCGCGCGACAAACCCCGCGGAAAACGTCAGCAAGGCGAAGATGAAGGCGGTGGTTTCGTTCACGCCCGAGAAAAACTGCTTGGCGAGGACGGGAGCGAGTGCGCCATAAAGCAGGAAGTCATACCATTCGAAAGCCGTTCCAAGTGACGAACTGATGATGATCTTCTTTCTCTCGCCTAGTCACGGATGATTGATGTCAAGCCGCTCCGATATTTCGTAACGCTCGCTGAAGCGCGTCATTTTGGTCGCTCGGCGAAGCTGCTTAACCTCACGCAGCCCCCCTTGAGTCGGCAACTAGCCGCTCTCGAAGCGTCAATCGGGGTGAAGCTTGTCGAGCGCTCCTCGCATCAAGTTACTCTAACTCAAGCTGGCCTTGCTTTTTATCGCGACGCCAAGGCTATTCTGGCAAGTCTGAATGTAGCAGAGCAAAACGTCCGCGCGATTGCGGCGGACAATCGGGACAAGTTAGCATGGGCTTATCACTGTGGACCGGCTCGTCGCGAACCGCGTCATTGATGAAGGCATTTAGTGAGCGATTTCTGGGAATCCGGCTGCGTACCACTAAAAGCTTATCAACAGGCCTCTCCGAACAAATTCTCCTCGGTTCCATTGACGTCGCCGTCACGCCTTCAAGATTCGTCCAAAACGACCTATTTCGCCAGGCAGTCTGGAGCGAGCCGTTGAGACTCGCTGTCGCGAGGAAGCGGCTAATAGGTGACCGAATTATCAAAGCAAAGGACCTACACCACGTTCCGTTCATAATGTGCAGTGAGCGCTCATCGGACGGACTCCTAGACGCTTGCTCGGACTACTGTCGGTCGCGCGGATTTGCACCCGATGTACGTTACAGCGTCGACCAGCCCGACGACTTGATGCAACTAAGTGGCGGCAGACGCCGGAGTTGCGCTCGTCCCTGAATCGATTCTTGGAGAAAGCACACGGCAAGACATATCGCTTAGACCGCTCGAAGGTTGCCCCAACATAGATTTTCAAGTCATTTGGTCCATGCGAAGCACAAATCCCACCATCGGCTCGCTCGTGGATTTTGCTCGGCTGCAGACATCCGGGCCACCTTTG
Source organism: Paraburkholderia sp. MM5482-R2 (assembly GCF_050436125.1). Classification (NCBI taxonomy): domain Bacteria; kingdom Pseudomonadati; phylum Pseudomonadota; class Betaproteobacteria; order Burkholderiales; family Burkholderiaceae; genus Paraburkholderia; species Paraburkholderia sp. MM5482-R2. The sequence goes on along the minus strand of NZ_JBNDLP010000001.1, from coordinate 208,176 downwards.
AAAGCGCAAGGGTACTCTCGCCGGCGCGCGAGCCATGGCTGAGTATTTGCACTTTTGTATGGTTTTCGAGCCGCCAGTTATTGGCTGTGTACGCAGCGCCGGGCATACAGGACTCGGTACCTGATGCGTGCTTCCCCCTTAGCCACAATGGAGACGAGTCGATATGAGAATGCCTGAGTTTTTGAGGGCGGGTCCACTGGTGGGTCGCGACGCCGACACTTTCATGATTGGCGAGACTGGCTTTGCCTTTCGGAGAGGTGGGCGCATCGCATCGACACATACTTCACAGACGGATACTGCAACTATCCCCGCTAGAGCACACAATGTGCTCAAAGGGAATGAGCAGTTTGGAAGCGTAGCAGGCCTTCTTCGAGTTCCCATTGATTCGGATGCGGTGGGCGAGGTTCAAGCACAGTGGATTCTCGGACGCGCCACGTCGGGCCTTATCTCGATAGTTATTCGCAGCTCGGCAACCTGCAAGGCGCATCGTCTACTAGCCGACATTGCGCTCGGAATCGTCGAGGGAAAGCGAATTTTGCGCAGTCGCGGTCGTCATCCTGGCGCAAGAAGATGAATGCGGCCACACCGCTAGCTGTCGCCATGAAATGGGGACAGCGTTCGAAGTTAGCTCTCCCCTTCCGGACGTGCTCTATGTCAGTAAGGCTGCTGCCGAATTGCCTGTCTGGCTCGTCAGCACGTCTGCCGACGAACAGTAATGGCGCCAAAGCCTCTTGAGACTCTACCGAGTTTTGAGCGGCTTTCCCCGCAGAGGCGGTCGATAACCGCAGGCCATCTCCAGCCGCAAACCAACGTCTTCCGTGACGCTTGGAGGACATCGCAAACACCCTGCATCGTTGCGCAATTCGCTCTGACCGAAGCAATACTGATAAGCTGTCGGTATTCAGTATCCACAGCGCTGTCGCCATGCCCGCAAAACTTCTGAAGATTCAGGCCCGCACCGATTACGTCGACGAGGTCTACCGAGTCCTTGTAGATGCTATCAGCGAGGGTTCTATTGCCCCGGGCGCCCGAATCGTACAGGAAGAAATCGCTGAACAGCTAGCTGTTTCCCGCTCGCCCGTCCTCCAAGCTTTTCGGATGCTAAAAAAGGACGGGCTGGTGGAAGACGCGCCGGGTCGCGGATTGCAGGTTACTCCCCTCGATGCGACCCGAATTGGGCATCTCTACGAGCTTCGCGGCGCCCTTGATGGCCTCGCTGCGCGTCTGGCCGCACGTCAGCGAATTAAGATTGACAAGAGCCTCATCTCGCAGGGACGAAAGCTGTCGAAGGGCGACGACATCAAGGCAATGATTGAGGCAGACATGGCTTTTCACTCCGCAATTTACGCGGCGTCCGGAAATCCACTTATCGTCGAAAATGCCCGCCTGCACTGGCTGCACCTGCGGCGGGTAATGGGAGCAGTCCATCAGGTTATCGGTCAACGAAAGACTGTTTGGGACGAGCATGCCGCGATTGCTGACGCGATTGCCCAAGGTGACGAAGAACTGGCCGCGAAACTCAGCGTGCAGCACACCGAGTATGCAAGGGAAAACCTCATTCGCCACATGCGCGAGGCAGCTACTGCAGCCGGCGGCCACCCGCTCGCTGCACCGTAGCGCTCCCCGCAAGCAGAGCGTTTCATCGAACTCACAAAGCCGGCACAGGCAGGGCACCTGTGCCGGCCGGTATTCCGATTAGCGCCGCCGGCTGTTCACAAGACCTGCGGGCACCAGCAGTACCAGAAAGCCCCCGATTACCAGACTGGCCGACAGCACGAGAACGCCAGCGCCAGCCGAGCCCGACGCGTTCTTGATGACGCCAATCAGCGATGGGCTGACGACACCCGAAATGCTCCCGACCGAGTTCGCCAATGCAAGTCCAGCGGCCGCCGCGGCTCCACTGAGGAAAGCGGGGGGCAACACCCAGAACTGGGAAATCGTCGTCATCACACCCATAGTTCCTATCGTCAAGGCAATCATCGCCAGAATCGTTGAGTGAGCGAACGAGACACTCAGGGCCAGTCCGAGCGCACCGACAATCCCCGGCACAATCAGATGCCACCGCCGCTCACCGGTGCGGTCCGAGCTTTGGCTTACAACCACCATCGCGATAGCGCCGACAGCATACGGAATGGCCGTGAGCAAACCTACGTTAAGCGGGTCAGAAACGCCGCTCGTCTTAATCAGTGTCGGCAACCAGAAGCTCACACCGTACAGGCCCATCGTATAGAAGAAGTAGACACCGCTTACTAGCAGAATCTTGGGATTCAACAGGCCGTCCTTCACGGAATGAAGCAACGTCTCCGGCGCCTCCTCTTTCAGCTTCTGTTCGATGACAGCTTTTTGCGGCTCGGTCAACCAGTTCGCGTCCTGAATCTTGTCGTCAAGAAAGAAGAAAGCGATGACGCCAAGCATGACTGTCGGAACACCTTCCAGCAGAAACAGCCATTGCCACCCGGCCATCCCGTGGGCACCGGCAAGCGCCGTCATCAGCCAACCTGAAAGCGGCCCGCCAATTACGCCGGACATCGGAATACCCGTCATGAACAGCGCCGTGACCTTCGAGCGCCGCGACGCGGGGAACCAGTAGGTGAGATACAAGACGATTGCCGGGAAGAATCCAGCCTCTGCGACGCCGAGCAGAAAGCGCATGACATAAAACATTGTCGGCGTTTTGACGAACATCATTCCGACGGAAGTAATCCCCCATGTAACCATGATGCGGGCAATCCATCGACGAGGACCAACGCGCGTGAGAATGAGGTTGCTCGGGACTTCGAATAGCAAATAACCGATGAAAAACACGCTGGCGCCGAAGCCGTAGATAGCTTCGTTAAATCCAAGGTCGCTGAGCATCTGCAGCTTCGCAAACGCTACATTGATGCGGTCAAGATATGCACAGAGATAGCACAGGAAGAGAAACGGAACCAGTCGCCACGCTGCTTTCGCAAACGCTGACGACTCATCACTCGCTTCCAGATATGCGGCTGGACTGTGGGAACTCATTTGTTGTCTCCTGGGGGCCTTCCGTTACCGGCGGGTGCGATTCTGTGCTTTCTCCGCCGCTGATGACCTGCGACAACGCCCGCGTGAGGCGCTGGCCCAGGTCGAAGCTCGCAAAACCAACCTTAGTCGAACATGTCCGGCTGTGTCGCGACGAGGTCATTCCAGATGGTCTGGAAATGCAGCCAGCCGATATAGTCGCTGCCCACGTGCTCGCGGCTGTAGCGCGCGCGGTCCGGGGTGACCTCCTTCGGGGTGATGCCGGTCGCCTCAATCATCAGTTGCTGCTGGCAGCAGCGTTCAAGGGCGATGAACCAGAACGCGGCCGAATCGATACTGTGACGGCTTGCCGTGAGCAGGCCGTGGTTCTGGTGAATGGCTGCCTTCACGCCTGCAAAAGCGTTGGCCACCTTGTTGCCGCCCTTGACCTCGACTGCAACCTTGCCGGCCTCGTCACCGATAACGACGTGGTCTTCGAAGAATGCGGCGGCATCTTGCGAGATGGGAGCGAGGGGCTTGCCCAGCGCAGCGAAGGCGGTGCCGTACACCGTGTGGGCATGGCACATTGCGACGATGTCCTGATGCTGCTCATGAACCGCAGCGTGCAGCACGAAGCCCGCGCGATTGATGGCGTATTCGCCTTCGACGACGGTACCCTTGTGATCAGCACAGATGAGGTTGGACACCTTGACTTGGGCAAAATGCACAGCCATCGGGTTGGTCCAATACAAGCCTGGGTTTTCCGGGTCACGCACTGTCAGATGACCAGCGAAACCATAATCGTAGCCCTGCAGCGCGAACGCACGGCATGCAGCGACCAGATGCTCCTTAAGATATTGTCTGTGCTCTTCAACATTCTTGAAGTTGGGCAACTCCGGAAAAATCAAACCTTCCTGGTCCGGTTGATAGATGGAAACCTTACCCGGCTTCAAAATCGATTCGACCTTCGGTTCGGCGACTGCCGTATCCATGGTTATCTCCTTGCACATGTTTCAAATGGGGAAAGTAAAGCTTGTACCGTCAGCTCTCAGGCAACCGTTGCTTCACCTTTATCAGCGGCCGATATCTACATAGTCCTTCTTCACAGCGTGGTTGACAAACAATGGCTGTTCATACAACCATGAATGAGTTTCATACAGCGAGTGACACATGCGACGCATTCCTAATTTCGTGCTGCTGAGGGCGTTCGAAGCAACAGCACGACTGCAAAGTTTTACGCTAGCGGCAAAGGAGCTCTTCCTCACGCAGTCGGCCATCAGTCATCAGGTACGCGAACTGGAGGACTACTTTGGCCGTCCGCTGCTCGTCCGTCACAATCGCCGCGTTGAAACGACTGCGGAGGGCGCCCGCCTCCAGCAAAGCCTCGGACGAGTCTTCGACGTCATAGAAGCAGCATGCAATGAAGTGAGCCTTGCACCGACATCTCAGGTGCTCGCGCTGTACAGTGCACCCAGTTTCGCCGCGAAATGGTTAGGTCCGCGTCTACCTCAATTCATGAATGACAACCCGGATGTGACCATCAGGCTTTCTTCGGGAGCAACGCCTATCGACCTGACCCGCGCAAGGGAAGTCGACGTGGCGATTTCCTATGGGTCCGCCGCGCAACGGCCAGGCGTGGTGACCGTCGCCATGGGCGCAGAAAGAGTTGCGCCTATGTGCTCCCCGGCCCTCCTCCGCGAGGGCGTCAACGTGCGCGACCTGATAAACGAAGTCACGCTCATCGACTCGCAACTCAGCAGCATTACCTGGTCGGACTGGTTTTCTCACAACGGCATGAAGTTACCTGACCGTCCCCGGCCATCTTTCGACCGTGCAGCCTTGGTGTTGTCGGCGGCGGTAGATGGAATGGGAGTCGCGCTTGAGACCACCCGCCTGGCTGAAAGGGAGTTGGCTCGAGGAGACCTGGTCATACTCGGCGACAGCGAGTTTGTCCCCTTGAGCCGGGAGACCCACTTTCTGTCGTACAGGGTCGACGATGGCAATACTGACAAGATTAAACGCTTCCGGGAGTGGCTCTACGCAGCGGTAGGACTCGACGTGTAAGCTCCCACAGGCCCGTTAGCCGGGATGCCGCGGTCCAAAGCTGTCGATACATTCATGGACCATCTTCAGGCAGGGAGCAGGGCTGTCTGGCGTGGAGGCTCGGCTGCCGGATTCGTAACACCACCCAAAACGGCGTCGATTTCGCTCACGAGATGCTGATGAGCCCGGCGGGTATGGACTTCAGACAGCGTGACCGCTCTCTCCACGTGACCAGAAGCTATCGCATCCGCGATTGCCGCGTGCTCATCCCAGATCGACTCACGTTGCCGCGTAGCCTGGAGCATGGCCCCCATCACTCTTCGCAAATGGACCCAATGCGCTCGGGCAGTTTCTCCAATCAACGGATTTCCCGACGCCGCATAGATGGCGAAGTGGAACTCCATGTCTGCATCAATCATTGCGCGAACATTACCCGCTACCGAAGACTCGCGCCCTCTCCTGATTAGCCCCGCGTCGAGGTTTGAGCGCTTCTGCGCCGCCAGCTTCGCGGCAAGTCCGTCGAGTGCCCCCCGAATCTCGTAGAGATTTCCAAGCCACCGGACGTCAAGGGGTGCGACAAGCACTCCTCGACCCGGCGCGTCCTGAACAAGTCCATCCTTCTTGAGCAATCGTATCGCTTGCAGGACGGGCGAGCGGGATACCGACAACTGCTCCGCGATTTCTTCCTGAGTCAGACGAGTTCCTGGCGCGATTGAGCCATCACAGATTGCGTCTGCAAGAACTCTGTAGACTTCTTCGACGAAGTCAGTCCGGGAGGGAAGCTGGAGCAACTTCGAGGGCATGGGAAACTCCTTTGATAATTGACTGGTTCGTCCGCGGGGGAGAGGCGCGAACGCGCTGCGGACGAACCGGTAAATCAATTCCGGGAACGGTCTACAAGAGCGTCTTTCGAAATCCATGGCATCATCGCGCGAAGCTTTGCGCCGACGGTTTCAATCGAATGATTCGCCATCATTCTTCGGCGCGATTGCAATGTTGGTGCACCAGCGCGGTTCTCGAGAATGAAGTTCTTCGCATACTCTCCCGTCTGGATGTCGTGCAGCACATCCTTCATCGCCTGCTTCGTTGACGAAGTTATGATGCGCGGACCGGTTACATACTCGCCAAACTCCGCATTGTTGGAAATGCCGTAATTCATATTGCTGATGCCGCCCTCGTAAATCAGGTCGACGATGAGCTTCACCTCATGCAGACACTCGAAGTAAGCCATTTCGGGAGCGTAACCGGCCTCGACCAGCGTTTCGAATCCGGCCTTGATAAGGTCGACCAGTCCGCCGCACAGAACAGCTTGTTCGCCGAAGAGGTCGGTTTCCGTCTCTTCGAGAAAGCTCGTTTCGATTATTCCCGCCTTGCCTCCACCGATGACGGCCGCATAGGCAAGCGCAACGTCGCGAGCGCTACCCGATGGATTTTGCGCAACAGCGATGAGATGAGGAACACCACCGCCTGCGACGAATGTGCTGCGGACCGTGTGGCCCGGAGCTTTCGGAGCGACCATCATCACATCAAGGTCTGAACGGGGATTGACCTGTCCGTAGTGAATGTTGAATCCGTGTGCGAATCCCAACACGGCGCCTTGGCGAGCGTAGGGTTCAACGTCGTTCCGGTAGACGTCGGCGATTTGCTCGTCAGGCAGCAACATCATGATGATGTCAGCTTCTTTGACAGCATCAGACACTGTCTTTACACGCAGGTCAGCGTTTTCTGCTTTCGTCCAGGACGCGCCCTTACGCAGACCAACGCAGACGTTAATTCCGCAGTCTTTCAGATTCAGGGCATGGGCGTGGCCTTGCGAGCCGTAGCCGAGTATCGCCACCGACTTGCTTTTGAGCAACGAGAGGTCTGCATCCTTGTCGTAATAAACTTTCATGCTGATTCCAGATGTCCGCGCTATTTGCACTATTTGAGTAAGTGTGCTTCTAGTAAGTCACTGCCGGATTGAATGGCGGCCATCCTTGCGATTTCACAAGTCCAGTACGAGCTTTTTGCCCATTGGTCTTGAGACACAAGCCGTGAGATATTCCTGCTTGTCGTCATCGCTCAGAATGAAGTCGTTGTGCTCGACCTCGCCCTCCAAATATCGAACCTTGCAGGTCGCGCACAAGCCGGCGCAACAGGATGTAGGCACAGTAACGCCAGCCTCGTTTAAGAGCTCAGCGAGGTTCTGGTTGGGCTTGAAATGAATCACCGTCCCGGTACTGGCGATAGTCACTTCGCAGCCTTCCTCTGCATCAGCATTGGCAGGTGCGCGCTGAGGTTGCTCTGGTGCCTTGAAGTGCTCGAAATGCACGGTACCTTTTGGCCAATGCTCAGCTGCCTCCGCGCACGCCTTCATGAACCCCGCTGGACCGCAGTAATAAACGTGCGTGCCGCTAGTTGGATGGGCAAGCAGTTTTCGCAAGTCGAGCTGGTTCTTCGCCTCGCCGTCGTCGAAGTGGTAATGCAGCTTGCCGGCGCGACGCATATCCGCCATCTCGTCACCGAATGCGGCAGCTTCGCTGCTGCGAGCGCAGTAGTGCATCTCGAACTCGACACCGTGTGCGTCGAGTTCGTGCGCCATCGCCTTAAGAGGCGTGACGCCGATGCCGCCAGCGATGAGAATGACCTTCTTCGCGTTGCCATCGAGAGCGAAGTGATTCCGGGGGCGACTGATAGTGACAATGTCGCCCGCGGCGACTTCTGAATGCATCGCGCGGGAGCCACCTCGGCCCCCTTCGTCCTTCAGAACGGCGATGACGTAACGGTTCCGCTCGGCTGGGGAGTTGCTCAGCGAGTACTGTCGGATTATTCCGTTCTTTAGATGGATGTCGATGTGCGAGCCAGCTTCGAATGCCGGCAGCACGGCACCGGAAGGACTGGTCAGTTCATACGATTTGATGCCTTTTCCTTCATACCGCACCTGCCGGACGCGCACCTGGAGCGTTCCTGCTTCGATGTCTTGAATGGCCTCTTCTGTTTCCAGTAGGGTTTCCATCGCTCTCTCCCTTCGGTACTGCCTGCCAACCGCCCGTCGGAGGGCGGTTGGCACAGCACATCTGCATGCACCGGTCGGCGAAACCGGCGTCGCCTGTTAGCGTTTCAACGAGCTCTCGAGTTCATCGAAATGGCTCCGGACGAATTCGGCGCGTTCCTTGCCCTTCATCGATTCGCTCTGGTTCAGGATTTCGACGACAGACTTAAGAACCTTGCGCCGGCGCGCGACTTCTTCCTCTACGGTCTCGCCCTCCGGGATTTCAAACACGTTCCCCGAGCAGTAGCTGTTGGGCGCACCTTCCAGTTCGCGCAACCACTGGGCGAACCCTTGTGCCGTAGCCGCAGCATTGTTTCCACGGACGGCGTCGCGCAACATCTTGCGAAACTGATAGAGCCCTGCGTCGAAGCGCGTCGGATGCTCAAGCGCGTGAACAGCGATTGGCCGCTGGCTGATAATCGCCTCATAGTCGCCCGGCGCGTACTGCGCATCTTTGTAGTTGGCCCGTTCGCGGTGATTGGGGGGAATCGGGGGAAGGTCTTCGAGCTTGTATTTGCCGAAGCGCTCCGGGCGGCGCATCGCAACCTGGCCTTCGAGAAAGTCGATGGTTTCGTAGCCGACCATCTCCTTGTTCCCAACCCCGCGCGTGTCGATGCCGGGGCCCATGACTCGCCACCCAATCATCTTGCTGTTCTCGTCGTCGACTGGCACCGTCCAGCGGATGATATGGAAACGGCTGAACAGTTTCTTCTTTGACCCGTCTTCAGAGGTGTAGGCGTGCAGGCTGAGATTCGGCAGCACCTGGTGCTGGACCCGCACAAACAGCTTGTCCTTGTCGACGCGGCGAGCGCCAGCGCAGGCGAGGCTGCGGCCGTTTTGAACGGGAACAAAGTTCATGTCGGGTGCAACTTCCATGGATGCGGCACCGACTTCGTCGAACGTCGTGCCTTGGAAGTGCCCGTCTACGACCGACTTGCCAGCGTGCAAAGCGGTCGGGTGATAGTTGTCTGCGGCATTGTCCTGGACCTGCAACCAGTTGCAGTGCTGGAAGTTGCTGTAGGGAACCAGTTCGTCGCCGTCCATGACCGTGAAGTCCCCTTCCCACTCAGGAAAGGGGGGCTCTTCGTCCGGCGGACCCATATAGGCGAAGACCAGCCCATTGCGCTCCACGGCCTTGTACGCGCCCTGACGAATCGAGCACGCGAACTTCTCGGCTTCTTTTTCTTCGCCCTTCGGGAAAGGAACGTGCAGGCAAGAACCGTCGACGTCGAACACCATTCCGTGGTAGCAGCACATAATCCCGCGTTCCTGGATAGCGCCGTATTCGAGCGATGCGCCACGGTGCACGCAGTGTGCGTGAAGCAACCCGACACGCCCACTTTTATCGCGAAAGGCAACAAGCTCTTCGGTGAGGATTTTGAGGAAGCGGGGCGTGTCCGTCAGTTCCAGCGACATGCAAACCGGGTGCCAGAAACGTCGCATGAACTCGCCCATCGGCGTCCCGGGTCCGGTTTCTGTCAGTTCCGGGTCGTGGTCTGGCACTTTGTTGGTGTAGTAACCACCAAAGGGAATCAATTTCTTCGCGACCAGAGCCGAACCTGCAGTACGTTTCTGGTCATCCATCTTGTCTGATTTCACGCTCATTCATGCCTCCATTGATTGATAGGGACCGCCTGAGGAGTTTCCAGCCAGGCTCGGTTACTGAATACCGGGTTCCGCGCTCTGAACTCTGTATACAGAGACTAACGGCGAACCTGGTTTGTGTCTCTATGGGTAAACACTCAGTGCCGCATTTTTTGCGAGAAACGCGCCTGACTGAAGTTAGCCGTCTAAGTACGGGGTGCAGTAGTCCGCCAAAGCGAGGAATCGATGACCGGCGTCCCGCCGGGCACTCGCGTGCTGCAAGCCTTTACCCGGCTGTGACGGCAACTGGCACCGGGTGCATTTCGGAGATTCCCCCCGGTGGTGCGGGCCTCGGTGCCCCCGTGCCACTTCCCGCGCGCCACACGCGCTTATTTGGCTGACCGCTCCTGCAATGGAGAGATTCATGCAGCGTATTCGTCTCTGGCGCCCAGCGGAAACGATGCAGACCGGCGACCGGCATAAAAGCATGGGTTTTTGTTTTACAAGCCCGGTGGGTCGTCCTCCTATGTCTGCGTGCGAAAGAATTCTTTTGCTGCGGCATCACGCATCGCTTGATAGGCGCGGACGGTCTTCTCATCGATACCCGCCACGTCGTCATCGCTGACAGTGCCTCGCAAATCGCCTCGTCGAAGAGAGGTGGCGCCGAGAATTCGGACAGTTCGTTGAGTGGAAAGGCTGGCGCGTGAGTCGGTCATAACGGCCGGCGACAAGGAACCAGAAGATGACGAAACGAAATCGACGGACATACTCACCGGCGTTCAAGGCAACGGTGGCACTCGCGCCACTCAAGGGTGACAAGGCGCTGACAGAGCTGGCCCAGCAGTTTGATGTCCATCCGAACCAGATCACGGACTGGAAGAAGCAACTGCAGGAGCGGGTTGCCGATGTGTTCGAAGCGGGCAATGCGGTGTCCGCGGCACCGCCAGTTGACGTGAAGGTGCTGCACGCGAAGATCGGGCAGTTGACGCTGGAGAGCGATGCAAGCGCGCTCAGCAAGGCGGGACTGCTGGACGTAAGGCGATGATCGATCGTGATCACGCCCTTTCGGTGACACAGCAGGCCCCGGCTGATAGGCATCAGCCGGTCGAGCGTCTATTACCAAGCGCGTGGCGTCAGCGAAGCAGATCAGAAATTGATGCGCCGGATTGACGAGCTTCACCTTGAGCATCCATTTGCAGGGACGAGTTCGCACGTCCTTCGCGCAAGCTTCGCCTGAAGATTAGTGGAATCGATCGCATATCTGGACGGCACGCAGTTTCGGCGCTTGGTGCATTCGTGTTGATCCGGAACGACCGCGGAGCGGCGAATGCGCCCCCTCTAATGACGCAAAAAGTGTTCATGGCGGTGCACTGACCTTAGTCATTCGCACGAATTTGGGGATTCAATCCAGTCGTAAGCCCGATTTTCCAGTGGCATTGTTCTTGCTTATAGACCTATCAGATAGTTGTATCAGATACCGGAGAGCCTCCTGTGTGCTCGCCTCTCATCAACGGCTTTGCCTCACTGCAAGCAGGTACTTCGACATGACGTTCAACGCTGCCAGCGTCGCTGAACAATGCGTACGGCTTCCGCAAGATCTTCCTGACCTGGAATGGATCACGGATGACGTCCGCGTCAACCGCCTCTCCTCCGATTTTTCGTGGTTTAGCCCGGTCCTGCGACGACAACTCGCGGGAAAACGCGCCAATATCGCGGTCAAACCGCGCAGTCACGAGGAACTCAGCCGGGTCGTCTCCCGCTGCGCCCGCGCCGGGATTCCGCTTACCATCCGCGGCGCCGGCACTGGCAACTACGGCCAGTCGACGCCGCTGCACGGCGGCGTCGTGGTCGACATGAGCGCGCTGAATCAGTCGCTCTGGTTTCGCGACGGCATCGGCCGGGCGCAGACCGGCATCCGCCTGGCCGACTTCGATGCGCTCGCCCATGACAACGGCGCCGAGCTCCGCTGGCTGCCGTCGACCTTTCGCAGCGCCACTCTCGGGGGCCTGTTCGGCGGCGGCTTCGGCGGCGCCGGCTCGATCAATTACGGCCCGGTCGCGGCAATCGGCAACGTGCTCGGCGCGCGTGTCCTGACCGTCGAACCCGAGCCGCAGGTGCTCGAGTTGCGCGGCGCCGAAGCCATGCTGCTGCACCATGCCTACGGCACCAACGGCATTGTCACCGAGCTGGAAATTGCGCTGGCCCCGGCTCAGGCATGGCTCGAATGCATTACGACGTTCGATTCATTCGCTGCGGGGCTGAGCTTCGCGGACGCGCTCGCGCGCGCGCCGGGGCTCGTCAAAAAAGAGGTGTGCTTTCTCGCCGACCCGGTGCCGGGCTATCTGCAACCGCTCGCTGAATATCTGCCGCGCGGCTGCCATGCGGTGCTGTTCCTCCTCAGCGAAGCGTCCGAACCCGGCATGCTCGCGCTGGCCAAGGAAGCGGGCGGCACGGTGACGTACCGCCGCACGTCGGAGGAAGTCCGCGCCACCAGGAAGACTTTGATCGAATATTGCTGGAACCATACGACGCTCAATGCGCTGAAGTGCGACAAATCGCTCACGTATATCCAGAGCAATTTCGATCCCGGCGAGTACATCCAGCAGGCCACGACCTTGCAGGAAAAGCTGTCGGACGAAGTCTTCATGCATCTCGAGTTCCTGCGCAATGCCGCGGGGGCGCTCACCTGCAGCGGGCTGCAGATCGTCAAATACTCGACCGAGGAGCGCCTGAACGAAATCATGCAAATTCACCGCGACCATGGCGTACGCATCAACAACCCCCATGCGTTTGTTGTGGAAGACGGCAAACAAGGCCAGGTCAATGCCGCCGCCGTGCGGATGAAGGAGCGCCTGGATCCGATGGGCTTGCTCAATCCGGGCAAGCTGCGGGGCTGGGATCAACGAACCGTCCTCGCATGACCGATCCGCAAACGCTTAGCCCGGAGAATCCGATGCTTCCCGTGAAGCCAGTAGAAAGCACTTTCATGGTAACCAGTGACGGCGTGAGACTCGATGCTGACATCTATAGACCAGACGATGAGGAATCCTATCCGGTCCTACTGATGAGGCAGGCCTACGGCAGGCGCATCGCCTGTACCATCTGTTATGCCCACCCGGCCTGGTATGCTGCCCACGGCTACGTGGTGGTGGTCCAGGATATCCGTGGACGCGGCACGTCTGAGGGCGAGTTCCGCGTCTGCGAAGACGACGTCAGGGACGGCGCGGAAACGATCGGGTGGGCCTCCAGACTCCCGGGCACGACGGGTCTGGTTGGCATGTACGGTTTTTCCTACCAGGGATACAACCAGCTCCTTGCCGCGAGCGCCACGGGCACGGCCCTGCGTGCGATCGCTCCGGCCATGACGCCGTGGGATGCCCGCGAAGGCTGGAGCTACGTGAACGGCGCCTTGCGGCTCCAGAGCACGTTGAACTGGGCGACCCAGCTTGGCGCGGAAAGCGCGCGCCGCGACGGCGAGGCGATCGCTTACGCGGAATTGCTGTCGGCCGCGAAAGCTCTGCCGTTCTACGAACCGGGTCCCGGCCCGCCCCGCGTTCATCGAAAGAAACCGCGAGTGGACGCACTACCAGAAATGGGTCGATACGCCGGCCAGCGACGATTACTGGCAGCGCATTTCGGCGGCATCGTTACGCGCAGAGATCGTGGCCAGAGACATTCCGATGCTGTTTATCGCCGGCTGGTACGACACGTTCCTGGAACCCACGCTCGGCGCGTACCGCGAGATCAGCCGGTTTCAAAGCAATGCGAAGCTGGTGGTCGGCCCCTGGGCCCACTTCCCATGGACACGCAAGGTCGGTTCGCTCGATCTCGGCCCTGCCGCGGACGGCGGCATGGACGAGCTGCATATCCGCTGGTTCGATCACTGGCTCAAAGGAACGGCCAACGGCATCATGGACGAGCCGCCCGTCAGCCTGTTCGACCTCGGCCTCAAGGACTGGCGTGACTATCCGGCGTGGCCGGCAGAGCAGACGCAATTCCAGCTACAGGCCGGCGGTAATGCGGCGCTCGATCAAACGAGCGGCCGACTCACTCCCGAGACCGAACCAGCTCCGAGCGCCCACACCGAATTCATCGTTCACGACCCGTGGCGCCCCGCTCCATCCTTCGGGGGCGCGTTCGGCACGCCGGTGGGCCCATGGGACCGCAGCAATATCGACGCGCGGGCCGACGTGATCACGTTTACCACCGCCGCGCAAACGGCCCCGCTGACGTTGGCGGGGAGCGTCGTGGCCAGGCTCTGCCTGTCCAGCGACAAGCCGTCCTTCGACGTTTCCTGCGTGCTCTCGAGAGTCAGTGCGGCCGGCAGCATTATCCAACTGACGGACGGCTACCGTTGCGTCGCGCCCGGCGAAGCAGCGAGTGCGCTGGACATCCCCATGCAGGGCATCTGCGTCACACTGCAGCCCGGAGAGGCGCTGCGCCTGTCGATTGCGGGCGCCGCCTTTCCCGCCTACCCGGTCAATCCGGGCACGGCCGACGACCCCACGCGGGCCACCGCGGTCAGCGCGCAGATCACGACCATCGGCATCGAGATCGGCGCCGAGTCCTCGCTGCTGATCGGCACGGCGCAACCAGAGAAAGGTATCCCGGCAACCGGGGCGATCTCATGAAGGAATCTTCCATGTACCCCGATCAGCACCATGCATCCCGTCCGCTCGGCTCGTCCGCGCGGAACCGATGGCAGGTATCGAAGCAGTCTGTCGATATGGTCCGCGCGCCGTTCGCCGCGAGACCGCTCCCGGTCGACGCGCAACCGCAGCACGTCACGCTCGATCTGAACCGCACGGCTCTGATCGTCATCGACATGCAGAACGACTTCTGCCACGAGCAGGGATGGCTTGCCTCGATCGGCGTCGATATTGCCCCGGCGCGCACGCCGATCGAGCCGCTGAAGGCACTGCTCTCTCCATTGCGGAATGCCGGCGTGCCCGTCGTCTGGCTGAACTGGGGCAATCGTCCCGACCTGCTCAATCTCAGCCCCTCGCTGCTCCATGTCTACAAGCCGGATGGCGAAGGGGTCGGCCTCGGCGACCGTCTGTCGGGCGAAACCGGCAACGTGCTCGAGGCTTCGTCGTGGAACGCCGCCGTGGTCGATGAACTGAAGACCGCGCCGAACGACATCATGGTCGACAAGTACCGGATGAGCGGCTTCTGGGACACGCCGCTTGACTCGATCCTACGCAACCTGCAGGTCACGACCTTGCTGTTCGCCGGCGTCAATGCGGACCAGTGCGTCATGTGCACGCTGCAGGATGCGAACTTCGCGGGATACGACTGCATTCTGCTCGAAGACTGCGTGGCGACGACGTCTCCATCGTATTGCATGGAGGCGGTTCTCTACAACGTCAAACAATGTTTCGGCTTTGTTGTCCATTCCGAACGTCTCACCACGGAGCTTGAGAAATGATCTCTCTGCCAGCGGTCAAGAAGACCACCGGCGATTGTCCGGCCTTCCGGATCTCGCCGTCCGACACCAACTATTTCGCCCTGGTTTTCGATCAGACCGCGGAAAACTGCGACTTCGTGGCCGTCGTCGAGATATTCCAGCCAGGCGGAAAGACGCCGCCCAACGTGCACCAGGTCGCTCACGAGATGTTCTTCGTGCTCGAAGGCAGCGGCAAGGCCTATGTGGATGGCCGGGCCACTTCGCTGAAGAAGGGCGATGCGCTGCTGGTCCGCCCCGGCTCGACGCATGAAGTCGAAAACACCGGCACCGGCAAGCTGTACTGCCTGACCGTCATGACGCCGGACGAGCACTTTGCCGCGCTGATCCGCGCCGGACAGGCGGTCAAGCTCGACGACGACGACCGCCTGGTGCTCGGAGGCCTTGGATGACCAGCGACGAGATCAACTCTTATGTCGACAGCGCACTGCGCCTGCAAGGCTATGCCGTCGATGCAACGGTGACAGCCAATGTCCGGCGCGAGTTCGCGCGCGTTTGCGACATAGCCGCCGTGTTCACGGAGCACGTGCTGCCCATCGAAATCGAATCCCCCGCCATCTTTACGCCATGAGCACTCGCCCCTCGCATTCCGCCGGTCAGGAACCATCCTTGCCGCCGGCCACGGTGTCCGCCCGTGTCGAACAGACTCTCGCGAAGATTGCCGCCCGCAACCATCTGTATAACGCGTTCACTTGCGTGACTGCAGATCGGGCCCGCCAGGAGGCCGCCGAAGTCGATCGCCGGATCGCAGCCGGAGAACCGCCGGGAGCACTCGCCGGCATGACCTTCGGCGTCAAGAATCTCTTCGACGTCGCAGGCATCACGACGCTTGCCGGCGGGAAGGTCAACCGTACAAATCCGCCGGCCACGCGGGATGCGCCGCTGATCGAGCGGCTCACCCAGGCAGGCGCGGTGCTCGTCGGCACGCTGAACATGGACGAGCACGCCTATGGCTTCACGACCGAAAACACCCACTTCGGCGCGTGCGTCAATCCTCACGATCCGTCCCGTCTGGCGGGCGGCTCGTCGGGCGGCAGCGCCGCCGCGGTGGCGAGCGGCCTCGTGCCGCTGGCGCTCGGGTCCGATACCAACGGCTCGATCCGCGTCCCATCCTCGCTGTGCGGCATATTCGGACTGAAGCCGACCTTCGGCCGGCTGCCGAGAGGCGGCACGTTTCCGTTCGTCAACAGCCTGGACCATCTCGGCCCGATCGCCCGCCACGTCGTCGATCTCGCCAAGGCCTACGACGTCATGCAAGGCCCGGACGCCGACGATATCGCCTGTGCGCAACGGCCGGTTGAGGCCGCTGCCGGCAAGTTATCGCAGGTCGTGCCGGGTACGCGCATCGCGATACTCGGGGGCTACTTCGAAGCCTGGGCCGATCCGACCGCGCGCGCCGCAGTGCAAGCCGCCGCGGCGGGACTCGGCGCCACGGACTTCGTCGAGCTCCCGGGCGCCGAGCGGGCTCGCGCGGCGGCCTTCATCATCACCGCAGCCGAAGGCGGCGCGCTGCACCGGGCCCGTCTCCAGTCGCACTACGATGAATACGAACCGCTGAACCGCGACCGTCTGGTGGCCGGCAGCCTGATGCCGGCGTCCTGGGTCGTTCAGGCGCATCGGATCCGGCAGCAATTCCGCCTGGAGATGGCGCGGCTGTTCGAGCAATACGATCTTGTTCTCGCCGCCGCGACGCCAGTCGTCGCGCCACGGCCGAGCGATGCCCTGATCGAGATTAATGGCCGGCAAGTTCCCGCCAGGGCAGCACTGGGCATCCTCACCCAGCCGATCTCCTTCGCCGGCCTGCCGACCTGCGTCGTACCGCTATGGCCGAGCGGCCAGGCCGGCGATGCGCTGCCGATCGGCGTGCAGCTGATCGCGGCGCCGTGGCGCGAGACCGATTGCCTCGCCGCGGCCAGCCACCTCGAATCCCTGGGCATTGCGCGATGCCAGCCGCATTGACGCTCACGCAACCCTTTCATTTCACATTTGACGATGAGATCGGCCATGACTTTCAAGGGTATGGAAATCAACCTGCCGGAACCGCTGGCAGAAGTCGAACTGGCTTTCGACCGTTATGAAACGGCCCTGGTCACCAACGACATTGCCATGCTGGACGAGCTGTTTCATAACAGCACGCATACGCTGCGCTACGGCGCAGGGGAACAGCACTACGGCTACGAAGCCATCGCCGCGTTTCGCGCGAGCCGGCCCGCCATCAACCTCGCACGCACGGTGACGCGCCGCGTGGTCACGACCTATGGACGCGATTTCGCGACCACCAATATCGAATACAGCCGGCCGGCCCACCCGGGCATTGGCCGCCAGAGCCAGAGCTGGGTGCGGTTTCCCGAAGGGTGGCGCATCGTGGCAGCCCACGTCAGCAATATCGGCTAACCGAGCCACTCAGCGATCACCCTCTAGGTTTGCAAGGAATTGAACATGACATTTCTTAGGAATACATGGTATGCGGCGGCCTGGTCCACCGAGGTCAGCCGCGAGCTTTTCTCGCGGACGATCCTCGGCGAGCCGGTCGTCATGTACCGCAAGGAAGACGGTACCCCAGTCGCGCTGGCCGACCGTTGTCCGCACCGCTTCGTGCCGCTTCACTTCGGCAGGCTCACGGGCGACACGCTCGAATGCGGCTACCACGGCCTGTGCTTCGAAGCCGACGGAACCTGCTCAAAAAACCCGCACGGCAACGGCGTCATCCCTAAACTAGCGCAGGTCAAGCGCTACGCGCTCGCCGAACGCGACGGCATCGTATGGATCTGGATGGGCGATCCGGCGCTCGCCGACGCGTCCTCGATACGCGACTTCAGCCAGTTCGGCGACAGCGGCCGCTTTGCCAGCGTGCAGGGTTACCTCTACGTCGAGGCGAACTACCAGTTGATTAGCGACAACCTGCTCGACCTGACGCATGGGCAATATCTGCATCCGCTGTTTGCGAACCCCGCAGGCCCCGCCACGATGGAACCCGATGACTCGCAGGACGACGGCACCGTCTGGGCGAAGTTCATTCGGCGCGGCCAATATCCGAACAAATATTTCCAGATGCTCGGCTATCCGGCGGACTGCCTTGGCGACCATCGCAATTACATGCGCTGGAACGCGCCGGGCAGTCTGCTGCTGGACGTCGGCATGACTGGCGTGGACCGCCCCCATCACGAAGGCATCTCCATTCCGACCGCGCACCTGCTGACGCCGGAGACCGAGTTCACGACCCACTATTTCTGGGGTATGGCACGCGACTTCAGGCTCGACGATGAAGGACTGGGCGCGCAATTGCTGAAGACCGGCGTGGATATCTTCAATAACGAGGACAAACCGGTCATCGAGGCGCAGCAGAAGGCCATGGGGCCGACCTCAGATCTGCTAGGCCAACGTCCGGCCCTGTTGTCGACCGATGGGCCCTCGGTTCGTGCGCGGCGGATCCTGGCCGAACTGATCGACAAGGAAAGCCGCTCGTCATGAACGCCTTCGACTGGAAGAACCCCTATCCGACCGTTCGCACGCCCGTGTTCGCGCGCAACGTGGTGTCGACCTCGCATCCGCTCGCCTCGCAAGCCGGCCTGCGGATGCTCTGGAAAGGCGGCAACGCGGTCGACGCCGCGATTGCCGCAGCCGCCGTCATCACGCTGGTCGAGCCGGTCTCGTGCGGCCTCGGCGGCGATGCGTTCGCGCTCGTCTGGGACGGCGCCAGGCTGCATGGCCTGAACGCGTCGGGCACCGCGCCGGCCGCCTGGAGCGTGGACTACTTCCGCCGGCGCTACGGCGAACACGAGCACGGCATCGCACGGCAGCCGGTGCGCGGCTGGGATACCGTGACGGTGCCGGGCGTGATTGCCGGCTGGGAAGCGCTGCACCTCAAGTTCGGCAAGCTGCCGTTCGCGGATCTGCTGGAACCGGCCATCGAGATCGCCGAACGCGGGTATGCGCTCGCGTCGATCGTCGCCCGCAAATGGGCCGCCGCAATTCCAGACCTGAAGAACCAGCCAGGCTTCGCCGAGACGTTCATGCCGCACGGCCGCGCGCCGGAGATCAGCGAACTCGTGCGTCTGCCGGGGCATGCGAAGACGCTGCGCCTTCTCGCTGAACAAGGGCCGCGCGCCTATTACGAGGGCGAGATCGCCGAGCGCATTGCGGCCTACGCGCGCGAGGGCGGCGGCGCCATGACCACGGACGATCTGCGCAATTACCGCGCCGACTGGGTCGAGCCGATCGGCAAGGACTATCGCGGCTACACCGTGCATGAGATTCCACCGAACGGCCAGGGCATTGCGGCGCTGATCGCGCTCGGGATACTTGAGCACTTCGACCTCGGCGCGCTGCCGGTCGATAGCCTGGAGTCGCAGCATCTGCAGATCGAGGCGATGAAACTCGCGTTTGCCGACGTCTATCGTTATGTGGCTGACCCTCGCGCGATGGACGTCACGCCGGAACAGATGCTCGACCCGGCCTATCTGAAAACGCGCGCCAGCTTGATCGATCCGCAACGCGCGACGCATTTCGACTTCGGCATGCCGAAGTCGGGCGGCACGATCTACCTGTCCGCCGCCGATGAAAGCGGCATGATGATCAGCTTTATCCAGTCGAACTTCATGGGCTTCGGCTCAGGCGTCGTGGTGCCCGACTACGGCATCGCGCTGCAAAATCGCGGCAACGGCTTTTCGATGGACCCGCAATCCCCCAACGTCGTCGCGGGCGGCAAGCGGCCGTTCCATACGATCATCCCGGCGTTCCTCACACAGCAGGTCGACGGTCGGACCGAGCCGGTGATGGGCTTCGGCGTGATGGGCGGCGACATGCAGCCGCAAGGGCATCTGCAGACGGTCGTGCGGATGCTCGACTACGGCCAGCAGCCGCAGGCCGCCTGCGACGCCCCGCGCTGGAAAGTGAACCCCGACTTCACGCTCGACCTCGAAGGCACCTTCGATCCGGTCTGCGGGAATGCGCTGGCCGCGCACGGGCACACCATCAAGTCGATCGACGACCCGTATATGGATTTCGGCTCCGGCCAGTTCGTCTGGCGTCTTGATCTCAACGAGCCGGAACGCGGCTACGTGGCGGCCAGCGACAGCCGGCGCGACGGCCTGGTGGCGGGGTTCTGAAGATGCGGGTTTTTCGCCTGGCCAGCACGACGCGCGCGTGCGCTGGCGGTACACTTGCACGTTGATTTCCGACGACGAACGCTATGAAAACCATGCAGGCGAGCACCACTCCATCACCCGGCCCGAAAGCGAAGACCAAAAAGCCGAAGCCGCTCCAGCGCAATGCGCTGGAGCGGATCTGGGAAGCCGCCATCGCGGAGTTCAGCGCCCACGGTCTCAAGGGCTCCTCCACGAGCAGCATCGCGAAGCGGGCCGGTCTCACGCAGCCGCAACTCTATTACTACATCGCCAGCAAGGAAGAGCTGTACGAGGATCTGCTGCGGACCGTGCTTGAGGAGTGGGCCGTGCTGTTCGTCTTCGACGAATCGCTGCACGACCCCGCGGCGGTGCTGTCCCGCTACATCAGAAAGAAGCTTGAATATGCGTTCGAGAAACCGGAGCTGTCGCGCATCTACACGCGCGAGATGCTGAGCGGCAGCGATCTGCTCGACAAGCACTGGCCGAAGGCCTCCCAATCCGCGGGCACCAAGGTGAAGCTGATGGAAGGTTGGATGGACCAGGGCCTGATCCGCCGCATGGATGCGCGGCTGCTCCTGATGAATATCTGGGCCGTGACCCAGCATTACGCCGATGCTGATATCCAGGTGCGCGCGATGTTCAAGGGACTCGGCGGTCCGAGCTACGACCAGGAACACATCATCAACGAGGTCACGAGACTGTTCCTCGGCGCTTGCGGTTTGATAGCCACTCCGTAATTTTCATCGCTGCGCGCCGTTATGGCGCGCCTCCCCCGCGGCAGCCAAGGCGGCCGTCATCCCTCTTCACTCCCCCTGCAGCACTCCCGTGAATTGGAATCGTGCGTAACGCATCAAGATTGTGCGGCTCTCGCGAACTTGGTGCGGTTTTTCGTCGCCCCATTCTTGCCTCGCCGACATCACGCCCCCAGGGATCGGCTGACCGCTCCATCCATCAAGGCTCCCGCCGAGTCGACACTACCGACTTCAGCTTGGCATGGAACATGCTTTAAATCCGATAGATGTATCTGATAGATCTATAAATTTCCGGACCGCTCCGGCATTGCAGGATGCCCGGTCCGTTACTCGGCGGGAATGAACGGTATGTCTCGAAAGAAAGCAATCGTATTTGGCGTGGCCAGCTTGATGGGAGCTTCAATCGCGCACGCGCAGTCGTCCGTGACGCTGTTCGGTCACTTTGACAATTCCCTGGCCTATGTCCAGGGCGGACCGGGCAAGTCGACCTTCGAGATGGCCGACGGGAATCACATCGGCTCGGGATTCGGCCTGCGCGGCGTCGAGGATATCGGTGGCGGAACAAAAGCTATTTTCCAGCTCGAAAATGGCTTTTCGACCCCGACTGGCGCATTTGCAGCTTCGGGGTCCACTCCGCGGATGTTCGGACGCCAGGCCTGGCTCGGCTTTACCAACGATCGCTTCGGCACGCTGACGTTCGGCCGCCAGTACGACTTCATGCTCAGCGGCATGTGCAAGTATGCGAGCGGCTGCCTGCTTGGTTCGCCGTTCGACCGCGCCGCGACCACCACGGCCACCATCTCCACGCTGCTCGGCGGCAACGGCAGCAATGCCGACCTGGACCGTCTCGGTGGCGCACGCGTAGACAACGCCGTCAAATACACGAGCTCCAACTTCAATGGCGTGGGCCTGTCGTTCGGCTCGATGTACGGTCTCGGTGGCACTGCCGGTAGCCTGACCAACGGCTCTACCTACAGCGTATATACCGGTTATGCCGGCGGTCCGATCAGCCTGGGCCTGACGTACACGAACAAGCAGGACCAGACCTCCGACTCGCACTACACGGTCCTGGGGCTCGGCGGTTCGTATACGTACCGTCAATTCGTGTTCGATATGCTGTTGACGCAGGACCGGTGGACGGCCCATCAGGACGTCGTCAACGGCATTGACGTCAACGCGCGCTATGCCTTCGGTCCGTCCTTCACCCTTCTTTTTGCCTACACATTCAGTGATCCTAATCACGGTAGCGCCAACCGATTAATGAAGGGAAAACGCCACACGGCCGGATTCGAAGCGGACTATTTCCTGTCGAAGCGGACCGATCTCTACGCGTCGTTCGCGTACCAGAAAGCCGAGGACGGCCAAAAGGCGCAGTTCGTCTATCAGACGGCCAGCTCGCTTAGCTGGGCCACCATGACCCAGGTCGGCATCCGTCATCGCTTCTAGGCCGGGGGACCCGGCCGACGTTCGGGCCCATGCATGCACCAGGATGCTGGCGCATGGCCCCGGTCTTTTCTGGATGCGGTGCATCTCTATTTTTAGAGGGTTATCGTCTCCATTCCTTCCCATCCGTTCTATCGAAAGGAAGTCAGCATGAGCCCCCGGTTATCAGGAAGAGCACTGGCCCTCTCCCTCTGTTTTGCCCTGGTTGCCGCCGTCAGTCCGACGCTGGCCGCAGCCCAGACCTTGAGTGTCCGGTTTTCCTGGAAGTTCAAAGGCGAATACGTGCCGTTCTTCGTGGCCCAGGAAGACCATCTGTATACCGGACAGCATCTCGACGTGTCGCTCGGCGAAGGCGCTGGCGCACAGGCGGTGCTCGCAGGCGTGGTGCACGGCAATGACGACGTCGCGATCATTCCCGCGCCATTCGCCCTGACCGCCATCTCGAAGGGCGCGCCGGTCAAGATCGTCGCGCTCTACCAGCCCATGGCGCCGTTGGCGGTCGTATCGATGGCCGGCAAGCCGATCCGGGCGCCCAAGGACATGCTCGGCAAGACAATCGGCGTCACCGTCGGAGACACGGTCGCGCAGTACCTGAACGTGTTATGCAAGAAGAACCAGCTCGACTGCTCGAAGATCCAGACGGTCACGATGGACCCTCAGGTGCGTGCGTCGCAATTTCTGACCGGCCATGTCGATGCCCTGAGTTCGTACGCCACCGTCGACGTGCCGGTCATTCAGAACAGACTCCCCGAGCACGGCCTCGTCGTGATGCCGCTCGCGCCTTACGGGCTGTCGCTGCCCGGCATGGCAGTGGTCGTCAAGGAATCGGATGTAGTTGCCAAGAAGGCCGAACTGAGCAAATTCCTCCAGGCGACGAGCGAAGCCATCGCTGTGGCTAAAGCCGACCCCGCCAAGGCCACCGACATGACCCGGCAGGCATGGCCGACCGGCCCCGAGCAGAAGGTCATACGCGGACAGATCGACGCCACGCTGGCCTCTATCCCCCAACCCGCCGGGCATCAGGCCGGCTGGATAGACGAAGGCATCCTGCGCCAGACGCTCGACCTGTTGACCTCGAGCGGAGACATCACCGCGTCGATGCCGGTCGCCGCTTATTACTCGAACAGCCTGCTCAAATAGACGCAACAGGAGCGGTCCCCGGCCGCTCCCTGGAAGGAAAAAATGATCGACCAACAAATTGGGCAAGTCTCGCCCCTACGCCCCCTGAGTTCCCTGGAAGCCGTCGTCGAACGCGAGCGCATCGAGCGGCTGAAACGCCGCCAGCGCCGCGATCGCTCGCGCCGCTTTGCCGCACCGATGCTCGCGGCCATTCTGATCGTCCTCTGGCAAGTCGCCGTCGACGCGGGCCTGATTTCCGCCATGCTGCTGCCGTCGCCGGCCAGCATCTTCCTGCGCGCGTGCACTGACTTCGCGCTGATCGTGCAGCATGCCTGGATCACCGCCAGCGAGGTCCTGCTGGGTTTTGCGATCGCCGCCGCGGCAGGCATCGGCACCGCAATTGCGATCTTCTATTCGAAGTTCTTCCGGCATGCCGTGTACCCGCTGCTGGTTGGGCTGCAGACCGTGCCCAAGGTCGCCCTGGCCCCGCTGCTCGTCCTCTACCTCGGATATGGATGGTCTCCGAAGCTGTTCCTCGCGGCCCTACTGGCGTTCTTCCCGATCGTGGTCTCCACTGTCGTCGGTCTCGAAAGCGTCGATGCCGGCCTGATCCGGATGATCAGTTCCATGGGAGCGAGCAGCGCCCAGATTTTCTTCAAGGTCAGGCTCCCGGTCGCACTGCCCAATATTTTCGCCGGGCTGAAAGTCGGCATCGGCCTGGCCGTCATCGGTGCCATTCTCGGCGAATACGTCGCCGCACAGAAGGGCCTCGGCTATCTGCAACTCCAAGCGAACGCCAACTTCGACACCACCCTGAACATGGCCGTCGTCGTCGTCATCGCCCTGATCGGCATCGTCTTCTACGGTGCGCTCGCCGCATTGGAAGCGCTGGCCACCACAACGCGAAAGGATCGAGCATGACCGTTGCAACAGTCGACCATTCCGTCAACGGCACCGTCCCCGGCATCGATGACAGCCGGCCTCCCGCGCTGAACTTCCGGCGTGTCACCCGCCTTTTCGAAGGCTCCGACGGCAGCGAAATCGTGGCCTTGCAGGATGTGAATCTTGCGGTTCGCGCCGGCGAATTCGTCGCGATCGTGGGCCCAAGCGGCTGCGGCAAGAGCACCCTGCTCTCCATGGCCGCCGGACTGGATGCGCCGACGGCCGGCCAGGTGTCGGTCGACGACACGCCATTGACCGGCCCGCGGAAGCACGTCGCCAACGTGTTCCAGAACGATCACCTGCTGCCATGGCGCACCATCATCGACAACGTGCTGCTGCCAATCGAACTCAAGGGACGCATCGAAAACGAGCATCGCGAGAAAGCGGCCGAACTGTTGCGCCAGGTCGGTCTGGAGCGCTTCCAGAATAGTTATCCTCATCAATTATCCGGAGGAATGAGGCAACGTGCGTCGATCACACGGGCACTGATCCAGGATCCGAATCTCCTGCTCATGGACGAGCCATTCGGCGCCCTCGACGCGCTGACCCGCGAGCAGATGATCTCCGATCTGCAAGCGTTGTGGCTCAAGCGCGGCAATTCGGTCCTCTTCATCACGCACGGGATCGAGGAGGCCATCTTCCTTGCCGACCGGGTCATCGTCATGTCTCCCCGGCCCGGACGCATCGTCCAGACCCTTGAGATCACGTTACCGAGACCGCGTACCTGGGCCGGCTTGCATAACGATCCGCTTTTCCAGGAATTCATGCAGATCATTCGGACCTCCTTCGAGGAAAGCCGCACGGCCGGCTGAGCACACTGAATATGGAAAATATGGCAATACCGGACCATCCGGATCGCACCGTCGTCAAAGTAGAGTCGGTGGCGGTAGAAGCTCGGGATGTGCTTGCGCTGACCTTGGTTCCGCTCCGGGGGCAAGCACTCGAGATTCCCGCACCGGGTTCTCACGTGCGCGTTCACCTGCCCAACGGGCTCGAACGCAGCTACTCGCTGTGCGCCGGCTCGGGACCGGCCTCGTACAAGCTCGCTGTCGGCTATGTCCGCGCGGGCAATGGCGGATCCCGCTGGATCCACGAAGACCTGCGCCCCGGTCAAACGCTGGAAATATCGCGGCCGATCGATGCATTTCCCGTCGACTCATCGGCCAAGTCCCACCTCCTGATCGCCGGAGGCATCGGCGTCACGCCGTTCACGACCATGGTGGAATACTTCGAGACGACCGCGGCGCCGTTCAAGCTGATTTTCTGCGCCCGCTCGCACGAAGAGGCGCCGTTCCTGAATCTGCTCGAACGCCTCGGTCCCGATCGGTTCAGCGCGCATTTCAGCAGCGGTCCAGAAGGACGTCTCGATTTCTCCGCCGCTTTAGCTCATCTCGATGCGCAGACTCACGTATATTGTTGCGGGCCGACGGGTTTGATGCATGCCGTGCGTGACGCCACGGCCCATCTGCCGGACACCAATGTACACTTCGAGGCATTCGGTACTAATCCGGTCGTCGACGTGCAAAAGAGGCCGTGCTTCATCAGGCTGAATTCGACCGGCGAGCTTCTGGAAGTTCCGGCGAACCGGACGGTTCTCGAGATACTGCATGAGCATCATGCTGACATCTCCTCCCTGTGCGAAACCGGCTCGTGCGGAACCTGTGTCGTCGGCTATGAGGGAGGCGAAATCGATCACCAGGATTTCTGTCTCTCAAAGACCGAGCGGGCAACCCTGTTTACACCTTGTGTCTCACGCCTGAATTCACGGATCGTGATCGTTCTCGTCTAATACGATGCTCGTTCGTACTTCCGTAGATTTCTTGAACTAGAGCGTGTCTTAGGTCTGTTCACATTCTCACGAGCGGTCCAAAGGCACAGGCAAGCGAAGCGAAGGCGAGATAGCTCCCTGCGAGCTTGTCGTAGCGAGTGGCGACACGACGAAAATGTTTGATACGACTGAAAAAGCGTTCGACGATGTTCCGGGTCTGATACAGCACGCGGCTATAGCGACGCTTGGTCTTCCGGTTTGAACTCGGCGGGAATACGGCCTTCGCGCGCGTAGTGCGGATACTCTCCACAAAGGCGTTCGAGTCGTAGCCCTTGTCAGCGATGACCGCACCGGTGCGCAAATGTAGTGGTCAACTAATTTCGGACAGGCAGATAGGTTCTTTTGCTGTCGGTTTCGCCTCGTAAGCGGCGGGCGACAGATAGCCCAGCGTGGAGTGCAACCGCACCGGATTGTAGAAAGCGACTATGTACTGGTTGATATCGCGCCGAGCCTCATCGTGGTTGGCGTAATGACGCTGCCATACACGCTCCATTTTGAGGTTCAGGAAGAATCTTTCCATCACCGAATTGTCCCAACAATTTCCCTTGCGACTCATGCTGCAAACCACGTGATGCTGCTTCAGCAAGGCCTGGTACTCATCGCTTGCATACTGGGCGGATTCAACCGGTCGTCGCAACACTAGATTATTAAACAGATTTTAGGTATTCGTCCAAGGCCTCCGCAGGCGTATTCCAGCCGAGTGTTTTCCGGGGCCTGGTATTCAATGTGTTAGCAACGGCCTGGATCTCGCGAGCACTCCACCGGGACAGGTCTGTGCCCTTTGGAAAGTATTGTCGTAGAAGGCCATTGGTGTTTTCGTTCGTACCACGCTGCCATGGGCTGTGCGGGTCAGCGAAGAACACCTTCACGCCGGACTCGATCGTGAAGCGGGCGTGATCGGACAGTTCCTTGCCACGATCCCAGGTCAATGATCGCCACAACTGAGCAGGCAAGTCCGCCACGGTCTTCTTGAGTGCGTTGGCCATCGTAACAGCTCCGTAGCCGGCCAGCGCAGGCCCGTTTTTCGTGCGTGGAATTAGCCCATAGCCTTTCTCGCGAGGTAAGTGCACGAGCATCGTAAAGCGGCTTGATCTTTCCACCAACGTCCCGATGGCTGATCGGTTTAAGCCGATAATCAGGTCGCCCTCCCAATGGCCTGGCACAGCACGATCTTGCACCTCTGCAGGCCGGCTGGAAATCATCACCTCCTCGCTGACGTGCGCCCACGCCTTGGCACGCGCTCTCGCTCGGGGAACGCGCAACGCGCGCCCGGTGCGAAGGCAACCCACCAGCTCGCGCTTGAGCGCACCGCGCCCTTGAATATAGAGCGCTTGATAAATGGCTTCGTGAGAGATGCGCATAGATTCATCATCCGGGAAATCAGCTTGCAATCGATTGGCAATCTGTTCAGGTGACCAGCCGTTGACCCACTTTCGGTCACCGCGATGTGGTTTATTGCGCCCCTTGAACGGTGCCTGCCTGGGCCCCGCAATTTCACGACCATCAGCGTCATGTACCTTGCCCTCAAGGCGCTCCTGTACGTATTGGCGCAGCCGTGCGTTCGTCGCCAGCTTCGCTGGCTTTGGTCGTTTGGCGAACCGTTCCGCCTTCCACTGCGCGACCGAAGCACGATACTCGAGGCACCCACCACGGGTTGCCGCATTGCGTGTGAGTTCCCGCGAAACGGTTGACGGACTGCGTCCAAGACGCCGGGCAATTTCGCGTACCCCAAGACCTTGTACCGAGAGCAACGCTATATCTTCCCGCTCAGCGAACGACAAGTATCGACCAGCGATAGGTTTCGACATGAATAGTGGCATGCCGCCACGATAGCGGAACCAGCGCGAGCCTACCGCTTGAGATACGCCTACCGCCTCCGCTGCTTTCTCGCTTGTAATGCCCGTTGCGATCTGTTGCCAAAACCGACGCTCCATCACATGTCCAAGTGATGGCGCACCCGGCGAGTACATCGCTTCTCGCCCTGTCAACCGATACACCTGCTTTGCACTTCGTCCCATGCAACACCTCCTCGATCAAAGGTGTTGCGACGACCGGTTGAATCCGCCCTGGCTGCCCCGGTCCGAATGCAGAACCAGGCCCGGCGCTGGCCGACGCTGCTGCAGCGCCATCGTCAATGCCGACATGACCAGTCCAGCCGGCATGGTGGGTGCCATTGACCAGCCAACCACCCTGCGCGAATGCAAGTCCAGCACGACTGCCAGATAGAGCCAGCCCTGTGCCGTGCGGAGTGGAGTAAGAGACCGAGCGTAGTCGAACTATTTCCCGGTCTCTCCTCCCCGAACCGGACTTGCGCCTCTCAGCGCATCCGGCTCTCCATTCAAGCGTTGCTCATAGCAAAGGCGACATCGGCATAGCGAGACTCGATGGTGCTGCGTGTCTCATCGCGCATGTTGTACGGATTTTCCGACGGCGTACGCCACCTGAACTGACCCTTGCGGCTGGTGACCAGGCGCCGCAGCGCCACCGCCCCATACCAACCCCGACTGTTCTGGCCTTGTAACACCCATGTTGCAGCCTGTCCCGGCTCCGGTGCCCGGATATGGTCGCGCATCAGCGACCGGAACCCACGCCGATACCTGCGTGCGAGCCAGTAGCCGAATTTCCAGAAGACCGTCCGGTCTAATTTTCTAAACAGGGTTGCCGTAAAGTCGGTGTATTGATAGAAGGCGGCCCACCCGGCGATCTGCCGGTTCAGGCTCTCCATCAGGTCCATCCGGTTCATGCCGTAGTTTCCCGACAGTTGCTGGACTAACCGCCCAGCAAAGCCCCGATACTTCTCCCACGGAATCGTCGTCACAGGTCGCATGCGACCACGTGCTCCGCGCTTGCGGATGATGCGGTGACCAAGGAAGACGATGCCGTCGTTCACATGCGTAATATGGGTTTTCTCCATATTCAGCGTAAGCTTCAGTTCACCCTCGAGGAACCCACGGCACGCTTCGCGTACAGCCTCAGCGTGTTCGCGAGTCCCCTTGACCACAATCACAAAGTCATCTGCATACCGGCAGTAGGCGACCGCTGGTTTCCACTGCCGGTTCTCTCGCACAGCAATTGGACGCTGCTTGAGAATGGCGAAGTTCCACGCCCACCGATCCTTCCGCGCTTTCTTGTTCAGGTAGTTCTTTTCCATCCACACATCGAATTCGTGCAGCATGATGTTGGATAACAGGGGCGAAATGACACCGCCCTGAGGAACTCCTTCGCTTGCGGCGCGAAACAGGCCGCGATCAACGCAACCCGCCTTGATGAACTTCCAGAGCAGGGCAAGGAAGCGCTGATCGGCGATCCGCTTGCGGATTCCCTTCAGAAGCAAACGGTGATGAACAGTGTCGAAGTAGCTGGCGAGGTCGCCCTCAATAACCCAGCGTCCAGCGATACTTTGCTCACCACCGTCCTGCAACTGAAGCTTCACCGTGCGAATCGCGTGGTGTACGCTACGGGCAGGTCTGAAGCCATACGAAGCCGGATGGAAATCACTCTCCCAGATAGGCTCCATCGCCATCAGCATTGCCCTTTGCACGATTCGATCCCGTAGACAAGGGATGCCGAGTGGTCTGAGCTTGCCGTTCGCCTTCGGTATGTACACGCGTCGCGCAGGCAGCGGACTATACGAGCCCGCCAACAGTTCGTCGCGTATCGTCGCCAGTTCATGCTGGAGATTCGCCTCCATCATGCGCCTGTCAACACCGTCCACTCCTGGTGTGCGGGCTCCGCTGGATGCCAGCGTAATGCGAGCCGCTTCGCTCAACCAATCTCTGTCGGCAATCAGTCTCAGGAGTCGATCGAACTTGCGCTCTTTGTTCTCCGTCGACCATGTCGCCAGTTTGCTTTGCATTTCACTGATTATCAAAGGTCTTCACCTCACTATGGTCAGTTAATTAACCCAGCAAACCACTTAAACTGCCTCCCTTCGCCATGTAGCCGGCTTTCCCGACTTCGGACTACTACGGAGGCTCCGCCAGCCTGCACGTCATCGGGGGCACACTCCCTTGGCATCCGTGCAGACCTTCCCCAGTTCACATGCTGGACTCAACGCATGGGCGAGGCTGCCTGTCGCAGTCTTTATCCTTGCTTGCCGCAAGTCGTCGCGAACACCACGATCTAGCTGCGCGCTCCCCGTGGTTCCATGCCGACCAGCATACATATCCAGTCGGCGCTCGTGCCGCCGGTCCATACGTGTGACCGGCGTCAGTCCGCGTCCTTCCCATAAAGCGGTGTGGGCAGGGGTGACATTTCAACCCTCAGATGCGGTTTAACAGGTTCGTGTTCCTCAACCGTCCCATGCTCAGCCTGGAGGCTCATCTTGGCGTAACCGCTTCGCCGCAAGCCCCGTTTCCCACGGACTACGTCACCTTGCCAGTGTCAGCAAGTCACCGCCGCTTCGGCTCACTTCCTCTCGCAGCAGAGGAAGGGCATGCCCCGGTACCGCAACATCAACCACTCCGGAGTCCTGCATTCCAAACATGCTCAAGCAGCTTCACCCCCATACAGGCGGGCTACGCTGGCTGGGCGTACTATTTGTGATGTCCGAAACCCATGCACGATTGCGCTCGGCCACGTCAAACTGTCTGTCGAGCACGTTCTCTGCCACAGGTAGCGTATGTCTGCTGTCGGTCGTCGAGACGAACTTGCGCTTCCAGCTCGTGCGCAGGCCCGCTTCGCGCATCAGCGTACGCACCCGGTAACGACCGATTCGTAGCCCTTGCTCCCGCAGTGCATGCATCACGCGGCGGCTACCATAGCTCGCGCCGCTCGCGGCGAACGCTGCCTTGACGTGCGTCTTTTCCTGCAACCTCTTCGCGCTCGGCGCGGCGCTCCGGTGCGCATAGTAGCCAGAGCGGCTCACCTGCAAAAGCCGGCAGGCGTGACTGACCGATACGGCCTCCCGTTGCAAATGAGTTACCACGCGGTAAATCACTTCAGTTCCCGGGCAAAGAAGGCCGATGCTTTTTTTAGCAGCGCGTTGTCCTCGCGCAGTTGCCGGTTTTCCGCCTCGAGCTGCCTGATACGCTGCTGCTCAGCCGTGAGCGGCTTGCCCTCGCCGGAACCACCAGCACGCTCCGCATCGTACTGCGCAACCCGGCGGCGCACGGCTGTCTCTACAAGGTCCATCGACCGGCACACTTCGCTGACCGATAGCGCCTGGTCTCGCACCATCCGTACTACTTCCAGCGTGAAGCTGGCGTCAAATTGTCGGCGCCTTCTTGTCATCTTGCTCTTTTTCCTCGTCGATTCAGGATTGTCCCCCTATCGACCTGTCCGAGGAAATTAGACCACTACGGGTCGAATCGATCAACACATGCTTGATCTCGGTTTCGTCGGCCACGGCGTGGATCACGCGGTCCCACACACCCTTGCGACGCCACCGGGAGAATCGCATGTACACCGTAGGCACTGTCAGGTTGGTGGGGAGGCGGCGGTAGAATGAAGTGATGAAAGAAACGAAATCGCCTTATCACGGCACCGCTTCCCTGCGGTCATCATCAGTTGCGCGGTTCGCTGGTATTTCCGGTTCAGCCTGAGCTTGCGCGACATCGAGGAGTTGATGCTCGAGCGTGGCGTCGTGGTCACGTACGAAACGATCCGTTGCCGGTGCGACAAGTTCGGCGCTCGATTCGCCCAGTGCGCGAAAGCGGCGCGGCGCAAGCCGGGCAGCACCTGGCATCTGGACGAGCTGTTCGTGACGCTGCGCGGCGAGCCGTATCTGCTGTGGCGTGCAGTGGACGAGCATGGCGCCGATCTCGATGTGCTGGTGCAAAAGCGGCGCAACAAGGCCGTGGCAAAGCGCTTCTTCAAGCGCCTGCTGCGTTCAAACCCGGTGCCGCGCCGGATCGTTACCGACCGGCTTCGCAGCTATCCGGCGGCGAAGGCTGAGATTCCCGAGCTCGCTCATGTGAAGCACGTTTTCGTCAAAGCAGCTGCACGCGTGAACAACCGCGTCGAGAACAGCCGCCAGCCGACCCGCAGGCGCGAACGCCAGATGTGCGGCTTTCGCGATCCGCGTCGCACGCAGGCGTTTCTCTCATGCTTCGGCCCGATCCGGCAGCACTTCGCGTTGCCCAGACATCGGATGAACGCGGCCTGTCATCGTGCCTTACTCAGAGAACGCTTCGCCGCATGGCATGCTTGGACTGTCTCTGCCGCAGTCGAGAAAATTATTTGATAAGGATAACTACTCTTTAGCGACACAGGTAGTCTTTGCCCGCCAAGTTGACAGAGCCGTAAACACTCAGTCCCGCAGTTTTGTGAGAGAAAGCGCGCCGGACAGACACTAGCCATCGAAGGACAGGCGCAGTTGTCCGCCTTCAAGAGGAGAATCGACGAGCGGCGTCTTGGCGGGCACTCACGTGCTGGGTGCCTTACGCGGCCGCCGTGAGGGCAACTGGCACGGGGGTGCCTCGGGGACTGGCTGAGCCTCGGCAAAGTCCCAGTTCAGTCCGTCTCGCGCTACCGGCGCCCACTTCCGCCGATTGAAGAAGCTGCTCGGTGACGCACAAACGCGAGCCTTGCTAACCTGCTACGCCCCGTTTGGAGCGTTTCAATCTTCGCGAAGAATCGACCGACTTTCGTTGGAAGCCGTTTGGTACTGTAGGGCAATTTGCTATCACTGGAAGTCAGCCGGAGTGAGTTGATTGACTCTACTCCGGAGCCTAGGCATTGCTCGATGCCAAGACGTCAAACAGATTCAGCCCTGTATCCCATCCGGTTTGATACGGCTATAGTTGGCTGCCACGGAACGGAGCGACTTTTCCTTTCGCTCCTCTGCCATCCTGGCTTTGAGAATTTTCCGCGCGCGGCTGCTGGCTGCATCACCGGGCAACCAAAATAGCTTCATTTCAAGCAAGTCTTGATCTCCGATGTTGATTTGCTGATCTTCAAGCATCGGCTTATCCTCGAATTCGAAAGGATACCGCATGTATTTGATCGTCTCTTCGGCAAGCTTTTTTGCATGCGGAAGACTCTTCGGGAACGCATACGCGTACCAGTAGTGCGTGGTTTTGGCTGTCTCTGGCGTGAAGAGATGAGCAGCGGGCATGTCATAACCCTCAGACCGCGGCCTTCCCGTTGGGACCGCGCTCGGAAAAATTACGACGTTCGCCGGCGCGTTCCACCGAATATCAATCCACCGGTCGACAGGCTTACCAACCGGCGTTCCGAGCATTGTCGACATGCCTTCCGTCACCATTTCCTCAGTATGGGGTGTCCATTTAACCGGAGTTAGCGTTTTGCCTCCACGGGCGGCTCGGCGAAGGTCGCTCCAAGCTGGGCGGATGTCCGCGTTGCCCCGGCGGCTTTGGAGGAACAGCCTTTGGGCGCTGGGTCATAACAAGGTCTTGGTAACGAACCGGTCCATGGGCGACAGCAAGCTCCATGACCCGATAGAACAGCATCCCTCGGCTACGTGAGCGGCGGCGGTTGAAACGGAACACGAACTCGTCCAGGTAACTGGGCAAGTGTGCAGAATCCACCGCTCCCTGGTGGGTGCCCAGGAGCCAACGTTTTGCAAGGGACGCTATTCGATGCACACCTGGCAGAAGTTCTTCGGGGTCCTCGCCCCGCGCCGACGCGGCCCGCTGGCTACGGCGGTCATGGATGTAACCATTCTTCTCCAGCCACCGGTAACCCTGCCAGGCATCGGTGATGACCGTCGCCCCGGGCTCGACGTTATCCAACACGAAGGAGCGAAGCGATTCCGAGGAGGCATCCGCCACGGGCGCCATTCGACAGCGCCCGAATCCCTTCGGCTCCACGATCTCGATCGCGATACACGTCAGGATCTTCTTCCCTTTGGCACGGCCTCCCGAAAGTCCGGATTCTTTGCCTCCGATGTAGGTTTCGTCCACCTCCACCTTCCCGCAAAGGCGCTCCCGATCGGGGCGAATCAGAACAGACCGCAGGCGATGAAGAATAGCCCACACCGTCTGGTAGGAGCCGATCTCCAAGGTCCGCTTCAAACTCAGCGCGGAGATCCCATCTTTAGCGGTAGCAAAATGCCAACAGACCGAAAACCAAACCGTGAGCGGAGTACGTGTCCGGTCAAAGATGGTGCCAGCCATCACCCATGTGCGGCTACCGCATCCAGTACACATGAACCGGTTGTCCCCAAGCCGCCATCCTCCGTGATGCCCACAGGACGGGCAGACGAAGCCGCAAGGCCATCGCAGCCATTCGAGGTAGTCCAGGCAGTCTGCATCAGTCGGGAACCAGGCCTGAAACTCCCCAAGGGACTTAGGGTAGTGGATGCTGGCGTGGGCGCGTTCCATTGCCCCAGTCTACGCTTAACTCCGGTCAAATGGACACCCCATTCCTCAGTAATGAATCTATTGGACCAAACGGTCTCCCCATCTTGCTTGGATTCATAATGACCGCCGGAGACCTGCCCACTCCCGAGGGTTGTGGGATGGAGAAATTCAATGTGACTTCCATCAAGCAAATTATCGATCTCCAGCAAGTAGCTGGAATTCACATGGATATAGTCACGCCCGCTAAAATGGGTGTCCATGAACTCGTAATCCGGAATCAAGCTCGCATCAGCCCGTTCGGCGTCTCCCATCCAGATCCACACACACAGCGATGCCGTTCAACCACGGGATAAGAATGAACCCGCACATTCTCTGGCGTGGCCCCAAAGGGATTCTTCACGCACTTGCCATCCATGTCGAAGACCAAGCCGTGATAGCCACACTGGATCGCGCCGTCGACAAGACAGCCGCGGCCTAGGGAAGCGCTGATTTATTCAGCTCGGTGGTCATCGTTGGCGTAGCTGAGGACGTTATAGAAGGCAACTCACGGAACAGACTCACACTGATGAAGAGGCAGATCGGCTTCGCCGAAGCGGAAATTGCAGGCAAGAAGCGAGTGACGAGGCGCCAACGCTTCCTCGCCGAGATGGAGAAGGTCGTTCCGTGGCAGCGCTTGCTGTCGGCAATCGAGCCGCACTATCCGAAGGGCACGCGAGGCCGCCCGCCGATTGGCCTGGAGCGAATGCTGCGAATCTACTTCCTGCAACAGTGGTACGGGCTGTCGGACGAAGGACTGGAAGACGCGCTGTATGACAGCATCGCGCTGCGAGCCTTCGCCGGCATCGATCTGGCAGTTGAGAACGTGCCTGATGCGACCACGCTGTTGAAATTCCGGCGCCTGCTGATCGAACACGAACTGACACGGAAGTTGTTCGACGAGATTGGCATCTCGCTGTGCGAGCGTGGGCTGATGATGAAGGAAGGCACGCTGGTTGACGCAACGATCATTGAAGCGCCGCCGTCGACCAAGAACGCCGGGAAGAGTCGTGACCCGGAAATGCATCAGACGAAGAAGGGAAACGAATGGCACTTTGGAATGAAAGCCCACATTGGCGTCGATGCCGATTCGGGCCTGATCCACAGTGTGGTTGGCACATCGGCCAACGTGTCGGATGTATCGCAAGCGCATGCCCTGCTGCACGGACATGAAGAGCAGGCGTTCGCCGACGCGGGCTACATTGGCGTAGACAAGCGCGAGGAAATGGCGGGCAAGACCGTGAAGTGGCACGTCGCTGCCAAGCGGGGAAAGATCAAGGCGATGCAGGACGGGGCGCTGAAGAACCTGGTGATCGCGGTCGAGCGAACCAAGGCGCAGATCCGGTCGCGGGTTGAGCATCCATTCCATATCGTCAAGAACCTGTTTCACCATCGCAAGACGCGATACAAGGGCTTGGCCAAGAACACCGCGCAACTGTTCAGCCTGTTCGCTCTTGCGAATCTGGTGATTGCGCGAAATCTGTCGCGATCGGTCCATGGGAGCAATCCGTCATGCGTATAAAAAATGCGAGCAGGGAGCCTCGTTTGCGCGTCCAATTCACCGAGTTGAGCATCGATTCGCTTCGTCATCCGGAAAATTCGACGGCATCTCGTCTGCAACTTGGGCAGTTGGTCCATTGATCAGCGCTTCCCTAGGGGCGCCATACGATGCGGACAAATTCCAGCAAGAGCCTTTACGGTCCCGGAGGGGTCACGGAACAGGACCAATGGTTCATCGAGATATCGCCTCGCGAGTATCTTTCCCGGCTCGATCTCTGAGTCCCAGCCTGCACAGTACCAAGCGTTACGAAGATATTCCATCACACTAGCCTCCTCCAAGTTTTGGACATACGGTATTTGTCAATCTACGTGACAAGAAAATAATCAACTATCCGATAAGTGTCGGAAGTTGTCCGGATTGAGACGCTCCCAGCAACGAAGTCCGAACCCTGAACCGCGTTGACCATGCGATCGGTCCGAAGGTGATGCGGCCGCACCGAATATCTGGCACTTTCGGCGCTGCGACGCCGCTGGCGTGCGCGACGTCCTGACCTGAGACGTTTCTTGTAGCCATCCAGCAAGTGAGTTCTCTTTTATCCTAGAGACAAGGAGAACTCGATGAAGAAGCGATTTGCCGACGAGCAGATCATCCGCATCTTGCGCGAGGCCGAGAGCCGGGACGAGCCGGTGAAGGATCTATGCAAGCAGCACAACATTTCGGAACAGACGTTCTATCGTTGGCGCAACAAGTTCGGCGGGATGGACGTGGCTGACGCGCGTCGGCTCAAGGAACTGGAATCGGAGAACGATCGGCTCAAGCGCCGATCGCCAAGCAGATGCTGGTAATCGACGGTCTGAAGGAATTCAGCCGAAAAAATGATCACCCCGACGGGCCGGCGCGAGGCGCTGGAAGTCCTGACTCGGCGGGGACTCTCGCAACGCAAGGCATGTCGCTACCTGGGACTGAGCCGCCGGGTGGCGACCTATACGCTCAAGCAACCGGAGAAGGATCGGAGCCTGGGCGAGCAACTGATTGCGGCCGCTCAGGAAGTGCCGCGCTTCGGCTATCGCCGGATGTCGGCCTGGCTGGCGGTGAGCGAATCGCGCGTGCGACGAATGTGGCGAGCCTTGCAGCTCAACATTCCGCGGCGGCGTCCTCGCCGACGTCGTTGCGGTAACGACATACGCCTGCCAGGCGCCATGCAGCCCAATTCGGTCTGGAGCTACGACTTCGTGCACGACCAACTGGTGAATGGCCGAGCGTTGAAGATGCTATGCGTGATCGATAAATACACCCACGAGTGCCTGGAGATCGAGGTCGGTGCCAGCCTGCGTTCGCAGGATGTGATCCTGACGCTTTCGCGACTCATGCGGCTGTATGGCAAGCCGGCGCTTATACGGTCGGACAACGGCGCCGAATTCACCGCTGCCAGGGTCATGCGCTGGATGAGAGATGCTGCAATCGGTCCGGCCTTCATCGCGCCAGGTAGTCCGTGGCAAAACGGGTTCGTCGAAAGCTTCAACGGCAAGCTGCGCGACGAGTTGCTGAATCGGGAATGGTTCCGCAGCCGTGCCGAGGCCAAGGTGCTCATCGGACGCTGGCGGCAGTTCTACAACGAGCGCAGGCCCCACAGCGCGCATCGCTATCAACCTCCGGCCACGGTCCATCGAGCCTGGCTGGATTCCGATAATATCGACGCCAGACTCACTGCCTGACTGGTCACAGAATTCCGCCGCAGGTCAATTTCGCTTGAACTTTTTGCAAGCAATTTTGTTCCCGCTGGTCGTAGCAGCCGCTAATTTCCGGCCGTCCAGGGGTAACAAAATTACTTGCACCGACGCTTACGGACAAACCCCAATTAGTCATCATCAGGCTACATGTTATCTTAATCTTCAAGATAGTTGAATATCGCTGCAATCGGACACTAGCGTTTCGGACATACGTGCGGGCCAGTGCGTCTTGGACGAAACGGGATGCCGGTGCCGACGACTGTCGAAGTTCTAGCGAAGCGGTTTTGCTCAGAGATTCGATCACTGCCGTCGATTAACCCCGCTTTCAATATAGTCCTCACCAACGAGCATAAGGCCCCGAACGATTTGGCGGTCGACGCTGCGAGATACTACAAATAGCTAAGGAGACAATCATGAGGCTGCTCGATTCTTCGACGCAACCCGCAAATGGCGCTGAGGACTACGATCGAAATAGCAACAACGACGATGCAGCGTTTCACCCTAAGAGCGCTTGGGCGATGGTCGCGATACT
Source organism: Paraburkholderia sp. MM5482-R2 (assembly GCF_050436125.1). NCBI lineage: Bacteria > Pseudomonadati > Pseudomonadota > Betaproteobacteria > Burkholderiales > Burkholderiaceae > Paraburkholderia > Paraburkholderia sp. MM5482-R2. The sequence goes on along the minus strand of NZ_JBNDLP010000001.1, from coordinate 169,799 downwards.
TGCGATGATGCTGCTTATGTCCTTCATTGACAGGTTTTCACTAAGTGTGTTGGTCGGTCCAATCAAACACGATTTGCAGCTTAGCGATACGCAGATTGGACTGCTGCTCGGGACAGCCTTTGGGGTTTTCTATAGCACAGCGGGGTTACCGTCGGGTTATCTAATCGATCGTTATAACCGCCGTAACCTCCTCGTGGCAGGGGTCGTCGTTTGGTCGTTGATGACCGTGATTAGCGGATTTTCTCAGAACGTGACCACACTGTTCATCGGTCGCATGGGCGTCGGCCTAGGCGAGGCGGTGCTGACGCCAGCCGCCTACTCTCTCATTAAGGACGCGTTTCCAGAACGACTTCGGGGGCGCGCTTACGGCTTCTATCTGTTTGGCTCGTCCGTGGGAGCTGGTGCTGCATTTGTCGTGGCGGGATATTTGGAACGGGTATTCACGGGAGTGAACGTCGGGTTTATTCCCTTCGTTACGCATCTTTCCCCGTGGCAATACGTTCTCATAGTGATCGGAGCCGCCGGAATCCCGCTCGCCGCCTTAGGTCTGGCGATCCGAGAGCCCGCGAGAAACCGTCTCGAGACACTGGAAACCGCCCGCCTTTCGGCGGTACTGAACCACGTTGACGAGAACCGCCGGATTTATTGGCCACTGCTTCTTCTTTGCGCGGTATGGGGTATTTGTATTTTTAGCTATGGCGCGTGGGTGCCCACAGCCTTGGGCCGTGCATGGAACTTTCCGGCTACGGTGACAGGGTCGAAGTACGGCTTTATCACGATGTGCCTTGCACCGCTCGCTGCTATTCTTTTTTCAGGTCAATTTGACCGCCTGGCAAGATCCAATCGTTCGCATGCGATTCCGCTCTATGCAGGCGTTGCCTGCATACTAGTTGCAATACCAACAGCCGTCGGTCCGCTTGCATTTAATCCAGCACTCACATGGATCTGTCTTGGCATTAACATTTTCTCTGCCATGGGCGTGCAGTTGTCCCTGACTTTGGTACTAGCACATGTTACCCCCGGCCGGATGATTGGGAAGATGTCCGCATGTTGCTTCCTTTGCATGAATCTCGTTGGTTTAGGATTTGGCCCCATGTTGATCGCAGTCGTTGCGGAGAAGTTGGGAAGCAGACCAGAGTCGATTGGCCACGCATTGTCGCTCGTTGTCTGTACAGGCTGGCTAATGGTCGGAGCTCTTTTTCTGACGATATGGCGCGCTATTCGAGCACAAACCAATAGCAAAGTCGGCCAACAGGTCCCGGCAACCTGATTAATATTCGGTGCTGCTTCTGAAACGCTCGCGTTTTCAGTAAAAAAAGCACCGATAGATTCTCGTTCCAGGCTTCTTCATTTCGCGAGCTTTGTTGTCCTTGGCTCGCGCCTCGAGTTCAATCGCGCGGGATACTGCTCACTTGATTTCCAAACATCCACGTCAACGGCAAGGCATAAATCCATGCCGAGGTAATTACTTCTGTATTTTGTCGACAGTTTTATGCAACATCGAAAATGATATTCTGTCCGCAATCTGTAAGGTGATATCAACTCACCATCTGCAGTTCAGCCTTCGCGTGCCTAAGCATCACTGTATTCGCCCGCTATCAAAGCGTGGCAACTCCAGCGTCTTCCCGTTCTCCAAGTCCTTCCAGCGCTCCGTTTTAACCAATCGCGCGCTTGCCGGTTCGAGGCCGGTACGCCGATCCCTCCAGACTCTCGATAAGGCCCAGCTTACCGGTGCACTTCCCAAAAGACTCGTGTATCCTTTTAATGAAAGATTCTTGGCGATTAAGACAATGGCGAAGCCCCTTCCAATTCAGGGACAAACAGTAGAGCAAGTGCTAGACGCACTCATAGAGATCAACGCTCGCCCTGGATTGCCCGAGCGAGCCGACGCGGTGTTCGGTAGCTCGGACGTATTGATTGAGCAGTGGCGGGCGGAGTTTAGCAACGTGTACCTCGACGGGTACGAAGTCTCGGTACGCCTTAGACGCATCGCGATGCTGCTCGACGAAAACTTGGCTACCGTCAGTCATCAATTCGGGCTTAAGCCCAATGAAGTTTTACTCTTAATGGCATTGCGGAGAGTTGGTGCGCCGTACTGCCTGCGTCCCACGGACATACTTAAAATGCATAGCGTTACCTCTGGGACGGTCACCTACAGAATCGATCAATTGGTGAAACAGGATCTGGCTGAGCGAATTGCTGATCCGACTGACCTCCGAGGTTATTTGATCCGTTTGACCTCGCACGGCCTGGAGATCATTAATTCAGTGATTGAAATCTCGGCACGGAACGCCCAGTTGATTTTGGCCGATATATTTTCGATTCCAAATGCAGGACGCCTTCTTATTGAGCTTCTTCGCGCATACGAATATCAGATCGAGAATACGGATCTACCGCGTTTCAAGGTCCGCAGCAAACGGCGAGAGGCCTAGCCTCCACTTCTTGGGTCACGAAATCTCATCAAATTCCATTGAGATTAGCCATCTCAAAGGGACATGACTAAACTGCGCTAGAACAAAAAAAGTTGTGGTATTGCGTCATCGTCGGTGCCCGATAGATCCGTGCTCCAGGCGCGAGGCAAGAACAGGAGCGAATCCTGCGTATCGCGCGGCCCGGGTTCAAAACATCGCTTCTTCCCGAATCTCGTATGTCGAGCGCCATGGTATTGACCGACGCTAACCGCCACGACGTTACTCCGAACCCGAGGCGCTTTCCGAGACCACCCATCGATCAATGATAGCCGGCGCAAACTTCTGCCGACGCCTCCGCGTCGACCGCAGCGACCGGTGTTGTAAAACGACAGCAATCGCCCTCAACTGCAGCCCTCGTTGCAACAGTTATCGCTCGGCAGCCTCATACAGGATAAGCAGAACAGTCTAGGTCGCACTCGGAAGGTGCTTGCACCCGATTGCTGCCAATCGCCGGACCCTTCGCATCTTGATCCCTGGCACGTCACTATCGTGAGCCGAGGGTTTCCATCTAACGATCCATCACATATGTGATCGGAATCCAAGCAAGCGCGTATAGACTTGATACTCATGGAAAAGAGTTCATTCCGGCATCTCATAATTCCGGCGATCAAACACGGAACGCGTTACATGAGGTTTGCTGCGACGTCCAAGTCGTCTGGCACGGATGGAGCGCCCTCGTTCGGCATGAAGGTACGCGCGAGACCCGTGGATGGTCACAGGTGCGCATTCATGTATGCCAACGTTGGTGCCTCCCTGAAGGTGATCAATCAAGCACAAGGAGTCCAAGCGTGAAGCATGCCTCGTCCCCCACCGCGTCAGGCCCGCTCGCACGCCTGAGGGTTGTCGAAGTCGCGGGTTTGGGTCCACTAACTTTTGCCGCCATGCTGCTTGCGGATATGGGGGCGGACGTCGTGCGAGTTGTGAGGCCTGGCCACGTCGAGATGGAGAGAGGCGCCACTCTACGCGGTCGCAGGCAGGTGGAACTCGACCTTCGCTCGAGCGAAGGCCGCGAGGCGCTCTTGTCTCTCGTGTCACTATCGGACGTGCTGCTTGAAGGCTTCAGGCCCGGCGTCATGGAACGGCTGCAACTCGGTCCGGATCAGGTGATGTCACGCAACGACAGCCTGATCTATGGCCGTATGACCGGTTGGGGCCAAACAGGCCCGAGTTCGGCGCAGGCGGGTCACGACATCAACTATATCGCCGTTTCGGGCGCACTCCATGCGATCGGTGATAGCGAACCGGCTATCCCTCTCAATCTGATTGGTGACTATGGTGGCGGAGCTCTCTATCTCGCTATGGGTGTTCTGGCGGCTGTCATGCACGCGCGCGAGAGCGGCAAAGGCCAAGTCGTCGATTGCGCGATCTGTGACGGAACTGTCTCCCTGTTGTCCCTGATGCACGGCTTGCGCCACGCAGGGAGGTGGAAGGATAAGCGTAAGAGCAACACCCTAGACGGCGCGGCACCCTTCTATCGGACTTATCGTTGCAGAGATGGCAGGTCAATTTCCGTTGGTTCCATTGAGCGACAGTTCTACCAGACCTTCCTGGAGCGACTACAGTTGAATGAGTCTCAACTGTTCACGAATCAGCACGATCGATCTCTCTGGGGCCACCAGGCCGACGTCTTGGAGCAACTCTTCGGAACGCGTGACCGAGACGAGTGGATTGCCGTCTTCGCAGGCAGTGACGCCTGCGTAGCGCCGGTTAACTCGCTGGAAGAGAGCCTCGAGGACGCGCATCTGCTCGCCCGAAGAGCCTTCGCGAATATTGCCGGAGAGTTACAGCCAAACCCGGCCCCGCGGTTCTCACTGTCACCGTCGGCACCGCATCCTACAACGTTGGTACCGCACGCGAGGGACATATTGGACGTATGGCAAGACTCAGACGAGGCATGAAGGCCAGTTAGTTCATAAAAGCTTGCCAATCAAAATATGCATGGAGACATCTATGAGCAAAGTCAGAACTCGAAATGTCATTATCATCAGCGCGCCTGGCTGGCACTCGCGAGTGTCTGCGAACGCGCCAATGCGCAGAGCCTTCGCACCAGTTGGTCAGCGTTTTGACCGCGTGGGAGTTATCCGCTCCCCGACGACGGGAAACCGCGGGTCTTCTGGGCTCTGTGACGTTCAAGAGACGTGAATCTAGGCGCGGGTTTCGTTTCCTAAAGCCGTCATACACGGAATCGAGCAGGACATCGGTGCCGCGCTGACTGTGGGCGAAACTGAAAATGTGCCCCTATCCGGGTCTTTTAGCAGATCGCCTCGAGCGTCCGTGACCCTTCCAAAGTGACGCGATGCGACCAGACGCGTTACGGGGCCTTGGTTAATCGCTTCATCCAAATCGACTGGGCGAACAAGAGTGAGTGTGAAATGAAAGTTTGGGTAAGTCGAGAACCGGGCGGCCCTGAAACGCTTGTCTTAGAGCAATGGCCGACTCCTTCACCTTCCGCTGAAGAACTGCTGGTTCGAATTCAAGCGGTGGGTGTGAATTTTCCGGACAGCTTGCTGATAAGGGACTTGTACCAAGTCAAGCCTGAGCGACCGCTCGTACCGGGAAGCGAATTCTGCGGCGTCGTGGAGAGCATTGGGACTGGAGTGACTCGGTTCGCACCCGGTGACGTTGTGATCGGACGGTGCGGTTGGGGCGCGATGTCAGAGTACCTAGCCTTGTCCCAGGAGCGCTGCATCAAGATTCCGCCGGACCTGCCGACGGCCGAAGCGGCTGCATTTCAGTTTGCCTATGCGACGGCATACCACGCACTGCACGATTCGGGCAAATTGCGCGCAGGCGAGACCTTGCTCGTCCTCGGCGCAGCAGGAGGCGTAGGGGCGGCCGCAGTCGAGGTGGGACGAGCCCTCGGAGCACACGTTATGGCAGGGGCATCCTCTGCGGAAAAGCTCGGATTCGCGATCTCTCGCGGTGCCATAGGGGGTCTCGTTTATGACGCGACACCCCAAGTGGGCGACGGTCAGAAGGCGCTGGCGGCTGAACTGAAGAAACTGCTTCCTTCAGGCGCTGACGTAGTTCTCGATCCGGTTGGCGGAGCCTATACAGAACCCGCTTTGCGCAGCCTGGCGCGGCAGGGCCGTCACCTTGTAGTGGGATTCACTGCGGGTATCCCGCGCGTGCCGCTCAACCTGGCGCTCCTCAAACGCAGTCACATCATCGGCGTCGATTGGCGGATGTTCATCCAAGAGGAATCAGCCAAAAACACACGCAACATGCAAACCCTCCTCAGGATGTGGCAGGACGGACTGCTCCATCCTCACATCACAGAGCGGTTTCCGTTTTCCGCGGCGTCCGAAGCGATTGCTTGTCTCGAATCGCGCACCGCGCGCGGAAAAATTGTCGTCACGATCGATGAGGCGTAACGCCGCGTCGGGTTCCTGTTCTCTGCTGCATCCACCAATTTGATCAATGACTACGCTCACACATCTAGCACAAAGACATCCCGGGAAAGCCGCCGCAATCATCGCAGAGTCCGGCCAAATGACCACATACGTCGAATTGCACGAGCGCTCTGCGCGCCTCGCAAGTTCTCTGGCTACCAGGCTTGAGCAAGGCGATGCAATCGCCATCCTCTTGGGCAATCGGCTTGAGTATTTTGACATCTGCTTTGGCGCGCGACGTGCCGGTCTCTACTACGTCCCGGTGAGCACTCATTTGACGTCGGCCGAGTTGGAGTACATCTTGCGTGACTCGGACGCAAAAATACTCTTCACGGAAGCCCGCTTCGCCGCGACGGTCGGAGGACTGTCAAACGACCTGTTATCGCAGATGCAGGTCATCGAAATTGACGCCTCCAAAGTAGACGGGGAACAGACCTTTACAAGAACTGTCTCGGAAGGGCCGGTGCCTGCCTTGCCCAAACGCGCCACGGGAATTGATTTCGCGTACTCCTCGGGCACGACAGGCAGACCAAAGGGCATTCGTCACGCTTTGTCGGGCGACCAGGGAATGGAACAGACGCTTAGCAGTGGCGGCTGGGTATCTTTCTTCAAGCTGGACGACCACAGTGTTTATCTGTCCCCGGCTCCGCTATACCACGCTGCTCCGTTGCGCTTCTCGATCCGCAGCATTACCCAAGGTGGGACCGTTGTGAGCATGGTGAAGTTCGATCCGGAAAGGGCTCTATCCGTGATCGAGAAATTTCGCGTCACTCATTCCCAGTGGGTTCCCACCATGTTCGTTCGCATGCTCAACCTGGACTCACAGACGCGGCAAGCGTTTGACCTGTCGAGCCACCAGTTTGCGCTGCACGCCGCTGCTCCTTGCCCGGTGGAAATCAAGCGGCGAATTATCGATTGGTGGGGCCCCATTGTCTGGGAGTATTACAACGGGTCTGAGCGTGCCGGGGCGACCGTGATCTCGCCGCACGATTGGCTTTCACATCCAGGTTCGGTGGGGCAAGCGGTGGAAGGAAATCTGCACATCGTGAATGCCGATTGGGAGGAATGTGCACCCGGTGTGGATGGCCTTGTGTGCTTTGAAGGAGGCCCACGATTCTCATACCACAATGATCCGCTGAAGACCGCGGAAGCTCACTCGCCCCACGGGTGGGCAACGCTCGGCGACATCGGCCACGTCGACAACGATGGGTTTCTTTATCTCACAGACCGTCGCGCCAACGTGATCATCTCCGGCGGCGTCAACATCTACCCACAGGAAGCAGAGAACGTGCTGTTGGAGCATCCTCTGGTGCATGACGTCGCTGTCATCGGCGTGCCTAATCCGGAGTTCGGCGAAGAGGTCAAGGCGGTCGTAGAACTGAAAGATCCGGACGCAGGCACTGAGGCAACCGCCTCAGTTCTACTGGACCATTGCCGCCAACGCCTGTCACATATCAAATGTCCTCGATCGGTCGATTTTGCGACGGAGCTTCCCCGCTCGGACACGGGCAAGCTGTTGAAGCGGCTGATTCGCGATCGATACCGGACTGCATCGAAAGCCTAAAGCGTAAGGATCTAAAGAACCGACGACAATTCTTCTCAAGCAATTTCCTATTTCAACATCGACATGAACTTTGAACTGACCGAATCCCAACTCGATCTGCAACGCCGCGCGCGGAGTTTCATTGAGACCGAGGTGTTCCCCTACTACCGAGAGTGGCCTGTCAGCCCTGCTGAGTACAGCCTCGAGTTGACCGCAAGTTTGAAGAAGAAGCTCAGCGACTACGGCTTGAGCAAACTGACTGTTCCCAAGGAATACGGTGGCCAGGGGCTCGGGGCCATGGAGGACGTGATCGTCCTCACTGAGTTTTCGAAGTCACCCCGCAAGATGCCGGGAGGGCCCTTTGCGCCTTGGCCGGTCATGTACAAGGCTCGCGAACCCATCAAGGAGAAGTATCTCTACCCTGTTTTAGAAGGAAAAACGGGTTGGTCGATGTGCTTCACTGAGCCGGAAGCCGGCTCGGATCTTGCTAGGATTCGAACGACTGCCATCCGGAAAGGCGATCATTGGGTCATCAATGGGACGAAGATGTGGCGGACGGGACACCACGGGGCCTCATACACCGCCGTGGCCGCAGTGACGGACGGTTCGAAAGGCTATCGCGGTATCAGTATCTTTCTTGTCGACAACGATACGCCTGGCTTTGAAAAGACGCGCGACATCCCCGTGCTATCGCGCACATGGGGTATCGAGCAGGAAGTCAAGCTGGAGAACGTCATCGTGCCAGCCGAAAACCTGCTCGGTGAGGAAGGCGCTGGATTCGAAATCGCTCAGCATCAGTTCAACCGTTTCCGCCTGCGGTTGGGCGGCCTGGCACTCGGCGTTTCAGAAAGAAGTCAACAGCTGGCGGTCGAATATGCGACGACACGTGAGGTGTTCGGCGGCAAGCTCGGCGACAACCAGGCAATCCAATGGATGCTTACCGACAACCAGTACGACATGGAATCGATTCGCTGGAATACTTATTACGCAGCCTGGATGGTGGACCGTGGTGGCTATTCCACTGCACGACAGCAAGCATCGATGGTCAAGGGGTACTGCATCGACGCCGGCCTTCGCGTAGTGGATCGTTGCATGCAAATCCTTGGAGGTCGTGGCTTGGCGATCGACGAATATCCGTTCGGTGACTTCTATAACCACCTGCGTATGTGCAAGCAAATGGAGGGCTCGACAGAGATCATGAAGATTGTGATGGCACGTGAAATCTTGGGCAAGACGAAGTGAAGACTGCGACGTCCACAGCGCTTTTCGAATAACGCAATAGAGTCTGCTTCGCCCGAATCGCCGGGCGAGCCCTCGATTTTGACGACTATGTCTATATCGAGCAGATCCATAACGCAGGTACGGGCGTGTGCGACCAGCGTCGGAGCATCTTTGTAGCGATAGAGTGATGATGTCTTGGAGGAGCGCATGAAAGCATGGCTCAGTCGGACGGCGGGTGGGGCGGAAAGCTTGGCTCTTGTGGACGCGGCACCGCCCGCGCTCGAAGCCGGAAAAATTTTGGTGCGAGTAGAGGCAGTCGGCGTCAATTATCCGGATGTCCTGCTGCTAAGGGATCGCTATCAGGTACGCCCAGAGCGCCCATTTATCCCCGGCGGTGAATTCTGTTGTCAGGTGCTGGAGGTCGCCCCAAGTACAACCGGATTCCGGGCTGGGGATGTCGTTGTGGGGCGCACCGTTTATGGAGCGATGGCAGAGTTCGTTGTGGTTGCCGCAGACCGGTGTGAACGAATTCCTGCCGATATGCCGCGCACAGACGCCGCTGCATTTTTCTTCGCCTATGCCACCGCCTACCACGCGCTGCGAAACGCGGGTGGCCTCGTCGCTGGAGAGACTCTTCTCATACTAGGCGCCGGGGGCGGCGTCGGCTCCGCTGCCATCGAGTTGGGAAAAGCCTTTGGGGCACGCGTCGTGGTCGCCGCTTCTACGCACGAGAAGGTTCAATTCGCACTTGCTTGCGGGGCGGAAGACGGGCTCGTCTGTCCTGCCGACCTTGTATCCAGTGAGCAGAAAAAATCCCTGAGTGCAGAACTTAAGGGCCTTACGGGTGCTGGAGGGGCCGACGTCGTGCTAGATCCCGTTGGTGGCAACTACTCAGAGCCCGCATTGCGCAGTTTAGGTCCATTAGGCCGTCACCTAGGGAAGCGCTGATCAATGGACCAACTGCCCAAGTTGCAGACGAGATGCCGTCGAATTTTCCGGATGACGAAGCGAATCGATGCTCAACTCGGTGAATTGGACGCGCAAACGAGGCTCCCTGCTCGCATTTTTTATACGCATGACGGATTGCTCCCATGGACCGATCGCGACAGATTTCGCGCAATCACCAGATTCGCAAGAGCGAACAGGCTGAACAGTTGCGCGGTGTTCTTGGCCAAGCCCTTGTATCGCGTCTTGCGATGGTGAAACAGGTTCTTGACGATATGGAATGGATGCTCAACCCGCGACCGGATCTGCGCCTTGGTTCGCTCGACCGCGATCACCAGGTTCTTCAGCGCCCCGTCCTGCATCGCCTTGATCTTTCCCCGCTTGGCAGCGACGTGCCACTTCACGGTCTTGCCCGCCATTTCCTCGCGCTTGTCTACGCCAATGTAGCCCGCGTCGGCGAACGCCTGCTCTTCATGTCCGTGCAGCAGGGCATGCGCTTGCGATACATCCGACACGTTGGCCGATGTGCCAACCACACTGTGGATCAGGCCCGAATCGGCATCGACGCCAATGTGGGCTTTCATTCCAAAGTGCCATTCGTTTCCCTTCTTCGTCTGATGCATTTCCGGGTCACGACTCTTCCCGGCGTTCTTGGTCGACGGCGGCGCTTCAATGATCGTTGCGTCAACCAGCGTGCCTTCCTTCATCATCAGCCCACGCTCGCACAGCGAGATGCCAATCTCGTCGAACAACTTCCGTGTCAGTTCGTGTTCGATCAGCAGGCGCCGGAATTTCAACAGCGTGGTCGCATCAGGCACGTTCTCAACTGCCAGATCGATGCCGGCGAAGGCTCGCAGCGCGATGCTGTCATACAGCGCGTCTTCCAGTCCTTCGTCCGACAGCCCGTACCACTGTTGCAGGAAGTAGATTCGCAGCATTCGCTCCAGGCCAATCGGCGGGCGGCCTCGCGTGCCCTTCGGATAGTGCGGCTCGATTGCCGACAGCAAGCGCTGCCACGGAACGACCTTCTCCATCTCGGCGAGGAAGCGTTGGCGCCTCGTCACTCGCTTCTTGCCTGCAATTTCCGCTTCGGCGAAGCCGATCTGCCTCTTCATCAGTGTGAGTCTGTTCCGTGAGTTGCCTTCTATAACGTCCTCAGCTACGCCAACGATGACCACCGAGCTGAATAAATCAGCGCTTCCCTAGTCGTAGGTTTCACCGCGGGTATTCCGAGCATTCCCCTAAACCTCGCTCTCTTGAACGGCCGGAAAATTATCGGCGTGGATTGGAAGACCTTTGTCACAACCGAGCCCGCTGTCGGCGCGCAACAATCTCAAGCACCTCATTCACCTATGGAAGAATGGGCAGGTCGCGCCAAAGGTGACCTCGGTATATGACTTCCTTCAGGTGCCACAAGCGATGGCAAAGCTCCAGTCCCGATCCTCGATAGCGAAAATAGTCATCTCCTTGAATCATTTGATCTGAGGCATCCGAGGTCGCCGTTTGAACCTAGTGTCGAATCGAACTCAATAGAAGGTTATGTCGTCCATGACAGTGAGGTCGATCTGCAATCCGCCGTTCCACTACTTACCCTAACCTTAAAATGATCCACCTTCATCGGGACGAGAACGTGCTCGAGATCGTAATTGACCGAGCATCAAAGCGCAACGCCATGACCAACGAAATGTATGAACAGATGGCTGAGGCATTCAATGAAACTAATGCGGAGGGCGGCGCGTCTGTGGTGCTGGTGCGGGCGGAAGGCGAGTATTTCTGTGCAGGGCAAGACGTGCGTCAGTTGGCGAACGTGGTTACTTCATTGCCGATACAGGAGCGCTCTGTTTTCCGCTTTATGCGCAGCATTTTTCATTGCGAGCGCCCAATCATCGCAGCAGTGGAAGGTCCGGCCGTAGGTATCGGAGCGACAATGCTTCTGCACTTTGATCTGGTTTATATGGCAGATCATGCGTGGCTGTCCTTCCCCTTTTCCACATTGGGCCTCTCACCAGAGTTTGGCGCAAGCGCCCTCCTCCCGCAGCTCGCGGGCCGGGCTACGGCGGCAAGAGCGCTATTGCTAGGAGAAAAAGTCTCGACGAAGGAATTGGTGTCGACAGGATTGGTCGTCGGGAGTGGGTCATCAACGGAGACCTCGCGGGTCGCGAAAGCTGCAGCGGTTCGCTTGGCAAGCATGTCGGCTTCGGCCGTCCGAGCCACGCGGAGGCTTATAGGAGAAGCAAGTGCTGCGATATCGGAGAATCTATTAATTCGCGAACTCGAAGTCCTTGAATCGCTCAGAAGTACCCCCGAGCATCAATCTGCTATGGATGCCTGGCGCCAACAGTAGCGCTGCAGCCAATTCATACTCACCACACGGCGGGACTAAACTTGGCGTCATCACCTCATCTACGAGCGCGCGCCTCGGGGACCCTTTGAACGCCCAGCGGTCGGCAGGGACAAGACGCTGGCGCGCAATCAGGTTTTGGGATGCGCAGGCGTCGTCACAGCTTGCAAGTCCACGCGGGCATATATACCACCATCGACTGGAGGTCATTACATGATCGACAGGCAATTCATCGGTAGGACACTGCCCGCTTTTCGGGCGACAGCAGAAGCGTTTCAACTACGCTTGTTCGCAAAGGTGGTCGGAGAGACCAATCCACTGTACTTCGACGAGTCCGCCGCACGCGCCGCCGGCCACACGGGCCTCCTGTTGCCGCCCACGTTTCTGTTCTCGCTCGAGTTCGAGCAACCCGACGCGTCGTGGCGCGACGAGATTGGCCTAGAGCTGCCGCGTATGCTGCACGGCGAACAGTCCTTCACGTATCACCAGCTCGCCTACGCTGGCGATGTGCTGCTGTTCGAACCGCGTATTGCCGACATCTACCAAAAAAAGGACGGCGCGTTAGAATTCGTCGTGCGCGAAACGCGCGTGAGCAACCAGCGCGACGAGCACGTGGCAGACCTGCGCAGCGTGATTGTGCAGCAGAACAGCTGAAGGAAGAACCCACGTGACCATCGAATGCGACGCAATGGAAGTGGGCGACCAGCTCACCTCGATCAAACTGCCGCCCGTAGATCGCAAGATGCTTGCACTCTTTGCTGGAGCCTCGGGCGACCACAACCCCGTGCATATCGACATCGACTATGCGCGCCGCGCCGGAATGCCAGACGTGTTCGCGCACGGCATGCTCTCGATGGCGTGGCTCGGCCGGCTGCTCACCGAATGGGTCGATCAGCGCCAGTTGCGGCAGTTCAGCGTGCGCTTCGTGGGCATTACCCATGTCGGGCATCAAATCGTCTGTACCGCACGGGTGATCGAGAAGTTCAAGGCTGAGGGCGAGTGCCGACTGCGCTTGGAAGTCCAGACATCCAATCAGTATGGCGAACCACGGGTCGTGGGCGACGCCGTAGTCGCCTGCTGAATCAACTCACCGCAATACATCGCGCGAGAGAGCAGCACTGGTGACGCTATATGCCGAGGCGATGCTCGGCGGGCGAGTCCTCCGATACACTTTGTGACGCTCCAAGTCAGCCATAATGCGAGGGTGGGCTACTGACCGTTGCGCGCCCCTCCGGCACAATACCTCACCCAATCAGAAGTTGTGCTTTATGCCTACAGAAATCTGGAGCTGCGTCGATGAATTTGAGGTGCCGGCATACGCCAACTGCGCATAATTCTCAAAGGCTCCAGTGATCGGATTCAGACCAAGCCCCGCGCCGCTCATTTTCTCGAAGTTCCCCGCCGCTTAGAGCTGCGTACGTTTTGTACGGGTTGTAGATACTGCCGACCGAAATTTTGTGTATGTTGATTTTCGAGTCGGCCGCACGGTCGTCTGCCAGGGCGTAGCTGTACGCGAGGCATTGTCACGGTAACCGGATTTGCAGGTAGAGTGAGACGATTAAGAACTCGAAACCGCTCTACTACCGTCATCGCTTTCCGGGCGTCGTCATCAGTTGCGCAGTGCGCTGGTATTCCAGGTTCCAGCTAAGCCTGCGCGACATCGAGGAGTTACTGTTCGAGCGCGGAGTGACCGTCAGCTATGAGACGATTCGACGCTGGTGCGAGAAGTTCGGCGCTGGTTTCGCACATCGTGTCAAAGCAGCTCGGTGCAACCCCGGCAGGACATGGCATCTGGACGAGGGTGTGTCACGAACACAAGCGAAAGCTTGTGGTGCTGTACTGAAGATGGGAGTTGGCCTCCCGGAGTCGGCTTGCAGGAGCAGGCTCCAAACCGCCCGGTGCTGCTGCGTTCAAAAGGCGTGGTGGTGAGCGACCGCGGAAAAGTCATCCATCAGGGTGGCAGGTACGTGTTGAGAAGATGAGCGAAAGCAAACCGTTCGATGACGCGTCGTTAAGGTGTTAAAGCGCTGTCAAAACTGGAGCCGCTTCGTCGCTCCAGGATCAGTCAGGACGAGACCTGCTTACGGACCTGATGGCAGTCGGCGTAAAGGCGGCATGAGCTCAACACAGGCTTCAGTACGGAACGTGAGAACCTTGTTGCGGATGCAAAGGGAAATGACAAATGGCAGACACCATAAGGAAGAATACCGATGCCGCAACGAGGGGCGGAGCTGCCCGTAGTAGTGCTGAAGCCCTTGTAATGAGGGTGGAGCGAAGGGGTGGCGTTATCCGGTTGACGAAGGTCACCAACCTGCATGGTGGGGATGAGTGACATGACCTCAACGAAACCGTATTGCATTGCGAAGCGCACGGTGTGGGAAGCGTATCAGCTGGTGAGGGCCAACCGGGGTGCTGCAGGCGTGGACGATGAAACGATCGCCATGTTCGAGCAGCACCTGTCGGGCAATCTGTACAAGTTGTGGAACCGGATGTCGTCGGGTTCGTATTTCCCGCCCCCGGTGAAGCAGGTTGAGATACCGAAAGCCAAGGGTGGTACCAGAAAGCTGGGCGTGCCCACCGTGTCAGATCGAGTGGCCCAGACGGTTGTCAAGCTCATGATCGAGCCGATACTTGAGCCGATATTCCATGAAGATTCTTATGGGTACCGGCCTTGGAGATCGGCGAAACAGGCGGTTGCGGTAACGCGTGAGCGCTGCTGGAAATACGACTGGGTCGTTGAGTTTGACATCAAGGCGGCATTCGATCAGATTGATCATGGCCTCCTGCTCAAGGCGGTGCGTAGGCACATCAAGGTGGACTGGATCCTGCTGTATATCGAGCGGTGGCTGACTGCGCCGTTCGAGACTGCGGACGGAGCGAGACTGCCACGGGTGCGCGGTACACCCCAGGGCGGAGTGGTCAGCCCGATGCTGATGAATCTGTTCATGCACTATGCGCTTGACACATGGATGCAGCGACACCTCCCGCAATGTCCCTTTGCGCGTTATGCCGATGATGCGGTGGTCCACTGCCGCAGTGAGGCGCAGGCGCAGGAGGTCATGCATGCCATTGCCTCGCGGCTGGCGGAATGCGGGTTGGAGATGCATCCCGAAAAGTCAGGCATCGTGTATTGCAGGGACCGAAGCCGTACTCAAGCCTACCCGAATGTGACCTTCACATTTCTGGGTTTCCTGTTTCGTCCGCGAAGGGTGATGACCAGGTCTGGGCAGCTCTCAACGAGCTTTCTGCCCGGCGTGAGTCGTGATGCCCTGAAACGGATGAGACAGACAGTGCGGGGGTGGCGGCTACCTCGTCAGACGTTCAGGTCACTGGTCGAACTGGCCGATCAATGCAATCCCACGATACGTGGTTGGTGGAACTATTACGGGGCTTTCTATCGGACGGCCATGCAGGGGCTCGGTCGGTATCTGGACCGCAAGCTCGCACGCTGGGCCCGGTGCAAGTACAAAACACTACGACGGCATAAGCGGCGTAGCGACGAGTGGTTGCACAAGATGAGGAAGGCGTACCCGCGACAGTTTGTGCACTGGCAGTTTCTGGGGGTAAAGGTTGGATAACGGGAGCCGTGTAAATCGCGAGGTTTACGCACGGTTCTGCGAGAGGCTCGGGGTGAAATCCCCCGGGCCTACTTACCTGTTCGTGACGCTGCGCGGCGAGCCATACCTGCTGTGGCGGGCAGTCGATCAACACGGCGCCGAACTCGATGTACTGCTGCAGAAGCGTCGCGACAAGGCTGCAGCCAAGCGTTTTTTCAAGCGCGTGCTTGCCTCGTGTCCCGAAGTGCCGCGCAAGATCGTGATCGACCAGTTGCGCAGCTATCCAGCGGCGAAGGCCGAAATACCCGAGCTCGCCACCGTCAAACACGTCTTCGTCAAGGCCAGTGCCCGGGTGAACAACCGGGCCGAAAATAGTCATCAGCCAACTCGTGAACGCGAGCGGCGCATGCGAGGCTTTCGCGATCCCGATCGCACTCAAACTTTCCTGTCGAGCTTCGGCCTGATCCGGCAACACTTCGCGATCAAACGACATCTGCTTCGGGCGTCACTCTATCGAAAGCAGCTCGCCGCGCGCTTTGAGGCATGGCATCGCTATACTGAACTCACCCAAGATCCGCCCGCGTTTTGAGCAAGGGCGAATCCTATCGGCCATCTTGTCGTCGGTCTTTTAACTTGACAGCGCCTTGTCGTGCACGTTGGCCGGCGTGACCACCGCGCTATGGGCCAGGCCGCTTTGGCTATCGACTCCAATGTGCAATTTCATGCGGAAATACCACTGCTTGCCTTTGCGCGTCTGATGCATTTCGGGGTCGCGCGCCTTCTGCTCGTTCTTGGTCGAACTCTTTGCCGCGATCAAGGTAGCGTCTACGATCGTGCCGCTGTTGACCTTCATGCCGCTGGCTTGCAGCACCCGACCCATCTCGGCGAAGAGTCGTTCACCCAGTTTGTTTGTCTCAAGCAGGCGTCGGAATTTGCGCAGCGTCGTCGCATCCGGCACGGCTTCGCAGCCCAGGTCGATGCCCATAAAGCGGCGCAGGATGGTGCTGCCGTACAGCGCCTCCGTTGCCTGTGCGCTCTATAACGCTTGAGGCGCACAATCGGTGGACTTAATCAGAGTTGCCTGAATTCTCCGATGTATCCGGCCTGCCCACCTAGCGCGGCGCCGAGCGGATCACGTAACGAAGGTAGCCTGCGCCAAGTCACAACGGTCCTTGTGAGTAGGCGTGCCCGCGGCCCATGCACGTGCCGATAGGCCGTATGAAGTCTCAGTGCGAATTGTCCTGACCGGAACTGCCGGGGTGAAGTTGCGCGGAGAGGTTTTCGCAGGTACGGCGCAATTCCGCAGCGTAGCGCTCGTGGTTCTGCAACATACGCCCCTTTCGACCACCTACCGTTAGCGCCATGGCGGGTTGATTCGCGATGGAGGGCAACGCCATCGCCAAGGTCGCGCGATCCGGCATTGGATAATCAACTGTGAGCGCCCAACCCTTCTCACGAATGTCCGCAATCTCAACCATTAGTTCCCCGGTGTAAACCCTGTCTGACCGTTGAACCTGGGCGTTGGCGCTACGGGCGATCCTAAGTATCTCTGCATTTGACAGTTGGGAAAGCAATATCTTGCCAACCGGAGAGCGGCACACAGGTCTCAGAACGCCCACCGGGTAGTGAGTCGTGGTCGAGCGAGGGCCGTGCAAGGAAAGGATAAATCTGACATGAATCCCCTGCCGAAGACCAACCATGACTGTTTCCCCAGTTCGCTGACGCAGCACATTCATGGCAGATATCAGGCTGCCAGAACCGAAGAGTTCATCCTGCAGCCAAGAGCCCAACAACATCACGCGCAGGGTGGGTGCGTATGTGCGATCAGATGGCTCGAACCGCAAATAACCCAGTGCTTCCAGAGTCGATAGCAACATGGAGGCGCTCGACTGAGGATAGTCGAGCGCAGTGGCCACCTGCACAACGGTCGCCCGCCGCTGCTCATGGGCGAAGTACTCCAGAAGCTGCAACACACGTTGCGCGGACTTGACGAGGGGCTTATCCATCACATACATGATACCAGCGTCGACGCCGTCATGGCATCTTTGCCAAAGCGGTGCAGGTCGTCGCAACTGGGACGCCATGCACCTTGTAGTCACAGGAGAACTAGAATGGAAATTTCTGGCAAGGTATTCGTCATCACCGGCGGAGCATCGGGTTTGGGAGAAGGTACCGCGCGTGCGTTGGCAAGTTGGGGCGGAAAGATCGTTATCGCAGACACCCAAGAGGAGAAGGGTGAAGCTGTGGCGCGAGAGTTAGGAGGCGCTTTCGTACGCTGCAACGTTAGCGAGGAGGTTGACGGTCAGGCTGTGGTGAATAAGGCAGTCTCCCTCGGTAAATTTATGGGTTTGGTGAATTGCGCAGGCATTGCCCCCGCCGAAAAGACGGTGGTTCGCGATGGTCCACACAGACTGTCGGTATTCGAAAAGACATTACGCGTAAATCTGCTGGGCAGCTTCAATATGATCCGATTGGCTGCAGAAGCCATGAGCAAGAATGAGCCGGAACAAACGGGCGAACGCGGTGCAATGATCTCTACGGCCAGCGTCGCCGCTTATGACGGCCAAATCGGTCAAGCTGCCTACAGCGCCTCAAAGGGGGGCATCGTGAGTATGACGCTGCCGATCGCACGCGACCTGGCTCGAAACGGTATCCGCAACATGACTATCGCTCCGGGCATCTTCGGCACGCCCATGCTGTTCGGTATGCCCCAGGAAGTGCAAGATGCACTGGCCGCCAGTGTGCCTTTCCCGTCGCGCCTCGGTACACCTTCCGACTTTGCGAAGCTGGCGCTTCACATTTTCGAGAACGACATGCTCAACGGCGAGACAATCAGGTTGGATGGCGCGATCCGCTTGGCTCCCCGCTGACGCCCCAGTCGCACCATCTTGTTTGCGCCGACCGTTCGCTTTCAGCGCTGGGCAGTTCGCCACCTTCGGCTTTCCGAGGGATATGTTGGCGCACCATCTGAGATATCTAGCCGCATGACTGCGGGGGTCGAGTTCGGCCGAGAGTTAGGCCCCGGTTGTTCTCGAAGGGTCGGTGCACATTATCGATACGGACGATCCGAAGGGCGGAATCATCCGCCTCACTGGGGCCATCGGCATAGAAACCAAAAAAGGAACCTTGATATGACCCTTCCCGTAGATCCCGTCGTCATCGTCAGCGCAGCGCGCACGCCGATAGGTGGCTTCCAGGGCGATCTCGCGCCGATGAGCGCGCCACAGCTAGGCGCAGTCGCGATCCGCGCCGCAGTGGCTCGGTCCGGCATCGTGCCCGAAGTCGTTGACGAAGTGCTGATGGGCTGCGTGCTATCCGCCGGTCTGGGCCAAGCGCCAGCGCGGCAAGCGTCGCTTGGCGGCGGACTTCCGCTGGGCGCCGGATGCACCACGATCAGCAAGGTATGCGGCTCCGGCATGAGGGCACTGATGCTCGCGCACGACGCCCTGGTCGCCGGTAGCGCCGAGGTGGTCGTTGCGGGCGGGATGGAGTCGATGACTAATTCGCCGTACCTGCTACCCAAGGGCCGCTCTGGCCAGCGATTGGGTCACGGCCAATTGATCGACCACATGTTCTTCGATGGCCTTGAGGACCACTATTCGCCCGCCACCAATGGCCGCCTGATGGGCACCTTCGCTGAAGACTGCGCGAAACACTACGACTTCACCCGCACTGCTCAAGATGCCTACGCGATCGCTTCTACCGAGCGCGCGCAGCAGGCCATACGCGACGGCGCGTTCGACTGGGAATTGGCCCCGGTCACCGTGGCCTCCCGCGGCGGTGAACATGAGATTCTGCAAGACGAGCAGCCGCTCAAGGCTCGGCTGGACAAGATTCAGACTCTCAAGCCCTCGTTCTCGAAGGACGGCACCGTCACTGCGGCGAACGCTAGCTCAATTTCTGACGGCGCTGCGTCGCTCGTGCTTATGAAGCGCTCCACCGCTGAGCAGCACGGTCTCGTACCAATGGCCGTCATCTACGGCCACGCCACGCATGCGCAGGAGCCAGCTTGGTTCACGACCGCGCCCGTGGGGGCTATTCAGAAGGTGCTGGCCAAGGCCGGTTGGTCTACCGCCGAGGTCGACCTCTGGGAAATCAACGAGGCCTTCGCGGTGGTGACAATGGCGGCGATGAAAGAGCTGAGGCTGCCGCACGAGTTGGTAAACGTACACGGCGGTGCCTGCGCGCTCGGCCACCCGATCGGTGCATCGGGTGCGCGTATCGTCGCCACTCTGCTCGGGGCGCTGCGTCGCGCACGCCTTAAGCGCGGCGTGGCCAGCCTGTGCATCGGCGGCGGAGAAGCGACAGCGTTAGCCGTTGAGCTATGCTAAGCCTGTAGCGACCGATCGCTGTGACCGCGCCCCCCTAAGGCAACGTGTCGGGCGGACCGCCAACGCAGGCCGCGTTGTACGCAGACGCGCTGATTTGATCGCAAGGGCAAACGCCCACTGCGACAGGCCATGCTGACCATCGGTGTAGCCCTTGCGCGGGAGCGTCTTCCTCGGATGAAGGCGCTTCTAATTGAGAGGGGTGCGCCGCTTTTCCGTTGCCGCCGACGGGGAGATAGCTGGGACTCGCCGAACTCCGAATCAGGGTCGCGGAACCCAAAAGTCGGTAATTCCCGATGCTCTCAACGCATCTCTTGTCTTCTGAATGGCCGCCCTCTTTTTTCGAGATGGAACTAGCGATTTATTTCTTACTACCGCTTCTCTTCTTTTCGACTCCGCCGCGTCCGTTTCTCTCGTAATGCTTCGCGCGAACGTTCTGGAACGCCGGAAACAGGACTTCCCTCAGCCAGCTATTTGCCGGGTCGAGATTCATCGCCCTACTCCAGTAAAGGTTCGACTGGAACGTCGGCGGAGTGAACGGTAGACGAGCCTGGCCAATTCCGTGATGACGGCCTGTCATGAAATCAGCGAGAGCCTGAGGTACGGTCGCGATCAGATCCGTGGCTGAGATGATCATGGGAAGGCTCATGAAATGCGGCGTGCGTAATCCAACGGGTCTGTTCAGGTGCTGCTGCGCAAAGAAACTCTCGAGCACTTCCTGACTTCTCCCCGCGGCCTCCACGACCACGTGTCGAGCTTCAAGGAAACGTTCGAGACTCAGCACTCCCCTGAGCAACGGGTGATCGTGTCGCATGACACATGCAAACGAATGGTCGTTGATTCGCCGATGCAGGAAGCTGTTGGCGCGAATGTCCGGAAAATAGCCAGCTGCCAGATCAATAGCGCCGCTACCCATCGCCTCTTGCATCTCGTCCGGCGAAACCGAAACGGTCCGCAGGGTGGCGTGTGGTGAGGCCAGACTGAGCGCCTGAATCGCCAACGGCATGTATATCGCCTCACCAACGTCCGACAACGCGATACGAAATTCCCGGTTCGTTACCAGTGGATCGAACTTCCTTGTGGCCAGCACGTCGTTTTCGACACTGGTCACGATGGCTTTGATCGGCTCATATAGGTCCCGCGCGCGCTGAGTGGGCTCCATCGCTCTCGCTGTCTTAATGAAAAGCGGGTCGGCGAGGATCTTGCGGAGTCGCGCCAACGCTGTACTCAGACCTGGTTGACTCATATGTAGCTCAATGGCCGCAGCCCGGACGCTCCGTTCTTCGTAGACGTTCACGAACACGCGGAGCAGCAACAAGTCGAGGTTTTCCACGGCATCTGATCTCAATTTGAAATAACACGAATCAATATTATCGCATTGATGAATGACGCGCCACTTCGTACACTTCCTCAAAACCATCTAAGCAGGAGACGGCGTGTTGTCTGACTTTTTCCCCGCGATACTGACTGGAATCAAACGGCTTTCCCCGACCATCCACGAGTTCGAATTCAAACGACCGAACGACGAAAGGCTTCCAGCCTACACAGCAGGTGCTCACATCGACGTCAGACTGCCGAACGGATTGGTCCGGCAGTTCTCCTTGATCGAGCCATACGCATCAGGAAGCACCTATCGCATCGCTGTTAAGCGCGGTGATCCTGGCCGCGGCGGTTCGCGGTATCTTCACGATGCCGCGCGAGTGGGATCAACGTTCGAGATTGGCGCGCCGCGCAACAGCTTTCCATTAGAAGAACGCGCGACGAATGTAGTACTCGTCGCGGGCGGAATAGGGATCACCCCTCTTTGGTGTATGGCACAACGTCTCGCGGTGATAGGCCAACCATGGACTCTTTGGTACGCGGTACAGACCCGAAGCGAAGCCGCTCTCGCTGACGAGCTCGAACGACACAACTCCAACGTCCTGCTCCACGTCGATGACGAGCAGGAAGGCAAACGACTCGACCTCGAGCGAATAGTCGCTGACCTTCCCAACGGCGCTCATATCTACTGTTGTGGGCCCGCTCCAATGCTCGCAGCTTTCCAGACTGCCACCGCTCGTCTGCCTGCAAGCCACGTCCACATTGAGCACTTTGCTCCCCCGGCCACTGATCCAAACGCCGAGAACTCCGTTCTCGTGAAGCTCGCCAGATCAGGAAAAAATCTGCTCGTTCCGGCTGAACAGTCGATTCTTGACGCTGTTTTATCTGCTGGGATCGATGTCCCCTATTCCTGTCAATCAGGCGTCTGCGGCGCCTGCGAAGTCAAGGTTCTCGAGGGACGGCCTGATCATCGCGATCAATTTCTGAGCGAAAAAGAGCGTGAAGCAGGCGCCATGATGCTCTGTTGTTCACGCGCGTGCTCGCCGACGCTGACTCTCGATCTTTAATTAGATTTTAATCTTTTAAGCATTCGTGCGGCTGCCTAATAGCCGCAGGACAAACTACATCTATTAGCGGAGTAAAAAATGTTGAAGCCCGAGGATAACGATCTGCTCACCCGAACGGACAAGAATACTCCCATGGGGGACTTCATGCGTTGCTTTTGGATTCCGGCGATGACGATTGCCGAGGTTCCAAATTCGGATGAAGCGCCGAAGCGACTTAGGCTCCTTGGTGAAGATCTGGTGGTTTTCAGAAACACGAATGGGGAAATCGGCGTTCTCGAAGAGAACTGCCCTCATCGCGGGGCCAGCCTTTTCTTCGGACGCAACGAAGAGTGCGGTTTGCGCTGCGTCTACCACGGCTGGAAGTTCGACACAAACGGCAATGTACTGGATATGCCAAGCGAACCTGCCAACAGTCCGATGAAGAGTCGCGTAAAGGCGGTTGCTTACCCCTCAAAGGTCGCAGGGTCCATTCTATGGGTATATATGGGACATCGGGACGCGGTTTCCGCGCTTCCCTCATTTGAGTGGATGGACATTCCAGAAACCCACCGCTACGTCTCACGTTGGGAGCAAGAGTGCAACTACGCCCAAGCAATGGAGGGCGAACTCGACGGCGCGCACGTTGGCTTTCTGCACCGAAACGTCAGTGAAGTAAACGAAGACGACCGGGCACTGACAGGACGCTTTTTTCGAGACGATACGGCGCCCAAGTGGAGTATCCAAAATACCCACGCGGGGTTCATCGCAGGTAGCTCACGAGATGTTAGTCCTGGCAAGCGATATTGGCGACTTAACCAGTTTGTTCTGCCTTTCTACACAATGATTCCGCCCCGACCGGGCGATGCGCAGTTGACCCGTATGTGGGTGCCGCGGGATGACCATCACTGCTGGGTCATTTGCGTGACTTTCCGGACTGACCAACCGATCGCAGCCGAGGAACTCGAACTTTGGCGTAACGGAGAGAATTCTCATCGCAAGGTCCTACCGGGCACGACGGTACCGGTCGAGCGACTGGATAATGACTATCTTATCGACCGGCAAAAACAGAAGACCATTTCCTTCACAGGCATCGCCGGCATCCGTGCACAAGACGCAATGGTTACCGAAACCGCCGGACCAGTTGTGGATCGTTCCCGCGAGCACCTGGGAACAAGCGACCGTGCCGTCGTTGCAATGCGCCGACGACTTATGGAAGAGGCCCGAGACTTCGCACGCGACGGGCGTCCGCCGGCTGCTTCGATCGACCCGGAACTCTACAGAGTCCGTGCCACTTCCGCCGTAATCGACTCGGAAGCCGACCCGGAACACTCGACCGAACTGACCAACGGAGCCCGCGCCCCCAAACCCACGTCGGAAGCGCTCTGAACGCTTGCGGCGAAAAGTTGACCCGCTTGACGAACGAGACAAGGTGGGAGACATGCAAACAACAAACAACGTGACCGGCAGCTATGAGCCGGGCAGTTTGAGCACAAGCAATTGCCTACTAGCAGAGGAGCAGGTCACTCGGAAGGTTGGGCGACGGCTGATGTGGTATTTGATGGCGCTCTACTTTTGCTCAATCATGGACCGGGGCAATATCTCGTTTGCCGCTCTTTCCATGAATAAAGCAATTGGCCTCTCCGCTGAGACCTTCGGCATTGGAGTAGGAGTTATGTTCGTGACCTACTCCCTCTTCGAGGTGCCGAGTAACTTGCTGCTGGCAAGGATCGGAGCCCGTGCAACGCTAACACGGATCGCAATCTTGTGGGGTGCCGCCACGATGCTCATGGCATGCGCCCAAGGTCCGTTTAGCTTCTACGCCTTAAGGGCGTTGCTTGGAATGGCTGAGGCCGGTCTGTTTCCTGGCGTTATGCTTTATCTCAGCTTCTGGTTCCCCGAGCGATACCGGGCACGCTACAACGCGATGTTCAACCTCGCGATTCCAACCTCGTACGTCATCTCTGCCTTAATTTCTGGTGCGATCCTGTCTCTTGATGGTGTCGCGGGAATCTCCGGGTGGCGCTGGTTATTCTTGCTCGAGGGCCTACCTTCAATCCTGCTCGGTTTCGTTGGCGCGTTCTATTTGACAAACCGTCCTTCGGATGCTTCGTGGCTTAGCGCAGGCGAACGAGAAGTCCTTCAGAATGCTCTTTCTCGAGACGAAAAAGCGACAACGACGGTTTTCAAAACGGGCATCCGACGAGCCGTAACGGATCCCGTCGTGCTGTTGCTCGGGCTCTGTAACTTCGCCATATTTTGCGGATTGACATCGCTGGCCTATTGGCTCCCCCAAATTATCCACGGCTTTGGCTTTCGATCTATGTCCATCGGAATGCTAACGTCAATTCCCCCGGTGATTGGTCTAGTCGGAATGCTTCTCATGAGCACGTGGTCAGACCGAAAAGGCAGCCGATTCAAGCACACCGCCCTAGCGACGGCACTCGCAGCTATCGGATTTCTTATCGCGGGAACTGGAAGTTCGGTCGTCCTGGTTATCGTAGGATTCGGAGTAGCCAATGTCGGAGTCTATGCAAGTCAGGCGATCTTCTGGTCTATTCCGCAATCTATCTTAAGCCGCGAGATGGCACCGGCAGCGATGGGTTTAATTGGTATGTTGGGAAGCGCAGGAGGAGCAACGATGCCGATAGTTGTCGGTCGCCTCCATGATCTCACGCATACGTTCTCGTCGGGACTGAGTGTGGTGGCTGTTGTCCTATTCTCCGCGAGCCTTGTCTTGTTTTCGATGCACAGCCTCGCCCAACGGCCAGCGGCGGAACGTTAGAGGAGGACATATTAGACATAGGGATATTTCAGTGCGCGATTAGAAACACAAATAGACATACATTAAATGGAGGAGACATGTATAAGCGATATGCGGCGATTCTGGCAACTAGCACTCTCTGTA
The DNA here is from genome assembly GCF_050436125.1 of Paraburkholderia sp. MM5482-R2. Taxonomy (NCBI): domain Bacteria; kingdom Pseudomonadati; phylum Pseudomonadota; class Betaproteobacteria; order Burkholderiales; family Burkholderiaceae; genus Paraburkholderia; species Paraburkholderia sp. MM5482-R2. The sequence goes on along the minus strand of NZ_JBNDLP010000001.1, from coordinate 144,730 downwards.
CGGGTGCTTATGCGCAAAGCTCAGTAACCCTTTATGGAATAGTTGACGCCAGTCTGGCATACGTGAACTCGGTGTCAACAAGTGTAAAGAAGCCCGGCCAACATGTTTTTGAACTCGTCAATGGCGAACAATCGTCAAGTCGTTGGGGCCTTCTGGGTTTCGAGGATCTCGGCGGAGGGACAAGAGCGATCTTCAGACTGGAAGGTGGATTTAACGTAACCAATGGCACCATGCTACAAGGCGGTCGGCTCTTTGGTCGTCAAGCTTATGTCGGACTCTCGAACAAAAACGCGGGCACTCTTACTCTTGGACGCCAGTACGAGCTTGGCTTCCAATACGTCGGCGACATGACCGGTGCGATTCGCTTCGCAGGCCAATGGGGTTCTCATGTAGGGGACGCAGACGGACTCTATGCGACTTATCGGATTAATAACGCGGTGCAGTATGAGACACCACAGATTTCTGGACTGCGCGTGAGCGGCCTCTACGGCTTCAGCAATCAAGCGGGAGGAGCTCCGGGCGATGGCTTTGCCAACAACCGGGCAATGAGTGTCGGCGTTCGCTACGAGTTCGGCCCAGCAAGGGTCGCGGTTACCTACACGCAGGTTTCCAACCCCTACGCAACTGGCTCAACCAGCGGGAACAGTGCGGGGGCTGTTGCTGGAGACTACGGATTGAACACCAGCCTATTCTACCAAGCTCCGGTATCGCGACAGCAGATTCTAGCAGCGGGGGCGCTTTACAAGGTCGGAAGTCTCGATATAGGAGTAGTTTACAGTCATGTAGCCCTGCGTTACGTCGATCAGACGCTTCTCAAACTGGACAATTATGAAATCAATGCGTCGTATTTCTTCACGCCGTCGGTGAGATTGAGTGCCGAGTACGTCTTCACAAACGGTCGCGGAGAGGGCGGCAATAGCACGCGGGCATATGCCTCAGGAAACGCGCCGCACTGGCACCAGATCGATCTTGCAGCCGATTACGCCCTTTCGAAAGCGACAGATGTTTATCTCGTTGCGATTGGACAGCGCGCAGCCGGCGACGCAGAGGTCGCATCGCTGACAAATGTAGGAGGTCCAGCTGGCGCTGGCGCGCACACGCAGATTGTGGTTGGGACGGGCCTGCGTCATAAGTTCTAACCTTTGACAACAAGCTTTGAACCTCATAGAGAGGGCCTGCGCTGTACTCCGATGCAGTTCGTTCGGGTCTAAATCCCTTCCTCCAATCCTTTACAACGAGCGCGCCGGCTAAAAGGCGCGTCTCAGACGGGGCGCCACTGGACCACGGCATTGCACCAGTTTTGCGAATTTAAGGGGTCTACCCCAACGACCCCCTATGAAGAACAAGAGCCAAGTACGTTGATTACGAAATCTCGCCAGGGAGGTCTATCGCTCCTCCAGCCAATTCCATATTTTGTGACAGCACGACTTATCGCCATCGAATTTAGTGACCGAAATTGCGGAATCGGCTGTTTCCGGACCCGCTCGAAGCGGCCGATGGAAGTCGAAAGTACGTTAAGGTCAGGCTTCGTTCTCTCATGAGCTCACACGCCCGCCCGTCGCTGCGCAACTGCCCTTATTCGACTTTGCATGGCTGTTGATGTGGAAGGTCACTCGACGACGCTTGCAAACGCCGCAATGCCGCGGATTTCTGTGTTCGGATTTGCTGGATACGCGGTCTCCGGGCCATTTGGGCGGTGCGCGGCGTACTCCGGACGTGCCCGTTCTCCACGGCAAGCGAATTATCAGAGAGAACACATGAAGATAGAAATATCGGGGAGGTGTTAGCTGCCGGCGCGCAAGCCTGAAACAGATCGCCCGCGCGAGAGAGGGATCGTTCTGCTTGATCTGGCCGGCCCGAATCTGAACCTGGCGCTCGAACTCGGCGGCAAGACCGGCGTCTCCGTCATCCGGCGCCGACCGCGCCGGGTCTCGGCATTTTGACACGCGATTTTCAGGCTTTCGAGCCACAATTGGCCACGCGCGTATTCGCGCGACGCTGCCTGAATTGCGTTCGGCGGCACCATCAACTCAGTGGAACAAAGTTGATACCTACTCGTTCGCAACACGGCATACTTTCCATTGGTTTCTAGACATTATGACTGTAGTGTCAAAGGGTCTTCCGCGCGTGCGACAATCGCGGTGACCTGTGCCCCCACCGATTCACGCTCAAAACATGACGACGACCCTGATCGCTCCGCGCCCGCTCGACGCACTCGACCTGCCGCCCGATCTTGACGGTCGCCACGGCGTCAACCGGGCGAACGGTCGCCAGCAGATCACCGCAGCAGACGACCTGAGTGCGATACGCGCATGGCTCGCCCGTGTCGTCGACACGAAGACCACTTTCGAGAACTACCGCAAGGAAGCTGAGCGGCTCCTGTTGTGGTCCATCGTGCAGCTGGGCAAGCCTTTGTCATCGCTCACGCACGAGGATCTGCTCGCCTACAGGCTATTCCTGGGGGATCCGCAACCGCGTCCGCGCTGGGTGTCCGATGGCGGGCGCAAGTTTCCGCGTCACGATCCGCGCTGGCGGCCGTTTTACGGGCCGCTCGCAGTCTCGAGCCAGCGCCAGGCGATGGTGATCCTTAATGCGCTGTTTGCGTGGCTAGTCGAAGCTGGCTACCTGGCCGGCAACCCACTGTCGCTAACGCGCCAGCGGTCCCGCCGTCAGGCGCCGCGCATCACCCGTTACCTGGAGCGCGATCTTTGGCAGGAGGTCAAGGTTTATATCGACGGCCTGCCCCGTGATAGCGATCGGGAACAGGAACGTTACTGGCGCGCTCGATGGCTTTTTACTTTGCTCTACCTGGGCGGCCTGCGGATTTCGGAGGTCGGCGGCAACACGATGGGCAAGTTTTTCTGCCGGCGTGACAACGAGGGGCACGAACGGTGGTGGCTGGAGGTGCTTGGGAAAGGTGACAAGGAACGACTCGTTCCCGCCTCCGCCGAGATGATGGTCGAACTCGCGCGCTACCGGCGCGCGCGCGGGCTTGCGCCACTCCCGTCCTCGCACGAGGACACGCCGCTGGTGTTGCCGCTCGGCAAATCCATGAAGCCTCTCACGCGGGCCGCGCTGCACTCGATCATCAAAGGCATCTTTGCTGGCGCAGCGGACAAATTAAGGCTTCGCGGTGAGGACTATGCCGCGCGTGCTACGCATCTCGAGCGCGCATCCGCACACTGGCTGAGGCACAGTGCCGGATCCCACATGGCCGACGGCAATCTCGATCTGCGACTCGTGCGAGACAACCTCGGGCATGCATCGATTTCGACGACGAGCATCTATCTTCATAGCGACGACGACACCCGTCACCGCGAGACAGAAGAGAAGCATCGTCTGGACTGGTGAAGTGCGGATTTCGGGCCGGACAGCATTTCACGGGAAAGCGAGACGGCTCCAGCCGGACCTCTGTGCGTGCCGCTTCGGAAAGGATAGGCTTGGGGCCGACTATCTGTTTAAGCACGAACGACCATGCCAATAATTCGGCATCCTTAGTTATAACTGCCGTGCAATGTCAATACGGTCGGCGTGCAGAGTGTTCAGTATGATTGGTACCGCTCCCCGAGCCCGCAATCGGTGTCGATCTCAGCGACCGATTGCTCCAGCTTGTCCGCGCCGAATGAATTTTGAGCCGCCGCGCCGATCGAGTTTTGAGCCGGGGTGGAGACCGGTCTGAAGAAGGACCGGTTGTGGATAAGTGTATGTGTTTCGGGAGTGCTTGTCCTCCTTCGTGTGAGGCCTCATTGCGCAGTGGAAGCTGCGAAGGGCGTAGCCCGTTGCGGCTTCCACTGCGCGGCAAGCGACGATCAGGCCGATTCGTTCGCGCTCGCACCGTCGGCTCTGCGCGCTGCTTCACGCGAGCGGATACGCTTCTTTGCACTGGCGCTGCTATGGCGGAAACGGTAGCTTTCGTTGCCGGTTTCCACGATGTGGCAGTGGTGCGTCAGCCGGTCCAGCAATGCTGTGGTCATCTTCGCGTCGCCGAACACACTGGACCATTCGGCGAAGTCCAGATTCGTTGTCACCGCAACGCTTGTATGCTCGTACAGGCGACTCAGCAGGTGGAATAGCAACGCCCCGCCGGCCTGGCTGAAGGGCAGATATCCGAGTTCGTCCAGAATGACCAGGTCGAGGCGCAGCAGGCTCGCCGCGATCCTCCCGGCGCGTCCCTGCGCCTTCTCCTGCTCCAGTGCGTTGGCCAGATCCACGGTCGAGTAGAAGCGCACCCGCTTGCCGTGGTGCATGATGCCGGACACTCCGATGGCGGTCGCCAGATGCGTCTTGCCCGAGCCCGGGCCGCCGACCAGAACCAGGTTGTGCGCGCCCTCCGTGAACGTCATGCCGGCCAGTTGCGTGACGAGCTGGCGGTCGACCGGCGAGCCATCGAAGTCGAAGCCGGCGATGTCGCGATGCACCGGGAACTTCGCCGCGTTCATCTGGTGGCTGACCGAACGCACGGCCCGATCCGCGACCTCGGCCTGCAGCAGCCGTTCGAGCAGCCATTGCGAAGACGCCGCCTCGACATTCACCTGTTCAAGCAGTTCGGCCCAGCCGGCAGCCATGCCGTGCAGCCGCAAGTGTTTGAGTTCGACGATCAGATCACGCATGACCGGCCTCCGGCTGTTGCAGCGCCGGGCGCAGCCCGTCGTAGCGCGATGTGTCGGCCAGCGGTGGTGTCGTCAGTTGTAGCGCAGTATCGATCTTCGGCGGCATCTGCACGCTGCGCATGCGCGACAGCACGTTCACCACATGCTCGACGCTCACGCGCCCGGAGGGCGGCGCCTGCTCCAATGCGAGTTCGACTGCAACCACTATGGCATCCAGACCGCTTTCCGGGACCAACGCCAGAACCTTCGCCATTACCCGGTCACCACCTGGCTCGCGTAGTAACGCCCGACGCAGGCGTTGCAGCGGCTCGGGCATATCCTGGAACGGCGCACCGTTGCGCAGGGCGCCAGGCTTGCGCTGGATCAGCGGGATATAGTGCTGCCACTCGTATCGCACCAGTCCTTCGTCGGCCAGTCGATCGTGTTCGGCTACCACCGCGTCGTCGCTCACCACCACAACACGGCCAGGATAGAGCCGCGTGCTGAGCATCTGGCCTGCGAATTCGCATGGCACCGAGTAGCGATTGCGGCCAATCACCACCAGGCAGGTCGACGAGACTCGTGCCGCACGCTCAACATAACCGTCAAACGGTGTCGGCATCGGCATCAGATGGGCGCGCTCCTGCTCGAACACGTCGGCGACGCTCAGGTCACGATAGTCTGGATGCTTCACCTGATCCCACAACGACCGGCACCGGGTCGCCAGCCATGCATTCAGATCAGCGAAACTGCCGAAGCGTTGCGCACGCGCCTCAATCCAGATGCGCAGACGGCTGTCCTGCACGTTCTTCTCGACGACGCCTTTCTCCCAGCCACTGGCGACGTTGCAGAAGTCCGGATCGAACAGGTAGTGCGAACACATCACTGCGAAACGCGGATTGACCGTGCGACCCTTGCCTTTGTGAACCTTGTCTACGGCCGTTTTCATATTGTCGTAGATGCCCCGGCGGGCCACCCCGCCGAAGGCCGCGAACGAGCGCGTATGGGCATCGAACAGCATCTCGTGCCCCTGGCTCGGATAGGCAACCAGCCAGAACGCCCGCGACGCACATAGCTTCATGTGCGACACCTGCAGCTTGCGGTAAATGCCGCCGACAACCAGTCCTTCCTCGGACCAGTCAAACTGGAATGCCTCGCCCAGCTCGAATCGCAACGGCACAAACGCCGATTTCGAAACCGCCTTGCCTTCGCCTTGCCGCCAGGCCCGGATGAAATCGGTCACCCGCGAGTAACAGCCGTCGTAGCCGCCCGCCTTGATCTCCTGGAACAGCATCCAGGCGGTGCGCCGCTCCTTCTTCAGTCGCCGCGCGTCGACACTGAGCGCCTGCACCAGCACCTCATGAAACGGCGTCAACCGGGTCGGCTGGGAGCGCCGCTGATACTTCGGCTCCTCCTGAACATCCATGTTCAGATATTTACTAATCGTGTTGCGCGACAGGCTTGTGAGACGTGCTATCTCGCGTACCGACTTGTTCTGGCGGTGGAACATCCGCCGCACCTTGCCAATCATCGTCATCGGGATCATCCCCAAACACCCTGCCAGAAAAACTAGCAGGATAGGTTGATTGCCCGGCTCAATTTTCAGTCGGCGCGATCCCTACATGTGGCTGAATTTTCGGTCGGCGTAAACAGCCGCAACGAGATCCCCGTAGGCGGCGCAATACGCGAAGGCAGACGGCAGATCGGGCGACACGACGCCTGGGGCAAGGAATGCCAACCCAATGAAGCGGAAGCTGTGCAGGATGAGAAGAGGCCGCAGCGCGTCGACCGGTCGCAGGAGGCGGAGTTTTGGCCAGACGTATCGCCTGGTGACGATTCCCCACGTGCTGAAGCTGAATGAGATGCTAACGAAAAACCAGAGCTGGGGCAGCATGAGTCTCTCCTTTGGTTCGAATTCCCGCGATCGACCGTGAGAACTTAAACGCGCAGCGTGCGTAGCTCTGCGGTCACAGCGCCTCGCTCCGTGTGAGCCAGGGCATGCTCGCGCAGCCAGACCTTGGACTCAGGGGCAAACTGCGGTTCTGACGGGAACGGACGGCGTAGTTCACGGTCGTAGCGCTCGAGATCGAAACCGGGGCTGAGCGGGGCGATCACGAACTGCGCGAACTGGCGAAGCCAATTGCTAGGCGTCCGCCGGTTGACTGGAAGCGCCGCGTAGCGACGCGCGATCGTCTCGAAGTCCTCGGCTGGCTGACCGGTCACATCGGGGACGTCCGTGGTCGGAGCGCCCAGCTCAAAAGCCCCGCGTTTGTGATCGTCAATGTAGTAGCGAACGCCGCTGATCAGGTCGATCGGCAAGCCGCCCATCCGGGCGGCCTTCATGAATAGCCAGATCGGCATTGGCACAACCTTGACCGATCGTCGGACGGCCCGGCCGATCGCCTTGGCCATGTCCTCCGCGCCAAGGAGCTCCGGCCCAGTGGGGCGGTAGCGCTTCCCGGCGTGCCGCGCAGGATCCATCAGGGCCGCGACGGCGACTCGCGCGATATCCTCGTTGGACGGTGGCGCGTTACGGCTATCGCCAAAGATCCAGGGAAATGCTCCGAGGTGCGCAGCAAATCCAGTCAATGCGAGATAGGCGTCAGCGAAGAAGCCTGGCCTCACGATCGTATGCGCGACTCCCGGCGTCATCGAGAACAGCTGATCGACGAGCCAGAGTTGTCGGGTCATAAGGGCGGGATGCGAGGGACTCGACAGCCACTGGGTAAGGCTGACGATGTGTTCGAGCCCGGATTCCCTGGCGGCGACGGCGAACGCGACAGCACCCTGAATCATGTAGGGATCGAAAGGCGGACAAAAGTAGGCGCGCTGAACGTCTTTTAGCGCGTCGGCGACGCGCTCGACATCACTCATGTCGGCAACCGCTATCTCGGCCCCCTGCGCTTTCAGCCGCACGCTGCGGCCATCTTCCCGGTGCACCATGGCGCGTACGGGATAGCCGGCCTTCAGCAGTTCGGCAACGACGACGCTGCCTGTCTTCCCGGTCGCACCGGTTACGAGGATCCTTGGCTTGAGCATGATCGCCTCCGAGCAGTCGCGGTACTCATCAGTACCAGATGGTTGTTCCAGTATGGTACTATGCGGTACCGAATGTCAAGAGAGATGACGATGACCACGGTATCGCTGTCAAAGGACCGCCAGGAAGGCCGCGACGAAACTGAGGTGCGCGCGCGCATTCTCGATGCAGCCTTCGCGTCGTTCATGGCGAGTGGCTATGCGGCGACCAGCACGCTTGAGATCGCCACGCGCGCGCGGGTTTCGAAACGAGAACTGTATGCGCTGGTGGGCAACAAGAAGGAAATGCTAGTCGCGTGCATCAGCGCGCGCGCCACAAGACTGCAGGTATCCGCTGACTTGCCCGTGCCGCACGACCGAGAGACACTCGCGAACGTACTGACTTCCCTAGGGACGCAGCTCGTCCGCGAGATCACGGATCCAACGGTCATTGCGGTCTTCCGACTGGCGATCGCAGAGGCGGTCCACGCGCCCGACGTGGCGCAAGCGCTCGACTCGACAGGGCGCGAGACAAGTCGTGCCGCCTTGCGTCAAATCATGGCCCGGGCTCAGGCGTCCGGACTTCTCAATGGCCGTCCTGCCGAACTTGCCGAACAGTTCAGCGGGTTGCTGTGGGGTAATTTGATGGTCAGCCTGCTGCTTGGCGTCGCCCAGCGGCCGAACTCACGCGAGGTCGCGGCACGTGCCCGCAACGCCACAGCTGTTTTTCTTCAACTTCATCCGCTCCCGTAGCGCTGCGATGCCCCGCCAGTACAGTACATCTAATGCGTGGATGATCCATCCGATGCCACGCCACCTGGCAATTCCGGGAACGGCTCCCGGGTGACCGCTATCGAGAAACCCGCGAGGCGAGCTTGAGTGACAGTTCCTGGCCGACGACTGCTGGGCGTTAAGGTTTATTCGATGCCTGCGATCGGCCGCAGGAATGTGCCTGCCTCCGCGCATGTCGGCAGGCGTCGAATAAACCTTAGCGAAACCCGCCCGATGCTCAAAGCATAAATGTCGGCCATTGCCGCCGTTGGCGTGACCATCGTCCAACGGCGGCTATGATTAGTATTGCTGACGTCGCGCACACGATCAGGTCGAACGGCACTTTGTGCGCGCCCAGAGGACAGTAGTCGACCCGAAGCAGCCGGTCGGGCCATTGTTGTTCAAGTGGCGGATAACAGCGCGGAGCCGACGTTCGAATGTCCGAGCGCGAGTGCAGGCCAACGGCCGTAGATGGCCGCACCCTGCCCGTCGCAGCCGACGCCGACGGCCCTCAACTGCCGTTGGCGACAACCCCACGCACGCTCAGATGCCGGGACGTCCCCTGCCCTGACAGGATGCGTCCCGCGCCTCAGTCGCCATGGACGTGGGTCACTATAATCAAGAAGCACGGGCGCCCTTCCGCTTGACGGGAGGCCGTTTGTTCCGGTGTGACTGCCGTGCCCAATTGCGGGTCAATTTTTTGCACGGAGGTATTCCATGGCCACGTACGTCATCCTGAGCCGTTTGTCTCCTGACGCGTTCAAAGATCCCAAGGACATGAAACAGCTCGCCGCCACGGTGGCCGGGAAAATCAAGGCTGAATGCCCTGCCGTAACCTGGAAAGACAGCTATCTGACACTCGGCCGCTTCGATGTGATGGACGTCGTCGAGTCTGACGACCTGAAACAGGTCGAGCGAGCGGCGTTGATCATCCGCGCCTCTGGACACGCCACCACTGAGACCTTGCTAGCGACGGCGTGGGACGAGTTTATAGCGACACTGTAACGGGGCTGCCCGCCACGCGCTTCGCGACAAGGCGTTCTGGCGAACTGTGGCGTTTCAATCGGCTTGTCGGCCAGACGATGCGAACTACCAGGGGGCGCTCTGAAGCGCTCCCACTTTCCCCTCGACGCGTGCCTTGGCAGCGTGCCCGGCTGCGTCGCTACGTCATGAAATGCGAGCAGCGTTCGGCGCCTCGAGCTGTTGAGGACTGGCCCGACGTCCATGGATCGGATTTCGGGACGGCAGACTGACCGCGTGACCCATGATCGACGGGCTCACCTGACGTACCAAATGCTGCTCATGTTCAATGCAGACTCGCACCGCGCCCCTTGCGCCTAGCACGTGACATGCAGAATCGCGTTGGTCTCGTCGGGATGCTCCTTCAGTCTGGCAATGGCTTCCGCCGTCGGCAGGATCACCAGTTCGACCTGTTGACGCTCGGCCTCGTGCTTGACCTCGTCCATCACCGGTAATGCTCCAGTACCGGTGCCAATCACCAACCTCCTGCATTTCCATGGGATGGCCTCTGCCATTGATAGCGGTGTATGCCCAAAGGCCTCACGGAACGCCTTGGATGGCTTCTTCTTGCGTTTGCGAACCTGCCCATGGTCGATCACCACGTCATGCTGGTAGGTAACGCCATCGATACGGATGGAACCAAAGGAAAACGCTTCGAAGTGCATACCCATCTCCGCGAATTTTGTCCTGGCAGCCACTCATTGCGTCAACAGAGCGCTCGTCCAACACAATGATTATAGGTCGGAGGCAGCGTTGCGCAGAATGCGTTCTGCCGGTGGTCAACCAGGGGAAAGCGACACCACAGGACTCCCGGGGTTTCGTGGCCGAGCCGGCCGAAGCCGCGCGCGGTACAGCCATCGTCTTTCATGGCAATGCGGGGCATGCCGGGCACCGCAAGTTTTGCGCCACAGCGCTAACCCGGCGCGTGGCCCGCGCCGAGCCATATGCGCAGCGCCTCGATCTCCTCCTCGCACACCGTATGCGGCATCCGATACGCGCTCCATTCGACCTTGCAACCTTGTGCGATCGCAACGTCGCGGGCAACCTCCCCTTTGCCAATTGTGGCCGGGTGGCCAAAGTCGTCCCTGGACGATGAGCGAGCGATCGGTAGTGAAGCATCCCGGGTCTAACCAGGCCTTTCGCCAACCAGCGCCGACGTAGCGGACCGTGCCGCCTGCATTTCTGCAATCAGTGCTGCCGAGCGTCCTTCGTATCGTGGCGAGAAGTGGAACGGCACAACCGCCCGGGCTCCGATCCGGCGCGCGATCAGACCGGCCTGGCGGGCCGTCAGGTGATTCTTGCGCAGGCCATGCGCCTCGTCCTCGTCAAGAAATACGCTCTCGATAAAAAGCAGGTCCACGTCGTGCATCAACTGCGACAGCGTCTCTATGTTCGGTTCCGTGTAGCGCAAGTCCGTTACGTAGCCAATGCGCTGCCCAGGAACGATGTCGAGAATCAGGTGACGCAGTTCGCCGACCTGCCGGGTCATGGCGTGCTCGCCACGCCGGTCGCGCCACCGCATGTCAATTATTGCCTCGTCAGGGGCGCCGGTCAGCACCGCGTGCTTCAGTTCGCGCAGCCACCCACCCGTCGACACCCCCAGCGCCGCGAGCCGGTCCTTCGCGACGTTGACGCGGGCCTTCTCCTCGAGCACGTACGCAACGCACGGGATGCCATGATCGACAAAGCGGCCACGTACGCGAAAGGTTGCTTCGTCGTACACCACGTCACCTGATCGGTCAAAGGATGGAACGGCTTCGGGGGCGAACCGTCGCCGACTTGAAAAGAGTGCGCGCTGCCCGCCTCCGTCCACTCCAATTTCGCGCGCGTCGATCACCAGCTCGACCTCGTAACGATGCACAACGTTCCAGGTATAGGCGCTCAGCTTGTGTTGGATTTGTGCAAGAAAGTTGGGTCCGCCAAACATCACGATGCCAGCCTTGCGCCCGAGCGTCACACGCAAGAGATGATCGAAGCCCGAAAAATGGTCCATGTGCGTATGGGTGACAAACACATGTGATATGCGCATCAGTTGGCGGGGCAGCAGCCTGGCGATATCGCCGAGATCGAAAAGGAGGGCCCGCCGCTCGTCGCGAAAGTCCACGTATACACCGGGGTCGCCAAACGCGTCATTGACAAGCCATGGTTCGAAGAGGGCGTGCATGGATCTGTCAGCGCGACGTACGAATGGTTGTTGGCGTACCGGGCCGAAGCGCCGGGACGATCGAGGCGCGGACATCCGCCTCGATTTGCAGATGTGCGTCAGCGGTTATCGGAAGAATCCCGAGTCTATACGCATGTTAAGGCAAGTGTTCAGTAGACTTCGAGGAGTCGCGCCGCGTCGTCTAAGTAGCTGCTCCGATATGGGGCCAGTGACGCGTCACTCACGACCGGTCCTCTCATATGGGCCCATCCCTCAGGTGGACAAAGCTGGTACGGGTCTCCTTCCTGCTATGGAGCAAAAATCAGCACAGCTCGGGTCTCAGTCCCGGCTCGTAAAGACCGTCAATACCCCGGTGTAGCCGTAAAGGTGATCCCTTGCGATCTCGCCGCCGGCGAAGAATCCCACCAGCGGCACGTCACCTAGCGCCTTTCGCACCGTCTGCAACTCCGCATGCCGCGCTCCGAAGTGCGGGCCGCCCCGTCCCGAGCAACTGACATACAGGGCGCCCGACATGTGCCCCGCCGTGCCGCCTTCCAGTTCCGCGCGGATTTCCGTTGCAATGCGCACCAGATCGACCTTGGCGGCTTCGGGGTTACGCGTGCAAAAGGCTAGATGCATGCCGGGCTCGACCAGATCGGCAATCGCCACGACCCGGTGCTGGAGATCCACGCCCACCAGGTGCCGCACGAGCGTATCCGCGCCGAACTTTCCAGGCCCTTTAGGCACGTCTTCGGCGCCGATGCTCAAACCCGCCAGGGTGGTGGACAGCGCCTGCGACAACGCATCGATTGGCAGATCCCGGTCGAGTCCAAGATCTTGCAGCACGCAATCGAGTGCGGGCATGCCGTCCAGCGTGACCACCACATTGCGTTCGGCCCGAGTGATGTTGCGCACCGGCCCGATGGGCTGGCAGCCCTGCGTTACGCGCGAGATCAGACCGACCTCAGGGCCGAAGAGCACGCCGGACAAACCCCCGGTGAACACGCGATCCGCCATGTGTAACGGACGGTTTCGCCCCGAGGATAGCCCGCCGAAGAGATAACCCGTGGTCGTGCGGGCGCTCAGTTCGTGCAGCAATTCCTGCACGTCCGGCGTGCTGCCCTCCGCATGCACCAGCGCGGTATGTGCCACAAACCCGGAGGATGTCGGAGGCAGTGGTTGCAGACCGGAAAACAGCCGGAACGATTCCCGTGGCAGCGGCGCGACCATCAGCACCAGGGCCGGTTCGTCGATATATTCGATGCCGCTGGCGGCCACGCCGACGCCTACCGTACCGACCCAGGCGACGCCGGGCTGACCCCGTTGCAGTTCATCGAGGATCGCCTCGGACGCGGGTGCGTAATAGTCGCTCAGGTAACACCAACCGAGCGTGAACGGTGCGGATTCGTCTTGCTGTGCCGCACGGGCCGCAATCTGGGTTTGAACCTGCCGCTGGCACTCGGCCAAGGCCACCCGCCAATCGGCGTGGGCAGCGTGAGCGTGGACAAACGAAGCGGGAAACATTGGCGGAAACCTGTCGAAGACAACAATAACTTGGACCTCCGCTGGCAGGGCATGTTCACCCTGCCGATGAGAAACCCGCGGTCAAGCCGGCCGCCGAGGCTGGCTACTACCAGCGGAGATTTCCGCCAAGATAAGCAGCGACCGCTTCCGTCAGCGCCATGCCGCGCAATTCGTCCCGCGATGCCAGCTGCGCGGCGATAATCTCACGATTATCAAGCCGCAGCTCGGGTAGTGAATCGAGGTGCAGTTCAAAGAAATGCACCCGATCTCTTCGCCCGTCCCAGATGCCGCAGGCACTGCCCGCACTGAGTAACGGGTACGACGGGAGACCGATCTCCTCCTCCATTTCGCGCTGCGCTGCTGCCTCAGCCGTCTCCCCGGGCCGGACACTACCGCCCGGAAAATTCCACTCGGCCCGGTACGATGACTTCACCAGCGACAGCGCCCGCCCGACGTGGATTGCTACAAGCGCGCCCTCATGGTGAGGCCGTCGAAGGTACCACCAGGTGCGGGCGAGCCGAAAGCCGAGGCGAAGCACCATACGCCAGACAGAGTCGATTAGCATGGCCGGTCGCGCTCGCTCGAGGCTTGGCATGAGTTCTCCTTTCCTTCCATGGTCAGAGGATCTTCCGGGTCGCCGCGTTCGTGCGGCTTAAGTCCTTCAGCGTCTGTCACACCATTGTTTTGGAGGCCTTAGTCTACCCGGTGGCTGCTCCCGCTCGAGATAGCGATTGTCAACAATCCAGGGATGTATGTCGACCGGCCGTTCATGGCCGCCTGCTGGCGGACGCGTCCGTCTCATGGTGTTCAAACGCGCCGATTGACCAGCTTCCGGAAACGGCCATTAGCACGCGGCGGCCGGCACCGGGTCGCCACATGACGCGTCGCCCGCTTCAAACGTCGGTCTGCTCCCCCATCTCAAGGGCATCCTCTACGATAACCTGCGTCAGAAATAGCAGACACCTCCTCCCAAGGACCCTTCGGACATCTGAGAAGAAGCGCAAAAGCCGTCCAATTCAGTCTGATGACGCTCGTATCAAGTCCGCCAGCCGCGCTTGCAGGGCGCACGAGTCTGCGCGACATTTGTCATCACGACCGGCGCGTAAGTCCGGCTGGAGACTGCCATGACGAACCGACTCGCCACCGAAACCTCCCCTTACCTCCGCCAACACGCGGAGAACCCGGTGGACTGGTATCCGTGGAGCGAAGATGCATTTCGCCGCGCCCGCGAGGAAAACAAGCCGGTGCTGCTCTCCGTGGGCTATTCCGCGTGCCACTGGTGCCACGTCATGGCGCACGAATCCTTCGAGAATCCGCGCATTGCCAGCCTGATGAACGAGCGCTACATCAGCATCAAGGTCGATCGGCAGGAGCGTCCCGACATCGATGACATCTACCAACAAGTCAGCCAGATGATGGGACAGGGAGGCGGCTGGCCGCTCACCGTGTTCCTCACGCCGCAAGGAGAGCCGTTCTTCGGCGGCACCTACTTCCCGCCAGACGACCGTTATGGCCGCCCCGGGCTCGTGCGCGTGCTGACGAGTCTGAGCGAAGCCTGGCGGCATCGGCGAGAAGAGCTGCGCGACACCATTGCGCAGTTTCGGCAAGGTTTCCGACAGCTCGATCAAGCGAACCTGGGCGGTGAAGCCACCGAAGTCGCGGATCTGCCGGCAGAGACAGGCCGCGCCTTGGCACGGGACACTGACCCGGTCCATGGCGGGCTGGGCGGCGCGCCCAAGTTCCCCAACCCAGGCTGCTACGATCTCATGCTGCGCGTCTATCATCGAACTGGCGAGGCCACGCTTCTTGACGCACTGGGACGCACGCTTGACCAGATGGCAGCGGGCGGTATCTATGACCAACTCGGCGGCGGGTTTGCCCGCTATAGTGTCGACGCACGTTGGGCCGTGCCGCACTTCGAGAAAATGCTCTATGACAACGGCCAGCTCGTTAAGCTGTACGCGGACGCCTACCGCCTGACCGGCAAGCAGGCGTGGCGCCGCATCTTCGAGGAAACCATCGCCTACGTTCTGCGCGATATGACGCACCCCGACGGCGGCTTTCATGCCGGCGAAGATGCCGACAGCGAAGGAATGGAAGGCAAATTCTATGTCTGGACACCCGCCGAGGTTAAGGCAGTCCTCGGCGAGTCCGACGGTGCACTGGCATGCCGGGCCTACGGTGTGACGGAACACGGCAACTTCGAACACGGTGCTACGGTGCTCCACTTCGCGGTCGAGCTGGATGGGCTGCAAGCAGCGCATCTGGCAGGCTGGCGCGAGCGGTTGCTGGCGGCGCGCGGCCGGCGCGTGCGCCCGGCTCGGGACGACAACATTCTCACCGGCTGGAACGGCCTGATGATCGAGGGGCTCTGTGCCGCTTTCCAGGCGACGGGCATCCCCGAGTATCTCAGCGCGGCAAAGCGCGCCGCGAATTTCATCCAGGGCAATTTGACCCTGCCCGGCGGTGGCGTCTATCGGGCCTGGAACGACGGGACAGCAAAGGTGCCGGGGTTTCTCGAGGACTACGCCTTCCTCTGCAACGCGCTGCTCGACCTCTACGAGTCCTGCTTCGACAAGCGCTATCTCGATCGTGCGATCGAACTCGCGGCACTCATTCTCGATAAGTTCTGGGAGGACGGGCTGTATTTCACCCCGTGCGACGGCGAGCCATTGGTGCGCAGGCCGCGCGCGCCTTACGACAACGCCTGGCCGTCGGGCATCTCTACGAGCGTGTTTGCCTTCTTGCGCCTGCATGAACTCACCGGCCACGATCTCTACCGTGACCGCGCCGAACACGAATTCCGGAGATACGAGGTCGCAGCCGCCAGGGCGCCAGCCGGCTTCGCGCACCTCCTTGCCGCCCGGGACTTCGCGCAACGCGGCCCGCTCGAGATCGTCTTTGCGGGCGACAAATCGGGCGCCGCCGCGCTCGTAACAAGCGTTCACCGCGCATACCTCCCCGCGCGCGTGCTGGCCTTTGCCGAAGACGTACCAATCGGCCGGGGGCGCCACCCGGTCAAGGGCCGGCCTGCCGCCTACGTGTGCCGAAATCGCACGTGCGCCGCACCGGTGACCGACGGCAAGGCGCTCCTTGAGTGTTGTGCACCGTGATGCAACCCGGCGCTATCACCACCTGACAGGCATCGACGAGGTGCCGTTCGATTGGAATTGTTTCCAAGACCCCTAAGCGCCCCGACGCAGCAGGTACGTACTATCCCGCTGCCGCTCCACGCTGGCACCTAAATCCTGACTCTCGGGGTTGAGCGCGTGTGAATGACGGTCCAAATGCGACACTAGACGACAGGGCTGGGTCGGCGTCATGGCGAGTTGCACGAGCTGCTGACGTTCACCGAGAATTGACACGCTTCAGGCCGTAGTTTGGAGTGAACCCCTGGGGCTGGACCGGAAGGCTCTGATGTGAGGGACGCTCCTTTCCCCTAAAGGCGAGTAACGACGTCTCTACTTTGGCATAGGCCTGCCGGCATCGCTGGGGGAGTCGTCCATCACATCAGAGCCGTCAACTGGAGCTACCTGAGCGTCAGCACGAAATCGAACTGGGCTGCCTTGCGATCACTGCGGTCGTCGATCGTCATCAGCAGCCTTCGATCGAACAGGAAATCGCGCGAATTGCGCTGCTCGCCGGGGAAATAGAGTTGTGTCGTCAGGACCTGCCGGTTCGGCGCCTGCACCTTCACATGGAAGTGTCGCGTGCGCCCCGGATACAGGCCGGGGACAATGGTCTCGAGGCGGTAGTGTCCTTGGCTGTCAGTGAACTGATGGCCGCGCAGCCGGAAGCCGTCGACATCGTATTCGCCGCTGTCGTCCGCGTGCCAGAAATCAAGCAGCGCGCTCACTACCGGCGTGCATTGCGTGGACAGCACGCGGCCAGTCAGAACAATCATCGTGCCATGCATCCCCGGCTCGAGAAGCGAGGCGCGCTGCGGCGAGCGCGGCAAAAAGAACGGCCCTTCCGTTTGCGGCGGTGTCTGTTCCGGATGGTCTTTGCATGCGGGCGTCGGCGAAAGCTCGTCGGCCAGTGCGTGCTCGGGCTCACGCCAAACCGCCAGCAGAACTGAAGACGCCACCACGCCCGACTTGCGAAGAAAGTCGCGACGCCCTTTTCTCGAACGTGCGATCCGCATCATACGTCCCCTCGTATCCACACGTCAGATCCGCCGCCGTGTAGATGACGGACCCTTCACTCGATCAGTGTAAGCCAGAAATCTCCGGTGAGACGGCGTGTGCGCAAACGACGAGAGCGCGCCATTCCGGGGGCTGGCGTCAGCGACCGACTTTTTCGACTGTCAAGCGGCGTTGCCTTTCCTGCGGGCGCGAGCGAACCGTGCAGAAACAGGGACGTCTTGACTTGCGTCGGCTTGTGGACGTCAAAGGGGTACTGTCACGTTGTTGATGGTCGTGCGAGCGAAGACGTAGAACGTAAGTATTCCAAATTCATGCGGCGAGGCGATCCAGCATCGGATTGCCCGTTACAGTTTCCCATGCCTCGAAGGCCTGCTTGCGTACTTGCCGCTTCTCTTGCGCGTTCGCGTTGTAGCGGCAGCGCATGAACAAGTTTGCCACCTGGTCGTGGACCGATGTGAATCGTTGCAGGTGACGCGCAGACTTGAAGCGGCGCATCACTTTTTCGCGTACCCGGGTTGGCTGATGCGAGTTTTCCGCCCGGTTGTTCAGTCCTTTGTGCTGACGGTGTTCCACGTTCAGCCCGAGATCCCTGTTTGCTGCTGCGTAGCTCTTGAGCTTGTCGGTGATCAGCACACGCGGCGCGCGCCCGTGCTTCTTGAGTAATTTACGCATGACGCGCCTGGCTGCGTGCCTGTCGCGTCGGCTTTGCACCAGTACATCGAGCACCGAGCCATGCTGATCCACCGCGCGCCAAAGCCAGTGCTTCCTGCCGTTGATCGTGACCACCAGGTAAGTAGGCCCGGGGGATTTCACCCCGAGCCTCTCGCAGAACCGTGCGTAAACCTCGCGATTTACACGGCTCCCGTTATCCAACCTTTACCCCCAGAAACTGCCAGTGCACAAACTGTCGCGGGTACGCCTTCCTCATCTTGTGCAACCACTCGTCGCTACGCCGCTTATGCCGTCGTAGTGTTTTGTACTTGCACCGGGCCCAGCGTGCGAGCTTGCGGTCCAGATACCGACCGAGCCCCTGCATGGCCGTCCGATAGAAAGCCCCGTAATAGTTCCACCAACCACGTATCGTGGGATTGCATTGATCGGCCAGTTCGACCAGTGACCTGAACGTCTGACGAGGTAGCCGCCACCCCCGCACTGTCTGTCTCATCCGTTTCAGGGCATCACGACTCACGCCGGGCAGAAAGCTCGTTGAGAGCTGCCCAGACCTGGTCATCACCCTTCGCGGACGAAACAGGAAACCCAGAAATGTGAAGGTCACATTCGGGTAGGCTTGAGTACGGCTTCGGTCCCTGCAATACACGATGCCTGACTTTTCGGGATGCATCTCCAACCCGCATTCCGCCAGCCGCGAGGCAATGGCATGCATGACCTCCTGCGCCTGCGCCTCACTGCGGCAGTGGACCACCGCATCATCGGCATAACGCGCAAAGGGACATTGCGGGAGGTGTCGCTGCATCCATGTGTCAAGCGCATAGTGCATGAACAGATTCATCAGCATCGGGCTGACCACTCCGCCCTGGGGTGTACCGCGCACCCGTGGCAGTCTCGCTCCGTCCGCAGTCTCGAACGGCGCAGTCAGCCACCGCTCGATATACAGCAGGATCCAGTCCACCTTGATGTGCCTACGCACCGCCTTGAGCAGGAGGCCATGATCAATCTGATCGAATGCCGCCTTGATGTCAAACTCAACGACCCAGTCGTATTTCCAGCAGCGCTCACGCGTTACCGCAACCGCCTGTTTCGCCGATCTCCAAGGCCGGTACCCATAAGAATCTTCATGGAATATCGGCTCAAGTATCGGCTCGATCATGAGCTTGACAACCGTCTGGGCCACTCGATCTGACACGGTGGGCACGCCCAGCTTTCTGGTACCACCCTTGGCTTTCGGTATCTCAACCTGCTTCACCGGGGGCGGGAAATACGAACCCGACGACATCCGGTTCCACAACTTGTACAGATTGCCCGACAGGTGCTGCTCGAACATGGCGATCGTTTCATCGTCCACGCCTGCAGCACCCCGGTTGGCCCTCACCAGCTGATACGCTTCCCACACCGTGCGCTTCGCAATGCAATACGGTTTCGTTGAGGTCATGTCACTCATCCCCACCATGCAGGTTGGTGACCTTCGTCAACCGGATAACGCCACCCCTTCGCTCCACCCTCATTACAAGGGCTTCAGCACTACTACGGGCAGCTCCGCCCCTCGTTGCGGCATCGGTATTCTTCCTTATGGTGTCTGCCATTTGTCATTTCCCTTTGCATCCGCAACAAGGTTCTCACGTTCCGTACTGAAGCCTGTGTTGAGCTCATGCCGCCTTTACGCCGACTGCCATCAGGTCCGTAAGCAGGTCTCGTCCTGACTGATCCTGGAGCGACGAAGCGGCTCCAGTTTTGACAGCGCTTTAACACCTTAACGACGCGTCATCGAACGGTTTGCTTTCGCTCATCTTCTCAACACGTACCTGCCACCCTGATGGATGACTTTTCCGCGGTCGCTCACCACCACGCCTTTTGAACGCAGCAGCACCGGGCGGTTTGGAGCCTGCTCCTGCAAGCCGACTCCGGGAGGCCAACTCCCATCTTCAGTACAGCACCACAAGCTTTCGCTTGTGTTCGTGACACACCTTCGTCGAGGTGCCACTTATCGCCTCGGGCCAACGCGGTGGACCGGATGCGTCGGGCAAACCCAATGCCAAATTTCGGCGACCAACGCCGCACCGTTTCATACGTGAGTTCAATGCCGCGAGCAGCCAACAACTCCTCGACCATGCGCAGGCTCAGCGGAAAATGGTAGTACAACCACACCGCATAGCTGATTACGTCGGACGGGAACCGGTAGCCCACATAGGAGATCGCGTCGTTGGCAGGTGCGTTGTGTCGTAGAGCGGTTCGTTTCATACCCAACATTGTCGCCGCATTGCCGGGAACATGCCAACAAGGTGACAATACCCGCGCCACACCAACGTGACCAGCCGGCTCGACTACGAGGCTGAACTCGGCGTCGTGATTGGCAAGGCCGGACGTGGCATCAAGAAAGCGGACGCGATGGACTACGTGTTCGGCTACACCGTCATCAATGACTTCACGGCTCGCGACCTGCAGAAGCTGCACCGGCAGTGGTTTATCGGCAAGTCGCTGGATGGCTTCTGTCCGATGGGCCCATACCTCGTGACCGCCGACGAAGTGGACGGTCAAGAACCTCGACTTGAAGTGCTGGGTCAACGGCGAGCTGCGCCAGGACTCGAACACGAGCAAGCTGATTTTTGACATTCCAACGCTAATTGAAACCCTGTCTGCGGGCATCGAACTGCAACCGGGCGATGTCATAGCAACGGGCACGCGGCCGGCGTCGGCATCGGGTTCAATCCGCCGAAGTTTCTGCAGAAGGGCGACGTCGTTCGCATCGAGATTCAGAACGTCGGCGTGCTGGAAAACGAGGTGGGCGAATGACAACAACTCTGGTAAAGAACGTCGCCATCGAAACCGACGGCGACGGGCAGGCAGTGGTATGTATCCACGGGCTCGGTGGTTCGTCGAACAACTGGACACCGGTACTTTCGGCTTTCGAAGGCATGCAGGTGGTTCGCCCGGACCTGCCGGGAAGCGCGCGGTCGGCACTCCCGTCGCAGCCGCTCTCCATCGACCTGTATGTGGAAACCCTGGCCAGAGTGTTGGGTGAACTCGGCGTGGCGAAAGCGCGCCTCGTACGCGCCGGCGATCCGCACGCGATCAGGCACAACCCGGCCGCGATCGTGCTGGGCGGCCGCATGGCACGCATCAGCGACGATCTGCTCGCAGGCATCCGCGCGGTGGTGTACAACCGCGCACTGCCGCTCGCCACACGCAGCCTCTGAATAGAAACAACGAGCTTGAACGAGTATGCGGGCTACATCGGCGGGACGGTCCTCGGCATCGAACAGGCACTGAGCGCAGAAGGAATTGCCGGCATCCTCCGCGACGCACGAGCGTAACCGCGGTTACCGAACCGCTTCCGTCACGAGCTCCCCATTGGCGGCTGCATCGGCGGTGTCGTGCGGCTGCGCCGAGACGATAGCCTGCATCACCTGTTCGCTCAGCACCTCGTAATCGCCGGTGTTGGCGAGGTTCGCCACCAGCCGCTTGTTCGCCATCACCGCGATCCGGTCCGAGATACGGATGACCTCCGCGAGATCGCTGGAGATGACCAGGATCGCCTTGCCGCGCTGAGACAATTCCTCGATCAGCAGGTACATCTCCTCCTTGGTTCGCACGTCGACGCCGATTGTGGGTTCGTCGATGATCAACACGTCCACGTCGCCTGCGAGCCACTTGGCGACGCTAACCTTCTGCTGATTGCCGCCACTCAATTGGCCCACCGGCTGATCGAGGCTCGAGAGCTTCACGCTCATTTTTCCGATTAGCGGCGCAACGGCCCGAACCTCTCGCTCGGGAGTGATAAAACCCAGCAGAGATCGCAGCTGGTCCCAGATGGTAATGCCGACATTGTGGCTCACCGAATGCGCGAGAATCAGGCCCTCGCCCTTGCGATCCTCGCTGACATAGCCAATCCTGTGTTCGTGTAACGCCTCATGCGGATTGGCGATGCGCTTCGCCTTCGAGTGCGAGATGACCGCGCCGCCGGTAATCTTTTCGAGGCCGACGATGGCTCTCGCCAGTTCGGTCCGCCCGGCGCCGACGAGCCCATACAGTCCGACCACGCAACCTGGCTCGAGCGCGAGATTCAAGTTGCGGTGGCCGAACTGTGTACTGACGTCACGCAGTGCGAGGAGCGGCTCGCGCGCCACGGTTTCGCTCTTCGCTTGTCGCCCTGCGAAGGAAACGCTGCGTCCCACCATCGCGGTAATCACGTCGCCGTGGGTGAGGTCGGCGCGCGCGGTCGCATTGATGACGGTCTCACCATCCCGGATCACGGTGATACTGTCACAGATCTCGAAAACTTCATCCAGTTTGTGGCTGACGAACAGCATCGCGCGGCCCCGGTCCCGCAATTCGCGGAGTATCCCAAACAGTACTGCGGATTCGGTTTCCGTGATCGACGCGGTGGGCTCGTCGAGGAACAGCACCTTGGCGTCGAGCGTCAGCGCGCGAGCGATTTCCACCAATTGTCCTTGCGCCACGCTCAGGCTGCGCGCGCTCGCTCGCGGACTGACGTGCAGCCCCACGCGCTCGAGCCAGATCTGCGCGTCCCGATACATCCGCTCATAGTGCAGAAAACCCGCTCGACGCGGCGTATCGTGCAGGAAGAGATTCTCGGCAACCGAGAAATCCGGCACCAGGTTACGCTCCTGATAGACCGCGCTGATACCGGCCGCTATCGCTTCCTGCGGGTCGACGAACTGCCGCTCTTCTCCCGCGACCCGTACCGTGCCGCGGTCCGCGCGATGCACGCCGGTCAGGACCTTGATCAGCGTCGACTTGCCCGCGCCGTTCTCACCGATGAGCGCATGAATGCTGCCGCTGTCGATCGCCAGATCGACCCCTCGCAACGCCAGCGCGCCGTCGAACGCCTTCCAGATGCCCCGCGCCTCAACTGTACTCATGTCCGATTCAACCCCCTCGTACGGCGAGCGATCAGGCCTGCGACCATCTCGCGATATTTGTCCCACGTTTGCGCGCGGCCTAGCAGCACGGCGAGGAACACGAGCGCGCCTTCAACCAGCGTCACCCAATAGGGATTGACGTGGATGAGCACCAGGCCGTCATTGATGGTGGCGAGGATCAGGCTCGCGATGATTACGCCCCAGACAGCCACCGAGCCGCCCAACAGGCTGGTACCGCCGATAATCGGTATGGTGAAGGATTGAATCAGCCAGTCTGCCCCCACCAGCGGATTGGCTTCGTGCAGCTTGGCCATAGCCATCACCCCGGCCGCGGCAGACAGGAGGCCCGACAGCGTGTGCGCCCAGACCATCGCGCGCGCCTTCGACAGGCCCGACAGTTGGGCGGCCTCAGCATTGCCGCCCATTGCCAGCATCGTGCGCCCAAGCTTTCGCCAGCGAAACAGCACCCCAAGCGCAACGGCGACCGCCAGCGTGGCGCCGGCGAGGTACGGCACGAATCCTATGCGGCCGGTACCGAACACCGTCAACGCATGCGGAAGGTTCGTATAAGGCGAAGTTTGGGTGATGGCAAGCGAAGCACCTGTAAATGCGCCTCCCGTAGCGAGCGTGATGACGAAGCCGCTAACGCGCGACTTCGCCACCAGCAGGCCGTTGATGAAGCCCCCCGCCATCCCCGCGACCAAACCGGCGAGCACCGCAGGCGCCAACGGTACGCCTTTCGCGACGAGCAGATAGCCCGCGACCACTGCGGAGAACCCGCCGATGCCACCCACTGCGAGACTGAATTCGCCCACGCTCAGCACGATGAGTTGCGCAAATCCGATCACGCTTAGCAATGCCGCGTCCGAAAGAACGACGTAGACGTTGAAGGGTGTCAGAAAGCTCGCGCTAAGCAGCGAAAAGGCGATACTCGCCAAGAACGCCACTACAAGCAGCGGCACCCAGGGTCCTGTGGGGAGGGAAATTTTATTTCGGCGCATGTTCGTTCTTTCCTGTC
This sequence comes from Paraburkholderia sp. MM5482-R2, assembly GCF_050436125.1. NCBI lineage: Bacteria > Pseudomonadati > Pseudomonadota > Betaproteobacteria > Burkholderiales > Burkholderiaceae > Paraburkholderia > Paraburkholderia sp. MM5482-R2. Next base: position 120,947 of record NZ_JBNDLP010000001.1, on the reverse strand, counting down.
CGTGGCGCGACGGCTTCCACCGTCGCAGCGCTCTTGGCCTGCCGTTGCCGGCCGCGTCGCGCCTGATCCACCACGACAGCGACGAGGAGAATCAAAGCCTGCGCGAACTGCTGCCAGTAGGCGGCCACATTGAGCGAAACCAGTCCTGAATTGATGCTCTCCAAAAACACCGCGGCCGCCGCAGCTCCGCCGATCGAAACCGAGCCCCCGGCGAGCATCGTGCCTCCGAGAATGGGCACGACAAACGCCGACAACAGCCAGTCGGTTCCCAGCGAAGGCAGTGCGGCCGAGACCCGCGTCATCTCCATCACGGCGGCGACGCCCGAGAGCAGCCCCGACAGTGCGAAGCTGGTTATCACGACGCGCGGCACAGCGACGCCACCCAGTTCGGCGGCGCGCTGGTTCGCGCCGACGGCGAGCATCTTCCATCCGAGACTCGACCGATGGTACAGACACCAGAGCAGTACCGCGACTACGACCACCGGGATCACCAGCAACGACAGACTCGGCGCGAACAGTGTGCCGCTGCCCACTACCGCAATGCTCGCGGGCAGCGCACTGACCGACGCGCCTCCCGACAGGATCAGAACGGCGCCCACATAAATCGACTGTACAGCGAGAGTGACGATGAAACTGTTCAGTCCGGTACGCAGCTCCAGCCAACCCATCACGGCGCCCAGCAAGCTTCCCAGCAGCAGACCGGCGACGATGCCTAGCACGGGATCGACATTGAGCTGCCCAACCAGCCAGCCGGTGAACATGACGACGCTGACGCCAACGGCACCTACGGCAAGATTGAGCCGGCCGATCACGATCACCACGAGCTGCGCAAACCCTATTATCGTGGTCTCCGCTGCCAGTTGCGACAGTGTGAAAAGGTTGAAGTTGCTCAGGAAACCGTCTCCCAGCGTCTGGTACACACCCCAGCTGATGACGGTCAGCAGCACGAGCCCCACGGTGTTGGACTGGGCGAGACGTCCATATCTCGTGCCCCCCCTGGGCGTCGCCGATGCAGAAGAATTCACGCTGTGATCCATGCGCTTCCCCCCTTCCAAAACGCCTGTCCGGTTCGGCCGACTCGATCTCACTTGCACTCCAGAACCTTGGTATCGACCAGCTTGATGAGCCGTTGGGTATCGTCCGGCAGTCCTTCGGGCTTGCCGACGAACTGACCTACGTTGTCCTTCGTCACGAGCAACACGCCCGCAGCAAGCAGCCGCTTCGTCTGGTCGGTCTGCTCAAAAGGAGCATCGCCGCGGACCGCGCACTTGTCATGCAGCACCCGATACAGTGCGTACGATGCCACATAGGCCTGTCCGTAGGTGTTCTGAAACAACGTGCCGTAGATATAGCCCTTTTGTAGCGCGTTCATGACCTGCGGCGAGTTCTCGGCAGCGATGAACTTGATATGCCGGAACTGGGGATTGTCGGACAGACTGCTTGCCATCGCGACGGAAGGATTATACGAAGTCGACATGACGCCCGCCAGCGTCGCGCCTCGAGCCGCCAGCAGCGCATTGATGGCTGGCGGCGCACTTTGTGGCGTATCGATGTTCGCCACCGTCTGGACCAGGGTGACGCTGCCGTGCGTATCGGCTACCGCCTTCTCGACCGCGCGGATGCGCAACTGCGTGTTCGGGTCCGTAAGCTGGCTTGTCAACAGTGCGATCTCGCCTTTTCCTCCAATCGCTTTGATCAGTTGCTGCGCCTGGTAATAAGCTGCGGTGAAGATATTCGTCGAAACGCAAAACAGCGCTGGACTCGGATCGTAGGTGCAGCCGTTGATATTGATCGACTTGATGCCATGCGCCGCCAGCTTCTGCTCCTCCGCATCGGTGCCGTGCGCGTCGCCTGGGAAGACGCCGAAGCCGGAATAGCCGCGACCAGCCAACGAATCCATCAGCGCATCCTCGTGGGTCAGATCGAACGCGTCGGTCGCCGGAACTCCGTACATCCCCGAGAAGTGATACGTTTTGGCAACGTCGTGGATAGCCGCGTCCCACGGCTCGAAATACGCATTGGGCCCCGGCAGCACGAGCGCGATCTTCGGCTCATCCGCCCTAGCGCTGCCCGCTGCGATCGACGCCGATAACACCATAACGGCTACGCTTCCCAGAAAGGTGCGCGCGCCCCATCCAAAGGGTTTCATTGAGTCTCCTCCTCGTAATTTCTGTCGGGTGACAACTACATTACTTCCGGGCCGCAGTCAGAACACTCCGGTCCACCAGCGCCTGCAGCCTGCTGACGAACAGTTCCACAAATCCCGCGCCATTGACTTCGACACAGACGTCGACGGTTCCGTCATCGGTCGGGAATGCAACCGTTTGCCCGCGCGTCAGCTCACTCACCGTCTCCACGCGTACCCGGGATCTTTCGGTCGTGACCAGCGAACGATCGACCAGCGTCGCTACCACGAGCGGGTCATAAAGCAGACAACCCTTCTTTGCCCAATTGAACTTCGGCGTGTCGATGTAGGTCTTGCAGACGTCATACAGGAAGGCCGAGAGCAAACTCTTCTGCCTGACCAGGCCCAGTAACTGATCTTCGTACATCACCGTTCCCTTGGCCGGGTTCGTGACATCGAGACCGACCGCGGTAAGCGGAATGCCGGATTCAAAAACGATGTCCGCGGCCAGCGGATCGTTCCAGATGTTGTATTCCGCAACTGGGGTGATGTTGCCCCTGCCGAACTTCGGCTCGCGGGCGAAGGCGCCGCCCATAATGGCGATCTGTCGAATCTTCTCTTTCAGCGACGGCTCCTTGAGCAGCGCCATCGCGACATTCGTCAGCGAACCGACTGCGACGATTGCGACTTCGCCAGGATGCTCGTTGACTTTGGAAATGATGAAGTCGGACGCATGCAGCGCGTGCCGGCCGCTGTCGACACGGGTATCGTCAACAGGCCCAAGAAGCTTTCGGTGATGTTCGTATTCCGCTTCGCCGCGCGGATGGAGTCGCCCGGAAAGCGGGCTACCCATGCCCATCGCTACCGGCACGTCAAGCCGGCCCGCGGCTTCGAGCGTGCGTAGCGCGTTGTCGGTGGCGCGCCGCACTTCGACGTTTCCGAATACCGTAGTCACGCCCTCCAGGCGTAATTCCGGGCTGGCGATCGCGAACAGCAGTGCGAGCACGTCATCAGCGTCGAGGCCGGGCCCGATGCCGGGATCGCAGTCAAGAATCATGCGCTGCAGGTTGGCTTCTTTGTTCATGGGGTCTGTCTCCTTTTTTACGGTCACGGGCCGGCTGGCGGCACTCTACGAGCGGAGCCGCCAGCCGGGTTTTCCCTGCTCGGGCCTCTGCCCCGTTCGTTATAGATACCGTACCAACAGATGGGTATCGGCGGTATTTTGTATTTTTTAATTCGATTTGTGACATAAATACCTAGACTATGGAGCTCCGGGGTTCGGGTGCAAATAGTGAAGGTGAATCGGTTAAAGTGCCGCCCCTCGAACTTATTCGTTGGATCTGCAAAAACCTGTGAAGCACCGTGTGGCCTGGCGTAGCAGTTGGTTTTCGGATAACCTGGCTCCCAGGAAGATTATCGAAGAGATAAAAATTCTGGGAGTTTTGGCCGATGAGCACACCGGATTTTTTTCGTAGCCGTCTTGACGCGATGATTGATCTGCGCGACCCACTTGCGGTGCTGGCCACGAGGATGCCGTGGGCTGCCATCGAAGCGAGGCTCGCGCCCCTGTTTGAGCGGCGCTCACGCGATGGCCGGTTAAGCGAAGCGGCGGACCTGTTTGGTGTGAGTTCTAAGGAACTGGCCGGTGGCGTTAGTGCGGCCGGACGTCCGCGCCTGCCAGTGCGGCTGATGGTCGGGCTGCTGTATTTGAAGCACACTTATAACGAGAGCGATGAATCGGTGTGCGAGCGCTGGGCGCAGGACGTGTACTTCCAGTTCTTCTGTAGTGAGGAGTACTTTCAGCCACATCTGCCATGCGACCCGACCAATCTGGTGCGTTTCCGGCAGGCGCTGGGCGAAGGCGGTGTCGAGGAGCTGCTCGCGACGACGATCGCGGCGGCGGTGCAGATGAAGGCGGTGAAGCCGGCCGAATTCGAGCGCGTGATTGTTGATACGACGGTCCAGGAGAAGGCCATTGCGTATCCGACTGACAGCCGTCTGCTGGAGGTGGCGCGGGCCAGACTCGTGCAACTTGCGCAACGCGCTGGTCTTGTATTGAAGCAGACATACGAACGTGAAGGCAAACGGCTGCGTCGCCGCGCGGGCGGCTATGCGCATGCGAAGCAGTTCAGACGATTGCGGCGTGTACTCAAACGTCAGCGCACCGTATTGGGACGGCTACTGCGCGACATCGAACGCAAGCTGTCTGGAGCCTCAGATGAACGGAAGGCACAACTGCGCGTGTGGCTGGAGCGGGCGTGGCGCATTTGTCGCCAACGTCCAAAGGACAAAAACAAGCTTTACGCCCTGCACGCGCCCGAAGTCGAGTGCATCGGTAAAGGCAAGGCGCGCCAGCCCTACGAGTTCGGCGTCAAGGTAAGCCTTGCGATCCCGGAAAAACAAGGGCTGATCGTTGGCGCGCGCACGTTCGCGGGCAACCCATACGACGGCCACACGCTGGCAGAACAACTTGAACAGAGCACCATCCTGTTGCAGGATCTGCCCGGTACGCCGCAACCGAAGACCGTGCTGGTCGACCTCGGGTTTCGTGGGGTCGATGACGAGGTATCATCAGTGCAACTGATTCATCGCGGCAAACACAAGAGCCTGACGAGCACGCAGCGACGCTGGCTAAAACGGCGGCAGGCGATCGAACCGATCATTGGCCATGTGAAGCATGATCACGGCATGCGGCGTTGCTGGCTTAAAGGGAAGGCCGGCGATGCGCTACACGCGGTACTGTGTGCTGCGGGGTACAACCTGCGATGGTTGCTGCGCGCAATCGTCCGTCTGGGCCTGGCGCCCGCATTTTTTATCCTCGCGACGCTGCAGTGGCTCGTCACTGTCACGCTCACGCCAGCACCGGCGTGCTGGAACCGTCTGCAAAGGCACTGATTCCCTTCGTTGACATCCAGGCGTTCCCCTGCACGCGCAGACGGAGACTGCGGCCTCTTTGGCCCCATGGGATCGCGCTGATGCGCAAACTGAATTTTTCAGGGCCGACTAATTCACCGGCAGTGAGCAAGCTGAAGAGCATGGATGAATTGTTCTCAGGCCGTCACTTCAACCGCGACGTGGTCACTGTGCGCGCGCTTGTACCCGCGACGCGCACCGGTCCGGTGCACCCGGGGTGATCGGATAGCGTGGCACCCTCACAATCAGATGGAGGTTACCGATTCACGCACATGAAGCTCGCATACGTTGCCTGGCTGCAAAGGATGCATTACTCCATGCGATTCAACCTCGAAATAGGGAAGCGCGGGTGCATTGAACACTTCGACCGGTGCACCGTGCGCGTAAGCGCCTTGAGCAATGTCGAACCGACGCGTCAAACGCCGCTCACCCTCGGCTAGCAGCAAACGGATGTCGACTATGCCCTCCGGTGCAGCAATGCCAAGTTTGAATTCGACGGCCTCGTCACATACCGCCGACAGCACGCCGTCGGCGACGACAACGAAACGCGTGTCTCGCACGTCGCCGATTGGCCCCTTGTGGGGAAACGGCACGACATGGTCCCGCCAATCCACGTCCATGTTGAGTGGCACACTTACGATCCCCGGCCGTCGCAACATCAGCACGTCCCAGATGCCGCATTCGCGGACCTCCAGTGACCGATTGATGAGCCGATGCACCGTCGTCCATTGGCCAGCGGGGGAAAGCGAGACGCGTCTGAATATCTGCAAGCCGGTCTGTTCGCAAACGTGACTTTGTATTTCAATTCCGATGGAGTCTGCGTCGCACCAGGTTTTCAACACATCGTACGGCCCACTGTCCAGGTCACGCTGCGGCGCGCCGTCTGGCCATTGCGACTCTGGCGCTACCCATGTCTTGCCACCTCCCCAAAGCGGGAAACCCCATTCACCGCAAAGCGCCTGCCACTGGTCCGCACTTCCATCCGGCGTACGCCCGGCCAATTCCTCATTGACGTACGCGAGTTCCACGCCGCGATGCCGGATACTCATCAACCGCCCTCCTATTGACGGGACAATTGTCAGTTCGATATCCGCCTGCGTCAAAATCAGCGCCCGCCAGCCACGAAACATGGCCCACTCCAGCGACCTCGTTGTGCGCCCGCTTTCGTCCGGGGTGCCCTTAAAATGGGAAATGTCGCCAATCATTTTCGCTGCTCAACTCTTGTCGATCGGCTTGCTGCGCATGAGGCCAACTGTCTCCGGTTGCGCAACCTTGCACATCACGGGTGGCAGGCCACGGGCGATCAGTTCGATGTCCGCGAGCGCGTGGCGACCAATCTCACGCAGTACCGCGTCGAGCGCTCCCGCCTGATGGGGTGAAAGCAGGACGTTGTCGATTGAACGCGCACGGTGCCCTTTCGGTAGCGGTTCTTCTGGAAACACGTCGGTAGCCACGCGGATATGGCCTTGTGCCGCGGCATCGAGCATGGCGTCGAAATCGACCACACCAGCCCGACTCACCAGCACCAGTGCGGCACCTTGTGGCATCGAGTCGAACTGTTCACGGGTCAGGAAGCCCTGGTTTTGAGACGTGACGCCCGCCACTACGAAGACCACGCGCGACTCGCGCAACACTTCTTCGAGCGTCGCCGGCTTGCAGCCGAGCGACTCCACATAGGCCGACGGCAACCATGGGTCGAATGCGCGCACGGTACCGCGAAACGGTGCCACGAGTGGCAGGATCGCGCGGCCCAGATCGCCCATCCCGACAAAGCCAATTGGCGCATCGTAGATCGAGAACGCATCGCGATTCGCATCAAGGCCATATAGCTCATGGCCATTGCGAAATCCGCGATCCGCGGCGCTGATACCGCGGGCGAGGTCGATCGCCATGCCCAACGCCGCTTCTGCCACCGGTTCCGCAAAGACCGGGCTGACATTCAGTACGCGGATGCCCTGCCGGAAACATTGAGCGTAATCGACGTTCGGCAGGAAGTTACCTTCGACGTTGACGATCGCCCGCAGTTGCGAGGCCCGGGCCAAGCGCTCGGCCGGCAGATCAATCTGTCCAACAACAATGTCCGCATGCATGACATGCGCATCGAAGATCTCATCCGTGACCGGGCCATTTTCGTGGATGTGGACTTCGCCCAGCGCGTTAAGACGCGCGAGGTCATCGGCACTGAAAATATCGGCGACGGCGCGCGGTGCCGGTGCGATGAAAAGCCGCAAGGAATTGACTGGTTGATTCATAGAGACTCCAAGAGCTGCTTTATCTACATCCGTCGTTCCGCTACATACGGATGGAGGCGGACGCAGGAATAGGTAGAGGGGGTCAGCGCGAGCGCCGAGTGAAGAGTTTGTCCGCCGCGACAACTGCGATGATCAGCACGCCCATTACGATCTGCTGGTGACGAAGACCAGAAAGCCAGCTACCGCAGCCACGGTGATGATTGGTACGGGCACGCCTGGCACGCGGCCCGCGGGATGCCGATCACTGCTCGTTTGCCTTGCTATTCGATGGGTAACCAGCGTCCCGCTTGCGATGAAGCCAGCACCGCGTCGACAACGCGCGCCGAACGCCAGCCATCGTCGAAGGTCGGCAGGCCTTCTGGCGATTGGCCATGGATCGTCGCGTAGGTATCGGCAATGAAGGCCTCGAAGCACTGCGCGTAACCCTGCGCGTGACCGGCTGGCAAGGTCGCCAGCCGCCGCTGTTCAGCGCTACCGCGAGACGGATCGCGGACTAGCAGACGCGTCTCGTCGCGGGACCCAATCCAGAGCCGTTCGGGGTCTTCCTGGTCGAAGGTCACGCTCGATCGCGCACCGTCGATTTCGAACCAGAGCCGGTTCTTGCGGCCCGCGGAAACCTGGCTGACGGTCAACGTGGCGAGTACGCCACCGGCCGTACGTAGCAGCGCACCGGCGACGTCCTCGGTACTGACGCTCTGGCGCGCGGCGGACGGCGGAAGCGTATCGTCCGAACCAGCGGCGAAAGTTTGCGCCGCATGCACGGGGCGCGCGGCGACCATGGTCTGCAACGTCGCCACCACCGATTCGAAGCGCTCGCCGCTCACCCACTCAACGAGGTCGCACCAGTGCGAGCCAATGTCCGCAAACGCACGCGAGGCACCGCCCAGCGCCGCGTCAACGCGCCAATTGGTATCCGACGCGCCGAGCAGCCAGTCCTGGAGATAGCTGCCGTGGATCAGTTGTAGCGCACCTACGCTGCCGTCCTGCACCAGTGCACGTGCTTCGCGAACCATCGGGTGATAGCGGTAAACAAAAGGCACGGCGGCAACCAGGCCGGATTTACGCGCGGCCCCCGCCAGTGTCGCCGCATCCTGCGACGTGGTCGCAAGCGGCTTTTCGCAGACAACGTGTTTGCCTGCTTCGAGCGCAGCAAGCGCCAGCGGGTAATGGCTAGCATTCGGCGTGCAGATGTGCACTACGTCCACGGCACGATCCTCAATCGCTTGTCGCGCCGAAGCGTAGACCCCCGGGATTCCGATGCGCTCCGCGGCCGCCTGCGCGCTTGCTTCACTGGAAGCCGCAATGCCGCGTACGGTCGCGCCGGCTAGCCTTGCCGCTCGCGCGTGTACCGCGCCCATCATGCCCGCACCGATGATCGCGATGCCGAGTGTCGTGTCCATCATTCGTTGCTCCTTTGTCGATCGGAACAACGATAGCGACCAACTGCTGGAGACGATAATTTGTATTATTTAATTCGATTCGCGACGTAAATGCAGCGCCTATCGCTGCCGCAGTGCAGCATTGCGGCTGCCTGCCGAAGAAAGTAAGCTCACCAGACACCCATCACCGGCGTCCTGACCGCATGATTCCCACGCCTTTATCGAGACTCGCCACCTTCGACCGGGCCTTCCGGCTCGAGGAATACGAGGTGCAAAGCAAGGTCGCGCGGCTGATTGCGTCGTCCCAAGGCGTCAGCCGTGCCGATCTGGCCCGCATGACCGGCTTCGCGCGGTCAACGATCTCGCAACTGACGCAACCATTGATCGACGCGGGACTCATCAACGAACATGGAGTCGGGGCAAACGGGCGGGGTCGGCCAGGTGCGAAGCTCATGCTGAATCCGCGCGCAGGGCTGGTGCTGGTCGCCGATATGGGCGCGACCCATGGACGGCTAGTCATCTCGGAGCTTGGTCAACGCCGGCTGGCAGAGGACGTCTTCAGCGTTGACATCGCGCTTGGTCCGGAACCGGTTCTCGATCTTGTCATCGAGCGATTTCGACAGATGCTTGCGGAGCATCACATCGCAGAGCTATCAGTGCGCAGCGTGGTGGTGGGTTTGCCAAGTCCCGTCGACTTTGGCCGAGGTGTGTGCGTCCGGCCTCCGATCATGCCGGGCTGGGATGAATTCCCGGTGTCAGAGTATCTTGAGGCCCGTCTCAAGGCGCCGGTCCTGGTCGATAACGACGTGAACCTGATGGCGCTCGGTGAGGCACGTACCCGTCCGCCTAACCAGTCGCCACTGCTGTTCGCCAAGGTATCGACGGGTATCGGGTGCGGCATCGTTACAGCCGACGGCAGTCTGCATCGCGGCGCCGATGGTTCGGCTGGCGACATCGGTCATATTCGCGTGCCGGGCCGCGACGATGTCATCTGCCGGTGCGGCAACATTGGTTGCGTGGAAGCAGTAGCGTCCACGACCGCCGTATTGCGCAGCCTCCGCGAATTACCGGACACGGGTGCGGAAAACGTCGACGATCTGGTACGCCTCGTGCGCGCGGGCAACCCTCAGGCGGTGAGACTGATCCGCGGCGCAGCAGCAGAAATAGGTGAAGTGATCGCAATGGTCGTCCATATGTTCAACCCCGCCGCGATCGTATTGGGAGGACGAATGGCTCGTATCAGCGACGACCTGCTGGCCGGCGTGCGAGCAGTCGTGTATCGACGGGCGCTGCCGCTTGCGACCCGCAGTCTGTTGATCGAAAACACGGCACTCAACCAGTACGCCGGCGCAATCGGCGGCGGCGTGCTAGCGATAGAACGCGCACTCGCGCCGCAAGGCATCGCCGCGATCCTGCATGGCGACTGATGGCTTCGGTGTGCTCACACGCCAATCTCAGCTCCCTCCGCCGAGGGAACGCGCTCGAAATGCTAACCCGTCGGACTTTGACAAACGGCGGTCCGCACCGCCGCGTTGACATCCAGTCGCCTGGAGCCAGGCGTCGCCACTGCCGCATTGAACGCCGACAATGATTGCGTCATGTCGTGTTGCCTCAGGAAGGAATGTTACCCGACGGATATTGTCGTATTGTCTTTTTCCCGTCCTTCCTTTCGTGGTTTGGCGGGCGCGCAGCGCCCGACCCCCGTCGGCTTTCGACTTCTTCGCGGTTCAAACTTCTAGCGGCGATACGGAATCACAAGGACAGAAATTAATGGCGTGCCCAGCAGTTCAACGCCTCGGACGGAGTTAGGACGTGCCGGGCGTCCGCTTTGACGTGGTGCGCGCCAGGATCGGTTCCCGCATACAGGCGCAAGAGGTCGCGCGATGCCCGCGCCAGCTCCAGCACTGCCCGACTAGGCATCCTGAACCATCGTTGCGAATGTCGCTGATCGCGCCGCAGTCCCAACGGCGGCTAACGAAGTGAACCAGCCATTGGAATGACGGCAGTCTGTGTTGCGCGAATGGCAATTATTGGCCGCACTCGGTCTTACGATAGCCGTGGCAGAGTGACGCGCGCCGATTTTGGGCGCGGCCTGCACCGCCTTCGCCAGGCCCGCCCCGGCCAGAACGGAGCAGGAGACGTGCGCATCGCGCTTATTCACCATCGCGAAATGTGGCCACAAGCGCACAGAAATTATGTCGCGAAACGCGGAGATATCGGCATGCGTCCGCGATACGACTAATGCGGTTCAGGTCGTGGGGTTCGATAACGGCTCGGGCTTGACGCTGAACCTGCGCCGAGCGGCGAGGCGCCAGTCGTCGGTGCTGATGTCGACCGGTTTTTCGGGCTGCGCTGATTGATCCGCGAAAGGGGGACATATGACACTTTTGTCATCAGGTTGTCCGGTACTTCGCGTGCTCCGTCGCCGGCAACCGTCTCAGCATGTCGCGCCGCTCATCGCTGTGTTGCTCGCCGGATTGTCTTTGCCGCATGCAGCGTCTGCCAGTGGCGTTCTGCCGAAGGGTGGCCACTATGTCGCCGGCACGGGAACTATCGCCAGTCAGTGCGATGCGCTCACCGTCACGCAACCAGGCTCGACTCGCGGCGTGATCGACTGGACCAGCTTCTCGATCGGCAGAGGCAACACCGTCACGTTCAACAACGGTTCGGGCGCAACGCTCAATCGCGTGACGGCCAGTGCGCCTTCCGTGCTTCTCGGCAGTCTGAATGCAACGGGCAGTGTGTATCTGATCAACCCGCAGGGCATCGTGGTGGGCCGCAGCGGCGTCATCAGCACGGGCGGACGTTTCGTGGCTTCGACGCTCGATCTGCCGGATACCGCTTTCATGAACGGTGGGACGCTCACGTTCTCCGGTACGTCGAATGGCAAGGTGGTGAATCTTGGCAAGATCAGTTCCAGCGGTAGCGATGTTTTCCTGATCGCACGCGACGTCGTGCTGAATGACGGCGTGGTAAGCGCACCGAACGGCACCGCCGAATACGTGGTCGGGAAAGAGGTGCTGCTGTCCGATTCGTCGAGCGCCAGGCAGCTATTCGTGCAGACAGGCAACACGGGCACCGTGATCGATCGGGGCACGACGCTGGCCGCGCAGATCAATCTCGAAGCGGCCGACGGCAATATCTATGCCCTTGCAGGCGGCGGCTCGCGCATCCGCGCAACGGGCACGGCCACGCGCGATGGTCACATCTGGCTGGTTGCCGACAAGGGTCACGTCACGCAGCAGGGAACCGTCGCTGCAACGAACGTTGATGGCAGCGGCGGCACCGTCGATACGCTCGCCGCCGCCCTGACGTTCGGGCACGATGCAGCGGTTCAGGCGGGGCTGTGGAACGTCGCCACACCAGGCTTCACCGTCGATCACACCACGGCGCGCGCTTTCATGCGCAGTCTGAACAATGGCACATCGGTCTACGCAAGCGCGACCGGCACGGATGGCGCGAGCGGCGACATGAGCGTGCTATCGAACCTCGACTGGAATAGTTCCGCGTCGCTTTCGCTGGTCGCTTTTCGCCACGTGGCCATCGGTCCGCAAACGACGATTCGCAACACCGGCAGCGGCAATCTAAGCCTGAGAGCGGACGCGTCGGGCATCGATAACCAGGGCAGCGTCGCGAACGAGGGCGTCATCGACTGGTCGGGTAGCAAAGGTCTGGTCAGCACGTATTTCGACATGAATGGCGGCAACCGTCCCGGGGTTGTGATGACAAATCCGGACTGGGTAGCATCGGCGTTTGGCGGCCCTGTCAGTCAGTACACACCTTACAAGCTTGCCAACTCGCTAGCGGATCTCGACAACATAAACCTCGATCTCTCGGGGAACTACGCGCTAGGCAAAGACCTGAACGCGGCGCCGCCGCCCGGGACGTTCAATGCACCGATAGGGGGTTTTCCTTCCAACGCTCTAACGTACAGCTACTTCAACGGACAATTCGACGGGCTCGGACACACGATATCGAACCTTTTGCTCAACGCACCCTTTTCCGACTTCGCGCCGCCTGGCGGGCTTTTCTCTGCTATTGGGACGACGGGCATCGTGCGCGACCTGAATGTGCAAGGGACGATCGCTGGCCCTGCGACCCTGGGCTACTACGGAATCCTCGCGGGCAGCAGTCTTGGCATCGTTGCGTCGGTTCACAGCAGCGGTCTGATTGACCTTCCGCTTGCCGGGATCAGCGTAAACGCGGGCGGTTTGATCGGGAACTCGCGAGGCTTGACCTATCGCTCATCGAGCAGCACCGATATCAGTACGCTTTCTGCCTATACCGGCGGCCTCATCGGGGCAGACTCTGGGAACATCCGGCAGTCGTTCGCGACGGGTAACGTAGCGGCGAACGGCGGTACAGCGGGCGGCCTGGTCGGTCAACTTGACGGATTCGTTTCCCAATCGTATGCAACAGGGTCCGTCACCGCCCAGCAAGGCGCGGTCGGCGGGCTCGTCGGCGAAAATCTGGGCTATATCGAACAGTCCTTCGCTACCGGCCATCTCCAGGCGCCCGACGGGAGAGGCGGCGTCGCGGCCGTAAACATCCTGTCCAACTTCATCGCGAGCGACGTCTTCTGGGATACGCAAACTACCGGTACCACGATCCCGGTCGTGAGTGTCGGCTACGGTGGCACGGTAGGCTTTGCACAAGGTCTCACCACCGCGCAGATGGGAGTGCCGTCCAGTTTCGTGGGCTACGACTTCGGGCCGAATGGAGTATGGGTCATGCCTGCCGGCGCGACCCACCCACTCCTGCGCTGGCAACTAGGCCCGTAAGCGCGACAGGGAAGTGGCGGCGTGGATTCTTTGGCGGCGTCGCGACCTCTGCGCCGTCTTCGGCAGCCGACGTGTTCGGCGCCTGCAGCGTCTCCCTGAATTGTCGAAGAGTGGCGACGGCACGCCGGATGACCAGTATTGCCGCACCCGCTCCCTCAGTGGGCGGCTCAGTTCGACCCCGAGCCGCCGCTCGAACTCGCGCCACAGCAACGGCTGCTTCCGAGGTGCAACTGCCAGTCGCCTCATCGAATTTGCCGAGTGGCCCTCAGCCGACATCAATCCGATGACGGCCAAACGCAGCGCAGTGACCGATTGTTCAGGCGAACGGCCGATTTGCAACCGCCCTGGCCTGATCCATCCATCCCTCCGATCGCCCGCGACTCCCTCACCACGGGATCGTTTCATTCTCCCAGCGCGTGAACGTCCCTGTTGGGCTGTCCGGGCCCAGCAGCGCGACGCGCACCGCTTCGCGAGCGCCTTCCTCGATGGTCTCGGTGCCCAAATAGCCGTTGAGGTTCGTTTTGGTAAAGCCCGGGGAGACAGCGTTGACCTTGATCCCGTGCGGTTCCAGCTCGATCGCCATGGCGACCGTCAAGGCATTGAGAGCCGTTTTGGACGCCGGATAGACGGGGCCGAAGATCGCACGGTAGGCGAAGGCCGGGTCCGAGTTCGTCGTTAGCGACCCAACGCCGCTCGACACGTTGACGATGCGGGCGCCCGGCGTCGCGCGCAGAAGCGGCAGCATCGCCTGATAAACGGCGAGCACGCCGAACACGTTGGTGTCCCACACCGCGCGCATCTCATCGAGGGACACGTTGCCCGGGCGGGTCGTTTTCGCGTACTCCTCGACGGACTGACCGGATCGCTTTTTCGTGTTCGAAATGGCGGCGTTCTGGATGAGCACGTCGAGGCGGCCGAACGCGTTGCTTACGCGCTCCGCCGCGGCTGTGACCGAAGCCTGATCCGTCACGTCGAGCTGGAGCGCGTGGCCGTCCGGCCCCACCTCCTTGGCCGCAGCCTCGCCGCGCTCGAGATTGCGCGACCCGACCAGCACAGTGAAGCCGTGTGCCGCGAGATCCTTGGCGATCTGAAGGCCGATGCCTTGATTGGCCCCGGTGACCAGGGCGACGGGTTTGTCCTGCATGGCAATCTCCTTGTGGTGTTGCGCTTTAGCGCGCAAAAGCCAGTTCCGTTTTTCAGTTCAGCTCAGCGCGATGCAGCTGGCGGGTTAGTGAGTCTCGGCCGCCCAGGCTTCGGCATCGGCGCCGGCCGGGAGGCGCATCGGCGCCGACGGATCGGTCGCTGCGCGCCACACCGCTTCGGCGACGTCCTGCGCCCGGGTGGTCGGGGCAGACGCATCCAGCATCCGCGCGAAAACGTCCTTGACAAGGTCCGCATAGGCTTCGTGGTCGAGGCCATGCATGTGGGCGCGCGCGTTGTCTCCGAAGCGGGTTTCGGGCGCACGTCCCGGCAGCACCAGCCGCACCCGTACGCCGAACTGCTCGAGTTCCAGCGCCATCGATTCGGTGAATGCGTTCACCGCCGCCTTGCTCGCACGGTATGCGGCAATCAGGGGCAGGGCCTTCAGCGTCACGCTCGACGTGACGTTCACGATCACACCGGCCCTGCGCTGGCGGAATTGGGGCAGCACCGCTTGCGTCAATGCGATCGTGCCGAAAGCGTTGGTTTCAAAAATTTCGCGTACCGTGGCGATCGGGGTTAATTCGGCCGGGGACGCCGCGCCGAACCCCGCGTTGTTGACGAGGACGTCGATCGGCCCTGCGGCCTCGACAGTCGCGCGAATGCTGTCCGGGTCCGTGATGTCGAGCGCAAGCACGCGCAGACCGTCGGCGGGCGGCAGCACATCCGCGCGCGGCATGCGCATTGTGGCGATGACGTGCCAGTCGCGCGCGAGGAAGTAACGGGCGATCTCAAGGCCGAATCCGGAAGAGCAGCCGGTGATCAGTACGGTTTTCATGGGGACTCCTGTGGGCAAGGTGTCCGTACGATAGATCGCCAAGGCCGTACTTGCTACAATCGATCATCCGAATTTCATTTGCAGGAGTCCGGCGGTGATCGACCCGTTGGCCGAAGTCGTGACGCTGCTGCAGCCGGGCGCCCGGTTCTCCAAGCTCGTCCACGGCGCAAGTCCCTGGCACATTTGCCGCTCGGTCGCCGGCCAGCCGTTCTATTGCGTGATTCTCGAGGGCGGCTGCCGCATCGCGATCGACGGACATGAGGCCATCGAGCTCCTGTCAGGCGACTTTGTCCTGATTCCGGCGGCTTACGGCGTAGCGATGTCGAGCCTCGAGCCGCCATCGCCGGGCGTCGAGACGCGGCCGCCCGCCGCGCTGGGCGACGGCGAATTCAGAATCGGCGACCCCGATCGCCCCATCGACGCGCGCATGGTGGCCGGCCACTGCAGTTTCGGCTCACCGGATGCATCGCTGCTGGTCTCGCTGCTCCCGCAACTCGTGCATGTGCGCGGCGAACAGCGGCTGGCCACGCTCGTGCAACTGGTGCGAGAGGAAACACGGGAGCAGCGGCCCGCGCGCGAGGTCGTGCTCGCACGACTGCTGGAAGTGCTGCTCATCGAAGCGCTGCGGTCCGCGGCACAGACTAATGCGTCGCCGGGCCTGGTGCGCGGGCTTTCCGATGGCCGCCTCGCGGCCGCGATCCGCGGGATGCACGAACATCCGACACGCGCCTGGACCGTTGCTGAACTCGCGAAGGAGGCCGCACTCTCGCGCTCGGCCTTTTTCGAGCGCTTCAGTCGCACGGTCGGCATCGCGCCGATGGAATACCTGCTCACTTGGCGCATGGCACTCGCGAAGGACCTGCTGCGTCGCAATGAAGGCCGCATCGCCGAGATTGCGCAGCGCATCGGCTACAGTTCAGCCAGCACCTTCAGCGTCGCCTTCACGCGGCACGTCGGTCGGCCGCCCACGCAGTATGCGCGCGAGGTGCAGGCGGTCGCGAACGGCGCATGAGGCGGCTCAAATCGGCTGTTCTCAGATGTGGACGCGCGTCCCTATGCGATCCGCACTCACCAGGAATGTCCGTTATCGAGACCGCTACAGCCCATCGAATGTCTGGCGTCTACGGCCGATGTATGACCGCAGGTGGCCGACCGCTGCCTGATGCATCTGATGCATCCCGACCCAAACCCGTCCTCTACGACACCACCAACGAATGACCACTCGTCATCATTCAGGCGCGCAGTGGACGTCAAATTTGATGAGCTTCGTCGGACCGAATGTGTTGCTGATCGCAACGTCGGCGGCATCGCGGCCGCGCGCCATCAGCACACGACCGATACGCGGCACGTTGTTGCGCGGATCGAAGGTCTGCCAGGAGCCGCCCACATAGGCTTCGAACCATGCCGCGAAATCCATCGTGCTCCACGGCGGCGGCACACCGACGTCACTGATGTAGCCCGTGCAGTAGCGCGCCGGAATATTCATCGCGCGGCATAGCGCCACGGCCAGATGAGCGAAGTCGCGACACACGCCCTTGCGTTCCTGCCACGCCTGAAACGCGGTCTTGGTCGGCCGTGCAAATTCGTATCCGAACGTGACATGGCGATGCACGTAGTCGCAAATCGCCTGCACCCGGTGGCGGCCCGGAGGCGTATTGGAAAACAGTTTCCAGGCAATGTCGGACAGCAGATCGGTTTCGCAATAGCGGCTGCCGAGCAGGAACACCAGACATTCATCCGGAAGCGTTTCGACGGCATGCTGATAGTCGAACGGCTCGCGCGTCTCGGGTTGATCGGAGACGTTGAGCAGCGCGGTGGTGGAGAGCGAAATCAGCCCCTGCGGCGCGACGATGCGGCTGCACAGATTGCCGAAGCTATCGCGATACTGCGTGATCGCCACCGGCGGATCGACCACCAGCAGATCGGCAGACAGGACATCCTGCACGCGGGAAAAATGCGTGTTCAACATCAACATCATTGGTGTCGGCTGCGCGCACTCGTAGATCAGTTCATAGCCCACGCGAAGTTTCATCTGACCATCCTTCCATTGATAAAGTCGTAACGCGCTGAGCGCTCAGGCGTCTTCGGTCACGCTCACGTCGACCTCAAGACTGCGGAACGAATGCATCGCGCCGTGCCATGTGCCCCAGAGCGGCAGCGCCTGATCGTGATTCCACGCTACCGCCACACGAATCAGATGCCGGTTGCCGACGATGCTGTTGGTCGGATCGAAATCGACCCAGCCTGCACCGGGAAGATAGATCTGCAGCCATGCGTGGGTCGCGCCGCCGCCCAGGGTGGTGTCGTGGTCCGGCACGAAGATATAGCCACTGACGAACCGGGCCGCGAGGCCAAGCGAGCGGACGGCATCCATCATCAGCACCGCGAAATCGCGGCAACTGCCGCTGCGCAGGCGTAGCGTGTCGGCAGGACGATTGACGCCCTTCTCGACGCGCCGCACGTACATGAAGTTGTTCTTGATCTCGAGCGTCATGCTGCGCAACAACGTCATCGTGCCCGTCGTGCCGCCGGGGTCGATAAAGCGTCGCGCCCACAGGTCGACATCGTCGTTCGGAAACTGTCGGCTTCGCGCGTTCACCAGATCAGAGGCTTCCTCGCTCGTATACGCGAAGGGCCAGGTCGACGCATAGGCTTCCAGCGAATAGTCAGGCAGCGGCGCCTCGTAATGTTCGAGCGTCACCTCGCTTCTGAAGAGCAGCTCGGATGCTTCGACCGAAAACGTGGCGACTGCGACCGAGTTGTCGAAGACATCGTGCAACCAATACAGCCGTTCAGGTGTGGGCGTGATCAGCAACTGCGCGGTGAGAAGCCGCAGATCATGACTCGCACGCGGGCGGAACATCATGCGATGCTCGCCGAAGCGCACTGGCTCCCAGTAGTGGTAGACGCTCTGGTGCCGCACGGTTAAACGTTGCGGCGCGCTCATTGCGTTTCGCCGCGAACAAACTTGCTCACCATTTCGCCCCCAAAAGGAAAGCCCACCGCGACAGCACGAACCGGGGCGGCAATCGGTCACGACTCAGACACGCGCTGAAAACGATCAGCAATTAGAGGCAACAAGGTGCAGCCCGAATTGCAATGACGCTCTTTCTACCGGGCCGCTGCTACACCTTCGTCGAAAGTGCGCACAAGCAAAGTGAAACGACCGCGCCTCACATGCGCGTGTCGGTTACTTCTTCGTCACGCCGCTCGACACAGAAGTCTTCGGGGTAGACGTCTTGAACAGACCTGCTCCGGGAGATGGTAAATTTTTAGGTTGTTTAGGCTTCTTTGCCTCGCGATTACTACGCAGTTGACCTTTTGCCATTTCGCTCCCCATTTAGGCGCCCACGGAAGGGGCCGCTCTGCGACTCATTCTGGGCGCATTTTTAATTACTGTCGCGATCTATTTAAAAGACCCGATCACACACCTTAAGGGGTAAGTGCACAAGTTTGCTGATATTGCGCAAGTTTGCTGATAGTGCCTGCTCTCTTCATGCACCCAGCCGCCGGTTTGCCGATTGTTCTTGCTTTGTCGCGCCATGCGGCGCACTCTCGGATAGCCAACTTGAGCGCGCAAGCGGCTTTCATCGACTCGCCACTCGTGTCCGGCTCGCCAGTACCGGCGGGAATACGCGTTGAATCTCGCACGCGAATGAGCATTGCGACCTTGATGTGGCGCGTCGCCGTGCTCAAGCGTGCTTTCTGGCCTCAGGCCACTGCCTTGAAGTTGCACGCTCTTTTTGCAGGCGTCCAGATGCTGAAGCGAACCCCAATGAGCCCGATCATGTCGGCCAGACCGCAAGACTATGTGGCGACCCAGAAAGCTCGCGTCGAAGCCTTGCGGCAGGCGGAGTCCGACCGCGCCCAGAAGCGGCTCGACGATGATGCGCGCATCGATATCAACGCCGCGAAGTGGCGCTACGTCTCTTCGAGAGATTAGATGGCAAAAAGCAAGATCGTGCTCAGCTTCCCAAATCCCAGTCGCTCTTATGACACCTCCCAGGCATCGTGTATGTTTCTGGGGCTACGACAATTCTCGCGAGATCGCGTTTCTCGTCGATGGTCAAATGCTGACGAAGCTCAACCCCGGAATCCGTAGGGAGGAAACCGACCTGCTCGCGGCGTTCGATCGTAATCGCGACCGGATACTGGAACTGGCCAAAACGTGATATAAGGGTGGCCCGCAGATCAGGTACACGATCTCCTGAATCGAAGATCGGGCGCGATCACTTTTTAGTTGCGGGGATGCGAGGCGCGAGCAGGGTTCGAACACGCAGCCAATATTACTCGGCCCGAACGCCCCCATACGTTCAATATGAAGCAGGCAGCAGATCGCCCAGCGCCTGGTACACCGCTTCACGAAAAAGCGCAACCGCTGAAGACTGGCCAAACTCCACGGTGCGATCGACAATCTTGCCTGTCGCCTGATCCGGGCCGAGCGACACTCGCGATGTCGTGACACAATACATAGGCGGTCGGCGCCCTGGGGTAAAAAGCTCACCTGAGTAGCAGTCCCGCAACGCGGCCGCGAAGTGGAAGCGGTGTTCGGAGCGACCTGGCTACATTTGCGGGAGCGCCACGAGCACGCTCACACGCACGAGACACCGGAACCAAACCACCGAGGTCGCCATGACGAGCACCATCAGCACGTTCATGACTTCCCGTGGGACGGGCAGGAACCACATACCCCCACATAAGCGTGAACCCGTAACACACAAGCATCGCCACCATCGTCATTGACTTCGCGTGATTTCAATGTCCGCAGCAGCGCGATTATCGGTCGCTCACTCTATCGCTTTGATCGACTCCTAATGGCCGCGTGCTGCCCGATCCGAACGGTATCCGCAACCCGAACGCCGCGCGCCCGCGATCGGCAGCGCCCGACCCGTTGCCGCCATTCGAATTTGCGCAAAGCTGCCGTTCAGTTACCCATACTAAAACCCACGCATCAGATCGGCGTTGGTTCGACTCATCGAGGCGCGACGACCACGCGCAACGTGCCGGCGCTTGGAGCATGCGGACCGGCTGCGCTCGAGGAAACTGCACCCAGACCACGAAGTACAGCCGAGGCCAGAACCGTGAACGGCGTGTGGGCCCAACCCGCTTGCCTCATTGCCTGCATCTCCATAGCCTGCAATTCGGCTTCGGTCATCGACGCCGTGACGATCGTCACGCCCGACGGCTGACCATCCACGGACATCGCGATGGGGTCCGTGTTGGACCTTGGGACCGGGATCGGCGCCAGGCCGGTTATCCTCCACCCGGCAGCCTCAAGCGCTCTCGCTATCTGCTGAGCCACGTCGAAGCATTCAGGGTCGTCCCGGAGGTACATAATTTCAACGGGTTCGGACGGTTGCCCTCGAAGCTCTTCTAGAAACGCGTCACGTTGGAGTTGCCGGTGACCCACCTGCCGGCGCAACTCCTCTAATTTGAGTTCGGCTTCGCTGCTTCGAGCGTGCGCTTCCGCGCTACGGGCGTTTGCCGCCGCGATTTGTGCCTGAGACTGGGCCTGCGTCACGTCCGATATCTTGTGACCGATGACGGCTGTGAACAGGCCGCCGAAAACCGCGACTCCGCCCGTTATCGCGGTCACCCAGAATCCGATCACGCACAGGCGATCCCAGACCTCGATCGAAAACCCCCAGAACCCCATAGAACCGCTCCCCGTACTCATTCTTCTCTCCGGTGGGTCACGGAACGCCGTCCAACGCTCTTCGGTCACTGCGGCAGCCATCGGCGTTCTTTCGTGCGATCGTAGCACGGTCGTGCGAGCGCGGAGACCGGCACAACGCTCCGCTTGCGACGGTGCAGAGCGCCGTCAGAACTGGACTTGAACCACGGGCATCTCACGACCCTGAGCCGCCCCTCGAGCAGGCGCAGACTGAGCGGCAGCTTTCAAGGATAGAACGGCCACCGCTCCACTGGAGCAGGCGGCAACCGTTGCGATGGTTGCACTCATTTGCTATCGCCGTTGGTCCAAGGAAAGTTGGCCGCACTGGGACCGCTTCGGTTGAGACGAATGTCGATCACCGAGCGGCCATCGCGGAAAGCGTCGACCTGGGAGATTAGTGCCTCAGTTTTCACCTTGTCTCGAAGAATCTCTTCCGGAACCGCGGCGAACCGGTACAGCGAATCAAACTCGAAACGTTTAACGAAGCTATTCGCGAGGAATCCGGCTCGTAGCTTCGCTTTACGGCACCGACACGAGCGACTACGCTGCTATGAGAGCCGCGCTGGTCGGCCCTGAAGTTATCGCAACACGTTGCGCCTTGCCTTCGAGGAGAGCACGCGGCGGACGCCGAACAACTCTATTCAAGCTGGAGCTTCGTCGATGAACCCCGAAATCTATCAGCCGTCTATTGAAGCCTGCGATGCTTGTGCCGCTGCCTGCGATCGCTGCGCATCCGCCTGCCTCGATGAACCGGGCCGGGTTAACATGGCCAAATGTATTCGCCTCAACGCCGATTGCGCTTCGCTATGCCGCCTCACATCTGCGGCCTTGGCTCGACAAAGCCATTTCGCACCCGAGTTTTGCGAACTCTGCGCACGGATCTGTGACGAGTGCGCCGATGAATGTGCGCGGCACGTACCCGAGCACTGCGGAACATGCAGCGATGCGTGCCGGAGATGCGCGGAAGCCTGCCGCGCAATCTAGTGTCTTGCTCAGCAACAGCGCGCCCGCCGACGGCCAGCGCGTCGCGTATCGGGTCGGAAATGCCCCACCCGGTTTGAGGATGTCATGGAACCTAGGCTCCAATTGCAGGAAGTCACCATTCCGGTGGAGGACGCCTCCCTGATGGGCACACTCGCGCTGCCACAGGACGCTCAATCACTGGTTCTACTCGCGCACGGCAGCGGCAGTTCACGATTCAGCCCTCGTAACCAGTACGTGGCCACCGAACTCAATCGGGCCAAGATCGGAACGCTGCTGATGGACTTGCTCTCCGAGCAGGAAGACACCGGTCCCGCTGCCCGCTTCGACATCAAGCTGCTGGCGATGCGTCTCGCGCAAGCAACGGCCTGGATCGCGGCGAAGCAGACGACACGCCTCTCTTTCGGCTACTTCGGCGCGAGCACGGGCGCGGCTGCGGCGATCCGCGCGGCGCACGTGTCGTCGGTCCCGGTTGAGGCGATCGTTTCGCGAGGCGGCAGGCCCGATCTCGCCGGACGCGACGTCCTCGCCGCGGCGCAGGCGCCTACGTTGCTCGTGGTAGGCGGGCTCGACGTCAATGTCATCGAAGTCAACCGGGAGGCCTTCGCTCTGCTCGAATGTCCGAAGGATCTTGTGATCGTCCCCGGCGCCACCCACCTGTTCGAAGAACCCGGCACACTGGAAGCCGTTTCACGGTACGCGGTGCAGTGGTTCAAGCGTTATCTCGGCGCCTAAGCGCCCGAACGCAGCACGAGCGTGTCGTTAGCGCGGCGCTCCACAGTGGCGCCCAATGGCTGACTCTCCCGATTCAGCGTTTCGTGTAACCATCGAATGCCTTCTTCAGGCGCCCGGTTGATCTGGAAGTGGCGTGTCTGCGTCGGCGTCATCGACAGTTCGGTCAGCGTGCCCGTTTCAAGGTCGAGCGTTGGAAAATACATCAGCGCAAGGTCGCTGCGAAACGCTACCTGACCGCCGATACCTTCATAGTCGTTGATGAAGTCCCCGGCGCCGTACAGGACGAGTTTGCCTCGATACAGCTCGATGCCCTTCACGTGATGCGACGAATGGCCGTGTACGAGATCCACGCCCGCCGAATCGATGAGTTCGTGCGCGAAGTATCGCTGCGAAGCAGGTATGTCGAAATCGAAGTTCTCGCCCCAATGGATCGAGACGATGACAATGTCGGCTGCCTGCCTGACCGCTCGCACCTGCGCCGCGATCGTGCATACGGTGTCAGCCGAAAGATCAGGGAGCCGGTTCACGCCGGCTCGGCCCCAACCGGCGGCCCAGTCCGCGCCCACGCCGCTGCATTCCGTGGCAAAGGCGAAGATCATCACTCTGCCGCCGCCCGCCAGTTCGATCAAGGCAGGCGCGGCGGCCTCGACGTCGTCCTGCCCCGCGCCAGCCGTATGAATGCCGGCTGAACGCAAGGCATTCAGAGTTTCCGTCAACCCGCGAAAGCCCCAATCGAGCACATGATTATTCGCGAGCGCGCAGCAGTCGATTTTCGCGGCGCTCAAGACGGGCGCGTTGGCGGGATGCATGCGGTAGTGGATGCCCTTTCCGGGCCATGCGTCCTCGCTGGATGTGACGGCCGTCTCGAGGTTGATGAGGCGCGTGGCAGGACTCATGCGCTCCAGTTCGAGCAGCGCATCGCCCCACACGTAGCTGAACGGGACACACTCCGGTAACGAGCCGGTTTTCGCTTCAGCGAGGCGCACATAGCCTCTCGCCGAACGCATATGGGGTTCGAAGAGATGAGGCAGGTTCGGATGCGGCAGTATCTGATCGATACCGCGTCCCAACATCACGTCCCCGCACAGAAACAGCTTGATGCAGTTCATCCTTCTGGAAAAAACCAATGTTCCCGGTGCGGTAAGCCGCCCAGAACGCCTTCAAGATAGTTTGCTGGCACTTCGGCGTCTAGCGTTCGGGGCTGTACAGAAGCGCCTGCCGCGTGCAATCACTGCTTCGCACCCGCGACGCAGTTTCTACAATCGTCCCGCTCTCTCGCTCACGACCGACGATGCGATCGCGTACCGGGCGTTGCTGCGACGGCCGCGCCGGCCGGGCCGGCCACAGCCGCGCGATTCCGCCGAATAGCGGGCGTTCGCACGCGGCCAGACGGTCCGCTCGCCGCGTATGCGCTCGCCGTGCTGCGCGCGCTCTTTGCGTGGCTCGTCGGCCAGCACTACGTGATCATCAATCCGTTTGCCGGCGTCATGGTGCGCGGCGACACTCCGAACTCTTGAGCGTTCGTGGAAAACGGGATTGCGGTCCATGCTAACGCCGAACGTTCAATGTGCGCATCGACCGCGTCGTGCGAATCTTGATGCACAGTGCAGCCCATTCTCAGGTGATTTTGGACGCAGCGGGCCGGGGCACCATATCGCATGGCGCCTCCTGAATTGCTAGCCCTCGTTCACTGAGCGCCTGGGAGCGGACTCCTCATCAGCGTCTCGTGATGTTGACGGCCACGATTTCGTATCCGGGGTCGGCGTGCTCGTTCGCGACTTTGTTCGCATCCTCATACGAGAGAAAGGACGTGGCTTCCTTAATCTCCGGTGCCATGCCGATATCGCCGTCCTCTGCGGTGCAGAGGAAGTTCTCGCCAGTCTTCACAACGTAGACGGTCGTCATGTCTCTCTCCATGGCTGCAGGGGAACTTCCAGTCTAGCAGGCCGGATGGGTTGCACACGTATCGCTGCCGAATTCCTGACGGCCTGCGTATCGCGCGCGAGAAGCAAGGTACTGGTGCTCGATCTTTAGCCGAGATGTTCGATTAGACTCGCGATGCAGCGGTAGCCTCTCGAGCGCAACGGGCCGTTGTCGGATATGAAGCCGACCTTCGTATGTCTCTTCTCACGCACGGACGAAAGGCTGATGATGGCCGACTGTACGCGTTCACCCGTCAGCACCATAAGCCGACGTTCAGAAGCATTCGCTGCGCCTAAGGCAGTTTAGCGGCGTCGCAGCCTTGTGAGTGCAACCGGCCACAGAAGGACGGTCGACGGTATCCAATGAATGACGGTTCATCCGTTAATTTCCGCCGTTGGTCGAGGTTTTTCGGAGGTCGCTTGAGGGTCCGAGTGCAGCCAGTTATGATCATGCTCGGCCGCTCCAGCCCCGGAGAATACTATCGCGCGAAAGAAAGCTACTGCGGCGCTCAAGCCACCTTGCGTACGCTACTCCAGGACCGCAATTCGGTAGGCGACAATGCTTTCGAGAAGAGGAAACCTTGCAGTTCGTCGCAACCAATGTTTCGCAGGATCTGAGCCTGATGCTCGCTCTCGACTCCTTCGGCGACCACTCGGAGGCCCAGTTCGTGGCCGAGCTCGATGATTGCCCGAATAATTGCGAGGTCGGCCGGCGCATCGAGCATGTCTTGCACGAACGCGCGGTCGATCTTGAGGCGATCAAGCGGAAATCGGTTCAGATAGCTGAGGCTTGAGTAACCGATACCGAAATCGTCGAGGGATAGCTTTACTCCAAGCTTGCGGATCGCCTGGATCGTGGTGAGATAGTTCTCCGCGTTGTCCATCAACACCGTCTCAGTGATCTCGAGTTCGAGCCGATCGGGAGCCACGCCGTACCGCTCGAGACTGTCTGCGAGCGAGCTTATCAAGTCTGGATCGCGCAGCTGGATCGCAGACACGTTGATCGAGACGCGCAAATGCATCAGCCCGCCAGCGTCCCACGCGGCGACCTGTCGGCATGCTTCGTCGATTACCCAGGCACCGATCGGAATGATGAGTCGTGTGTCTTCGGCGACCGGAATAAACTGCGCAGGCGACACCGTGCCGATCTGCGGGCTGTTCCAGCGCAAGAGCCCCTCAACGGCAACCGGTTCGCCCGTGCGGGCATCGACACACGGCTGGTACGCAAGCCGGAACTCCTGCCTGGTGATCGCCGTGCGCAGGCACGCTTCGAGCGTCAACCGGTAGCGCGCGCGTTCGGCCATATCAGGTGCGAAGAACTTGACGAGGTTACGTCCCGCGGCCTTCGCCTGGTACATCGCGGCGTCGGCGTTCTGCATCAGGGTATCGATGTCCTCGCCATCGTCCGGGAAAAGTGCCACGCCGACACTGCATGACACCGGCAATGCGGCGCCGCCTAGTTCATGCGGCTGACGAACGAGCGGCAACAGACGATCCTCGATCGCACGGGTAACATCCGCCACATTGCTGACACCGTTGAGGATTACCGTGAACTCGTCGCCACCGAGGCGGCTGACGGTGTCATTGCTGCGCACGGCTTGCAGAAGGCGCCGCGCGACCGAGCGCAACAGGTTGTCGCCGATGTGATGGCCAAGCGAATCATTGATGTTCTTGAACCGGTCCAGATCAATGAAGAGCACGCCGACGCGTTGGCCGGAGTGGCGCGCATTGCCGAGTGCGACGCCAAGGCGCTTGATGAACAGCTCGCGGTTCGGCAGTTCCGTTAGCACGTCATGTTCGGCGAGAAACTGAATGCGCGCCTCGCTCTTCTTGCGGTCCGTGATGTCGATCAACGTGCAGATATAGTGCGACAGGTTCGCCCGCCGGTCGCGCACCGCGCTCACCATTAGCCATGCCGGATAGTCGTTGCCGGCCCGCCTTCGCACCTGCGCTTCGCCATGCCACGCGCTGAGGCGATCGACAGAATCGATAACGGCCGGAAAAATGTCATCTTGCTCCTGCGTTCCAAAGAGGAAAGCAGGCTTCTTGCCCGCCACGTCGTCAGCGCAATATCCAGTCGCTCGATAGAACGATGCATTGGCAGTGACGAGCCGTCGTTGCTCATCCAGAATCAGAATCGCCTCGGATGATGCCTCGAACACCTTGCCCCACAATTCGAGGCGTTGCTCCATCAGCTTGATCTGGTTGATTGGAGTGAATGCAGTCAATACTGCGTCGCGCCCCTGGAAGTCGAGGCGTCGCGCCGACAGCATGGCCCACGTAGGTTCGCTGCCGGCCTTCCAGCGCACCTCGAATTCGTCTACGGCATCTCGGTCCGAGAGTTGCTGGAAAAACCGCGCGCGTACCTCCGAGTCGAGACCGAAGCCCCAGGGGTCTACCGTGCAGCCGTTGAGCCAGGCAAGCGCTGGCCGGTTTGCGTGCAGGATCTCATGCCCCGGGATTGACGTCACGACCATCGGCACTGGAGTCGCCTCTACAAGAGCGTATTGCGCGGCCGACGCACGCGCTGTCGCGGCAAGCTCCTTCTGCACGACGCGCTCGCGGTCAAGCTGCGCGAGCATGTCGTTGAAGCCGCTCACGAGCTGGCCGATCTCGTCCTGACTATGCCACCTGGCGCGCAGCGAGTGGTCTCCTGTGCGGCGCACGGTATCCATCACGCGCGCCAGCTGGCGCAAGGGGCGGGAAATCTGCTGCGCGACGAAGTACACCATGCTCAGGATCGCGCATAGCAGAAAGAATGCCGTTCCAAGGTGCAGCCACATTCGCTCAAAGAGGCCGCGCACGCGCTTATGCAGAAGACTTTCGAGTTGGCTGCCGGTGTTACTCCACGCGTCGCTTACGCTCGTTACCAGGCGCTGCTGTGCGGAATCGAGCCGGTTCAGCGCGGCCGCATCCGCGCCAGCGTCAACTGCGGCTCCAGCCATGCGGCGATACGTTTCGACGGCGGCGAGCATGCGTTCGACCGACGGTCCAATCGTGCCGGTCAGTGTGCCGTTCGCGGCCGAAGCTTCCGCATAGTCCGAGCGCAGCCCCTGCAATACTGCGTCGAGCTGTCCCTCCAGCACGAGGTAGCGGGTACGCATCTCATCGTGGCTCATCGATGCGGCGTGAGGGTTCGCGCCGGCATCGTGCAGATGGCGGCCGATCCGGTTGACGTCGCCGAGCAGCTCCGGGTAGCGCAGAATCGACAGTGACATTGAATAGTAGCTGTCCAGGTCCGGATCCAGAATCAGGTTCGACTGGTTACCGACCCGTGTCACCAGTGCGCGCGTCGCGTCGAGGCCGAGGTCCACCGTCGATGCGCTCGCATGCGGCGCCGAACTTGCTTCGAGTGCATCGCGGACCCGTTCGTTAATAACTGCGCTTTGCATGTTCGCGCCAAAGCGGCGCTCTGCGTCGTCGAGTCTGCTAGCAGTGCTCTTCAATTGGACCGCAGTCTGCGGCTGCCCAGCCCCCGCGAGTGCGAAGTCGATAAGCGCGTCATGCACGGCCGCGACGTAGGCATTCCCGATCAGCTCCTTGTCGGAGAAGTCAATTGCGATGTACTTTTCGCGGATCAGGATGCCGCTGATGTAAAGGACTGCGCTCAAGTCGAGCAGATAAATCAGCAGCAGCTTTCGGCCGACGCGGAGACGTCCGAGAAACCGGAAGAACAGGTTGCGTTTCATGGGCGTGGTCGCTCTATCGCAAAGTTTTCGTCCCACGTGCGGCAAGCCAGGCGTTTCACTGAGTTTCTCCGTGCAGGGAACGTCGGACCTCTGGTTCAGGTCCCACGGCGGGAAGAGCCCCTGATCAAGCTATCGACCGGTTGAAGAACTTCTTTAGTCTTTGCTTAAAACGCCCCATAACGGTGCTAGAAAAGCGACAACACGGTGCGAACATTTCGAAGGAGGGTGCCTTTTTGGGCAGTCGTACAATGGTGCCAGGACTTTGTCATGGCGAGCGCCTTTGGGAGGCCAGCAGTCAATATGCGAATTTTTTCGCTTCCGCGGCCAAGGGGGCGACCATTCGGACGTTGAATCCGCCTCTGCTTCCGGACGTTCGATTGTGAAAGACGGACGGTCCTTCATCGGCCAATGCCGTCATTCGAGGATCGGTGCTGGTCAGACGGGTATGGGGCGCTTTCCTGTCATTCACAGGTCGGTGGTCGCGAATGACTCGTCCCACGGAAAGCGAACGAGTACTTGCGACCCTGAACAGCCGCTCGCGCGTGGCCAGATGCAACGACAAGATCTGGGTGGCGGATTCAACCGGTCGATGCAATGGTTTGCTGGAACCGTTCGGCAGGCGTTTCGTAGCCCAGTGTCTTTCTCGGACGCTCGTTCAATCGTCTTGCCACGGCATTGAGCTTAGCCTGCGAATACGCTGACAGGTCGGTGCCTTTCGGGAAGTACTGCCTTAACAGCCCGTTTGTATTTTCGTTCGATCCACGTTGCCATGGATGCTGGGGGTCGCAGAAGTAGACCTGGATATCAGTGGCGACGGTGAAACGTTTGTGCCCAGCCATTTCCGTTCCCCGGTCCCATGTCAGCGATTTGTAGAGTTCCTGCGGCAACTTACTGGCATGTTTGATGAGCGCATTGATGACCGTTTCGCTATCCTTGCTGGCTATCTTGACCAGCATGACATAGCGTGTCTGACGCTCAACCAGCGTCGCAATCTGGCTGCTCCCGCTGCCGCACAGCAGATCACCTTCCCAGTGGCCCGGTACCGCCCGGTCTTCAACGGTCGCAGGGCGTTCGCTGATCGATACCGTGTCCCGAATTCTCCCGTGATCGTCAGTTTTCTGCGTATGGTGGCGCGAACGACGCATGGCCCGGGTGCGCCGCAAGTGTTCCAGCAATTCCTTCTTCAAGGCACCACGAGCCTGTATGAAGAGACTGCGATAGATGGTCTCGTGGGACACGTGGTAGTCCTCGTCGTCTGGGTATGCACGCCTGAGCCATCCGGCAATCTGCTGCGGTGACCACTGCAGTTGGAGCTTGCCTGCCACGATGTGCGCCAGCATCCGGTGCTCAACCAGTTTACAGGCTTTGGGACGCTGTGCCCGATCCCATGCAAGCTGATCGGCGTAGGTCGCCCGGTAACCGTCTGGTCCGCTGTTACGTTTGATCTCACGACAGATGGTGGAAGGCGCTCGCGAAAGTCGTTTTGCAATTGACTGGATCGAATCGTCAGCCACAAGCCCTCGCGAGATCTCTTCGCGCTCCTCCAGCGTCAACGCCAATCCAGAGCGGTGCCTTTGTGGCGGCTGGATCCCGCCTGTCTCAGCCAGAATCCCCTGAACCGACGAGTGGTTACGATCAAAGAGCTGGGCGATCTTCTGCAGAGATTCGCCGTTGCGCCAACGTTCCCACATCAGCGCTTTCTGCGTCTCACTGTAATAAATCCGGCGTCTCTGCTTCATGTGCAACACCCCTGCCGCTTGCGCAGTCTTCAGTGTGTTGCATCGACCGGTTGAATCCGCCGGTGTCAAGCAGACGTTCACAGGAGATCCGCCGTCAAACTACAGGGGGGAAAACCATCGGCGGTCGCTCAAGCGATGCGTGCTGCGACAAGTTGTATCGACGTTGATCTCGTGTTCGCAGCGTCTTCTGAGCGCTATACGAATCCGTACAACTTCGTAGGGTTAGTGATGAATATCAGATGCTGCCAATCACGCCGCCCAATCCAACCCGCGATGATGTCCAACAGGTTCGCGTCATCCGGCTTGTGAGTCTTCTCCGTCGGGTGGGGCCAGTCGGTGCCCCATAGCATCCGCTCCGGCGCCATATCGATCAGCGCTTTCGCAACAGGCGCGACGTCTTCGTAAGCGGGCGCGCCCGTCTTGCTGTCGACGTACGGCCCCGACAACGTGATCCATGTCTTGCCCTTTTCTACCAGGCGCTGCGCGATGCGCAACGCGTCCGACGACAACCCGCCGGGTTGCGGAACATGCGCGATATGGTCGATGACAAGCGGACAAGGCAGCGCCGACAGATGACGTTCGAGTTCCGGCAAGCGCGCGCCCTGGACCACCAGTTCGATATGCCAGCCGAGATTCGCAATGCGTGCGGCGAGCGGCGCAAGCATGTCGAGTGTCGTCGCGCCCGGATAACTCAGGTTGAAGCGAATTGCGCGAATGCCGCCCTCATGCAGGTTCTGTAGTTCCGCATCGCTCACGGAGCTGTCGATGACGGCAACGCCGCGCGCGTTGCCGCCGAACTTCCGGATGGCCTCCAGCGTGCAGCGGTTATCCGTGCCGTACGTCGACGGCGTGACGACCACGTTGCGCTTCACGACGAGGCGCGTCTGCAGCAGCCGGTATTGCGCGACCGTCGCATTCGGCGGACGCAGCGTCGTGCCCGGCGCAATCGGGAAGCGGTCGTCGTAGATATGCATGTGACAGTCGATGGTGTCTTCCGGCACCCTGAACGCCGGCCGTTCCGTACCGCTCGACCAGGTTTCTTCGGCAGCGGCCAGCTTCGGCAGCGCGGCCGACGTCAGCACAGCGCCGGTGAACTGGAGAAATTCGCGTCTCGTCGTGGTCGTCATGCTCAGATGGTCTCCGTCTTGCCGGCGAGACGGTCGGCCGATCGATTGCGCGTCAGCAGCAGCAACGTCATGACGCTCACGAGCGTAAGAATGGCGAGCGGCATGAGTGCCAGCGCGTAGCTACCCGTAGCCTCTTTCACCCATCCGTAGACGTTCACCATCAGTCCGCCGCCGAGCAGATTCGCGATCGCATTGACCGTCGCGAGACCCGCTGCCACGGCGCTATTCGACAGCATGTCCGTGGCGAGCGCCCAGAACGGACCTTTGAACGAGTAGGCGCCGACGAGCACTGCGCACAGCATGCAGATCGTCGGGAGGAGCAAGCCGCTCAGCGACGTCGCGAACAGACCCACGCCGATCAGCAGCATCGGCACGACGGTGTGCCAGCGGCGTTCGCCCAGCCGATCCGAACGACGTCCCCAGTAGACCATCAGGACGGAAGCAACCGCGTACGGCACGGAGTTCACCAAGCCCGTCTGCATGACAGACAAACCAAAGGACTTGAGCAGTTGCGGCTGCCACACGGACAGCGTGCTGCCCGCCGCCGACGCACACGTATCGACGAGCGCGAGACACAGCACATAGCGATTGCGGAACAGTTGCGCGAGCGGCAGCGACGGCACCTTCTTCGGCGCCTTGTGCCCGGTAGCGAGCTCATCGACGAGCCACGTGCGCTCGTCGTTGCCGAGCCACTTCGCGTTTTCGGGCTTGTTGGACAGCACGAACAGACACACAACGCCGAGCAGCACGGTCGGAATGCCTTCGAGAATGAACAGCCATTGCCATCCGCGCAGCCCCCAGAAGCCGTCCATCTGCAAGAGCAGCGCCGAAATCGGCGAGCCGATGAAGCTTGCGGCCGGAATCGCAACCATGAACGTCGCGACGATGCGAGCGCGATACGACGCCGGAATCCAGTACGACAGGTACAGCAGCACGCCGGGAAAGAAGCCCGCTTCGGCGGCGCCGAGCAGAAAGCGAAGGACATAGAACGACGTCGCGTTATGCACTAGCGCGGTCGCCGCCGACACGATGCCCCATGTGATCATGATCCGCGCGATCCAGATCCGCGCGCCGTACTTTTGCAGCGCGAGATTGCTCGGCACTTCGCAAAAGAAGTAGGAAATGAAGAACAGGCTGCTGCCGAAGCCGAACACCTTCGCCGACATGCCAAGGTCGTGATTCATCTGCAGGGACGCCATGCCCACGTTGCCCCGGTCGATAAAGGCAAGCAGATAACACACCATCAGAAAGGGAATGAGTCGCCAGACGACCTTTCGTATCGTCCGGCGCTCGATCGCGGACTCGTCCATGAATCCAGTTGGCTTTGTCGCAGTAAGGATCAAAGAGCGAGCGAGATCGATTCGCGAAGTACTGCTTACATTGCGAGCTCGTAGAATTGATCAGCGGCGGACGGATGGGCTCCGCGAACACACTTCATCTGTCCTTTGGCGATCATGTGCATAATCTCAATGCCGGCCAGAAGGATCCGGGCACAGCGAAAGGTCTTGAACCCCAGCATGGGCCGCGTTCGTCGCTTGATCGCCCGATGATCCTGCTCGACCAGGTTATTGAGATATTTGGACTGGCGGATCCTGATGGGCGCTTCACGATCGGCATTGATCGCCTCGAGCGCGGCGAGATTGGCGCCGCTTTTGTCGATGGTTACCGTCTCGGGCATACCGTTCTGGGCGATCGATTTCTCAAAGTAACGCCGGGCCGCAGTCTTGTCCCGATGGGCGCGCAGCAGAAAGTCAATGGTGTTGCCGTCCTTGTCGACGGCCCGGTAAAGATACCGCCATTCCCCCTTGACACGGATGTATGTTTCGTCCATCCGCCAGCTCTTACCCACCGGCCGTTTGCGGCGGCGAAACGCTTTCTCCAGCACCGGCAGCAGCTTGATGGCCCAGCGGTGCACAGTCGAATGATCGACCGAAACGCCACGCTCAGCCATCATGTCTTCAAGGTGCCGTAGGCTCAGCGGATAGGCCACGTACCAGCGCACGCAGGTCAGAATCACGTCGAGCGGATAATGCAGGCGTTTGAGCACTCGGGCCACCGCCGGATTCATAGTCTTCATCGAGCTTTCAGTCGTTCGTGTCGTTCCGCCCATCATAGCCGACCGCCTTACTGCAACAGAACCAGGTCATGCATATGATCAAGAAAGGGCAGATGAAAAGCGCAGGAAAAATCTGTCCTTCTGTTGCGCAGCAGTTCTACTCGCTTGCAACGTAAGCACTACTCGATATTTCGCTTTCGCTCATCTCGATTCTCTTATCGCGACAAAACCTCTTATCGTATTCATGGTCCCGTTATCCGTGGTAACTGTTAGTGCTCGGCTTCGACGTTCTGCAGTGCGCGGGGGCCTTCTCCAACGACCTTGATCTTCTTCCCGGCCGGGGAGACAAGCACTTGCGGATTCCAAGAACCGTGGCTGTCCATGTATCGGTGCTGCGCGACCATCAGGGCGCCCGCGTACTTGCCGCGCCGAACAACGGACAGCGAGTTACCGCTGGTCACGTAACGCTGAGGGCCACCCGCCGACGGCACCGCGTGGATCGCTGAGGACGTCGTCCATGCCGTCGTCATGAAGTAGACCGTCGACCCCTCAGGCGAAAAGACAGGATGGTCGATGCCAGCGAGCACCTGTTCGGGATCTTCGTTGCCTTCCGGCTTGCCGGTGACGAGCTTCGTGGCCTTCTGGCCCTCCACACCGATTACCCATAGGTCGCGCACTGGCGGATCGCCGTCCTGGTCATTGCCTTCGCGCGTGAGCCGTGTGAAGGCGATCAACCTGCCGTCCGGCGACAACACCGGGTTGTCGTCAGCGCCTGTCTCCGTAAGCACCTGAGTTGCGCCGCCCGGGGCTGTGTAGACGACGTTTCCCTGCTGGACAGAAGCCGTACCGCGCCCGTCGGCGGCGTACGAGATGTGAAAGCCAAGCGCCACGCACAACATGATGACAAGCCCCGGATATCTGATCTTCATGCTCTTTCCCACCTTTTCTTGTTTTCCGTTGTCTAGTCGGTTAGCTGCAATTTGCGCGACGTAGGCGCTTCCAGGAGCGGGGGATTGCGTGCGATTCCCCACGCTTGAAGCAGTCCATCGAACGAAGGACCGGGCGTGGATTTCAGCGGCGGCAACGGATGCCCCGTCAAACGATACTGAACACGCTCGTTCGCGCTCGCACCGAGCCGCTTCACACGCTCGAAAACACCATGACGCACGCCGTACTGCATTGCATCCGATGCATCGCGAGAAGTCATCACCCGGTTAGCGGCGATTTGCGCGACGGTGGCTGGCTGATGCTGCCGCAGCCAACGAACCAATTTATCAGCGTTGTCATGTACCTTCATCGCCGTTTTCCTGTGTGATCCCGCGCGACCGGCACCAGGGCTTTCCCCGGCTGCGGATATTTCAGTCGTTACCCGTGTCGATTAAGCCTTCGACGCGTTGGAGTAGCTTGCTGGTCGTTCCACGGGCGAGAAACGGGATCGCGGCATCGCGAATGAACGAAGCAACGTCATTGCGCGACACGTCCCACGCCACTCCGCGTAGGTTAAACAGGTAGCACTTCCGATCTCTATCCCAGCAAAGTGCAACCCATCCGTTACGAAGCTCGAAACTTGGGCCGACGACTGCAAGAGGGGAAGAACCTATCTTGCCTTCGATCTCTTCCACCGCGCTCACCATCGCTTGCAGCGTTGCGCGGCTCATCGCCGCCTCGACCGGCCCGATAGTCGCGGTGCATCCATCGTGCGACTGAGAGAGGATCTTCCCCGGTACATTAATAGATTCCATTCCTGTTATTTCTCCGCTTTCCTATGGGTTGAGAATGAGCATTGGGCGGTTTCGCCGGACGTCGCAGGAAACTGTAACGCGATCGAGCGGCTCGGCAATCAACCAGCCCGGCATTCCGTCCGGGGAGACGGTGATACGCACGCTGTGAGCGTCACAACCCTCAATGCGACCCTCGCTCTGATACCGGGCTCCCGGCGCGGGCATCGGATTTTCGATTCGTCGGCCGACAGCCTCTAGAGTGATCGGCTGATTCCCCATGCGAAGAATCGCGCCCGTCTTGGTGTTGCGGCCCGCGATTAACATCTCGTACTGCGCGGCTGACGCGTTGACCGATTCGGACCCGACGCGAACGTAAGCCGCACCCGTGAAATGGGGGCGCTCGTCGCTCGGGTTGATGACGATAGCCACGACCGTCTTCTCATCGATCGTGAGCGCATGCGCTTCATAGTTGCGAATCGGTGGAAAGCAACCCTCTGCCGCCTCGCGGACACGCTGCTGGACGCCATCGGAGTTAGCAACGCCCGTGATCGCCCCGTCCTTGTCCGCGACACCAATGAAAAGCACGCCGACGTTAGCGGGTAGTAGCGCGTTAGCAAACGCACTGAGGGTCTGGCGCAATTCGTCTCGCTTGACACCCTCTGATTTGCGCTCGACCAGCTGATCCTCATGGTCAGCTAGGCGTTGCCGAAGCTCGTCGTCGGTCATCCTTCAGTCCTCGAATAATTTGGACGCACGTAGTTTTCCCTTGGCTCAACCGCGATCGACAGCGCAGCTCACCATCCCCTGCCATCCTTCAGCGCTTTCTCCACGCGCGGCTGAATCTCGTCGAGATACTTGTCGACCTCGGGATCTTGTTTGGCGAGATGGAGCGTCTGGCCCACCGTGAAGATCGGCCATTGGACCACAGCCGCCGCGATGTCGATTGCATCGAGCAGGTTGGGTAACTCCACGCCCGGATAACGCTTCTCCAACTGGTCGGTTCGTACCAGGTAGCGGACCAGCATCGGGGAAACCGTGAGCTTGTCCATTAGCTCAAACGGATCTTCGATTGCGCCGAGCTGGGTGAATGTCATGCCGCGGACCTCTTCAATCGTGTAACGCTGGGTCATTTTCTCTCCGTCTTCGTTGTTTCTTCCTGCCTGGACTTGGATTGGTTCACTGATTTCCTAGTTCAGCAGGCGTGCTTCTTTAACAACTGTTTCGCACTGTCTAAGTCTCCTGAGACGGGTTGGTAGGCACCGATGCGGTCCTCCAACGCACGCGCGAGGGACCACTCCGTGCCTCGGTCGCCACGATCTTCCAGAGCGAGGTGCAGCTTCCTCAATCGGTTTGCGAGGTCATCAGCAACCGCTTTGCTTTTTGCCACTTCAAGATCGCGCTCGCACTGGGCTATGTCGTCACGCAACGACTGCTGATGTTCCTCGCGGCGGCGTTCCTGGGCCGCCGCTTCCTTCCCCGCGTTCGCTATCTCGTTCCAACTCACTGAGATAGGCGGCGTTCGCTGCTGCCAGCGCATCTTGGGCTTCTTTAACGGTTTGATTCATATTCTTTCCTTGGTTTTCCTATTCGAAGGCGGCAGCATCCAGCGCTTCCCGGAACTGCCTTCTGAAATCATTCTGTCGACCGCTCGACGGAAAGTAAACCTTCTCGTCCACCACAGGGAGCCCGACCACTCGCAGCCGTTGGTAAGCGACGTCGTAGACACTGGACTTGATTAAGACAATTCGGCGCGGTTTCAATGCTTTGCAGCGCTCAATGAGATCGTCGACGTAGGCGGTCAGATCTGAGCCGTCAATGGGATCAAGTTTGAGATCCACCAGGAACACGCCACGCTGCTTTAGCTCTTCGAGCGCCTGTCCTTTGGACAGTCGACTGGGAGTCTCGCCTAGGAGCACTTCAGCAACGTGACGAAACAGGTGATCGTGCGAGGCAACGTTCTCGAAGTAGAAGTACCGATCGTCTGCGACGGGCGGTGCTTCGGCGACCAACAACAGTTCGACGGAATCCGGAAGGTATTTCCGGGCCGCGACTTCGCGCTGTTGTCTGGCGCGCTGTCGTTCACCCATTGGCTCGATCATTCGCTTTTCCGATTATTTGAACTACGACGCCTTGCGGCGCTTGTCCCAAGTCTCAAGACCAAACAGCACTACGGTATGAGCCGCATGAATTGCAAGACGTGCGTGGCGCGGCTCAAGTCGATATCCGGTTTTACCCGCCCCATGGGCCGAACTCGCGTGCGTCCTTAGGGCACCGATTCCTTCGACAACGGCCAGCAAGCCGGTAAGGATCGTCTGAAGGTCTTGATCCGCAACCAAACTGGCGTCAAACCCGAGATGCTTTCGAACGACGCTCCATACCGCCTTGAGGTCTTGCTTCGCTGGCATCTCCAGCCCGTTGTCGGCGATGTAGACCTTGCAAAATGACTCGAGAATATTACTCGCGGCGGAGACAGCCTCCCGAGGCTCTGATTCTAGATTTGAGAGCGCACGGTTGAATTCCTCGTCTACCGCCGCGTAGTCAAACGTCGAAAGCATTGTTTCGAGGGTGCGGGATGGCGCACTCAACGGCATCACAGCGCTCGTGACCCTTCCTCCATCGAAGTATTGAAATTTGCACTGGGCAAGTACCTTGCGAATCTGGTTTTGTCGCGATAAGAGAATCGAGATGAGCGAAAGCGAAATATCGAGTAGTGCTTACGTTGCAAGCGAGTAGAACTGCTGCGCAACAGAAGGACAGATTTTTCCTGCGCTTTTCATCTGCCCTTTCTTGATCATATGCATGACCTCAATGCCACCCAGAAGAATGCGGGCGCAGCGAAAATTCTTGAACCCCAGCATGGGCCGCGTGCGACGCCTTGATCGCCCGATGGTCCTGTTCGATCAGGTTGTTCAGATACTTGTTCTGGCGGATCTGGATAGGTGTTTCGCGCTCAGCATTCAGGGCCTGCAGCGCGGCCCGATTGGCCCCACTTTTATCGACCGTCACGGTTTCGGGCTCGCCGTTCTGGTCGATCGATTTTTCAAAGTACCGTCGTGCTGCCGCCTTGTCACGATGGGCCCGCAGCAGGAAATCGACCGTCTGGCCGGCCTTGTCCACCGCGCGGTAAAGATACCGCCATTCGCCCCGGACCCTGACATAGGTTTCGTCCATCCGCCAGCTCCTGCCCACAGCGCGCTTGCAGCGGCGAAACGCTTTTTCAAGCACCGGCAGCAACTTGATGGCCCAGCGGTGCACGGTCGAATGATCGACCGGGATACCGCGCTCGGCCATCATTTCCCCGAGCTGGCGCAAGCTCAACGGATACGCCACATACCACCGCACACACAGCAACATCACGTCCAGTGGGTAGTGCAGGCGCTTGAGCACTTTTGCCACCGCCCCATTCAGCTTTTCCTTCATCGCTCACATCGCTCCGCTCGGAACCGACAGCATAACCGAACGCCTTATTGCGACGGAACCTTACGTCGTCGTCCTTGATCCGACGCGCCACTTTTTCAAGCAGTAGATGATGCCGAACTGTGTCAAAGTAGGCGCGCAAATCAAGGTCTATGACGCGGGTCTTGCACTGAACAATCGCCGTCGCCACCCGATGCACCGCTTCATGCGCGGTACGCTTCGGACGATAACCATACGACCCCGGTTGGAAGTCTGCCTCGAAGATCGGCTCCAATATGAGCTTGAGCGCACCCTGGACCACCCGGTCACGGATTGCCGGAATCGAAAGGACACGGACCTTGCCCCCGTCCTTCGGTATTTCCTGCCGCCGCGATCGTAGCGGTACGTAGGCACGCCCGATCAGTTCGTCCCGTATCCGCTCGAGGAACGCCTCCACGCCTTGCGCCTCGATGACCTCAAACGTCACCCCGTCGATGCCCGGTGCGCCGTTGTTCTTTCTGGCCAGCGCATACGCTTCGCGCAGCGTTTCCATCTTGCAGACATGGACGTACAACCCCCAGAAACGCCAGGACGGTTCAGCCTTCGCCTTGACGTATATTCCCCGCCTCAGGTCCTGCAAACTGCTGGACGCCTTTGTCATCTCGTCCTTGCCTCCCATGTTGTCGAGGAAGTTACAAACAGCAGGGCCCCTTCGCTCCACCAGCGTTACCCGGCTTCACAGCTACTACGGACCCATCCGCCACCCTCTCGCCTTCGGTCCACTTCCCGGGTTCGCCGGTTATAGGACCTACCTTGCTCCCGCGATTTCGCGCTGGGGTGAGGAGGGTTTCTCCAGTTGCTCAGCATGTCCTTGTCATCGTGCCGTCGCTTCCACCCCCCCCGGCGTCACACTAGGGAAGCGCTGATCAATGGACCAACTGCCCAAGTTGCAGACGAGATGCCGTCGAATTTTCCGGATGACGAAGCGAATCGATGCTCAACTCGGTGAATTGGACGCGCAAACGAGGCTCCCTGCTCGCATTTTTTATACGCATGACGGATTGCTCCCATGGACCGATCGCGACAGATTTCGCGCAATCACCAGATTCGCAAGAGCGAACAGGCTGAACAGTTGCGCGGTGTTCTTGGCCAAGCCCTTGTATCGCGTCTTGCGATGGTGAAACAGGTTCTTGACGATATGGAATGGATGCTCAACCCGCGACCGGATCTGCGCCTTGGTTCGCTCGACCGCGATCACCAGGTTCTTCAGCGCCCCGTCCTGCATCGCCTTGATCTTTCCCCGCTTGGCAGCGACGTGCCACTTCACGGTCTTGCCCGCCATTTCCTCGCGCTTGTCTACGCCAATGT
Source organism: Paraburkholderia sp. MM5482-R2 (assembly GCF_050436125.1). Lineage (NCBI taxonomy): Bacteria > Pseudomonadati > Pseudomonadota > Betaproteobacteria > Burkholderiales > Burkholderiaceae > Paraburkholderia > Paraburkholderia sp. MM5482-R2. The sequence goes on along the minus strand of NZ_JBNDLP010000001.1, from coordinate 81,111 downwards.
AGCCCGCGTCGGCGAACGCCTGCTCTTCATGTCCGTGCAGCAGGGCATGCGCTTGCGATACATCCGACACGTTGGCCGATGTGCCAACCACACTGTGGATCAGGCCCGAATCGGCATCGACGCCAATGTGGGCTTTCATTCCAAAGTGCCATTCGTTTCCCTTCTTCGTCTGATGCATTTCCGGGTCACGACTCTTCCCGGCGTTCTTGGTCGACGGCGGCGCTTCAATGATCGTTGCGTCAACCAGCGTGCCTTCCTTCATCATCAGCCCACGCTCGCACAGCGAGATGCCAATCTCGTCGAACAACTTCCGTGTCAGTTCGTGTTCGATCAGCAGGCGCCGGAATTTCAACAGCGTGGTCGCATCAGGCACGTTCTCAACTGCCAGATCGATGCCGGCGAAGGCTCGCAGCGCGATGCTGTCATACAGCGCGTCTTCCAGTCCTTCGTCCGACAGCCCGTACCACTGTTGCAGGAAGTAGATTCGCAGCATTCGCTCCAGGCCAATCGGCGGGCGGCCTCGCGTGCCCTTCGGATAGTGCGGCTCGATTGCCGACAGCAAGCGCTGCCACGGAACGACCTTCTCCATCTCGGCGAGGAAGCGTTGGCGCCTCGTCACTCGCTTCTTGCCTGCAATTTCCGCTTCGGCGAAGCCGATCTGCCTCTTCATCAGTGTGAGTCTGTTCCGTGAGTTGCCTTCTATAACGTCCTCAGCTACGCCAACGATGACCACCGAGCTGAATAAATCAGCGCTTCCCTAGATGTCGCCTCTGAATTTTCTTAATTTCAAGAGATCAGAGGTGCAAGTTGAAGGTGAAACAAACGTATTCTGTCGAGTTCAGAGAACAGGCGCTGTTGAAGGTCTTACACCGCGGAAGTCGCACCATTGGATCCGTGGCAGATGAATTGAACATGAATGTGATGACCTTGAAGAACTGGATGAAAGGTGCCGCGGCATCAGCTCGGAGTGAGGGCTCCGGGCACGCAAGACGACCGGAGGACTGGTCACTGGAAGAGCGTCTGCTGGCCTTGCAGCAGAGCCATGGGCTACTCGACGAAGCACTGAACGCGTGGTGTCGTGAACGGGGTCTGTTTGCTCATCATCTCGCGCAGTGGCGCGTGGACTTCTGCGCCGTTGGCGCGACCGGGGGCCGGCGTGAGAACGCCCAGGAAGTACGTGAGCTCAAGCACGCGAACACGCAGCTTCAGCGCGAACTGAACCGTAAGGAGAAGGCACTGGCGGAGGCGGCCGCGTTGCTGGTGCTGCAAAAAAAGTATCGTGCGCTGTTCGGGGACGAGGTCGAATGACGCCCCTCGAAGAGCGCAAGACATTGATCGGTCTGATCAGCGAGGCGAGCACGGGTGGTGCTCGCCAGGCGCGCGCGTGTGAGGTGCTCGGGCTGAGTGCCCGTACCCTTCAGCGCTGGCAGGGCGGCGAGCCTGACGCAGCGGATGGGCGCTCTTTACGGTGCCATGAGCCGCCTCACAAGCTGAGCGCTGCCGAACGTGCCGAGCTGCTGGCGGTCGCAAACTCGGCCGAGTTTGGTCACTTGCCGCCCAGCCAGATCGTTCCACGTCTTGCTGACCAGCAGCGCTACATTGCCTCGGAATCGACGTTCTACCGGGTGCTGCGCGAGGAAAAGCAGCTCGCACACCGGCGCAGCGAGCGGCCGGCCAACACGCGCAGCAAGCCCCGCGCGGTCTGTGCCTACGCGCCGAACCAGCTGTACAGCTGGGACATCACTTACCTGCCAGCGACGATTCGTGGCCAGTATTTCTATCTGTATCTGTTTATGGACGTGTTCAGCCGAAAAATTGTCGGCTGGCAGGTCTATGCCGAAGAGAGCAGCGCCCTCGCCAGCGAGGTCCTCAAGGATCTCTGCGCGCGTGAAGCGATACAGCCCGATCAGGTGATTCTACATTCCGATAACGGCGGGCCGATGAAGGGCGCCACGATGCTGGCCACCTTGCAGGCCCTGGGCGTCATGCCGTCATTGAGTCGCCCAGCCGTGAGCAACGACAACCCGTTCTCGGAGTCGCTGTTCAAAACGCTGAAGTACCGGCCCGCCTACCCGCTGCAGGCGTTCGACACCCTGTTCGCCGCGCGTACCTGGGTCGCAGAACTGGTGCGCTGGTACAACCACGAACATCGTCACAGTGCGATCCGTTTCGTGACGCCTGCGCAGCGCCATGCGAACATTGATCAGGACATCCTGGATCGACGCGCAGTGCTTTATGAAAGCGCACGCCAGCGCAATCCGCTGCGCTGGAAAGGCCCTACGCGCAACTGGGAGCGCATCCGTGCGGTGCATCTGAATCCCGATCGTGCCGACGATCAGGGTGTCATTCCAGAACACCATAACCAGGGGCGAAAAGCAGCCTGAAATTTAATCGTCGAGGCGACATCTACATTGACAACGGCCGACCCCGCCGAAGTGGAATAGCCGTATCGGTCAGATTTCGGCTACCCATGCTGCCTTCGCCCTCACGGTTGCAGGCTCGGCCTTCGGGTCTCTTCACTTTCGAGGCCACATCCACGTTCATCTTCATTACGGCCCGATGACTCGCACGTCCCCCAAGGAGACGGTCGTCGATAGGCTTCAGAGTCTTGGTTTCCCGCCACCCTGCTATCCAAGCTACGGAGCTTCTGACTTCTACTCCGGCAGGTCTACCTCCTGCTGAACACGCCAGCCTTAGCTGGACACACAACCGGACGTGCGCCTCTCAGCGCATCCGGCTCTCCGCTGAAGTGTCGGTCCAATCGAAGGCGACACCATGCCACCGTGCCACCAGTTTGCTTTGCATTTCACTGATTATCAAAGGTCTTCACCTCACTACAGTCAGTTAATCAACCAGGCAAACCACTTCAACTGCCTCCCTTCGCCATGTAGCCGGCTTTCCCGGCCTCGGACTACTACGGAGGCTCCGCCAGCTTGCACATCATCGGGGGCACACTCCCTTAACATCTGTGCAAGCCTTCCCCAGTTCACATGCTGGACTCAAAACGCACGGGCGAGGTTGCCTGTCGCAGTCTTTATCCTTGCTTGCCGCAAGTCGTCGCGAATACCACGGCCTAGCTGCGCGCTCTCCATGGCTCCCTGCTGATGGGCCTACATATCCAATCAGCATTCGCGTTGCCGGGCCGTACATATGATCGGCAACGATCCGCGTCCTGCCTGTTAAGCGGTGTAGGCAGGGGTGACGATTCAACCCTCAGATGCGTTCAAACAGGTTCGTGTTCCTCAACCGTCCCATGCTCAGCCTGGAGGCTCATCTTGGCGTAACCGCTTCGCCGCAAGCCCCGTTTCCCACGGACTTCGTCACCTTGCCAGTGTCGGCAAGTCACCGCCGCTTCGGCTCACTTTCTCTCACAGCAGAGAAAGGGCATACCCCGGTACTGCAACGACAACTTCTCCGGGTTTTTGCATTCCAAACATGCTCAAGCAACTTCGCCCCCGTGCAGGCGGGCTACGTTGGCTGGGCGTACTATACGTTTCGTCCATTCGCCAGCTCCGACCGACGGTTTTCTTGTGGCGACGAAAGGTCTTCTCCAGTACCGGCAACACCTTGATGGCCCAGCGGTGCACAGTTGAATGGTCGACTGAGATTCCGCGCTCCGCCATCATCTCTTCCAGGTGTCGAAGGCTCAGCGGATACGCCACATACCAGCGGACACACGTCAGAATCACGTCGAGCGGATAGTGCAAACGCTTGAGCACTCGTGCCAAGGCTGGATTCAGAGTCGTCATCAAGCGCCCCATCGTTCGTATTATCAGGCGCATGATACCCGACGCTTACTGCGACAAAGCCGGCGAACCCGCCTTGACGAACGGTGAATCAGGCGAGAGGGGTAAGAGGCCGCCAGTTATGTGGTAGCAATGCCGCGATGTCGCTTGCCCTGTGGGTGGGCAGCCGTGTCAGGAAATCTTTCAGATATGCGTGGGGTTCGTGACCGTTGAGTTGCGCTGAGCGGATGAGGCTCATGACTGCGGCCGCACGTTGGCCAGCGCGCAGCTTTTGCGTATCTTTCAATTTGCTGCTGCGCCTGAACAAAATGATCGACCTTGAATTGGCCTACCTCTAGATGCGTAGTGTTGTTCAGCCACACGGAGAAATAAGTCCAATGCCAGCCTACAAATATCAGAATTAGGACAAGAGCGAGCGACCGCACCACTGTCGAGATCGTCTCGGCAGATTTTTGCCACGAAGAGGACTGAGGCTTGTCCTCTGGACTGGCCATGCCTTTCTCTAGAGTAATTTGCCTTTACTGTTGATTAAGAAACGTGGCGGCTGGCCGATGCATTCAAAGCACTCTCCACGATCAAACGATCTTGAACATAAACCCTTCGACCACCGGTCTATCCCTGATGTTATGGACAAGGATAGCCGCTAAGCAGACACGTCGACGCACCTTCCCCTTGAGGCATCTCGGTTAGGCGAGCAGCAAAGATCGAATCATTTCAATCTGCTAGCAGCCGATGATCACGGCGGGACTATAGCGCTGTTACTTCATAGGCCGCGCGCACCAGATTCGACAAGCTTCCTTCATGAAAACGGCGGCTGGCTGCAAGCGCCACCCCGCGTACAAAACGGCGGATTTCACCGGTCGATCCAATGGTTCGAGGGAAGGCGTCCGGCTTCGTCGACACTCATCGAGCCGCATTGGACTAAATTCCCGTCCCGCTGGCAACGCCCAGCCAGGGTCCGTCATGCGCGTATAGGTCGATTTGTGAAATTTGTGTGTCAGCGCAATTGCTCGCTGTTGATTAGGCGGGAATGCCGACAGCGAGGTAGCAGCATGCAGCATTTTGCTACCGGAATCTTGGCGCGGCGCGGTGGTGCGTCCAGTTACGTACTCGCTGGCAACGCCCATGCAAAGCGCTCTCATTCGCAAAAAGTACCGACCTGGCAGATCCGCATTTCGGTTAGGGCTTCGTCCACTGTTATGCAAAGAAAAGCGCCTTGTAATCTTTCAAAAGCGCGCCTATGTTTACTCAATAAAAAGAGAAGTACTCGTCACCTGAGTCCGTTGTTGTGCCTAGGGGACAGTCGGACATAATCAGGATAGAGGGCGATTACGATAGGCGCCTGCCTCCATCTGCGCGATTCTGAGCGCAGATACTTCCCGTACGGACAGCGTGAAACGCAGTTTAACCATATCTGCACGATGTCAGTGCATGGGGTTACATAGTAATACTACGTGAATATGCCATCAATGAAGCCCATTTTGCTAAGTATGGCTGCAAGGAGGCGAGAAGACGACGACGCCGGGAAAGGCATGGCTAGCAAGTCAGTGAGGCTGACGCGGTTGCTACCCGATGAGTTCCGCACGGTTCAATTGCCGGTAAGACTGAAAGGAGAATTGCCATGACAGGCTTCGCGCCGGGTCGGTTTGCTGACGCTGCTGGCGCTAGTGTTGTGGTTCAGCCCGGCCAGGGCGCAGGATTCCAGACGTCGCAGTACCCCTCGGCTTCTTTCTCTTTCTTGGTCTTTCCGTCGCGACTAAGCACAGCGTCCAGGTTTATGGAGCGTTTCGTTGACGTCGGGAATACAAACGTTGATGGGCTTGGCTTGCCTGGCTGACAGTTAGCATAATTTTCAGCAAGTCAATGTGTGACGGCATCGTCCGCAGGAGCGCGTGATGGCGGAAAACGGGACCAAGAACGGTGCAGGAGAGAATCCATCAGGCGGAGATGCCTCGCCATTCTCGGCGCCGCAAATTTCCCTACCGAAGGGCGGTGGCGCAATCCGGGGAATCGACGAGAAGTTTGCCGCCAACCCGGTGACCGGTACCGGCTCGCTGAGTGTGGCGCTGGCGCTCAGCCCCGGGCGTTCCGGGTTTGGGCCAAAACTTTCCGTCGAATACGATTCGGGCAACGGCAATGGCGTCTTTGGCATCGGCTGGAAGCTGTCGCTCCCGTCCATCACCCGACGCACCGACAAGGGGCTGCCACAATTTCGCGACTGCGTCGAAGCCGACATCTTCAGCGATCGCGTCGAATCCGACATCTTCATACTGTCAGGGGCAGAAGATCTAGTCCCAGTCCTGCTCTGCGAGGATGACGCACGCCCCCGCCTCGACGAATTCGAACGCGACGGCTATCGGATCAAACGCTACCGGCCGCGCGTCGAAGGCCTGTTCGCCCGAATTGAGCGGTGGACCTGCATTGAAAGCGGCGACATCCATTGGCGCTCGCTGTCGAAAGACAACGTGCTGACCGTCTATGGCCTCGATGCGGCCTCCCGCATCTCCGATCCCGAGAACCCCGAGCACGTGTTCAGTTGGCTTATCTGCCGCAGCTACGACGATACCGGGAATGCCATTGTCTACGACTATGTCGCCGAGGACGACCGCGGGATCGATCTGACGCGGCCGAGCGAGCGGCACCGTGTACGTGAGGCTAACCGCTACCCGAAGCGGATCCGCTACGGCAACCGGCTGCCGCTTCTCCTTGATCCCGAAACGCCAAGCTTCCGTCGCTCGCATCTCGAACCTCACGACCTCGAAGCGGCGTCCTGGATGTTCGAGGTTGTCTTCGATTACGGTGAAGGACATTACTGCGAGGCGCCGCCGGACGCCGAAGGGCGGGTCTTCGCGGATGCCTCACCCTGCGCCACCGCCTCCTGGCAGGTCCGGCGCGACCCGTTCTCCGCCTACCGTTCTAGCTTCGAGATACGGACCTATCGGCTCTGCCGACGGGTGCTGATGTTTCATCGTTTTCCCGAGGAGCTGGGCACCGAACACTGCCTCGTCCGCTCGACTACGTTCGAATATCGCGAGTCGCCGATTGGTTCCTTTCTCGAGCGAGTCGTGCAGTCCGGTCACCGGTGCCGCGAGGACGGGCGCTATCTGACCCGCTCGCTGCCGCCGCTCGACCTCCAATACACGGCGAGCCCACTTGAGGATGCGCATTGCGCCGGATATCGGCTTGCGGATGTCGACCCGGAGGACCTCGCCAACATGCCCGCCGGTTTCGACGACGCGCAGTATCGCCTGCTCGACCTCGACGGCGAGGGAATTGCTGGCGTCCTGAGTGAACAAGCAGAAGCGTGGTTCTACAAGCCCAATCTCGGCGACGGCCGGTTCGGCCCCATTCACACCGTTGCTCACCGGCCGTCTTTAGCGGCGCTAAATGAGGGGCGCCAGCAGTTCATGGACCTGAGCGGTGACGGCGTCCTGGACCTCGTCGATTTCGCGCCGTCCGATCCGGGGTTTTATGAACGCAATCCGGATGCGGCATGGGAGGGATTTCGCCCATTCCGCGCACTGCCGGTGCGGGAATGGACGGATCCGAATTTGCGGTTTGTCGATCTCACTGGCGACGGCATCGCCGACATCCTCGTCACCGAGGACGACGCCTTCACCTGGCATCCGTCGCTCCTGGCAGAAGGCTTTGGCCGCAGCCACCGCATCCCGGTGCCGCTAGACGAGGAGCGCGGGCCGCGCGCCGTTTTCTCCGACAACACGCAATCGCTCTATCTCGCTGACATGACCGGCGACGGGCTAACCGACCTTGTGCGCATCCGCAACCACGAGATCTGCTATTGGCCCAATCGTGGGTACGGCCGGTTCGGCGCCAAAGTCGCGATGGACAGCGCGCCGTGGTTCGAAGAACCTGGCCTGTTCGACCGCGCGCGCATCCGGCTCGCCGACACGGACGGCTCGGGCACCACCGACATCGTCTATCTCGGGCGCGACGGGGTGGCGATTTATCTTAACGAGAGCGGCAACGGTTGGAGCTCCGCCCGGCAGATCCGGCCGTTTCCGGTCGTCGACGACGTCGCTTCGATCACCGTCGCCGACCTCCTCGGCCGCGGCACCGCCTGCCTCGTCCTGTCGTCGCCGCTCCCGGGCGATGCTGGCCGGCAACTGCGCTATCTCGATCTGATGTGCGGGCTCAAGCCACATCTGCTCGAGCGCACGGTCAACAATCTGGGCGCGGAGACGCGGATCGACTATGCCTCCTCGACCCAGTTCTACCTTGCCGACAAGGCGGCGCGAACGCCCTGGGTGACGCGGCTGCCGTTCCCTGTGCATGTGGTCGAACGCATAGAGACGCACGACCGGGTCAGCCGCAATCGCTTCGTGACGCGCTATACCTACCATCACGGTTTCTATGATGGGGTGGAACGTGAGTTCCGCGGCTTCGGCCGGGTGGATCAGGTCGATACCGAGGAACTCGCCGCACTAATGCAGAGCTGCGAATTCCCGACCGGCGATAATATCGATGCTGCCTCGAGCGTTCCGCCGGTGCTCACCCGCACATGGTTCCACACGGGCGCATACCTCGGAGCCCGCCGCATATCCCGGCATCTGGCGCATGAATACTTTCAGGAAGGCGCGGCTCGTCATGGTGAATCCAGGCTATCCCATGAGCAGATTCAGGCGATGCTGCTTGACGACACCATCTTGCCGGAGCACCTGACACCCGAAGAAGCGCGCGAGGCCGCCCGCTCGCTCAAAGGCTCGATTCTGCGGCAGGAGGTCTATGCGCTGGATGGAAAGGAGGAATCGAGCCGGCCGTATTCGGTCACCGAGAGCAATCGCACGATCCGGATGCTGCAGAAGCGCGGACCGAACCGGCACACGGTCTTTTTCACTCATCCCCGCGAGAACGTGGGCTTTCATTACGAGCGCAAGCTCTACGACATCAATGGTCGCCAGCGCGCCGATCCGAGAGTCTCTCACAGCGTCACGCTGGCGGTCGATAATTACGGCAACGTGCTGAAATCCGTGGCAATCGGCTACGGGCGGCGATTCCCGGACCCGTCCCCTGTCATCACCGCTGAGGATCGCGAGAAGCAGGCGCGGATTCTGCTGACGCTGACCGAAAACGATTACACGCACGCGGTCGAACAGGCGGATGCCTTCCGCACACCGATGCCCGCAGAGCAGCGGCTGTTCGAGTTAGTCAATATTGCCGCCAGCGCCGATCTTCCCGGAATCACCAATCTCTTCCGCTTCCGCGAACTCGCGGGCAAGGTGGCGCAGGCGGCGGACGGATACCACGACCTGTCCTTCGAGGATTGGAGGGCAATCGGCGCCGTCGAGGACGCACCCTATCGGCGCCTCCTGAAAAAAAGCCGCTCGCTCTACCGCGGTAATCACCTAGACGATCTCCTGCCGCTCGGCATGCTGGAAGCCCTCGCCTTGCCCGCGCAGAGCTACCGACTCGCCTTGACACCCGGTCTGCTAAGTGAAGTGTATCGTCGCGGCGAGCCGACGCAGAATTTGCTTACTGATCGCGAAACGGTACTGCGGGATGAAGGCGGTTATGTCGATCTCGACGAGGACGGAAATTGGTGGACTCCATCCGGACGCATCTTCTACTCTCCGGAGCAAGGCTGTGGTGCTGGGGATGAATTGCTCTATGCAATGCGGCATTTCTTTCTCTTGCACCGCTGCCGCGACCCCTTCGGCAATGTGACGAGAGTTGCCTATGACAGGCACGATCTGGCGCCGACCGAGACAACAGATGCTGTCGGGAACACTGTCTATGCTGAGCTAGATTACCGCGTGCTTGCGCCCCAGCTTCTCATCGATCCGAACGGTAACCGCTCCGCGGTGGCCTTCGATGCACTCGGACTCGTCGCAGGGGCGGCGGTGATGGGAAAAATCGGAGAGAAACTCGGCGATTCCCTGGATGCATTCGAACCCGACCTCTCCCTGCCGCAATTGGAGGCATTCCTCGCCAATCCACATGGCTCTGCTTTGCAACTGCTACACAATGCATCGACTCGCATTGTCTACGATGTCGAGCGATATTACACGTCGGAGAGGCCCGTCTTTGCCGCGACGATCGCGCGAGAGACACATGTAAGCGATCTTCGACCGGGCGAGCGATCCAAAACGCAACTCGGCCTCAGCTATTCCGACGGCTTCGGCCGCGAGATCCAGAAGAAGCTTCAAGCGGAGCCCGGTCCGGTAACGGAGGGCGGTCCCATGGTCGATCCGAGATGGATCGGCGGCGGCTGGACGATCTTCAACAACAAGGGCCACCCGGTCCGGCAATACGAGCCGTTCTTCAGCGCCTCGGACGACTTTGAGTTTGCTGCAATTACCGGCGTCAGCCCGATCATTTTCTACGATCCGGTCGAGCGGGTCGTCGCCACGCTTAACCCAAACCACACTTATGAGAAGGTGGTCTTCGATCCGTGGCGGGGGGTGAGCTGGGACGTCAATGACACTGTCATTTTCGATCCAGAAGTCGATCCCGACGCCTCCGAGTTTTTCGTGCGCCTTCCCTGCACCGACTATTTACCGACATGGTACCAGCGGCGCATCACGGGTGCACTGGGCCCGGCGGAGACGGACGCCGCGAAGAAGGCTGCGAGACACGCGGATACGCCGACCACTGGCTACTTCGACAGCCTCGGCAGAACCTTTCTTTCCGTCGCGGACAACGGTTGGGACGAGGCGGCCAAACACCATAAACTTGCGACGCGGACCCTTATCGATATCGAAGGCAGTCAGCGCGCGGTGATCGATGCTATTGATCGAATAGTAATGCGTTACGAATATGACATGCTCGGCGCGCACATACATCAGGCAAGCATGGAGGCTGGCGAGCGCTGGATGCTGAGCGATGTTGTGGGAAAGCCGATCCGCGCCTGGAACAGCCGCTTATATACGTTCCGAACTGAATACGACGCCCTGCGCCGGCCGACCCGCTCCTTCGTGCAGGGCGGGGATGCCTACGAGCGCAATGCCAGCCCTTTTCCTTGCGAAATCCTGTTCGAGCGGACCGTTTATGGCGACAGCACCGGCACCGGATTGACCGAGCAACGACAACGGGAGGCCAATCTCCGCGGCAACCCCTACCGAAATTTCGATACTGCGGGCGCGGTCACCACTGACCGCTATGACTTCAAGGGCAATCTCCTTCGGAGTTTTCGGCAATTCGCCAATGACTACAAGAATTGGCCCAACGGGTCGCAGGAACTCGCGCTCGATCCAGTGAAAATTTTCGCCAGCACCACCTACGACGCTCTCAACCGGGTAGTGACGATGACGAACCCGGACCGGAGCGTCTACCGGCCAACCTACAACGAGGCCAATCTCCTGAAAAAGGTTGATGTTCTGCTGAGAAACGCGCAGCAAACCGGACACTTAGTCTGGACGTCCTACGTCACACACATCAATTACAACGCCAAAGGCCAGCGCGTCCGCATCGCCTATTCCAATGGCGCGACCACGACCTACGATTATGACGAGGAGACTTTCCGACTTACTCATCTCCACACGGTTCGTCCGCGGGACCGCAACGGATTGGCGACGCGGATATTTACGGACGCCGCCACCATCCAGGATCTCCGCTACGCTTATGATCCTGCCGGTAACGTCACGCAGATCGGCGATCGCGCTCTGCGAACGGTGTTTCACGACAACCAAAAGGTCGATGCGGCTTGCCGCTATACCTACGATCCGCTCTATCGCCTGGTCGAAGCCGCCGGCCGAGAGAATATTGCGCAGTCGGCTTTTCAGTTCTCGGCGCCTGACGGAATTTGCCGCGATTATCCGTTTGTCGGCGCCGCGCAACTAGGCAATCTTGACGCCTTGCGGAACTACATCGAACGCTACGATTACGATCCGGCCGGGAATTTCCTCCGGATAGTTCATCAGGCAGTACACGGCAACTGGACCCGGCACTACACCTATCACGAGGACAGTCTGATCGAGCCGGGCAGGCCGAGCAATCGACTGAGCCGGACTCATTTGCACACCGGCGGCAACCCGGCCTACGAGCCCTATCTCTATGATGCTCACGGCAACGTCACCCAGATGCCGCATCTGCCGGTGATGCAATGGGATTTCATGGATCGTCTCGCCACGAGCGCGAGGCAGGCAGTAAATTGCAGCACGCCGGAGACGACTTTTTATGCTTACGACGCGGCCGGACAGCGCGCGCGGAAGGTGACGGAACGCCAGAACGGGACGCGCAAGAACGAGCGGCTGTACGTCGGGGGGGTCGAGGTTTTTCGGGAGTATGACGGAAGTGGCGCGGAAATCGTCTTGGAACGCGAGACGCTGCATATCATGGACGACAAACAACGCATAGCGCTGATCGACACGGTGACGATCGATCGGGAGAATGCGTTTCTCACTCTCGAACCCGTGCAGCGGTATCAACTCGCAAACCGTCTCGGATCCGCCAGCTTAGAACTGGATGAGGCAGCAGCAGTAATGTCATATGAGGAGTATGCGCCGTATGGCGGCACGGTGTATCAAGCGGGGCGAAGCGCGGCCGAGATGGGTCTCAAACGCTACCGTTACACGGGCAAGGAGCGGGATGAGGAGAATGGGTTCACTTACCACGGTGCGAGGTACTGTGCCCCGTGGCTAGGAAGATGGACAAGTTCAGATCCGCTAGGTCTTAGAGACGGGATCAATGTCTATGCGTATGTTCGAGGCAATCCACTCAAGCTTATTGATCCGCTAGGTCAGGATTCTCAAAGCAATGAAACATACGAAATGCTTGCTAACTCGAGCGATCCAAACGTTCGTGCCTGGGCAATCCCGGAGAATGGTTCGGGATCAAATGGATTGCCGACTCCAAGTTTGTCAGGTCCGGCCCGTGTAGGTTCCAAATCGCCATCGCCATCGCCATCGCCATCAACTCCGAAACCGAAGACGTCGCCAACTCCTTCTGCCTCCAAGAAGTCTGATGCCGAATCCATGGAGAGCCTGAAGGCAGTAGCGGAACGGCTGCAACCGACATACACGTATCCACCTTCCGTCACAAGAGTGATGGGAGGGCTACAACTCACTGCGGGAGCGCTCGAGGCCGCGGGAGCGTTATACGCTGAACCAGAATCTGCCGGACTTGCGACGGTTGTTCTCTTTAATGCCGCAGACACTTCGCAGGCCGGAGCAAGAATGCTTCTGACGGGCAAATCTGTTCCGTCTTTCAAGTATCAGCTCTCGTCGGGCATTGCTGCAGGCGTAGGTGCCGACCCGAAGTTGGCACACGCCGTAGGCGTACTCGGCGACGTATCCGGAAATATCGCTGCCGCTGGTGCGTCCGTTAAGTTGGCCGCTGGACCTATAAGGCTAAACGCTCCGCCCCCCTTCGAAACTGGCGCGATCGGCGGCGGCCGGATGCCGCCACCCGAGAATCCTCTTGCCAGCCTAACAGCAGAAGAGATTGATAACTACATAGAAAAGAGCACGTCGACCCATTACTACCGTACTCCAGTCGATGTTACCGAAGCGGGAAATGCACCGGAGACCCTAACTCCGATTTCACGTTGGGGGCGACCAGGGTTGCGACCGGGCGACTGGGTGGTGCCAGGTCCCCCGACTTTCCCGAACTACATCAAATCATTCAAGTGGGATCCGCTGCCAACGAATGAATTCGCGTATCCAAATTCTGGCCAAGGATTCATGGTTCCGCCGAGCAGTGTTAGATGGCCTACGGGCTGGGGATTTGAGGGGGCAATCAAGGGTATATATGGGCAAAGACGGTATGTCCCCTTTCCGTGAACGGACTTATCGTCGGCACGAAAGTAACACAGGCCGCGCGCAACGCTCCGAAGGATCCGGAAATTCGTGCGCGCCATGAGGTCATGACGTGGGATTTACTCGGATTTGTCGGAAGCAAGCGCCTGTAGGCAAGAAACTAGCGGCGGACTTGTGATGAGAAAGGAGGTGTCATGGTTCCGAATGTCGCGCGCTACGTCAACAAAACCGTCTTCGTCTCCATTCCCGCGTTGTTCGAAGACAGGGTCTGTCGACCGTTCACGCTGTTGGGCGTCGAGTTGCACGGTCTGTGGCTGCAATCGGACGAGCTGACGGACCGACTGCTGCCGGAGGAAAAGCGCGATCTCGTGACGAAGGCATCGATGGTGGTCTTCGTGCCTTTTGCGCAGATTGCCGGCGTGCTCGTCGCCACGGGCCCAGCTCCGGATCAGCAACAGCCGGAAAATGTGTCGTCCGATGCCGCCCGACACAAGAGAACCCATACGCGTAAAGGATGACGGCGCCACTGCGCGAAAGCGATAGCGTAACCGCAACACCAAGGGCTCCGATGGGGCCGATCGGGAGGTCAAATGTCGCTGATCGTTATTCGCATCGTGCCGCAAGTCGCGACAAATCCTGTCTCGTTTAAAGACGTCCTGGCGAAGCTGACTATCGAGGCGTTCGACGTCTCGTTCACCAATGTTGATAAACAGCCGCCGGGACAGAGCGTTGGCAAGGCATTGTTCGTTGACGCAAAGGGCTTGACGCTTGGTTCTTCGGGGCTAGAGTCCGCGACGCCACCTTTCTATGTTTCGCCTGGAGCCCCCCCCATCAAGAACGGAATAATCCAGCAGATCGATCTCGTTCAGTTGCTTCCGCTTCCCGACCATTACCAGCTCGAAGCGGTAGGGATCTGCGTGATCGAAGTCGACCAGCCAGCGACCTTCGAAAATCTGCGATTGGCGGTGACGTTGGGCGGGCAGACGGTGCCGGTGACCGCCGAATATTTTGACGTACCGCTGGTTGCCGGCACGACGCCGGACCCGGCAGGTTTCGGCACGTCTTCTTCGGGCCCGGACACGCCCGACGCCTGGGGCGCACTCGCGCCGAGCATCTATCTGCAGTTGCCGGCCTCGCTGCCTTCCGGAAGCGCGTCGACATTGCAACTGTCCGCCGACGGCACGCCACCGGCGTTCGCGGATCTGCTCGCGGCCGTGCAGAAAGTGCTGCAAGGCGATCCTGGGATATCGGTGACCGTGCAGCCCAACGTCACCGCCACTGCCGGCGACACGAAACTGCAGTTCGCGCCGGACTCCGCCGGCATCGGCACCGGGATGAACGTCTCAGCCGCAGGGATCCCTGCCGGCACCACAGTTCTCGGCATCGATAACACTGACCCGACCCACCTGGTGGTTACGCTGAACCAGGAGTTGTCGGCCACGGTGGACAGCACTACGGCGATCACCTTTACTCCGGACCTCGGCGCGTTAAGTCTCGCTCAATGCAAGAACGTCGCTTACGAAATCGTCTGGAGCCAGCAGCCGCCGCAACTGCCGAGCCCTCCTGAACCGCCTGAAGATCTCTATACGGACCCGCCGAACACCGGCCCGATGCTCACTGGCTCCACCCCGAATCCGCACGAGGGTGATCGCCAGCAATTCGAGGCGCAGCTCAAAAGCTATTACACGATCGCCAATGCGACGGCGGACCGCCTGACCAGCTTTGTCTTTACGCTGTCGGCCGCCATCGCCTGCCAGCAGCGAAGCCTTGCGGCGACGCAGGTGCTCATCGAGTTCCCGGCTGATCCAGCCGCTGGTTCGGCGAACGACGTGGCAGTGGTCCTCAGCGGCGTCGGCCAGGCCGCCCCCGCAAATTTCGGCGTCCCGGCCGCCTACTTCTACGCGCTCGCCACGTCTATGCCGCCGCAAATGGCGGCGCAGCAGCGCTACGCGCTGGCGACGCGCGAATCGCTGACGGGTCTGCTTTCCGACCTGACCACCGCCATCAACGCCGGCATCGTCACCGCTTCCGAGAGCTTCACAGCAGCGGTCCTGGGCCCCTCCCCTGCCGCTGGGAAGCCCAACGCGGCGCAGGCGGCACGACGGCTGACCGCGCTCAATATTTCGGCCGGCGCGGCGACGCCACTCGCGCCTCTCGATACGATCGCGCTGCCAACTTCCGTTGACGCCGATTCGGGCAGCACCCTAACCTTCGTGTCGGTTGCCGGCGTGAGCAACGGGATGTCCATTGGTGGCGCGAACATCGTGCCCGGCACTACGGTCAAAAGCTTTGACCCAGCGACCCGGTCGGTCACATTGAGCGCGCCAATCCTGAACAAAGTACCGGCCAGGTCCAGCATTGTCTTCACGCCGTTCTGGTCGACGGAGTTGCAGTCGCTCGTCCAGTTCTGGCTTGCTTTTCCGCCGACTCCGCCGGGCGGCGCGATCAGCAGCCTCTCCTACCAGCCGGGGGATGACGACAGTCAATTCTGGCCGGGCGCGGCAAATAACGCGAACGCGCCGCCCACGGCCGGGGCGGTCCTCAACCTGGTGCTGTGCGCCCTGACGCAAGGCGCGATGCTGCCAGCGCCGTTCACGGGCGCGCTCGGCGACGCGATCGTCAAGAGCACAACCCTTGGTGCCCCGAAGACGGTCGCAGAACTGGCGAAGGTGACCGTCCAGCAATGGACGCAGTTCTTCCAGGACAACCCGACCTGGCTGCCGGACTTCACGCAGCCCGGCGACACCACCGCCCGCATCGCCGCCTTCATCCGCACCGTACAGAAATTTTTTGACGTCGACTTGAGCGGCCCGTCGAGCCCATTCGTGCTCGCGACCAGCGCTGCCACCGACGGTGGTAACAATGTGCTCCACTTCCTGCCGACGAAGGCAATCGTCGCCGGCATGTCGGTGAGCGGCCAGAGAATCCCGTCCGGTACCACGGTCAAGAACCTACCGCCTTCAGCTACGGGCGACACCGATGTCGAACTGACCCAGAAGGTCACCGGCACCGTGCCGTTGCCGGCCCACACGAACGTTACGTTCAGCCTCACCGTCGTCTCCGGTCCCGGTGCCGGTACGCCGGCGCTGCCGCTGGCGAAGGATTGGTTCACCGATTGCATCTCGGCATACGACGCCGTCCCGCCTGCTTATATCCTTGGGAACGGTTTCGACGACCAGCCGAAATTGCAGGCCGCCGCGGAACAGATCTTCCGCGGCGATCGGTCTGCCCAGGCCTGGCTCGTTGAGGCGCTTAACACCCTCGATGCGCTTTACAAGGTCATGCTGCCGGTGTCGATTACGGTGGCCGATGCGGAAGCCTACAGGTTCTCGGTCGTCGAGGCGCTCTATGCACGCGGTTTCACTTCGCCCGCCCGCATCAACGAGCTCACGGCCGCGGAGTTCAAGCAGGCGCTTGCGGGCACGGTCGCCTACGACCTGGCCGGGGATATCCAGACCTCGCCAGCGTCGGCGACATCCTCGGGCGGCACCTTCCAGCCCGTGAACCCAGATGGGGCGCTGACCAATTGCATCCCGCCACCCTGCTCCTCGCCGCTTGGTCCCGTCGCCTATCTGAGTGGGCTCCTGAATCTGTCAGCGATCTCAACCTGCGAGTCACCGTTTGCCGAGGGGCTGGCGCTGAAGACCAAGGGCAAGGCGACGCTGCCCTTGCTGCACTTCGTCTCGACCACCGGTGTGATTAAAGGCATGTCGGTGAACGGAACCAGCACCGTTGACGGTACAACGGTCGCGAGCGTAACGCCGACTTCGGTGACATTGCAGCCGCCGGTCACGGGCGACGTCCCGGACAACACCACCATAAACTTCACTGCTCCGACGCTGGCGTCGGCGCTCGGCGGGCGCCGCGGGCCTCTTGCCGATCTCGTGGCGAGTTGCGCCAACCTCGGAACGCCGCTGCCACTGATCGACATCGCCAACGAATGCCTCGAATACATGGCCTCGCAGGTGATCGGGACAAGGCCTGTGCACGGCCAGGTATACGAAACGTCCGACGACAAGCTCGCCGACCATGTGCTATGTCAACATGAACCCTGCCCTGACGAGGCAATATCCGGCTGCCATGATCCGGCGCGGCTCTTCGCCGCACTCCCTGAATATTCCACTCCCGCTGTTCCGGTCTCCGCTAATGAGACGGTCGAGCCGCGCGTCTGGAACACGCTCAAATCCGACTTCTCCGCGTGCCGGCTGCCTTATTCGCAGGCGCTTGACGTGTCGCGCAGCTATCTACGGCATTTCGGCAGTTGCCGCTTTGAGGAGATGCGGACCTTCCGCAAGTGCATCACCGAATTCGTTCTCAAACCGGACAATGAGCCGCAGGGCTTCGCCGACTACCTGTGGCGCTACCCGGTACGAATCGACATAGCCCGCGAGTATCTCGGCATCACCCCGGAGGAATACGCGCAGCTCTTTGCTGGCGCGCAGGCTCCGCGTTGCAGCAAACCAGTCGACGACGACTTGCCGACGCTGCCGGCCACGATCGGCGCCGGAGGGCCCTGGCAGCTCTTCGGGTTCGCCTCGCCTGGCGGCGAGAACAATTCCTGGATCAGGACGGTCGTCCAGCTGCCTGAGTTTCTGGCCCGCACCTGTCTCACCTACTGCGAGTTCTATGAACTGTGGCAATCGGAGTTCGTGCGCTTCCTCAGCAACGACGAGGGCCAGAACGGCGCGTTTCCGCAATGCGAACCGTGCTGCCTCGATGCCTTTTCGCTGCGCTTTCCGGATACGGAGCGATCGTCGCCCGAGGAGAGCCTGGCGCGGCTCGCGGTCTTCATCCGGCTGTGGCGCAAGCTGAAGGAATCGTGCTGCCTGTGCCTGACCTTCGCCGAGCTGCGTGACGTCTGCGACGTGCTCCAGCTGTTCAACGGCAGCGTGCCCAACCCTGACTTCGTGCGCGAGCTCGCCGCCTTCCAGATGCTGCGCGAGCAGTTCCACCTCGAACTCTACGACCGCCGCGACCGGCCGCCCCCGACTGCTGTCGATGACCACCGGACGCACATCCTGGCGCTATGGGTTGGCCCGACGGCGAAGAAATGGGGATGGGCCATCCATGAGCTATGCGACAAAATCGTTCTCTACGCGAGGCGTCGAAGAGGCTGCGAGGATCGCGCCGGCGACTTCGCCGCGATGCTGGCCTCGCATCTCGACGCTCTCTCCAAACTTGCCGGCTTTGACCCCGCGTCGACCACCAACAACTGCAACTGGCATGCGCTGCCAACCCATACGCTGCGGTTTGCCGAGATTCTGGCCAAGGTCACCGAATCCCGCTTCCGCATTGCCGAACTCCCCTATCTGTTCACGGCGACTGATGACCCAAGCGACTGCGGACCGTTCCCAATGCAGGAGGAGTGCGAGGCGCAGGAGCTGCCGCTCGGCCTGCCCGACGACGAGACCCGGTTTTCGCTCTGGCGCCTGCGGCGCGAGCTGCTGGCCGCAGCCGACGACGACATCTCGCCTGACGGCGCTCTCGTATGGCGAATTTCGAGTCGGGCCGACGAATCCGATCGATGCGATCCCGCGGAGGTTGGCGAACAGCATCGTCAGGATCGTGATCTCGAGATTGAAGTCGAGGTCGACCCGAATTGCAGAGATTGGGACTGGCGGCGTGTGGCCACCGTCCTGGAGGAGCAGCTGGGCTTCGCATCGGGCGATGTCCTCGCGTTGGCGCAGCACTTCTTTCCACATGTCCTCGAACGAGCCGGCCATCCAGTGGACGCAGCCGCGACGCGGTATATCAGCAACCTTCCCGTCGCCAACACCACGCCGGCGATGTGGGCTGGGCGCGCCGGTTCGCCATTCCAGTATGATGCGACCGCCGGTGGCGGCCAGCTGTGGGCCCGCATCCCTATCCCGGACCAGGAGGTCATCGAACAGCTTACGGCCCTGCAGGCGTTCAAATTCCCGGAGGAACAGGCTGCGATTCAGGACCTGTATTTCCAGCCGCGGGCAATGCTCGCCCGCTTCGCCCTCCTCTTCCCCGACTCTCCGGAGGCGCAGAGGCACCTGATCGAGGAACGCGAAGGCGAGCGCCGCTGGCATTACTTCCGTCGGCATGTCGCGCTGTGCCACCGCCGGTGCCATATCATCGCCGTGCATCTGTCGCGGCATGTCGCGTATGCAACCCGGCAGGAATGCCCGGAGGACCATCATACGGCGCTCCTGATCCTGCGAGAGTTGTTGGCCGATGAGAACGCTGTGCAGAACGCAGGGATGGCGAGTTGGGAGAACGATAATGGCACTCGGCCGACGGTCACCTGGAACGGGCCGAACAGCGGCGCCTTTGCCGCCCTTCTGGGTCTGGTCGGGACCGGCCTTGTCACCGAATACAGGGTCACCGGCACCACCGGCGCACTCGTCTGGCGCGACATCTCGGGGGCGCTCGATGGCTTCGGGAGGCTTCGCGATCACGACAACGCACCGTTGCCGACCGTGCTGCCGTCGCTGGCGGCAAAGCTGCCAGCAGCGGAATCCGCTTTTCTCGACATTCGCAACGGCTTTCTGCTGCGGCCGAACGACGGCGACCTGGTCGGCGGCGCACAGGGTTTCGACGTCACCTGGTCCGGCGCGCTGCTGGTCGAGGAGGAAGGCAACTACGAATTCTGGGCCGGCGCGCCGACTCCCTGCGGTGAGAAGCGCGGATTGGGAAGCGGTTGAGCAAAGCAGATGGCGGGCGGTACTCAAGCGCGGCTCGCGCAGCTGGGTGATCCTCAGCCATCAATGGCCGGGCGAGGAAGAGCGTCCGGTCGGCGCCCGGCTCCTGCGGTGTGGCGCCTACGAACTGACGGTCGAGATCGTGCGGCCGGACCCCGACTTCACCTCCGCCGATCGCGTACGCCGGGTGCATGCCGGGCTCGAAATCAAATATGCCGGCCCCGATACCTGCGGCGAGCGGATCGCCTTGCCCCGCCACCGCCTGTTTTCGATCCGCAAGGATCACCCGCTGGGCGGTGACAAAAGCAGTGGCATCATCCCCACCCAGGGCGCCGGGGCGGCATCCTATCTCGCGACGCTTTACACGAGTTCGCTGCGCGACATCCGCCGTACCTACCAGCGGGCGTTCAAGGCGCTCCTCTTTGCCCACCGACTCGGTCTCAGGGGGGGCAGCGCTGACGAGGGCGCTTCGGAACTCGGCTTCATGCTGCAGAACGGGGCGAATTTCGCCGGCGCCTCCTATTTTCAAAGCGGCGGCGGGTACAAACAGCATCTCGCCGATTTCGACTTCAATTTCCTGCCGATCGCTGACGACTACCTCCCTCCCATCGCCAGCGCGGATGCGCGCGCCAAGCCGTCGCCGCAGCGGACTCAGGCGATGTTCGACTGGTGGGAGCGGCTGTTCGACTACACCGTCGCCCGCGACGATATCCGCCACCGACATGACCGCGCATTCTGGCATCTCTTCGCCGAAGCTGAAAAAACGAAGCCGGCAAACGCGGAGCCGCTGCTCGCCAAGCTCGGGATCGCGCCGCAGTACTGGCGACCTGGTATGCAATACTTCGCCGACCAGACGTCGCCCGTCTATCCCGTTACCGCCACCGACCTAGAGGACGAGCGCTGGGGCATCCGCGTCTGGCATGCGGAGCATTGGCTCGCTGCCCTCGAATGCCGCTTTGCCACCAAAGAGATCGGTGCGGCGCGGCCAGACCTCTGGGCCTCGGACGATCCGGCTGCCGGCGTTGACGGCGAGAAGCAGACTGGGAACGCCAATCTCACCACGTTCGTCGTCGACGGCTGCATCGAGCACGGCAAGCTGCGGCGCTACGACGAGCTGCGGCGCCTCAACGATGGCCTCCGGCAACGCGGGCGCGACGCGCTCCTGGCCTGGCTTTGCGCGATGGATCGGGTGGCGCTGCCTTGGGCGCAGGGCGAGGCAGCCCAGTCTGCGCGCGATCTGAGCGACCTGTTGCTGCTTGATGTCGAGACAGGGCTATGCGAGCGTGCAAGCCGCATCGAGGAAGCGATCAGCGCCGTGCAGGCCTTCGTCCGCCGTGCACGTCTGCATCTGGAACCGGACTGGGTCGTGTCCCGCGCCTTCGCACATCTCTGGGACACCCAATTTGCGACGTTTGAGGTTTGGCGGGCCTGCAACGAGCGGCTCCTGTACAAAGAGAACTGGATCGAATGGGACGACCTGCGCCGTGCGCGCGGCGTCGAGGCTTTCCGCACCCTAGAAGCGAAGCTGTGCCAGTCTGAGCTGGCGATCGCCGCACCGGGCGGTGGCGACTGGTGGCCCGGCGAGCCGGCGTTGGTCCGCCGCGACCCTGATCTGTTGCAGGTCCGCGAACCCTCACGGATGGCGCTGCTGCCGGCCCCGCATGAGGGGCTCGACCTTCTCGGCACGCCCGACCATGCGGCCCGGCCGTCCTGGCTGGCGCTGGTTCCGGCCGAGGCAGGAGCAGGCGGCGGCAATTCCACCCCATCCGACGACGCGGGCGACAATGCCGTTGGCCGATTGCCGCTGTGGATGGAAGCGGCGGTTCGCCTAGGAACACGCTTTTGGCGAATTGCCGCAGGCGGCACGCCACCCGGCGCCGCCGAATTTGCGCCGCATGTGCAGCCCGGCGCCGACGACTGCGTCTCCTGCTGCGAGGCGTGCGGATGCGAACACCCGCCGTACCTCGACGAGTACTATTTCTGGCTCGTTCCCGGGGCCATCTACGATCCGAAGAAAACAACAATCCCCGCTCCCACCGGCGTCACCGCTTCCGGCAATTACCAGGACGGCTACCAGGACGATTTCTACGACCCGGTGCAGCAGACCTCGACGGTCTGGCAGGATCCGACGCAGTTGGCGCAACTCCTTGCCTGGCCCGCCACGCCGACCGTGCGCCTCGCCTGGTGCCGAGTCCATAACGGGCAGTTCGGCCAGCTACGGCGCTCGACCTTTGCCGTTCGCGTCGACCTGAAAGGCGACGACGACCTGCAGTTTCTCGGTCGCACCGGTGACTCGCTGACCTTCAAGGTGACAAACGCCGTCACGCCGTCGGGGCACGCCGATCCGTCGGCACCGGGCTTCCGGTATGACATCGCCAACGATGACGCCGTCGTGCTGCCGCTGGTCCAGGTCCCGGAGACTCCGCCGACGTTCCTGAAGCCGCTCGCATTACCGGCCTACCCCCATTTCCTGTTCTTCGCCCCGGGCGCGCCGCTTTACCCGCTGTCGCCGTTCAGTCCATCGCTGCTGATCGCGACCGCATTGCGCGCGCATTGCCGCTTCGAGGCGGGGCTGGCATGGTATCGAGAGGCGTTCGATCCGCTGCAACGGAATTGCACGTGGGTCGATTGCGAGGTGGGCTCGCCATCCCCTGGCCCCTGCTGCGACGCCACTGACGTTACTTGCGATGAGGCACGCAACCGCGCCGTTCTCTTGCACTATCTTGAAACCCTGGTCGAGTGGAGTGACGCGCTGCGCCATCGCGGCAATTCGCCCGAGGTCTTCCAGCAGGCCTGGGCGCTGCTCGACGTCGCTCAACGGATCCTCGGGCGCCCGCCGCGCCCGGTCAGGCTCGGTCCGCCGGCCGCGCCGCCGACCATAGCCGCCTTCTTCCCAGACTCCACTTTAGCGCAGCTGAACCCCCGGCTCGTCAATCTGTATGAGACGGTCGCCGATCGCCTGGCGCTGATCCGCACCGGCCAGTCCGCCCGGCGGCTGCCGGATCGCCTCGCCGACGGCCGCGAGTTTCCGTATTTCGGCGACGATCCGGTGCGCGAGGGCTGGCGCGGCCTTGCGGATTACTGCGGCGACGCCGAGGATTGGTGCGCTCTGCGCAGCCCCTACCGCTTCGCGGTCCTGATCCAGAAGGCACAGGACTATGCGGCCCGCGTCCAGGAATTCGGGAGCGCATTCCAGGCTGCCGTCGAGAAGGGTGACGCCGAGTTTCTGGCCGCGCTCCGCGCCGGGCAGGAACGGGAAATCCTCTCGCTTGGAATCGCCGCACAGGAGGACACCTGGCGCGACGCCGACTGGGCGATCGAAGCGCTGCGGAAGACCAAGGCGATCAGCCAGACCAACCTTAACTACTATCTGTACCTGATCCAGACCGACCCGATCGGCGAGGAGGCCGCATACAAGGGCCTGACTGAGGGTTCGACGCTGACCCGTGGCATTGGCGAAACGATGGATGCGTCGAGCGGCGTGGCGAGTGCCATCGGCAATTACTTCACAGGGGTTGCCGGGTTCGGGGGCACTCCGATGATCTATGCCCAATTGCCCCCAGGCTCTCCGTTGGCGGGTGCTTTTGCCGCAGTCGCGCGGATCCTGATCGCCGTATCGGATGTGCTTGGCAGCACCGCCGGCCTCAATCTCACCGAAGCCGGCTGGAAGCGGCGGCTGCTGGAGTGGAATCATCAGGTCGACGTCCTGAACATCGAGATCCAGCAGATCGAGCGCCAGATCCTTGCGGCGCAGCGTCGACGCGGCAAGGCGCTGAAGGATCTTGATTTGCATCAGCGACAGATCGAGCACGCGGTCGAGATACAGACTTTCCTGCGCGACAAATTCACCGCCCCCGAGTTGTACCTCTATCTGCAGAGGGAGACCGCGGCACTGCATCGTCGCATGTATGAGCTCGCGCTTAACGCTGCACGCCAGGCGCAGCACGCCTTTAATCTCGAGCGAGGGCACACGACTCGCCACTTCCTGCCCGACTGCGCGTGGGATGACCTGCACCGGGGACTGCTCGCCGGCGAGCGCCTCGGGCTTGCGCTGCGCCACATGGAGAAGGCGTATATGGACGAGAACGTCCGGGAGCACGAGCTGACCAAGCACTTGTCGCTGTCCCTGCACTTCCCCATCGCATTCCTCAAGCTGCGGGCGACCGGCTGCTGCGAGATCGACATCCCGGAATGGATGTTCGACCTCGATTACCCCGGCCACTTCATGCGTCGCATCCGCAACCTGACCGTGACGTTGCCCTGTCTCACCGGACCGTTCCACGGTGTGCACTGCCGGCTCACTTTGCTCGCCAGCATGACCCGTATCGACCCGCGGCGCACCGCACCGGCTCACGAATGCTGCTGCCCAAGGCCTTGCTGCGATGAATGTGGCGACGACGAAAAGCTCGCCCGCGAATACATGCCGTGTGCCGACGACCCGCGGATCGTCCGGCAGTATGGCGCCCGCGAGGCGATCGCGACGTCCGGCGGCCGCGACGACTCCGGCATGTTCCAGCTCGACTTCAACGACCAGCGCTATCTGCCGTTCGAGTACATGGGTGCGGTCAGCCGCTGGCGGATCGAGTTGCCGCCCGAAAACAATTACTTCGACATCGATACGCTGACCGACCTCGTCCTCCGTCTCGGCTACACGGCGCGGGAGGGCGGCGAGCCGCTGCGCGAGGCCGCCTTCGCCGCAGCGCGTCGACACCTGCCGGGCAACGGCTGGCGCTTCTTCGATCTACGCCACGATTTCGCTGACGCCTGGCAGCACCTGCGCGGCGCCGCGCGCGAAGAATGCGGGCACGCGCGGCTGCGGCTTTGCCTTGAACGCAAGATGTTCCCTTTCATCCCACACGGCGGCGAGATCACCGTCGAAGGCATGATCATCGCTTTCGACGTGGACCAGGACGACGACGATTGCGTGGAATTCGCAGGTTGCCCCTGTCCAGAACCGCGGCGCCGTGCCACGCGCCGAATCGAAGTCCGGCACTGCGACGACGAACACAGGGACGCTGAGTCCGTTCTTTGCCACATGAGCGACGAATGGCCGGACCTGTACTGCGGCGTCTTCGAGGCCGAAGCCGCGCTCGGTGGCAGGCGCCGGCCGGCGGAATTTGATATCCGGTTTGGTGACGGAGCCCGCGGCATAGGGTCGGTCTTCCTGCTCTGCCGCTATCGGACGGAGCGCTGCGCAGGTCTGCGGCCTGATTCGGTCCTCGATCGGTCGGGAAGCATCGAGCGACTGGATCGCTGAACGCGGCGCCCGGCATCCCGGTCGCCAATGCGGGAGATAGCGCGCACCCCGAAGGATGCGTCAAGTTATTGTTGTTGGTTCAGAGATGCGCGACGCGCTGGTACTGGCTCACCCCGCGTGTCAATAAGCATACCTGATTAAAGGAGTGGTTTTCGGGGCCCTGTATGTGCTGATCAGCTGATCCGCAAGTCAATATTGAAGACCGGAGTTCGCAATGGTTATCCATCGGCTCATTGTGGCAGCGTCCACATTGTTGTTCGCAGCATCGTGCAGCGACATTCACACGGTCCTCGACCCACAGGAAAAGAATCTCGATGTAGGCGGCCTCTACGAACGGCAGTTCCACTCCACGCTCTATTTCCCGAAAGGGGAAGCCTTGCATTATCCCGGCTATCTGCTGGCCATTGAGAAAAGCCCGAGGAGCATCGTCGGCGGACCGGTCGCTGCGAACAGAATAGCGGATCCGAATGCGGCGTACATCCGGGGAGAGCAAAGCAAAGGCCTCGCCAAGTCGACCAAGGAGTTGATCAACCGCTATGAGGATGGTCGCAAATCACTGTTCGTGTCGCATATCATCAAGTACGACCAGCCCCAATCGTCGTCGCGGCGGAGACAGCAAACCGCTTCGAAAGACATTCCGCTGCCCCGTTTCATCGATCAATGCTTCGTCTATAACGCGTTCGAATCGGAGCCCGTCGATGCATCCGGAAAGCCCACGCTGTTGGGTAGTGTCGTCGCATGGCCACATTGCGGTGCCAGACCGTCCGAGCCGGCTGAGTCCGTCCACTTGTTGAGCTCTTCTGGCGGCCCTTCGGTGGGGAAGGACATCACAAAAGAACAATTTCAGCAGGCCGGCGAGACAGACCACATCTATATCGACGATCGCGCTGCGTTGAAAAAGCTCGAATGCGGGCTCGTGGCGCAGGTCAATGCCGGGAATTTTACGCACTTCGTCATCATCGTGATGGGGTGGAACACATCACAGGACGAGGCCATTCGAAACTTCAACGACATCGTTGGCAACATGATGGACGCCGCCGACGAGATGCCGTTCTCGGCTCGTTTCAATGGGGCACGGGACGACGGGCACGACCCATTCAGACCCTTGGTGCTTGGTGTCACATGGCCGTCGTACTGGAACAAGTCCAAGCTGGATATCTTCAGCTATTTCGACAAGGCCGACGATGCGGACGAACTCGGACTCACCTGGCTGAATGTCCTCGTGAATCGGACCATTCCGCTCGTGGTCGCGCAGGCACAGAAGGATCCGAACGGCAATCGGGCACCAGGAAGCAAACTGCGCGTCGTGCTCATCGGGCATAGTTTCGGCGCGCGAGCCGCCATGCGGGCATTGTTCAGCGGGCCGGTCCTGGACCCGCCCGCGGTCAAGATGGCGTCCGCAGCCGTGGCCACGCCGGTGCCGGATCCCATGGTCGATCTCGCAGTGGGCCTCGAAGGTGCGGTCAGCGTCAATCGCTTCATAAAGGACAAAAGCTCCGAGGGCGCGCCTTATCGCGACTTTGCAGAAATTGGCACGAAGATTGTGCTTACTGCATCTGACAAGGACGAAGCGATCAACGCGCCGGTATGGTATGAGCCCTCGGGTTCCACGCACACGTGGAAAAAGGTCTGCGATAGCGCGAAGGACTTGTTCCAGTGCTGGTACGCATCCGACGCGATCAGATATGGGCAGGACGGCAGGATCGCGAGCGGCGACTTCACGGTGTGCCCCGCCGGGACCGAAGGCAAGTGCGTGCCGGAACTGACGTTTCCGAGGAACGCGGAAGATAAACGTGTCCTCTACGTGAACACGACCGACGGGATCACGACATACAACACGCCCGACACGGGCGGTGGCGCCCATAGCGATATCTACAGGCTTCCGATGGGCCGTCTGTTGTGGGCGCTGACTGAAACCTACGCACGCCCATACGCCGAGACTGACAAAGGGCGCGAGCTCGATTCGAAGGTGATTGCTGATGCGCAAAATGCAGTGCAGGACTGTTTGAAGCCGATAGCCAACGCGGACACGACCCAGTCGGCTCAGCGGCCGTGAGCGATCGGCTCACGCGGGCGCGCAGCGAAACGCGCCCGCTTCGAGCTAGATGCCTCACAAACTCGATGGTCGGCGGCATCGACGGCTCATGGGCTCCCCGTCGCTATCGCGACGGCCCTGCGACGGGGAGCAACCCCGGCGCCAGCTTCGCGCGCGTCGCTATTCCGGCCGCGATCCTATCGTTGCGGGCCGTTGACGCCTCGCGTCCCCCTGACATCTTGCTTTCGCTGCGTGAAGGCGACTACGCGACGCCACAGAGCCTTGAGCCATTCCTTCCAGGGCTCGCGGACGTGCAATGGAGGTTTGCCGTTGTGCTCGAGGAATATCCGTTGGAGACTACTACGGACGACGTCGTAATAACCCTTTCGATGAGGCGAGAGCCGGAGCCATCGAGCTTTCTGGCCGAAGGTCTTCTTCGCGGGCTCGCTGCGCGACTTGTAGTGACGGCTTATCTTTGGTGCGAGATCACGACGTCTGGGGGCGCCTTGTAGCGGGCCCGGTATTGAGCTTGGTCCGGGAATTGTCGGTGAGTCAATAGCCTCGCGCCCTTTCCATACAAAGCCTCAGCGGGACGTTGCCGGTAGCGTGCTTTCATCAGCGATTCCGTATCCAGACACGCGTTGCTCGCAGACGCGACGGCTTTGCCCCACAATGCTGTACGTATATACAGTCATTATTGGGGGGGCGATGAACGCAGCGAGGCACGCTATCGAGGCGATTCACCCGAATTTATGGACCTATACCCGAGAAGTACATACTTCGTAGGCTGACGGGTAAGACGCCGCTTGCAGCTTGAATCCAGCGGAGACTTCTTTTCGATGTATGCGTACATCGAAATACATTGTTCAATGGCCGGTCAGTCCCCGAGAATTTTGCGAATCGCGCGAGCGAAACCGATATCCAGGATCGTGCGGCCGTGCTCGTTCACGATCTCACCGTGGGTGCCCTCCCGTAATCCCTGTTTTTCGAGGTGCCCGGCGCAGATCGCCTTTTCCAACGCTTCCCGTTCCGAAGGCGTGAGCTCTGCTTTGTGAACACTTGTCGTCGTTGGCAACACCGTGGCAACCGCTGACATGCGGCCGCGGATTGGACGCCGGTCCACCACAACCTGGGCGTTTGCCTTCAAAAGGTTCACTTCGGCCCTGAGCTTGTCACGCTCTCCGATGATCGTTTGCATGATGGAGCGGATCGCGGGGTCATGAATACGCATGAGGTACTCGTGGCTTGCCAGCGGCTTCGACGACTGAAGTATCTGCGGCCCGGCATAAGTGGCCCAAGCTGATATCAGCTCGCGGTAATCGGCCGATTGCGTGTTGTAGAGAACGCGCCCCTTCAGGATTCCGGCCGCCTCAACGAGGCGACCAATGGTTGGGAGCGAAAAATCACGCGAGCCAGACTCGTGATGGTTTCGGCAAATCTCATGCAGCGCTGTCAGTCTGGCGAGCCGATGAGACCGGCCACCTTTGGCGAGCAGCGCGTCAAGAACAACGTTTGGGTGTCCGGCTTTCACACCATTCATGCTTGGGACTCTTCGATTGATTGAGATTTACGCGTGACAATTCCGGTGGAATCGCATGTCGGCAAAAGCGCGGTGAAGTCCACGCCAAATCGCTCGCTCAAACTTCGACCGGCGTCCATCAGATTGATGACTTGCAATCTACCCAGCACTGGATTGGTCGGGTTCATCCGTCGCGCGAGATTGCGCATGAAAGCGTTGCCTGCGCGAAGTTGTTCCTCCTCGCTCAGCATCATGAAGACAGGTGACGTGTTATCGCGATAAAGCGCAGCGTCGAGCAACTGACTACGACGGAATATGGCCTTGCCGGCATCGAGATCCGGATAAAGCTCGACGTCCTCGCAGACGCCGGCAAGTTGCAGCAGTTCCGATTCGGTCTCTTCAAACCCAATGTGTACATCACTTGCAGTACCCACGGCCACTAACTGGGTAGAATCTTCGGCTGGACTGTCGAGCGCGGTCTTGCAGCGTTCAATTAGCCGCCAACAGGCGGCAAGATCCTCCGCGAAGTCGTTGAATCGCTTCATCGTTCCTTCCCACACGCGTTCCGCCTGGCGAAAGGTATCGAGATGGAGAAACACTTGTCCCGCCTCTTCTGCGTCAGCCTTTTGCTTCTTCAGGTCAAGAAGCACACGCTCATTCACGAGGCAAGCATTGCGTGACTCGTCAAAATGGTAGGCGATCGTGTTGAAGTGCGCGACAAGCGCCGGCAGATAGTGAGGCTCGGTTATAAACCAGCGGCATCGAATGCAGTTGCGATTCCCTCCAGGAACAGGAGCGTGCTTTGCATTGCCGACAATATTCCCCGACAGAATTAACGGGCCTCCGTTGTGACATCCACCAATGGCGCGGTTCTCCACGGAATCGCTGGTATTTCCTCCAGCAAGGCACAAGCCATGATGCATAGGCATCCAGCCCAGTGCGTTTCTTGCCGCGGAATGTTCTGGAATTGCATCTGCAACACTCGCCACACTGCTGCAAATCGCTCTTTGTACAAGCTCGTCGTGCGCGGTGTCGAGGAGGAAGTTCTGAATGCTTGCGTTCTTGTTTGCATCCAGGCGCGCCTTCGCATCAACGAGCACATCGCGAATATGGGTAGCTCCTGGCTTGGTGTAATACAACGTCATAACTAAACGGCTATGACCGACCAGCTTCTGTAGCACAGGGAACGGCACCTGACCTTCCAGGGCCAACGCAGTTATAAGCGAGACTCGCAAGCTGTGTAGAGGGAATAAAGTTCTCTTTTTGGACTGGGGTGCCAGCAGTCGAATCGGGGTCCCATTTTGATGGGTCTCATCTCGCCCGGCGAGCCGCGATTCGAGTGCCTTTAGCAAATGGAACCAGCACACGTTGAGCGCCTGATCCTGAAGCGGATAGTTACGCATCTGTGCAGTCGGGTACTCTGGCAATCGGAAGAGAAAGCACGCGTCGGGATAGCGTGCCAACTGAAAGTCAGTCTTAGCAATGATATGCCGACGATCCAGTTCTGCCCATGACGTCCGACGCGTAATGCCGTTGTATTTCTCTTGCCAATTGCGCAGCTTCTCGAGCCAGTAGAAAACGTTCTGGTGGACCGCTCCGCCGTGAGCCCACGGCAGCAGATAGCCTTTCTCTGGCCCTGACTTCGATATGTCCGCGGTCTTGTTCGTGTTGATATAGAGGACGGTCAGTGCGCTATCATTGTCGCTGCGATCGTAGTCGCGCCGGAACACACCCTGTTGCAGCGGTCGAGATTCGCTACCCTGTGCAATCTCGCTACTGTTCGGCTCCCAACGGCCCGCCGTATAGCGCCAGGTATCCGCCTCTCCAGAGTCCAGTACACGGACCTGGCTGGTGCGCAGCGGCAGGATTAGCTTAACAAGCAACGCCACCCATCGTACCGGGCTCCACATCTGCAACAGTTGACCACCGCGGTAGTTCCGGCTCAGCTTACGTATGCGCCAGACGCAATCCGGATCGTCACGATCAATCTGGTCTTCGGTCACTTCGAACCAGTCAGGGGCGCTCGGACCCATATGACCGATCTTGCTCCCGAGCGCACCCTGAGCCCATTCCCAATCACGAAAATGAGGTCCCGCTGCGAGCATCTGCCGAAGTTGATCGATATAGCCGTACGGAAGCGGCGAATAGACGCTCTCGCGCCGCTTCGGTAAAGCTGTTTTCGACATGCGAGGTACCGGATTGCGATAGCCATGCAACACCATAGCTCTGCCATCTTTGGCAATCTGACTGAAGCGCCGCAGCAAAACAAATTGCAGGAAGGTATGGATGAGATTGTTTGCGTCGATGCCCCACGCAGTATCTGGGCACGCCGTTTGGTGAAAATCGGGAAGCGAGGTCGTCTGCGCCAGTAACAGGTTTGGATCGAGAGGCAGTCCCTGAGCAACGAGGTAACGCTCGAAGAAGTTCGACAGCGCCTGGAGTCGCTGGCTGAGACCATGGGTTTCCCCACTCAGCCACTCCAAGGCGAGAGCTCGCCAAGCACCGAGTTCCGGATAACGCTTGTCCACCCAGGCCAGCGTTGCATCGGAATCGCGCCGAATGCTGCGTTCACCCCTCGCTGCCTTGCGGCGGCCCAGGGGTGTAGTCGGAGAGTTCTTAGTCATGGGTAATGGTTAGTCACTGGAGATACGGCCGGTCCAACGAACCGGCCAAAACCTGAAGAGAGCTTGGCTTGCTCTCCGTCCAGCCGGCGCGCAGCTTCTTCGAGCGCCTTTCTGGCTTCGCTGAAGCTTGCCTGCGTGTAGACCTCCTGGCTGTCAATGGACGCGTGATGCATGAAACGGCGGATCATTGACTTCTCGACCCCCGCATGCTTCAGGCGCTGCCCATAGGCGTGTCGGTGCCCATGAGGTGTCGTGCCCCGCGCCTTCCCCACCTCCAGCCCTATGCGTTTGCACGCGGCCGCGTGAGCCTTGTTATATTGCGTCAGCGTGTACATCGCGCCGTGCGGCGCCCGCGAGAGATTCACGAAGGCGAAAGGATGATCTCGCTCAAAGCCGGCGAGCTGCTTGAGATAGGAATGCCATAACTCGAGGAACCACTCGCCATATTCCGGCACGAACCAGTAAGCCTGCTTGTAGTAAGGACCATCGTGCATGCCGCCCTTCCAGCCGGCATGCCGACGGTCCATCAAGTCCGTGCGCGGCACGAGGCCAAAGCGTTGACCAAGGTAATCCCCTCGGTTCGACTTGCGCGGCCTGCCTCGCTCGTCACGCCAGTCGGCAGGTGCGCTTCCGTAGCGCGGATGGTGTATAAGGACCTTCGCCTGGCGGGGGCTCTGTGGATCCGAAAACACATCCTGAACGTAAAGGTGAAAGGGTTCCGACTCTCGAAATCCCGCACCATGGAGCAGTAATGTGATCAAGATGCCGCGATAATCGTAGCGATCACCGTTGCGAAAGCCCTTGAATAGCAACGCCTCAAAGTGACGCTCCGGAAAAGTCGGTGGCTCTCCGTGCGCGACCTTCGGCAACCCACGATAACGAAGCCGGTACCCCGTTGAGCCCGGAGTCGCGTTCGACGCCCATATATGTCCCAGAAAGGCGTTGTTTCTGCGGTACTGGTAGGCTTGCTTCATCAGTCTGTCGGTCGAAAGCGCTGCCAACATACCGAGGATTGACGGTGGAGGCTTCCGGGCGGATCTCGCCCAACCAATTGAAGAAGTCGCTCAGGTGGGTGATGATGCGCGCTGCGTCGTGTGGCGACCGAGGGGGCCAGCAAAGGCCGGTCGCGTCGATTCCGGTTTCGCGATTGAAGGTTCCTGTGTACAGACGCTGTGCGAAGTTCTGAAACAGTTGGTGGGGATCCCGCTCAACCGGATTGACCTGAATGTATTCGAGAAAGAGCCGAACAGATCGCGTTACCTTCCGCATCCACTCCAGACTCCGGTCATGACTGCGATGCAGAAAATAGTCGATGAGCGGTTCGAGAATCCCCGACGCGGTGAGTATCGCGGGAATTTCGGAGTAGACACCGGTTTCGTCCGTGAGGACCTTTGCTCTGATGCTGACGAACATCGCTCGATAGAAAAAAGCGAATACCCTACCCTTGGATTAAGTCATTATGTTGAAGGTTATGACTTCCGGCGCCCCATGATCGATTCATTAATGAACCAATGAACCAGCTCCCGCCGGGGACAACGTCGCAGCCGCAAGAAGCAGACTTCGGAAGGCATAGACGCGAGCGGCAGAGGCAGATATAACCTGGACGACTAACAGCTGCCACTGCGGCGCATCGGGGTCTCACGCGAGCGATGCTCGCTCGCGAGTGCCGTTGGATGGTCCGACTGCGGCCATGAACGGCCGGTCGAGGTCGTCTTCCAGTTAGGCTTGCCGAGGTTTCATCCGGCCTCGCTCAATGGCCGGTTTGCAGCGGGCAAATTACAGAGGGCACTGCCTCGATGCGGCCAGGAAAAGTCGTTCGCCGGGACCGTTTCCGGGACATTCAGGCGGCGGTTCCACCCAAGTAGCGGCCGTTCAATTCGCAATGTTGAACGTTGCTTCATCCGCCATTGTGGATATTCGTCGCTGCGCCAGACGGCGGATAAGTGTCCTGTTAGAGTTTGAAACTGGTAGCTGGCTACTGATCGTCTTAGCCGAGTAGCTCGACAAAGAGGTCGATTGCCGTTGCTATGCAAGAGCCAATGAGGTGTGGTCTTCGACGATAGGGCGCGGCGTGTGAGAATGCGATAATTTCGCACCTCGCACCTGCCCCTTGCTCTATGACATATGTGTATATTTGTTGACGAATCAGGAACGTTCACGCTCACCGATAAGGAGAATGCGTGGTGCACGATCGCCGCCTTCGTCTTGCCCGAAAGGAAGCGGCGCGCATTGGATGCGCTCGTCGCTGAATTGCGTCTCAGGCATGGCGCTGGTCTGGAGGTCAAACTCGGAGTCATCCCTGAAGACGACTTTGTGAAGTTCCTTGCCGATCTGAGTAAGTTAGGCGGAATGGCATTCGCGGTAGCCGTTGATGTCAGCCTGCATCGTCGCGACGAAATCCAGCGTCATCAGCAAATCCAGGTCGACAAGATCAGGCAGAACATCGATCGGATGAAGTACGAAGGAGGCCGGCGTGGGGTCGCGGACCTCGCGGACGAAATCAGTGAGTTGCCGTTGCAGCTCTACACGCAACTCATTCTGCAAGTTGAACTCGTGTACACCGTGTTGCAGTACGCGCCCCTGTACTATGTACAACGAGAGCCGGTCGCCTTGGCCAACTTTCGGTGGCGCGTAGATCAGAAGAATCGAATGCTCAATCGATACGAGAAGGCGTTTCTGAAAATCTTGCCCGGACTCTTGCAGACTAAATCTCTACGCGACCCCATGATTTTTCTCAAAGGCGAGGATTACAGTCACTTTAGGCGGTTCGAGTATGAACCGGGCACCGCGCCAAACTTTCTCAAAGAAACATATGGATTGGATGTCGACGTGAGCGACGGGAACAGTTTGAATGTTGGGAAAATGATCAACGACGATTTCCGCTACGTAGACTCGCAGAAGTTCTCGGGCGTCCAGGTTGCAGATTTGATCGCCTCGGGCGTTCGTCGCGTCCTTCGGTCAAACTTCGATTCCCCAGAAAGAGTTGCGTTGGCATTGGGTATGAACATGCTTCAGGCTCCAAAGGGCGATACGACGGT
Organism: Paraburkholderia sp. MM5482-R2; assembly: GCF_050436125.1. Taxonomy (NCBI): domain Bacteria; kingdom Pseudomonadati; phylum Pseudomonadota; class Betaproteobacteria; order Burkholderiales; family Burkholderiaceae; genus Paraburkholderia; species Paraburkholderia sp. MM5482-R2. The sequence continues at coordinate 46,511 of NZ_JBNDLP010000001.1, read as the reverse complement.
TCGTTTGCTTTCGCTCGACCAGACTGGGCGCGTCGACGAGAAGGCGGCGAGGTGTGTTCGACTCATGGGCAGATACTCGCGACCAATGTTGGCGAAGTAGGTTGACGCACTAACTGGCCAGTGGCCTAAGCTGCTCGTCGATTGTCTGCGGGAGGTCTCAGGCGGAACATGAACGTCGGCTTTGACCGACGACCGCTCGGACGAATCGGGAAATAGAACGGCCGTTGTACCTCGTAAGCGGTCCTTGCTGGCGAACGGCGACGAACGGTAGTTGTGGGTCGGGGGTACGCAATGCCGACCGGCCGCTTGCGGGCCGCTGAATTCCAGTGACCGCTTCCGAGCGATGAGTTCGGGGAGCGGACTGACGCAGCCCGACCCACTACGGCCTGATGACCGTCTCGAAAGCGGTCAGTCAGTGAAATCAGGGTTTCGCAAACTGGAGCACCTAAAACCGGCCGTTGGCGAACTCACGCAATCGGCCAATAGTTGCCGTTCGCGCAACACACAAAGTCGTCATTCGAATGGCCGGTTCACTTCGGAACCTGCCGCACGCCCGATGGAAGCTCGTCGGCCATAGCGTGTAGACGACAGCGATGCCCTGCAATCGCGCAGGACAGGTACTAATGCACAGGCAGGAAATGGATGTCGTCGTGGCGAACTGCTCGCTTCCCGTTCAGGTTCGCTTTGCACTGTCGATCAGACCACGCGCAGCGTCCACGAGGACGCTGGGGAGGTCAGGGTTGCTCGCCATCAGGCCTGCAGCATATGCCCCATTGATCAGCAGAAAGAGCTGTGCTCCAACCCGTACGGGATTCGATACGCCGATGCGGGTGCATAGCGCCGTGAGGCGGGTTTGCAACTCGTCCTTGTTCGCTCGCGCGACTACGCGTCCAGGATGCGCATCGTCCGGAAACTCCGTAGCAGTATTCAGGAACGGGCAGCCTCGATAACCTGGGTGAGCGATTTGCCCCGCCACACCAACAAGCAGGGCGTCGAGCAGTGCACGCGCATCGTCTCCGTGTTTCTCAACGATAGGCTGGTATCGAACGCTGGTCGCCATCGTCAACAAGCACGCGCGAATCCTCTGGGCGATCCTCGCCAAAGGCGAGCGCTTCGATCCCTCCCATACCCCAATCCGTCCGTCGTGACTCGTGAGCCGCACCACGATCCCTGAAACGCAGGACACCACCGTACAGCACCCCAAAGGACGCAACAGGCATGGATAGCGACAGGTCAGACCGGCAGCAGGCGAACTCGAGGAAGCTCCAGGCGACGCATCTGATGCGTGGCGCCGCGCTCCGGATGGAGTCCTGCTGCGCGGTTACTATCCGGGCCCGGGCACAGAAGCGACAGTGCCCCCAACGAGGCCGTTTATAGGTATGCAGTCTGCCCCGCCGCCGATCTGCCATCGCGTCCGCCACAACATCGGAATCAATCAATGACCGAATGAACCTCAAGCTTGCAAAAAGGGGAAAGATCTTATAGGTTGCTTCCGGCTGGAGCGGTTGCCGGGTGGGGCTTGCACCCACTGGGAAAGCGCCGCCTTTGCACGGCGCACGCCATCTGCGGTCATTCACCCGCGCCGCAGTCCGGACGTTCGAGCGTCGCCTAGAGTCGAACAACGGCCCATCCGCGCGTCGTAGGAGGGAGTTCTCTCGGCTACCCCTTCCCTTGGATTATCCATTTACAAACAACAATATTCTGTCGCGGACCGGATGTCCACTTGGGACGTCGGCTTGCTCTCGCTCCCAAGCAAAGACGTCCGAAGCCTCTCAGTGCCACCGGCGGCTCAGGTTTTGACGAACAAGTGTTCAACTTTTAGCGGAAGTTAACTCGGCGATTGGATCGACGATTTGAATGCCTGTACGTCCATTCCCCGTGTTTCGGACTTTCGGTCCTTTGCGGACATCACCGACGAGCCGCCCGAGGAGATCGTCGCGTCTGGCCACGACCGCTGCATCGTCCCGATCAAGCCGAAAAATGTTGGTGCGTGGCTGAATCCGGACCCTGCGAATTTCTGGATGATCGCTATCGGCCCTTCTACGAGCATCGGGTGGCGACTTAACGACGTGCGGACTATGCGACCGACGCGAACCGTCCCGAAGTGGCTTCTCGCTTTCTTTCGCGCCCGATGAGCGTGTAAAAAAGCGCGAGACTTATCGAGCAAGCTTAGTGTCTAGGCGATGCCATCAAAAGGGTCGCCGAGTAGCACCTGAGCCCATCGCGCTGGGGTGCCGTTCCCACCTTTCACACAAAACCAGAGTGTGCATAATCCCGTGTCGTTCGTCAGGGCGAGCAGGTCGCCGCCTTGTCCGTCCCTCGGTAGTCGCATAGTCCCCCGTAGTCCGTTAGCGATGGCCTCGGTTTGATGATTTGTAATAGTGGCTGGATATGGGCCCTTCGACTTTTGCGGAGTGAGCCGCAACTGGGCCGCATGAGCCGATTCGAACTGTCCGCCGCGACATTCGTTTCCGTGACCAACACCATGGACTCCGGCGCCGACGTCGCCCTGACCACGCACTCCGGTCGGCCCAGCGCCGAAGACGCCAATGCCCCCGGTTTCGCCGATACTCGAGTTGGGCACCACGCCCCCTGACAGCCCAATCACCCCCGCCGCAGCGAGATTGGAAATGGCCGGGTTGGTTGACACACCACCACGCGCAAATACGCCAGCCTCCGGCCCAAGAGGTCCGACCACCACGTCAGGGCCAGGCGTCACAATTCCGTCTGCATCGAGCGGCGTCTGCATAGCCGCGTCCGCATCCGCCCCCTTTGCCCACACGCCTACACCACCAGTCTCTGTGAGCTCAGGCACTGGCCCCTGCGCGCCACCCATTGCAATGACGCCGGGAGCGTGCGGAAGACGGGCGCGATTTTGGAGTGTGGCGTTCGCCCCCCCTAGCCCGACAACGCCGGCACCGGGTGGAACGATTGGTCCAGGATAAGCCTGGTTCGACGAGCCACCGACACCCTGGACACCGATACCGCCAGACCCGCCTTCATCTTTGGTGCCGCTGCCGAATCCGATCACGCCGGCACCCTGGTTTGCCCCCCCTTTGCCTACCACCCCCGCACCGGTCCCCGGTGCACCGATCCCGCTCCAACCCACGGCCACAAGTCCGTCGCATGCGTTAGCGGGGGTGAAAGTCTCTCCGTCGCCGTAATCGGCATCGTCGTCTTTGTTGCGTGCCACCTCCACGACAAAGATCGCAGGTCCGCCAAAGTTTGGCTGCCCGGGGGGCACCTGCGCCCAAAGTCTTGTCAGGCCTTCTGCTCGATTTACGCGCCCTGTCACCATATCTTCGTCGCTTCCACTCGCCCCTGCCATGGCATTCTCCGAATGATGAAATCCTTTGCACCAGCTTCTTCATAGAGCGATGGCTGCTAAGGAAGAAAATCAAGAGTTGATAGAAATGAATCTACAACTGTATTCATTAGCTTTACTACTTCTATTTCACCCCCGCGATCACGCTCTGCCGTAGCCAAGAGCGCGGCGTGATAATTCGTGATCGGAGCAAAAGGTTCAGTCTTAGAACGGCGTATACCTGCTGAACGATCGCGTCGCGAGATTTCAACCTGCGCTCCGGTAGCATAAAGTCTCATCATTTGCCGTGCTGGAACAGAGATCAACACAAATGGGCGACCATGTGCCATACACGAAGGCTCCGTCCTGCTGTGGTATCGTTTAATGGGAAACGAGCAACGCAGCTAGGGTTCAGCGGTGCAGGTCCCCTAACGGTTAATAACACGTGGTCCCAATGGTGGATCTGCATACTGTCCGACAGCGAAGCCATTGGCTGATTTTTGCTGCCTTAAAACGACGCTCGTTTTCGAAAATAACTCCTTGAACGGGAAACAACGCCGCCCCTGTCTTGACATCCTTTCCTTTCATGTCTGATTTCGTTAGTCGCGGCAGACATACCGTCTGGATTTCCTCGGCCAACACAAAAGTCGATGCACGCGCTACTCGCCGAAGATTTTTCGCACGGCGAGGTCACGTTGAACACTGCAGAATGAAGCAGGCTGGTTCGTTTTCGAAAGTGATTCGGTCAGAAAATGATAGGTTACGATTTCGAAAGTGCGACGTGCCTATGTTACCTACCGCACTTATCTTGCGAGAGATGTTCGGGCGGCCGGGGCCATGGTGGATGGTCTCCGAACATAAGTCGCTGGGCGCCTCGGTCGAAACGCCACTTTCATATCGGTGGCCTCGCCCAACGGCACCCGACCAGGAAATGGCCGTTGTGCTCAGACACCGGACCTTCGTGGTCGGAGATCATGTCGGCCCCGGTCGTCGGCCTTTACGAGCATTTGTATCGCATTGCTGATTGCTGAACCCCACGGACTGCGCTTTGAGCGACGCACGCCCATGTCGCGATCTCGTCGCGGGGCCGCAAGTCTCAGAACTAAGATTTGTTCAATTGAGCAATGACCGATCCCTCCGTCACCTCCGGTGCGGCCGCACCAATACTTCCCGTTGAATATCCCGGCGTATCTATCACGGACTTGGTCGATCTCGTTAAAAAGCATGGACCTAAGCCGCACTGCCGATATGCCGAATATCTTCGGTTGACAGGATTCGGCACGCCGGATGAAGCGTGTCGATATTTCTCGACACCTGACGTGCCCAGCGCAGTAGACGGGATCTGTCCGGTACCGGGAAGTTAGTTCTATGCACTATTCGGGCCCCTTCTGGGCGAGAGGCCGCCGGACGCGAGCGCGCTCACAACTAACGCTGGAGTACCCGCGATCCTTTACTGTACTCTGCGAGCAGGTTCTCCATGATGCTCCGATTGTCCAAATCCACGTCATGGTTCATCCGATCTTGCAGCTGCTCCAGGGCCTGGCGATCGAGGTCAAAGGACCCCAGAATTGCTTGCACGACGCTCAAGCGGGTGCGTGGATCCGGATCCATGGCTGCTCTGTCCAGGAGGAAGCGAAGGGCGTCCGGGCGGTCCGCGGCCGCTAGAGCGAGGGCCCGGCACGCCTTTGCACGCGTCGCAGGCTTTGCATGCTCCTCGGCCTGACGTGTCAGGAACGGCCGATTCTCCAGCAGAAGATTCCAGTCCTCGTCGCACTCATCCGCCGTCCCTTGATCAAACTCTCCTAAAAGGCGACCATGGAAGCGCGAACGCAGCAAGTACCAGAGACCCTCTAGCGCGGCCACTCGAACCTCCTCATCTTCATCATTCACGGCTCGATCACGGATGAGTAGCAGCGCCGGCGATCCGCTATAGCTCAGATAAAGACCCGGCGATTTGCTATAGCTCAGATAAAGAACCGGCATTGACCAAAAAATGAACTCAATGATAAATTCAATGATATTCAAGCGGATGTCCGATTGCGCGTCGTTTGTGCCAGCGTCGAGCAGGATATGGATCAACCGCTCACTAGCACCTCCATCAAATTCGAATAACATCCTTTTTAACGTTGCCTGACAACCCTGAAGCACGGCGATGCGCGTCCTACTGTCCGGGTCCTTGGCGGTGCTGCGCAACAAGGCCAGGACGCTGGAATCCGTTGCCCATCCCTGCGCGAGCGCACTGTAAACATCGACGAGCGCAGCACGGTCTTGAGCGCACACGATCAATTGCTGCAAAAATACCGAGGCCTGCGAATCGCCGCGCCAGCCCTCTGCCATTGCGTGGAACAGGGCCGTGCGAACTTCCCCTTCCTGCTCACTACCGACTCGTTCCTGCATGAAGGCCAGCGCCTGAGAATGCCCCCCCCACCCTCTTGCCAACGAACCGAGTAGCTCGCTGCGCACCGAGGGCTTGGGGTTGCTTTCGGCCTCGCGTTGCACGAATGCCAAGGCTGTCGTATCACCTCGCCATCCCGCGGCGAGCACCTTGCCGGCTGCGATCACGACGCTGGCGTTGTCGTAGCGTTCTTCCTCTTTCGGGGCGGCAAGCTTCATCACTAGGTCCCGGGCTCTGGCATTGCCCTCCCAAGTCTCGCCCAAATACTTGATGAGTCCGATGACGCCGCGGTGGCCGGTCTCCTCTTCCACGCGGCTCTCGATCGCGTTCAGTATCACAGGGTCATGGCGCCATGAACGCTGCATCGACGCCAGTGCGGCCTGGCGGACGCGCCCGTTGCGGTCATTCCTCACTACGTCGGCCAACGCGGAGGCGATGTCAGCGCGGCCGGGCCACTCGCGCTCAAGAGCTGCTATTGCGCCGCGGCGCACGACTTCTTCGGGATCAGTCAACGCCGCGCGCGCATAGTCCAGTCGCTCCTTGCGCGATCGTAGGGCAAAGTCCATCTGCCACGCCGTAACCCGTGTGTTCGAGACCTGGTTTAGGTGCTCAATTACCTCTCGCACCGGAGACGGAGGGGACATGAGGGTCGCCAGTGCCGCGAACGCTTTCAAGGCCGCGTTGACGAAACTTCGCGAGTCGGTTTTCTGCAACTTGGAGGCATGCACTTCGATGGCCTGTGTCAGCTCTACCAGCAGCGCCTGCCCATAGCTAAGATCTTGGATGTCTCCCGCTTCCGCGAGGCAGAGCGCGGCGAACGCCACGTTGAACGGTGGCCCGGACTTGGGGCGCTTGGCGCGAATGATCTCCACCACCTCGTGCACCTGCGTACCTTGGTCACGCAGCATGGCGGTCAGCAGCAGCAACACCTCACGCCAATCGTCGCCCCGCCAGTGCTTGCCGAAGACCTCTTTCGTCAACCAGTAGAGTCCGGTTTTGCTCGAATTGAAGTGACCCTTGCACCAGCAGGCCGCAAAGTACTCCATGAACGTCCGATGCACGAAGCCGAACACCCGTTCGCCGACGCCAGCCAGCACATAAGTGCGCTCCATGAGGTGGCGCAGGATGTCGACCGCGATCGCGGCGGCGTCACCCGGGGATTTCTGGTGCTGCTCGTGCAGGTAATCCGAGACGATCTTGAGCAGGGGATCGTAGGCAATGGCGTTCAGTTCCCTGTCTCGCTGGCCATGCTCCAGCATGTACATCGATACGCGCTGCAGAATCTCGGACTTTCCGCGAGTTTTCACTGACACGGCCAGTCTGAAGTCCTCTTCTTCGAATCCCTTGCCCAGATCCCAGGCTTCGAGCAGCGTCTCGGTGCAGCGGTCGTACAGCTTCCATCGCTCCGTTGGCAGGTCGCGATCCCGGTAGATTACGGCCATCATCGTCAAGAGCATCGGGTTGCCTGCGAGGTCAAGCAGGCGCGGGTTGTCGACGATGCGCAGCGCCAGGCCCTGTGCGGTACGCTCCGTACCCTCCAAACTGTAGTAGCGATACCACCGGCCTGCGAAGTGGCGGATCTGAGCGAGCGTGAGGGGAAGCAGCGTGTAGTGCTTGAAGCCAGCCAATCCTAGGGCGGTGCGGTCATAACCGGCAATGCGCGAGGTGACAACGATGTGCGCATTAGAGTAACGGCGAGCGAAGATCTGAAACTGGTCGATAACCTTGCGCCTCTGGTCGGGGTCGAACACCTCGTCCAGGCCATCGAAGAAGACCAGGGCTTGCCCTTCGTTGCCGAGCACTGCTTTCAGGCTTTCGACGTCGAAGCTCGCGCCATAGAAGTCCTCGGCCCTGCGCACAAGGTACTCAAGAAAGTCGTTGGACTTCTCCAGCACGTAGTTGCGAAGGTCGATCAGGAAGGGGATTGTCGCCTTACCCAGGTGCTCAGGCAGCGATTCGTTCGCCGTCCGCGGCTGGCACAGGCGCAGCATCACGTAGTGTAGGATCGTGCTCTTGCCTGTACCTGGGCCGCCTAGGATCACCTGGGTGGCTTCACGGCCGACTATGCTCAGCACGAGTTCCGGATTCGAATCCTGCGGGTCGATCAGCCCCTCCTCATTGACACCGCCCTCGCGCACGGGTTCTTCCAACTGCTCGATGGCGAACGCTTCACCGGAGGGTGCGTGCTGCCCGGGGCTATAGATCGCCTGCTGGAGCTTGCGGACCTCGTCGGGAATATCTATCCCGGACACGCCGATTGCGACCAACTGGGGTTCGAACACGTCGTCCAAAGGGATCCGGAGGGGCTCACGGTCTTTGCTGACACCTGCGATGACTTGCAGCCGGACCCACTGATGCTTGTTGCACACGGCCTCCCGGTAGGCATCCCAGTCATACAGTTCCCGCGCCCGCGCCCGCGCTAGTCCGCTCTTCTTTTCCCAGTTGATCACCGCCTCGTTGACCTTGCGCGTCAGTTCGTCGACGCTGCTGAAGTGATCGTGGACAGAATCCTCACTAAGCTGCTTGCGGAAGGTGAGGATCTGTTCCATCGCAGCGCCATGGTCACTTCTGCTCATGGGCCACGGCGCATCTTCGTCTAGCAGGAAAATCAGGCGGTCTTTGCCCGTCTCGCCTGCCTTTTGATACTCCATCTCGGTGATCGAGCGGCCCTCGGGATTGTTCTTCGTAGGAACATGGCCATAGCGGAAGGCGAATATGCCGACATACAAATCGCACGACGCCACGTCAGAAAGACAGCGTTCGACAGGACGCATGTCTTCGGCGACGTAGTATTCCATGGCTACGTCCTGATGGTTCAGTCGACGCAGCGCCACTCCAACGGCGCTGCGATAGTCCGCAAGATCCTTGAACGTCGAGGACACGTAGATAAGTGCCATACTCTGTTTTTCGGTCCGTTGCTGAAGGCGTTGTCTCTGCGTGAGGCATGCTCTTTTCGTGGGCGCATTGGGAGTCCGCGGTAAGCCCGTAGGTGCGAAACGCGCACTTTGACCCATAGAAGCATTAACGAGTCATCGGCAGCATGTCACAGAGGAAAGCACGCCAATGTAGTACTGGTAGACGAATGCGATGTTTGCAACCAGCGATCTCGCGGTCTGCTCGCTGAGCAGAGTAGGCCTCGCGACGGGAGGCAGCATATGCTTCTTCGGACCGATCTCAGCGTGGCTCATGAGAGTCCCCTTGCGGCGGTTTCGTTGTTGCCCAGCTACTGGTTAAGATAGTTCAAGCGATTCGAATAATCCAAAGATTTCCCCGCCACCAAACCACCTTCGCGCTTGCGCCGATTGAAATAGTCAAATACCACCGGCAAAGCCAGTGGACAACAGCAAGACAATGGAGCCTCGTGAATTTAGAACGAGGGGATGTGACCATTTTGAAAACACGCGAGTCTTCGTGAAATGTTGCTCAGCCAGGTAAAGGCACGCCAGACAAAATTCGCCATGGATGCGCAGGTGCGAATTCAGCGCACCGTCTCGGTGCACGGCGAGAAATTTGTGTCCTATGTACCGTTCAGTCGTCGTCACAAGGAATAGAGGTCAAGCCGTTGCAGGTGCGTCAGATTCGCGTGGGCACGAGAACTCCGTTACAGGAATGCATTCCGCTTTAGGTTGGCAGCATCCGTTCATCCGATGAAACTCCCTACTCGCTGTTGCATTCCAGAACGGCGAGCCCCAATTGATTGAGAGAATCCTAGGAGCACGTCATGCACGAAAGTGCGCAGATAGTTGCGGAGCATTATCAGAAAACATACGAACTGACGCTGCAGATGTGGGAGCAACGGAACACCACCTTCATGCAGCTGCTGGCCGTGGTGGGAGTTGCGGCGCTCCTGACGCTCAATGTTCCCCAGGCCCAGCCGCTTCTCGTTGGCCTAATTGCCAAGGTGGCTGGGATATCGGGTGAATCGGGGCTTCGAGACCTGCGGCGGGGTTTTCCATACGGGTTGATCCAGAGCATTCTGCTCATGGTCATCCTCTATCTGATGGCGATCCTCTACCACCGCACCGCGCTTATCAGGCGCTGTTATGCCTACCTTGGTGCCATGGAGCCAGAGATCAAGACCAGTCTTCATTTGAAGCCGGAGGCCGTCGCATTCACACGTGAAAGTACGTTCTACCGGCAACATGAGGCGCCATTCGGCCGTCTCGTGGCGATTACCTATGTCGGCATGTTGGGCGCTTTATTAGCTTCATTTCTGGGCGCGCACATCTTCGCGGATTTTTCGCACGGCAATTACATGATCGGCGTGGCCGATGTCGCACTTGCTATTCCGACGATCCTCTTCTTCACGGCATATGCTCGTTTGTCATGAGGCAACATGTACTAAGCTCCGGACAGCTTTCGCGCGATCGGCGAGCGGACGTCCGAAAATTTCCATTCGGGCGGCTAAAGCTGTTAAGGTTGTTCACGAAAGATTGTTCGATGCTTAGCGGCACGCACTTGGCGTGGTCACGGTCCAGTGAATGTGGGGCACCGAAAGAACCCTCAAGAACTTCGGCAGCTCTCTCCGCAAACTCCGGTGTCGTGTTTGACGTACCCCCCTGCAGATAAACCCTCATCCAATACATGTCCGCATTACCCTTGGGACCGGTCATTGCTGGCGCGGTGGAACGGAAGACCGCTTCGGGTCGGGCAGCGTCAATCCGCTCTCCAAGTTCGTCGCCGGAAAGCGGTCACTGGAAATCCGCTTCCCGGAAGCGGTCAGTCGCCAGTGCGTACTACCGAGCCGACTCGGCCATTGGCACCGGCGTGCTTTTTTTGCGGTTTGCATTGACAGTTTTGGTAAACTCACCGATGTTTGGATCATGTGTCTGTGGGAGTGTTGGGCGACTCCTTTTCCTACATCCCTCGCAGACGGACTACAAACGGAAGGAGGAGAACGGTGGACGTCTCTCTGTCTGTCCCAAAACGATTCATGGTCGCTCTTTCCTTCGCTGGCGAACACAGAGCGTTTGTTGAGCAAGTTGCCGTATGTCTCCAACAGATGCTGGGCGCCTCGTCCGTTTTCTATGACAACTTTTATATTCACGAGCTTGCAAGACCGAACCTAGACACCTACCTCCTCCGCATTTACCGAAGTGATTCCGAATTAATTGTCGTGTTTCTTTGCGAAAACTACGCGGCTAAAGAATGGTGCGGGTTGGAATGGCGCGCGGTGCGCGACATGATCAAGGCAAGGCAAACAGCTGACATAATGCCATTCGTCTTTGGGAATTTTGACCTTTCAATTGATGGCTTCCTTTCGATCGACGGATATATAAGGATCGGCAATCGATCAGCATTTGAAGCAGCCGAGCTAATCGTAAAAAGAGTGGAGCTTAGAGAAGCATCTCTTTCGTCCAAAGAAGTAGTTGAGATTGTGCTTGACGAAGATTTTGAATCCTTCGATGAAGGAAGCATTGATCGAATCACCAAAATAATACGTGCTTTGCTCGCCGATTCTAACGTAAGAATATTGTCGAAGCGACGCGGAAGCGTAATCCTTACAATATTATTGAATGTCGACCAGCGCGAAGAATTGATTCAAGCTGCGAAAAAAGGTGTGTTAGGACACGGCGGTCAGAGTGTCAGAATCCGCGAGATTCGGAGTCAAGGTACAGTCTTATATGGCGATAAACAGGTCGTCGGTCCTAGGGATTTGCCACGGAACCGTGATCGCGTTCGGGGCGACATCTTCCGCCGTGGAGGCGCCGCATGGACCGCTCGCCATCTTTATGGACGAGTTTTATCTGCGCTTGTGCAGGACCTGAGTGCATGCGAGCGCAACGGGCTGACGGACGAGCAGTGTTCCGCTGTCAAACGAGGTCTAGATTCTCTTCTTAACACGTCGTACACAGTCCCAATACAAACGTCGCCGTCGGCGTCGGAGCTTCATCGTTTCATTGAAATTTATGCTTTGTGGAACGATGTTGAGCGGCACGATTCGTTTGGCCGGTCGCTACAGTTGCTAAAATTAGTGCGGAATCGTGCACGGCTTGGGCGTTCGTTAGCCAAAAGTATGCCGGCGGTCTTGTCTAATTTATCTGAGCGCGAGAATAAAGATATTTCACAAGTTTTGAGATCTGCGACCTCGTCTTTTGAGCAGCTGGTTAATTCGACGGGAGATACGTTTCCCAACCTTAAAAGAAGTTGTCAACTGCTGCGAGTCGAATCGAAAATGGATTGAAGTAACGACATTGATTCGACGTGAAGCGGTTGCCGCCCAGATTTCTTCGTGTAATTAATAGTCGACGGGGTCGGTTTTGTATCCGTATAGCCCACTCATTTGGACAGCCAGGGAACTACAGCGTTGGCCGCTTGATTTCAGCCTCTCAACCGGCGATCGAAACGGCGCAATATTAGGCAACAGGCAGCCGTCTGTTCGTCAGCGCCGAACGTCCGAAACTGGGCCGCGTTGAGGCAGTACGACCGGTAATTTGCTCGCCGGAAACCGGCCATTGAGCGGCGGTGGACGAGACCTTGGCTATTCAAATTGGATGGCGACCTCGACCGGCGGCTCGTGGCCGACAGGGTGAGATCACCAACGGCCGCTTTAAGGTGCTCCAGTGCGCAAATCCCTGATTCGGCTGACTGACCGCTTTGGACGGATCGTCTGGCCGTAGTGGGTCGGTCAGAGACGCCCGGATACGTCCAAGGCTCGATCGTACCGCATGCCCCCTCTCACCTCAGACGGAACGTGGGCGCGCCACATGGTTTGAAAACTTGCGCTAGAATACCTGTATATTTATACAGTATTCGGAGCGCGCCCAGTGACCTCCGTCGCGACAGTTTCTTCGCCGTTACGCACTTCCGACGAGCGGAAGTGTTCGATCGATGCTCTTCTCGACGAAAGTATGTCTCGAGGATCGGGGGGAATAAGTCTATGGCGCGGCACCCAGCTAGCGGACGGCGTGACGCGGGTCGTAAAATGCGGTGATACGGGGCTCGCCGCAGAGCCGCCCGCATCTCTACAAGCACTCCGGTCTTATGCAGGTGGCGGATGGCCGCCAGGCGCGTTGACCATTAACAGAAACCGTTGACGAAGCGGCTTTTCACGACAGTTTCGGTTAATGCGCTGCAACCACTTTCAGGAAGTGGACGCGCCCGATGCCGTCTCCTGCCGCCAGAACCCCTGTGCGGGCTGCAAAGGCTAGAGACGTGATATCTGTGTCAGCGACGAATCGCACCGTTCCCGTCCAGCGTCCGTTGCGGTCCTCCCAGACCCGGATCGTCCTGTCCCGTGATCCCGACGCCAGCCGCCCGTCGGCCAGCACGGCGAGCGCGGATACTCCATCCGCGTGTCCTTCGAGCATCTCCTCGCACGCGCCGCTCGCCGGATTCCACAGCCTGATCGTGCTGTCCGCCGAGCCCGACGCGAGCCGCCCGTCGGCCAGAACCCTGAGTGCGGTTACGGTCTTCGTGTGCCCGTCGAGCGTCGTGGCCTCGCACGCGCCGAACGCCAGGTCCCACAGCCTGATCGTGCCGTCCCGCGACCCCGACGCGAGCCGCCCGTCGGCCAGCACAGCGAGCGCGAATACACGACCCGTGCGCCCTTCAATCGCCTCCCAAAAGCCGCCCCACCACAGCCTCGTGCTGTCCGCTGACCCCGACACGATCCGCCCGCCGGCCAGCACCGCGAGTGCGGATACCGAGTCGATGTGTCCTTCGAGCGTCTCCTCCCACATGCCGCTCGCCGGGTTCCACAGCCTGATCGTGTTGTCCAACCCCGCTACGAGCCGCCCATCGGCAAGCACCGCCAATGCGGATACCGTGTGCGGTAATAGTTCGAGCGTCGTCTCGCAGACGCCGGTCGCCGGATTCCACAGCCTGATCGTGTCGTCCCCTGCCGACCCCGAAGCCAGCCGCCCGTCCGCCAGCACGGCAAGCGCGGACACCGAGTCCGCGTGCCCTTCGGGCGTAGCCCCGCAGACGCCGCCCGCCGGGCTCCACAGCCTGATCGTGTTGTCCCCCGACCCCGACGCGAGCCGCCCGTCGGCCAGCACCGCGAGGGCGATTACCGTATGGCTATGCCCTTCAAGTGTGGTCTCGCACTTGCCGTTCGCCGGGTTCCACAGCCTGATTGTGCGGTCCACCGAGCCCGACGCGAGCCGCCCGTCGCCAAGCACCGCGAGCGCAGTTATCGCACGCGTGTGTCCGTCGAGCGACGCCTCGCAGACGCCAGTCGCCGGGTTCCACAGTTTGATCGTATAGATCGCCCCCGACGCGAGCCGCCCGTCGGCCAGCACCGCGAGCGCGTATACCCAGTCTTCGGATCCTTCGAGCGTCGCCTCGCAGACGCCACTCGCCAGGTTCCACAGCCTGATCGTGTGGTCAGCCGGCGCCGCCGACGCGAGCCGCCCGTCGGCCAGCACCGCGAGTGCGGATACCGTATCGCTGTGCCCTTCGAGCGTCGCCTCGCACACGCCGCTCGCCGGATTCCATAGCCTGATTGTGTGGTCCCGTGCCCCCGACGCGAGCCGCCCGTCGGCCAGCACCGCGAGCGCGGATACCGGCCCCGTGTGTCCTTCGAGCGTCGCCTCGCACACGCCGCTCGCCCGATTCCACAGCCTGACCGTGCCGTCATAGGACCCCGACGCGAGCCGCCCATCGGCCAGCACCGCCAGCGCGGCGACCGGTCCCGTGTGTCCCTTGAGCGTCGCCTCGCACACGCCGCTCGCCGGGGCCCACAGCCCGATCGTATGGTCCCCCGACCCAGACGCGAGCCGCCCGTCGGCCAGCACCGCGAGCGCGGATACCCATCTCGTGTGTCCTTCGAGCGTGCGTATCAACGCCTCGGCCGATCGAAGGCTGCCGGTCAGCGGTCGCCATCCCGCGTTGCTCGCGATTTGTCCGGCCGCCGCCGCGCACAAGGCGTGGATCTCCTGCCCGGCCTTAGCCTGCAGGCGGCCAAGTATCTGCGACGCAAGGAAATCAGCCCCTGCCCAGTCACTGCCGTCGTGTCCGAGCACGTGAGCGCTGTGTCGGAGCGCACGCTCGAGCGCCTCGAGCGCGGGCGTCCGGTCCACGTCCGCCCAGTCGATGAGCAGCGCGTTGATGCCCGCGGCGCGCAGCCGAGCGTCAAGCCAGCGAAAGTCGAGCAGCAGCTTCGCAAAATGGGCCTTGCGCTCCTGCGGGCTGAGGTACGCAGCAAGGTGCCGCGCCAGATACGGCGTTTCATGCGCGCGGTCCGCAATGAGCTCTCGCCGCGCCCAACCGGCGATCAAATTCTCGGCGTATTTCGGCTCAATCGAAAACCGGCCTGCGCGCGGGAAACCGTCGTCGTTCTCCTCACTGAGCCATTGCGCGAGGGAGAGATGGTCGAAGGCGTAGTGCCGGGCGCGCACTTGCAGGAAGTCTTCGAGCCGCCTCAGCATGGTCCCGACCTGCGCCTCGGTCGTGCAGAGGATGGCCGCCAGTTCTGCTCGGGACATCGGTTCGCGCTTGACACACAGCACGCCCAGCAGCGCGCCGACAGGGGCATAGTCCTCGCTTTCCGGAAAGCGCCGCTCGAAGGCGTCCAGATAGAACCCGTCCATGCCGGGCGGCAGGTCGTCGAGGCGGTCCAGCGGTAGCGCGCCGGACTCGACGTCGTTGAGCACCCTCACGGCGTACAGGAATTTGCCGCCACTCTGCTGCGCGCCCGACAGCAACGCCGCGATATCGCCTGCGCTTTTGTTCTCTTTTTCCAGCATGCGCGCGAGCGCCGTACTCGCGCAGCGACCGAGACCGTAGCTATATATATCGTCGAGATTGCGGGCATCCTCGCCGTCCAGCGTCGCGCACCGGAACGCGCTCTGGATCGGCTGCAGGACCTCCTGTCGCCGGCGACTTGTGGCAAGAATTCGCAGCCAGGCAGGCAGCCGTCTCGCGCGGGCCGCGAGCAGACGCACGATCGTCGTGGGACGACTGCTGCCCGCGGCGGTCTCGAAGTCCAACGCCTCGTCCAGCGCGTCGACGAGCAACAGCTGGGGCGCAGCCGGAGGGTTGATCGCTTTCAGAGGGCCAATGACCGCGCGCTCGAACGCACTCGCCGGATCGAGCTGCACGTCGTCAAGCCAGCGGCGCGCGTCCGGATCGGCCTCGACGGCCGACCTGTATTCCGGCAGTGAGGCAGATAACTGTGCCGCGACGCTGCGGACGAACGTCGCCGGATTGAGCGTTTCAATCGTGTCGTGATGGCAGAAGTGGGACGCAGCGATCTGCAGGCCGTGCGCACCAGACGCGAGCTCAGCCATGAAGGCCGACTTGCCGACGCCGAAATCCGCGCAGATCAGCATCGCCTGAGCGCCACTGTCTTCGTACCATTCGCGAACCTCGTCGAACAGCCAGTCACGTCCTACGAAGCCGTGGCGCTTTTCGCTGATGTAACCGGAGAAGTCCCAGGGTCT
This sequence comes from Paraburkholderia sp. MM5482-R2, assembly GCF_050436125.1. Lineage (NCBI taxonomy): Bacteria > Pseudomonadati > Pseudomonadota > Betaproteobacteria > Burkholderiales > Burkholderiaceae > Paraburkholderia > Paraburkholderia sp. MM5482-R2. The sequence goes on along the minus strand of NZ_JBNDLP010000001.1, from coordinate 30,427 downwards.
CGGCCATTGGAAGGACTCTGGCGGCGACGCAGGATAGTGATGGTGGTGGACTTCGACAGACGCGCTGGCACCGGGACCGTATGCTTGGGCGATGCCCTCGCCCTGGGCGGACTGCCACCCGTTCCCCGGATCACTCATCTTTCGCAGGCGGCGGACCGTCGAATTTGACGCTCGCGTTGCTGCCATGAGCGGCCTGTGCGATGCCCGTGCCGTGCGCGATCTGTACGTTCTGCTCTGCTTTTGGGACTGCGTTGATCTGTTGAAGGAGCGCCCGGGCGGCCGCGAGCAGTTCCGGGTCCGCCCCCGCATTTACCGCTTCCAGTTCGTCTTCCACGGTTTGCCGGCGCCCCTTTGCGTCAGGCTTGTCATCGAGCTTGTCCAGCGCCTCCGCGACATCACTTTCGCTGCCGTACTTTTTCTTCAGCAGGCCCTTCAGGCCTTCATAACTGTCCGAAATCGCCTTCTTGGCTACCTCGGTCGTCGCACCGCTTGCGGCAGCCGAAAGCGCAGCGGTGATGGCGGTCGTCACGGGGTCCATTGCAGCTCCTTTCGGGCGTGATGCGTCCACAGCCGGTGCCGCGGCACTCGCGAAGGGCGAGCATCTGGCTATCACTATAGGACGCGAAAGTCGTGAGGTTTAAACGCGCAGGTGGCTTGGGGGTCACCACCAGTAGACACTTTGCCCACTGCGTCGAATCGGCCTGTCGGCGAGACGGCCGGTACTCGGGCGAGGCAATTTTGGAAACCGCATTAGGCTAGTATGACATTCCGTAAAGTGCCTTAATAATTGTCATCGAAAGAAGAAGGTGGCCGGAACGTGAAAGTCCACTTAAATCGTGCATCGAGCTTTTTACGGGATGCTGCACTAGTCTTCAGGGGCGCGAATAGCGCTGAAAGATCTTCCTCGGTGAACTTAGGCTGTTTTGCCCCATCCGTGCCAAGTATGCTCTCGGCGAGCGCCGACTTTTTCCCTGCAACTCCAGGATCTTTTCCTCGATGCTGCCGGCGACGATCAACTTGTAGGCAAACACTGGCTTATTCTGGCCTATGCGATGGGCGCGGCTGGTCGCTTGGTTCTCTGCTGCCGGGTTCCACCAAGGATCGTAATGAATCACTGTGTCCGCAGCCGTGAGGTTCACGCCCACTCCACCGGCTTTCAGACTGATGAGAAATAGCGGTACCCGACCGCTTTGGAACTGATCCACGGGAGTTACACGGTCGCCGGTCTGTCCGGTGAGCATCACGTACAAAACGCCTGCAGCGTCTAAGGACTCAGCAAGGAGGTCCAGCATCTCGGTGAACTGAGAGTAGACAAGCACATGTCTGCCTGCCTCGACGAGTTCGCAGATCATCGACACCGCGAGATCAAGCTTGGCGGACCCGGCAGCCGTTCGTGTTGACCCGTTTTTGAGGAGTCGAGGGTCACAGCAGACCTGTCGCAATTTGAGGATTGCGGCAAGCACAATGATATGGCTGCGGTGCGGTCCCGACTCGCTGATTGCAGCTTGAACTTGCACCTGCATCGCGATCCGCACCGATTCGTAGAGATCTCGCTGTTCGCCCGACAATTCGACCTTTGAGATGACGATAGTTTTTTTGGGCAGCTCGGTGGCGACCTCCTCCTTCTTTCGGCGCAACACGAAGGGTTTGATACGGCGACCGAGCAGAGCGCGACACACTTCATCGCCATGTTTTTCGATCGGCCCACGCCAGCGCGAAGTAAAGTCTCGGCGGCTAGAGAGAAACCTTGGCAGCAGAAAATCGAACCGCGCCCACAGTTCGGTCAGGTTGTTTTCGACCGGGGTGCCGGTGAGGCACATTCGATGCCTCGCGGTTACTCCACGTAAAGCAACGCCCGTTTTGCTGGTGGCATTCTTTACGTATTGGGCCTCATCAATGATCAGTAGGTGATATTCGTGTCGAACGATCGCTTCATCGCGCCATAGCAGCGGGTACGTTGTGACGACAACATCTACGCTATCGATATGATCGAAATGGAGTTTCCGGTTGCTCCCACTGAGCGCCAACGTTCGTAGCGATGGCGCAAATTTCGCGATCTCCTCTTTCCAGTTGTGGACCAGCGTCGTCGGCACCACGATGAGCGAAGGGTGGTCCATCCGGCCGGCTTCTTTCTCTATCAGTAGATGGGCGATAGCCTGAACGGTCTTTCCAAGGCCCATGTCATCCGCAAGGATGCCGCCGAGATCATTGGCTCTCAGGAATTGCATCCAGGCAAGCCCGTACAACTGGTAGTCACGGAGTTCAGTTTTCAGCGTTGCAGGCACGGTCACATCGGCGACCGATGTACCTTTGTGGATCCTTTCCGCAAGGCTGTGTATCCACTGATCGCCATGAAAGCTCCATCTAGCTGTGTCGGTCAGGCCGGAAAGTCGTCCAAAGTCGTAACGATGGACGCGCAACGTTGTGTTGCCTTCGGTTGTCAGAAGATCAATCAGGACGCGTACTATCGGCTTTAGCCTGCTTGCCAGAACCCGAAGGCGCTGGCCGTCTTCCATTCGAAGGACGATTGACTCCTCGTCCGGAATGCCCTCCAGATCGCCCCCCAGCCACCGTTTATCAGTTCGACAAAGCTCCGCGAGCAAGGGTTCGAGGCGGACGACTCGTTGGTCGATCAAGACGCCCATCTCGAGGTCGAACCAGCCCTCGGCGGTATAACGGACGGCTCCGTCGATCTCATCAATGTCGATCACATTGAGCCTGAATTCCGGGGGGGGGGGATACGCCACCCCTGTGACCGAAGTAACGGAATTCCGTCTTTGACAAACCTTTCCCAGTCGTCGGGGTCGAGTAGCAGTTTTCCCTTGTCTTTGCCGTTTATTTCTTGCGGCCACCGGTTCGCGGTTGCCTCATGAAAGCCAAACGGCTTGAGTTCCTTTCGCCGGCGAGATTCCACTCGTGGCTTTCGCTTGATCTCTATGGGATGACTACCAGCGCGGAAAAAGACAGAATCGGTGCCGGCGCTTACGTCTATTCCGTCGTAGTCGAACGAGAATAGTGCATGGTCGTCGCCGCCTTCCATCCAGCTGCTAGTCGGGTAATACGAGCGGTGCGTCGTCTGTAGCGTTAGCACCGGGGTGGGCTCGACGTCAACCGTTCGCACCGGTCTTGCAACCGGTGACGATATCGGAGCCAGACCGGGCATGTGGGGGGCCATCGCAGCAGTTACGTATTCAACTTCTGAAGCGCTGACAGGCGGAATGGCGAGCAGAAGTCGAAGCGCGTCTGGCGCCATTGGCAGCGCGACAGGTCCGATTTGATTGCACGTCATGTCGACGAACCATGGCGGGTCGGCCGGCAGTATGACGGCTGTAGCCGGATCGACGCAGAGATGCGGGAACATCTTTCCCTCATCGTCGAGCTCCCACTTGATCTTCCCGATACGTTCAGTGCCGCGCGATACTCTGCCCACAAGGCGAAGCCCACCATCGCTCGTACAAAACCAAAGGCGACCGGTCGCAACCATCAAACTTAGCGCTACGGATCCTTTCTTGCCCGCGAGAAGGCGTCGGTTGCTTCCTGTCGACTCTGTTGCGTAAAGGACATACCGGATGACATCGATATCGTCGTCGTCGAGTGCGTAATGGAGCGATCGCGGCAGGTTCCCTAACGGGTAGGTTTCAGAGTGCATTGTCGCGATATTGCCGTTCGTGCCTAACGTCCCGAACGTCGCTGCGACCGCAAATGCCTCACGGTCGATAAAATAAATCAGGTAGAGCAATGCATCGCCTGTACGCAGCGTCGCTGCTTTTTGCCTTGTAGGTGCGGCTGTGAGTTGCTTGCGCGTTGCCATGAGCCAGTTCTGAAGGTCTGGCCGCACCGCCCGAGTGAGTGTTGCAGACGCGTCGGCACCGGCCAGCAACGTCAACGCCGCGTGGTCGCACCCGGTTTGCGCTGGGCAACTGCAAACCGCCCGCTGTTGCAGTGAGCGGCCGGTGCCGTAGAAAGACACGCGTACCGAATAGGTGTGACGTGACGCGTCGACCACTTGAGCAGTCAGACTTTGATCGCCGAACCTTAGGCGATCTACGCAGTACCCGTTGAGCAGAGAGACCGCTGCGAGACGGTCGCTACCGATCCACTCCTCTACCTGCGTACGCGTGTATTCGATTTCTAGCATGGGTCGTTGCCGTCGAATGGGTATGTAGGGCACGTAGGCGATCAGAGCCGAGGCACGATTCCTTGCGCTAAACGGATGTTCTTCGCGGGCGCCGCGATGGGTTCGTTCGGCTTTGCAGCGACTTTTGAAGAAGATGTCGGGTTCGAAAGCCGCAAGATGTTGCCTGAACGCCTTGGCGCTCATACATTGATGCGCAGCGGCGGCCAAAATGCAATAACGTTCGCGCCCCAATATCTCACCGTTAGTGCGCGTGATCGCGGCCCGTTGAGCAGTTTAGGTCACGCTTTGTGCGACGTCTTCGAATTGCAAGGAACGATTGACGCGAAAAATGCGAGGGCGAACGCTTGTCGAGGTAACCGGCACTCGGAGGGACGACCAAAAATCGGGCGACAATATGTGGGATGATCGATGAAACCCTTGTGGGGCAACGCGCGATGGCGGCCGGATTAATCAACAGTTTCTGTTAATGCGTTCTAACCGGCAAGCTACAGTTTCTCCAACCCTTCCGATTGCTCATTGGCGGACCGTCGATCTTGAAGGCGCGGTAGTCGGCCATTGCCGACGTTGGAGTATCGGCGACCGTGAGGCAGCTGATCGACACTTTGCCGCCGTTTGCGCCGTCGTAGCCTCGAGTGTCAGATGCCGATGTGAGTGAATGAGTACTTGCGACCCATTGCCGCCACCCGGTCCACAAGGACGGCGAGGACCGTTCTCAGTACTTCATCAGCCAGTAACCTGGGGAGCGTGTGCTGCGCGCCGGCCAGATCAGTCACCGCACGCAGGACTGGCACTGTGGCCGTCATCATTTCTCTTCCCGCATCGATGGCGTAAAGGTGATTCCTACCAGCAATCCTTCCGGCCCGATGAAGCGACTGACGGTCTGGCCCCACGGCTCATTCCGGTTCCTGACCAGCATCCGATACCCTCGTGATTCAAGTTCTGCCGTAGCCGCTTCGACGTTGTCGACATCAAACTCAATCCAGGCTTGCGGGATGGGTACGTCACGAGGCCACGAATCCGTGCCGAAGCACGACTGAGCGGCCTGAGAAAGCGGCCACAAGGCGAAAGTGTTTGCGCCTTTCAGACTCTCCGTATGGAGGTAGCCGCCTTTCTCTTCCTTGAAGGGGATACCGAAGGTCCGACTGTAGAGCTCGCGGCTTGCCTGGGCTTCAATCACAATCGGGCCAAAGCCTGCGATGAACAAGGCGGTGGTTTTTGGGATCTTTTCCATGGCTTCTCCTTTGCCGCGAATGAGCAGCGCCATGAGGAACGAACATGTCCGCCCGCGCCCGTCGAACTGATGTGGCGGCCAGTATTCAGGTAGCGCGGGGCATGGATGAGTGTAGGCTTGTTTCAGGTGGCCGGCAGGCATCTCCACCCGGCAGCGACCGGCGATCGGGCGGGTTCGGTAGCGCTCGCGGCATCGACTGTGTGCGTCACGTCACAGCCGTACTGCTGACGCTCGATTGTCCCTTTCCGACTTCGGTCGAGCGGCCGTAGATCGCCGAATGTACTCATCCACAGAAGCCGCCTCTAAGCTGCCGCTGAAGATTTCAACGATAGTTCTTTGGGACCTTCCTCGAACTGATGCTCTCGGCCAGGAACGGTCCTTCCCGATCAGGTCGCGAGCGTCCGCTTGCTCGCGGCGAGCGGACCTTCGAGGCGCGGCGACTGACGACCCGTCGCTGACTCACTCCCGGGCCCACAAGGCGTGGCGCGTCCTCGAGCACTTGAGCCTCGGTTCGGAACCATGTTCGGGACTGTGGACCACGTGGTACCGAATGTCGTTGAACGTGATTCATAGGAAGGTTCGATTTCATCGAACAAGGTCGGGTGCACGTGTACTTCCAAATCGCGTCGCCTAGAAACGGCGGGTGGCCCGACGCCAAGCGGATTCGGGGGTCAACTGTTTTGTGTACCGCATGGTCTACGATAGATCAAGGCGATGAGTGCGTTCCCGTCTGACTAACTGGTTCCTGAAGAGAAACTCCGTGGCCGCAAAGCGGAAGCGTTGCGCGGCACGGAGCGAACAAAGTCTTTGGGCTTTCTTGACCTCAGAGGTATTCCATGCTTCAAGACAGCGACGTCGCAACTCGGATCCCAGCGCAAGACCTCGCTCGCGCAAGATCTTTCTACTCGAGCAAGCTCGGCCTTGAGCCGGTGGAAGAACGGGCCGGTGGCCTCCGCTACAAATGCGGCAGGGGCTACTTCACACTCTTTCAGTCGTCTGGGTCGGCCTCAGGTACTCACACACAAATGGCCTGGGAGGTCGATGACATCCAGGCGACCGTTAGTGAGCTGCGACAGCGTGGAGTCGCGTTCGAAGAATACGATCTTCCCGGCCTCAAAACGATAAACGGGATCGCTGATATAGAAGGGAATTACGCGTCCAAGGGTGGGGTCGGCGAACGAGCTGCTTGGTTCCGAGATAGCGAGGGCAACCTGCTCGGCATTGGGCAACCGCTTAAGTGAGCAGGCCGACGCCATGCCTCAAAGCGCCGCTTAGGGTCAAAGCAGGCTATCGGTGCAAGGGAATCGACTATTGTCGATTTCTTGACTCCCCGCTCGTCGTACGTATGGGCGGTCGTGTTGCGATGCGCTGCCGACCGGCACCTATAGTCCGTATGGGAAAAAGGAGATTGCGAATGACTTACGTCGATGGATTTGTTGTCCCCGTGCCTACAGCCAACCGCGAAGTTTACAAACAGTTCGCCGAAAGAGCGGCGGCCGTCTTCAAGGAACACGGCGCGTTGAAGGTGGTCGAATGCTGGGGAGATGACGTGCCGGAGGGCAAGGTGACGTCGTTTCCAATGGCGATCAAGCGCAAGGATGATGAGACGGTGGTGTTCTCCTGGGTTGTCTGGCCGTCGCATCAGTCGCGAGACGAAGGAATGAAAGCGGTAATGGCCGACCCGCGGCTGCAACCAGATAAAAATCCGATGCCTTTTGACGGCCAGCGGCTAATCTATGGCGGTTTCGAAGTGATTGTCGACGCGTGATGGCAGAAAAACATGGCGTCGGTTCGCGTTGAGACGCGAACCGACGCCGCGGCCTGGCATTGAACATCCGCGATGCAACGCGTGAATCTCCTGTCGGACTTACGCTACTCAGGGCAAGCTGTGAAGTCAGGTATCTGGTTAGCAGCGGACGGTCGCGCGTGACGCATAAGTGACTCCAACGGGTCGGGAGTGTGAGTTCGCGATGCAGGAACCTGCCGCCCGTCTGCGCGACTCCGCCGCTGTCTGCAATCCGCCGCCTTGCTGACGTAGAACCCAGCCTGCCTCAATGTCGGCATTGGCCGAGTTGCGTGCATAGCACGCCCGTCAGGTTCCGGAGCATTGCGGCCGTTCCAGCGACAGGGGTTCCCGCCTCTGAACGGCGGTTCATGGCCGATTTACCTCTCGTGACTGACGGCGAATCCCGGCAATCAATTGCCTTTTGATAAATTGCGGAAAGCGTCCACAGTCCGGATCGTCGGCGTGCTCGAGCGTCGCGTGCCGCGCGCCCGTGGCGCGCCATCGCGCAGCATCCGGCCATAGCTCATTGCGCCGTAGACCCGGCCCATCGTCCCGCGCACTGCCGCGAAGAGCCCGTCCAGAAAGCGTGCGTTCTCGCCAGGAAGTCCCGGTCGAGCGCCGCAACCGCGCTCATGATCGCGCGCACCTGCGTGGGGCACTCCATTCGATACGGGTCGTCCGATTGGACACCTCTTTCAGAACAGCGACGCCTGTCGCGGATCGCGCGCAGGTGGTCGCGAGGCGGTAACCGCCTTGCGACTGCGCGCGGACGCGCGCCGCTGTGCGATGCGGCGCAAATGCACGATCAGGGACACGGTCTGCACGCCAGCTGTGAGCGTGAGTGCGAAGTGTCCGACGTCGCCCGGCGCGCCTGGAAGATATGCGCGCAGCGACGGCCGCAGTGAAAGGCGCCGGGCGCGGGCGATTAACTGGCTGCGGCTCATGCCGGGCCAGCAATCAGCTACGAACTGGCGGACGGTGGCGGGCAGTGACTCGGGGGCGACGTCGCCGGGCAACGCCAGGGCAACGAGTTCAAATGCATCAGCCATCGTGGGACAGCGCTCCTTCTCCGACTTCGTGCGAAGCAGACCGGCGAACACTGCTGCCTGCGGGCTCAGGAGCCCGTATCTGCCATCCGGTTCGAATCTTGCCACAAGTCGCGACAGGAATATCTCCGGTATCCATGCCCGACCATTCACTATGGTTTGCACCACCGCCTTGATGTTGCAGGAGGCGCCAATGCTGCAGTCGCTTTCTGACTCCGTGCACGACCGTGCCCCGCGCTGGACGACGGCAACAGGATCAAGGCGTTACCCGACTTCGCGACCTGATCGGGACGTGGCAATAATGCTAGCCCTCCATCTGGCGAACCCATGCGATGTGACGAACCAGATCCGAAGGTTGCAGCGGGCAAAAGGTGAGCTAGAATCAGGTGCATTCTTCACCAAAGGATCGCTCACCGTGCAAATGCAAAGCTGGGTAGGAACGATTGAGCATGAATGGCATCAGTTGCGCCGCGCCGACCCTACCCTGGATGTTGAAAAGTTTTCCCGTCACGTCATTGCAGCAAACAGGACTGGCTTCCTGTCGCCCGAGTCGCTTGCCGCCATCGCCAATGCTATTCTTACCAGCACGCTCAATCGTGCGCCGCACCTGGGCCGCTGGTTGCTCGAGCGCATCGGCGCGAACCGGCACCCAGCCTGGCGGATGGCAATGGCCATTTCTCTCGTCACACCAACGGGAGGCGAGGCGGACCTTGAGAGAGGTAATGCGATCTTTGACGATGTGATGAAGGATGAGACCGCGGACGGCCATCTTCGCGGCATGGCCGCCGCCGCGCTGGCCGATAGCGCACGGCTCGGGCGGGGCGTGCAGGCGGATGTGAGCCGCGCGCTCTCGCTCTATGAGCAGGCGATCAAACTGGGACACAAGGCTTCAGCACACAATCTCGGGCTCTTCTGGGAGGGCGCATGGGGTGCAGAAGACAACAGGGTTATCCCGGACCGCACGAAGGCCATACAGAGCTATCGGCGCGGTGGAGATGACATACGTTGCCAACGCCGTCTGGCAGCGCTGCGGTGAAGCAGCCCTACCGCCTGCCAATCGAGCCGGGGGACGAGGTCAAGAGGTGCAAACGCGTTGGGCGTGGTCGCAGATATGCGCCGGCAGGCAAACTGATGCCGCATTCGCCGGCGCCCGAATTGAACCCGTCAGATCCGTGTGTCGTCAGAACCTCACGCTTCGCCAGGCGCATTCGTAATGACACAAGCAGAGCCACTATCGGCGCCCTCCCCCTTGAGACTTGCACTAAGGGATTGGCGACATCTGGCACCCGACGGACGCTTTCGTCAATGGATACCGGCGAGGTAACGAAGAAAAGACTCGCCGTCCTTCGTGATGCGGGGGCGCCGCATCGTTCGAATGCAGGTCCTCGCGAAATGCAAGTTGAAGGGATCACGGCGTCAATTGGCGAGCAGGCTTTCCTGATCGATACCAGCGATGCGATTCAGCAAACGAGCTGCGTGCGCTTCCGTAGCACTTCGGAGGTCAACAGGCTCATGCGTCGTCGGCGATGTGAGCGCGTATAATGCCTGGCAATCCGAATCATTTCGACCTGAAGAAATCCGGCCAGACTTTTGCGCGGCTGACTGCGCAAGTGGCCCCTTTCCTGACCACCGACGGATCAACCGCCGGCGGGAGCCTTTGCGCTGAACGTGATAGCGCCGGCGAATCGATCTTCCATCGCCTGCCTGATATTGGAAAGTTTTCTTTTGACCGGTGGAAGGGAGACTATGCGTTGCTTTACAGGTCGAGCTTAACCAGATCGCGACTGGGAAATGCCGACACTGACTCAATACCGCGCTATGCTTGGTTCCCCGCGTGCGTTTTCGCCCGACGGCGTCGTTGACGCGTCCAATGCCAGCATCGCGTCATTTATAATCAAACGGTCAGCAAACCAATGATCGCATGGAGCCCTACTATATGAGTCAACCCCGCGGACGATATGCGGGACCTCGGGACAGCGGCCAGCGCCAACCTCGTCACGTAAAGCAATCTCCGTCCAGCCGGCAGAGACCACCGTACGTGAATGCACCAGCCCGTGACACCGCCCAGACTGCCTCCATTTTCAAGACACGATCGTTCCAGTTTCTGGTCGATACGGTGGGCGCAGAGAATATCGCCCTGGGGCTTGGATCAAACATGGCGCGAGTGGCCGAACTGACGAAGGGCGAGAAGTTCACGCCGGAGACCGCCTTTCACATGGAAACCACGCTTGGATTGCCTCACGGTTTCTTTGACCAGCCCCATCCTGCGCTCGCGCCCGAAACCATCGCCCGCCTGAAAGCACCGCTCGACTTCGTTCAAACCGACGACGAACCAGACGTAGCATCGGAAACACCCATGCCGCCTTCCGTCCTGGACGGCGGCCAGCAACGATATCCTGAAGACAGTTTGTCCGGGGAAGCGCAGATGCCGAAGAAAACAACGGGCGGGTCGCCCAGGGCCGTCAGGAACAGTCGAAGCCAGACGGCCGAACAGCCCACTCCTCCTGCGCCGCGAAAAGGTGCGCCCTCGAAAGACAGGACATCGCCTGCAACAGTCCAACAGCAGGCGCTGGCGCTAAACGACAGCGGCGACGTAGAAAAAATTCGGCGCGCGAATCTCCACGTTCTCACGGGTCGCAAGGGATCGAAAGCAAGACTGGGTGCCGTCATGGCGATGAGCGGATCCAACATGGCCCATCGGCTGTATGGCAAGAAACGGCTGGATAGTGTCGAAGCGAACCGCTTCACCGAGCGACTTGGTCTGCCAGCTGGCTGGCTGGACACGCCGCGCTCGGAAGCCGAGATCCCGGCGGCTGTGTCGCATTTGCTTATGCCCGCTTCGCGCGGCCGTGCGTCCGTCGAACAACCCGAGCCGCTCGCGGCCGCAACGAAAGATGGTGTGTCAGTGAAACCCACCGATGCGAAGGCGCACACGGGGCGCGCGCGGGCGGGCGTCCGGACCGGTCCGGAAAGCCCGTCACCTGTTTCGACGGATGTCGCAGAAGAGAAACAAACGGTCGTCGTCCGCCAGGATGATCATGTCAGTGATGCCCCTGACGTGCGCGCGGGTCGCTCACCAGAAGAAGGGGATGGCGGCGAAGCGTCGGCAGCCACACCGGCACTCCCTGAGGCGCTTCCGGCCGCTGCAATCCCGCAGCAATCCCCCGTGTCGCTCCCCGCTTCCGTGACCAGCCTGGACAATCTTCACGGTATCGCGCCCATTGCCGAAGCGTTGCTCAAGACGCTGGCAGCCAAGGCACGCACGGGTCGACTGGACGAACTGAAGGCGCTGGAGCTTTTGCAGCAGGCAGTCCTCCTGTGAGTCGGTGGTGGTGCGACGACCTGTTCTGCAATGACGCATGAAGCGCATCGGGTAGCCTGGCCCCAGTGCGCGCGAAGCATCGCCCTGCCCTCTGACCCGCGGTGAGATCCCGTCCTCCTCGACAACGCAACGCGCCGACGCCCGCGCTTGTGGCTCAACGATCGAGAAATTGCCGCAGCTTGTCGGCCCGACCCGGGTGCATCAGTTTTCGCATCGCCTTGCTTTCGATCTGCCGGATCCGCTCCCGCGTCAGGTCAAACTGTTTACCCAGTTCCTCGAGCGTATACTCGGACGCGGTATCGATCCCGAAACGCATCCGCAGCACCTTCGCCTCACGCGGCGACAGCGCATCGAGCGCCTCATCGATCGCGGCGCGCAGGTTCGCCTGCACGGCGGCATCCGCGGGCGATGCCGCCATCGGATCTTCAATCATGTCGCCAAGCGTCGCGTCGGCGTCCTCGCCCACCGGCGTCTCGAGCGAAACGGGTTGCCTCGCGACCTTCAACATGCCGCGAACCTTCTCTTCCGGCAATTCCATGCGCTGCGCCAGTGCCGCAGGATGAGCCTCCTGCCCGGTCTGCTGCAGGATCTCGCGGGAAATCCGGTTGAGCTTGTTGATCGACTCGATCATATGCACTGGCACGCGGATCGTGCGTGCCTGATCCGCAAGCGACCGCGTGACAGCTTGCCGCACCCACCACGTTGCATAGGTCGAAAACTTCCAGCCGCGCCGATATTCGAATTTGTCGACGGCTTTCATCAGGCCAATATTGCCTTCCTGGATCAGATCCAGAAAATGCATGCCGCGGTTCACGTACTTCTTCGCAATGGAGATCACGAGGCGCAGGTTGGCCTCGATCATCTCGCGCTTCGCCTGCCGCATTTTCGACTCGGCCGCCATCATCTGCCGGTTGATCTTCTTCAACTGTTGCAGCGGCAGTCCGGCGTTCGCTTCGATATCGATCAGCTTCTGCTGTTCCGCCTGAATCGCGGGCAGACTGCGTTCGAGCGCGGCGCCATAATCGCGCGACCCCGCGGCCGTGCGTTCGGTCCATCCCGGATCGGTTTCGTGCCCCGGAAACGACTCGACGAACTTCTCGCGGGGCATCCCGCACCGGTCGACGGCAATCTGCAGAATACGTCGCTCCACCGCGCGCACCTGCGCGACCTGTTGCTGCACGTCGGTACACAGCCGGTCTATGGTTCGCGCCGTGAAACGGATGGGCGCCAGTTCGCGCTGGATCGCTTCGCCTGTCTGTGTGAAGGTCGTGCGACCTTTGCCTTGCGCGGCATCGGCACGCGCAAGCTGATCGAACAGTTCGCGCACTCGCGCAAATATCTCGAGGCTATCGCTCGTGAGCTGTTTCAGCCGCGCTGCGTTCGCCTTCGCGCGATCTTCGTCTCCCGTCCCGCTGTCTTCATCGCTGTCTTCATCGCCGTCATCGTCGGTGTCCGCGTCGATGTCGGCGTCGATGTCGTTTATGTCAGCAGAGTCCGGGGCCGAATGTCCGGCCGCTCCGGAGTCTTCATTGAGACCGTCGACCAGTTCGTCGATGCGCAGGTCACCGGCCTCGATCTGCTCCACGCTCGCAAGGATCGTGGAAACAGTCGCCGGGCAGGCTGCAACCGCCTGGATCATTTCATGAAGGCCGTCTTCGATGCGCTTCGCGATCTCAACCTCGCCCGCGCGAGTCAGCAATCCCGTCGCCCCCATTTCACGCATGTACATCCGCACCGGATCGGTCGTACGCCCGAATTCGGAATCGACCGTCGAAAGCGCGACTTCCGCTTCCTCGTCGGCCTGGTCGTCCGACACGGCTGCCGGCGCGGTGTCATTCAATAGCAGCGTCTCCGCGTTAGGCGCCTGCTCGTAGACCGCTACGCCCATGTCATTAAAGGTGCTGACAATGGTTTCGATGGCAGCGGTGTGCGCGAAATTGTCCGGCAAATGATCGTTGATTTCGGCGTGCGTCAGGTAGCCGCGCGCCTTCCCCAACTGGATGAGTGCGCGCATCTGGCGCTGCCGCTCTTCGTCCTGCAACGCCGTGGACACTGCGTTCATCGGGAGCAGGGCTGCGGTAGCCTCGCCCTTCGATGCGTGGCGCCCCGCAGCCTTCGGCGCGGATGCAGGCGTGTCTAGCCCCGGATGTTCCCGATCAAAACGTGCCATACATTCTCCCCTGAACAGATTTGCCCAGCGATGGCCAGACCAGCGGCCAGCCGAATCGCGGCGAGCGCGCGACGACATTCACGGCTGCGGGCGGGCATGAGTTGCAGATCGCAACGAGCAATGGGCGCGGCCTGCTTGGATAAGCTGGCCGGTTGGAATAGCGCGAGAAAACAGCGCATGGAAAGTACACCTGAATTGTAACAGAAATTGCTGCATTGCACCAACAGGCCGAGTCGCCCGATTGAACAGGCAGGGCGCACCCTGGAACAGGATTGAGAACCTTTCCTCGCCGTACTGCGCTCATACGGTTCGGCGCAACGTCGGCGTTGATATCGTGATGTCTCGCCTGCGCATCCTGATCAACGGCAGACCGTGGCTTAATGGTCGGCAAAATGCCTTGGCCTGCCTGTCGGCTCGACCCGGGTGCATCAGTTTCCCATCGCCCTCCCTCCGATCTGCCGGATCCGTTCGCGTGTCAGGTCGAACTGTGTGCGCAGCTCCCACGAGCGGATAGTCGGAGGCGGTATTTCTCCCGGACCGCATCCGTCGCACCTCCGCTCACGCGGCGGCAGCGCATCGGGCGCCTCATCGATCGCGACAGGTAGGGAAAGCATGCGCACCGCACTCCGCGGTGAAGACGACCCTGGACGGACGATCAGTTATCCTCACTTGATCTCTACCATCTGTTTGCGACCGCTGGCAGAGTCTGCTATCCCATTCCGTGCGGATCGACGTCCGGAACAGGCGAACTTGCAGTGCCGGCGAGGAATTGCCTGAGGCGGCGTTCTGCGCTGGTTATCTTGTGCACGGGTACGGTGGCTAGCTGCGCATCGTGCAACGCCAGCAGGCTCTCGAAAACGGGAACAGCATCTTCCCCTAGCACCCACCTGTCTGCAGCATGGGCCAGTTCGAGCGCTGCTTCCACGGCGTATTCCGCCGCCTTGAAGCGTCCTGCCGGTTCGCTTCCATAACCGTCCTGCTGGAGAAACCATGCGAGGTACACGGTTCGCATCAGCTCGTTAAGCAGATGCCCGTTGCCATGACCGTCGCGGCAGGCAACGAGGGCAAGGTGGGACGCCAACGATTGCTTCCGCACCGACGCCTGGTCCATCGGCAATAACATCGCTTTTGTGAGGGGCTTTCGTGGCCGAGAAACACCTGCCCCGCCTCGCCTGGAACTCATGTTGTCTGAAATGTAAATGTGTGTGTGACAGTGCGACTATTCTAACGAGGTCTTCACCGCGATCGGCGATTCTGGCGTCGCGAGCCCTCCCCCTCCGTCGGCTTTCCGCGATAGTCCGTGCTACTGGAGCAGACCTTATCCGGGGACGGCGCTGGGCGTGGCGACTGAATGGAGCGACAGCGCTGCAGCGCACGGCCGTGTAATCGAGCCGTGAGAAAATACGCGGACACCTCGAACGGGCTTCCTGTGGGTCTGCGTCGGCGGGCTCGCACGACGTAGCGCATGGCAGCGTCTTTGAAACGGAGAAAGGATGACCACTGTAGTCAGGTGCGGCATGTTCCTTCTGGCGATCGCTTTTCCCGCGTTTGCCGGCGCCCGGTACGTGGAAGTGTGGAATCCGCCTGAGGCACGAGGCGACACGCAGCGGGTACAACCGGTGCGCAACGCACCGAAGCGTCGACGCGCGAGTATGCGCACCGGGCGTAGCCGGTTGCCGCACCGCATCGTTGCGGCTGCGCCCGGCCCAAAGGCATCAGTCGCCGCGGTCGGGCACCGCACGGGAGAGCCATCTATGACGACATTCCCCGTCAGATCACGCCTGAGGGCAATGTACTTCGCGTAGGTGGGCGTCGCGCAGAGGTCGAGGTCGAACGCTGATGCAAAGCGAGCAATATAAGGGCTGTATGCTGTGGGGCCATGCCATTCTGCAGCAAAAGGAAATCCTGCACCCCGAACGCTACGCCGCAAGCGGCACCATCAAGAAAGACAACAGGGTCGTTGAAGCGTCCGGCGTACTCGGCAAATTTGACACCGGGGCAGAGGCGGAGCTGGCGGGTATTCAATGGGCACGTGCGTGTCTGGACAGTGTCGATTGAATCGAAGCCGGTGCTCGTCTGCATGATTCACCTTTCCTAGAACGTAATAAATCTGTCACCCGCCGTCGCCAGTAATCGCGGCCAGAACGCGCGCAAGTTGACACTTTTATGCCCCTTCGAATCGGCATAAAAGTGTCAACTCGCATATGTCCGTATTAGATTTGCCAACTCACCTCCTAGACTTCGAATCCCGTCCTTAGGAGGCTGACCTCATGGCGGATACCCTTCAGGCAACCAGGCCGATCGCGCTTGGCCGTCCACGCGTCTCACATCGATTTGAAGCCTTCAGCCCCGTAGGACGTAATAAATCTGTCACCGGCACTCGCCAATAGCCGCGATCCAGAACGCGCGCGAGGTGACACTTTTGTTCCCCTTTGAATCGGCATAAAAGTGTCAATTCGCATATGCCCTATTAAGGCAATGCTGATCAAGTCCACCGAGTTGGTACTTCATGCGTTATAGAGATCGTGTTTAAAGAGGCAGGCAGAACAGGATGAAGCAGCAGACGCTGGCGATGGCAGCCGATCAAGGTGCGGGTTTCGAGACGCACCGCAAACGCACGCGGCGCGACGAGTTTCTCGACACGATGAATGCGATCGTGCCATGGCCGCAGTTGTGCGCGGTGATCGAGCCGCATTATCCGAAGCGCGGCAATGGCCGCCCGCCAATCGGTCTGGAGCGCATGCTGCGGATCCACTTCGTGCAGCACTGGTTCAATCTGGCCGACTTCGCTTGCGAAGAGGCACTCTACGACAGCGCCAGCCTGCGTCGCTTTGCCGGAATTGACCTGGGTTGTGAAGCCGTACCGGACGCGACGACGCTGCTCAAATTCCGGCGCCTGCTGAGACGCACAAACTGGGCGAGCAATTGTTTGCCGAAGTCGGCCGGGTGCTGCAGGCCAGCGGCCTGAAGCTCAGAAGTGGCTTCGAGAATCCGGACAGTTCGTTGAGTGGAAAAGCTGGGGCGTGAGTCGGTCATAATGGCCGGCGACAAGGAACCAGAAGATGACGAAACGAAACCGACGGACCCACTCACCGGCGTTCAAGGCAAAGGTGGCACTCGCGGCGCTCAAGGGCGACAAGACGCTGGCAGAGCTGGCCCAGCAGTTTGATGTCCATCCAAACCAGATCACGGACTGGAAGAAGCAACTGCAGGAGCGGGTTGCCGATGTGTTCGAAGCGGGCGATGCGGTGTCGGCGGCACCGCGAGTTGACGTGAAGGTGCTGCACGCGAAGATCGGGCAATTGACGTTGGAGAATGATTCCTAAGAAACGCCCTCCGTGGGTTGGAGGCAGAAGCCGAACTCGGCTGCCCGCCTGTGCAACTGCTTGAGGACACGCTCCTTGTAGTGCTGTTCGTAGTGGTCGGCTCCCGGGTCGACGTATTGCATGCCGAAGCGCATGGCGTTGTAGAACAGCACGGCGATCTTGCGCGCCGTGGCGGTTACGGCTTTGGCCTTGCCAATACGAGCCGCCAGCCGGCGGTAGAACGCACCCAGCGCCGTGCTCGTTTTTCCCACCGTGACAGCAGCCAGCCGCAGCAGGGCAGCCACCCGATTGGTTGTCTTGCGCGTATGTGAGGAGAGGACTTTTCCGCCGCTCACCTTGCACCCCGGCGACAGGGTCAGCCAGGAGGTGAAGTGCTTGGCAGTCGGCCATCGGCTGAGATCGGTGCCGCATTCGGCGACGAGACGCACAGCCAGGTAGGAGCCGATTCCATGGATCTGGGTGAGGTCGACGCCAGCAAGTTGGTACATGAGAGTACGCACGTCGAAGCTTAGCGCGTTGGGCTGTTGGGTCCGGCTGCGCATCTTTCCCAATGGCTGTTGCGGTACCGGCTTATCGGCGGCAAGCACGGCCAGTGTGCGCTCGATCTGGGCATCGCATTCGTCAACGCGCGCCTGGTAGAAGTCATAGAGTGCCAGGGCCTGTTGCAGCGCGAAGACGTGTTCGGGCAGGTAGTTGCCCACCAGAGCGGCACGGATCGTCTCGACGCTGGACCTGCAGTTGCGATCACGCATCGCAGCCAGCACGCCGGGATCACGCTCGCCGGCCACGATAGCGCGTATGATGCGCATCCCTGTCGCTCCCGTCACGTCAGTGACGACATGGTGCAGTTGAAGGTTCATGAAGGTCAGCGCCTTCTGCATATGCTGGATGTGGGCGGCCGCGTAGTCCAGATGTCGTTCCCGAAGCCGCAGGTAGGCGCGAAGCGCCGCGATGTCGCCGCTGGGTTTGAAGCTTGGGCGCAACAGACCGCAGGCATGGAGCCGCTGCAGCCACTGCGCGTCGTTGACGTCGCTCTTCCGACCTGGGACGGCGCGAGACTCGCGTGCGTTGGCAACGATTACTTCGAGACCACGGCCTTCGAGGATCTCGTAGGCCGGGATCCAGTACACGCCGGTCGATTCCATCGCCACGGTTTTGATCCCCAGCGACACGAGCCAGTCGGCCATACGTTGAAGGTCGCCGGTGAAGGCCTGGAAAGTCTGTACAGGCTGGTCGCACAGGTCGGGCGGCACGGCAACGACATGGAAGCGGGATCCAATGTCAATGGCCGCAGCCCGGTCGTTGATGACGGGCAGGCCTGACAACTTGCGACGGGGTTTAGGCATGATCGCGCCTCCTGCAGGTTGTGGGCGCGCCGGACGGGGGACTCGGATGAGATCACATTCCTAAACGGGGTCGCAACGAAGCGCCACCACAAGCGGGTCCGCAGCTTCCCCCTGGGCCAGGTTTTTTGACGGGATCGTACAGCCTCCAAAATCGTAGCGGCCACTGTCCATGCGCACTTCAGTCTATGCCACTGTGCGTTTCTATCCATGGGGCCGCGACGGGTCGCGATGGTCGTTTTTAGAAAGCGCGCTCAGCAAGGCGGGACTGCTGGGCGTAAAGCGATGATCGATCGTGATCACGCTCTACCGGTGACACAGCAGGCCCGGCTGGTAGGCATCAGCCGCTCGAGTGCCTATTACCAATCGCGTGGGGTCAGCGAAGCGGATCTGAAATTGATGCGCCGGATTGACGAGCTTCATCTCGAGCATCCATTTGCAGGGGCACGAATGCTGGCAAGGCTGCTGCGTCGCGAAGGCATCAAGGTCGGGCGCAGACACGTCAGCACCTTGATGAAGCGCATGGGCGTCGAGGCGTTGTATCGCAAGCCAAACACGAGCCGCAAGCATGCAGCCCACAGGATCTGGCCGTACCTGCTGCGCCATCGCAAGATCGAACGGGCCAATCAGGTCTGGGCGCTCGATACGAGCTATATCCCGATGGCGCGCGGCTTCGTATATCTGACGGCCGTAGTGGACTGGGCGAGCCGTCGGGTGCTAGCACACCGGGTGGCGATCACGCTGGAGAGCTGCCATGCCGTCGAGGCGCTGGAGGAAGCGTTTGCGAAATACGGCCTGCCTGAGATCGTCAACACGGATCAAGGCAGCCAGTTCACCGCAACCGAATTCACCGACGCGGTGCTCAGCCGGAACGTTCTTCTGTCCATGGATGGAAAGGGCGCCTGGCGTGACAACGTGTTCGTCGAACGGGTGTGGCGAAGCGTCAAATATGAAGAGGTCTATCTGAAAGCCTACGACTCGGTCAGCCACGCCCGCCGCTCAATCGGCAATTACCTGAACTGGTACAAGTGCGTTTCATACTGCCCAACCTCGCTATGTTGTTGATAAATCTAGAGAGCCCTGTTGTGTCGTTGGTATTGTGGGGTGTCCACGCCGTGCGCGAGCCCGTCCGACGAGTTCGGTAACTGCGTCCCCGGTAAGCGAATTGCGATTGAAGATCCATGGCCCGTTGGGTAACGGATGTTCGGCGGGGATCTTGTTGCGCTCAACTGCGAGCCTGAGCGTTCCGGGGCTCACACCGATGAACGCCGATGCCTCGGTCAACGTCATCCATCCTTCAGCAGCACGTCGTTCGCTCGAATAGACCGGGATCTGATGGTGGCTGCGCAACGCGGTGACTCGCTCCTGGGTCCAGAAGTTACCCCGGCCGGTTCGCAGGTCATTGCGATTGAGTACGCCGGCGATCACCAGATCCGGACAGATACGGACAAGCTGGCGCACGGCATCAATTGCTTCACGTGACGTATGCGTAGTGTTCTCTCCGCGGCGCCGCCGCGGCACGCGAATCTCGGTATGTACTCCGCCCTTCCAGTGAATGACGAGCACGATTTCGCTCGTTGCGTCGTCAACGTCAACGACGACTTCGTGGATCAGGGTGCGCACTATGCGCTTCTTCAGGCGGGCGTCGGCCTGCGGCCAGATCGATTCCAATGCAGTGGCAAGATCGGCAAACTCCTCTGGCTGGGTAGGCGGTATCTGGCCGGATGTGCCCGACTGTTGCTCGATACGCGATTGCAGTTCCTCTACGCGTAGTAGCGCATGATTCCAGCGCCGCTCCAGTTCGTCGGCGACAAGCCGGTTCTCGGGGTCAGCAGCATCGTACTGTTTCTGCGCGCGTTGCGCGGCGTAGCGTGCAGCCTGAAGATCCCGCTGCAACGCGGCCAGCACTTCGTCCTGCTTCAGGGTCTCTTCTTCGCGCGCCACGATTGCTGCCTCAATTGCCGCCGGTTGAACGACCTGCAAGACCGCCTCGGCGATGGCCGCGTCCGCGCGTGTGCCACCGAACGCAATACAACGCGGTTGCCCCTTGTCCATCCAGCCGCGATGACAGCTATAGCGCAAGGCGTCGTGCCTGTTACCCGTGTAGTGTAGCGTCAGCTTGCTCGCGCAGCGCCTGCAGCGCAACAGTCCCGCCAGCAGGGCCTCACCGTTCTTCGGGGCGCCAGCGTGTCCGGCCAGACGCAGGTTGCCGCTAATGGCACACTGGATCCGTTCGAATTCGTCCCAGTCAACGTACCCTTCGTGGGCATTCGGAATGAGCGCAAGCCACTGATCCCGTGGTTTGCGGCGATCACGTTTGCGTGGTTCCCCAGCCTCGTAATGGATCGCGCATTCGGTCTTGCCGTAGGCATACGTGCCACCGTAGATCGGGTTGGTCAGGATCCGGTACACCGTGCCGTAGCTCGGCCGTTTCCATTGGATTTCGCCGCGCGGCATGCATGCCGGCAACTGCAGGCCGTGCTCCAGGAACCATAACAACGTCTGACGCACCGAACCAATCGCGCCGAACTGGCGGAATACCGAGCGGATGGCGTCCTGCACGCGCAAATCCGGATCCTTCTCCAGGCGCTGGTCTTCGGTCTTGCAGTAACCCACCGGCGCCGCGACAATGAGTTCGCCCCGTTTGGCCTTCTCCCGACGAGCTTCGAGCGAACGCTGACGCAAGAGATCCAGCTCGTATTCGTTCAGGCTGCCCTTCAAGCCGAGCAGCAAACGATCGTTGCTCTGCCGTGGTGAGTAGACGGTCTCCTGATCGACGAGCACCGTGTCGACGACGCGGCACACCTCAACCAGTTGCTGCCACTCGCGACTGTTGCGCGCGAATCGTGAAACCTCGCGAGCGGCAACTGCGCCGACGTGCCCAAGACAGACCTCTGCGACCATCCGTTCGAAGCCCGTGCGCGTTTGCGTTCCGGCCGCAGAGCGTCCCAGATCCTCGTCGATCACCTCGATCTCGTTCCAGCCCAACTGATGCAGACGATCCTGCATCGCATACTGCAGCTTCTGGCTCTCCAGATTGTGGCTGACCTGATAGGCCGACGACTGGCGCACGTACAGCATGGCCTTGCGCGCCAGATGCTGCGCCCGAATCTTGTCACTCATCGCGCACCTCCGGCTCGTGTACGGCGGCGAGCAGCCCGCGACGGTGTTGCCGCAGCAGTTGCGCCAGCAAACGCACCGTCTGCTGCCGGACCTCCTGCGGCAGGCGCGCCCATTGTGGTGTCTTCGGAAAGGGACGGAACAGGTCGAGTTGACCGCCCGGTTGGGGGTTTGTCTGGCGTCGCATCAGCACCTCCTGTACGGAGCAAAGGATGGTGCTCGGCTTGTACCATACCGCGCGGCTTGGCAGCAGGCGCCTGCGCCAGCAGGTACTTCAGTTCCCTCAATGCTTCACAGCTGACGGCGGGAGACGTTGCCGAGGTAATGCGACAGCAGGCAACGGGATCGAACATCCATTGCGGCACCTCCAGCAAGCCTGCCGTATCGAACGGCTCTCGCCCACAGCGCAACACTGACTCGGCGTTCTTCCTCTCTATCGTGGTGAAAATCCATACCGTGTGCCCGTACCACGGATGCCAGCGGTAGAGAACCTCCTTTGATTCGCTGATATGGGCGTTGTGTTGACGGCTTGTATAACCAGAACCGGCCTCATTCCAGGCTGGCCGATCAGACACCGGATGAAGCATACTTCGCCACGCTGCCAGCGATAAAATCGGCAGCTTGATTGCCTCAGCGATTCCACTTAAAAACTCGCTGATCCTGTCCGAACGAACGAGGCCACCTCTGTTGATGAGCTAGATCAACAATCCGCGTCGGCAAAGAAAGTGATGGCTTCGAACGATCAGGATCGCATGCGCCAATGGGTGGACGATCTTGAGCGGATCGGCGACAGCGCGGAAAAAGCGTGCGAACGCGCTGCGAATGTCAATGCCAGGATCAGGAAAGCAGTCAGTTCGGTTCACGCCGAACTGAGCGATCTAAAGAAACAGCTACATTAATCTCATTCACGTCATGTGAGCGGTCGCCGCGTGCGTGAGCGACCTGCGGCGGGGACATTCACGCTGATCGGCCCCGCCGCCAATATTTCACGCAGTTCTTCCCCGCGTCGAACACGATGCCGATCGCGACGTTTGGCTGGTGCGAGCAGGAATGCCTTACTTGCGTATAGGCTTTCGAAGCCTGATGCCCTCCGGTGGCGCCACAAGCAATGAACGTCCGGTGCTCCAATGGCCGTGCCGCAGTCTCAGCTTCCACACTACCGCCGTCGACGGGCGCTGAACGACCCGCATCAGCCGGTCATGGGGTTGCGATACTGCGATACCATCGGCCGCTTCCTGGGGCTTCGGACATCCGCCGCGCTTCACGAACAAGGTATCGTCGGCAACGCGCGAACACCGTTCTAGCGATGCGGGGCTATGCCAGCCAACGGTCGCGGAGCTTGCGCAAAATCCGTGCCGCGTCGAGCGTGCATCGTCCCGAGGCGATACGTGTCACAAATAATCAATGCGGTGGAATAATGCCGCGCCGTGGGCGTTTGTAGATTAGGCGTTGCGTGCAAGACCGCGAAGCCGCGAAACGGAATCGTCGGCCGCGCACAGCGCTTGCGTCCCCGTTTTGCAGGGGGTTTGTCTGTCCTTTTTGTAAAAGTTCACCGGCGTCGCGGCACTTGCCGCGAGCGATCCGCGACTCGCCGGCTCAACGCGTGGCCGCGCGACAAGTCAGTCGCGTTGGCCGTGCAGGAGAGTTCTACATGAAAGTATCAAGACTGCTATCGGCCGTATTCGTGATCATCGCGCTAGGAGTCGCATCGTTGTCGTTGGCCGCGTGCCAGTCCACGGGCGACACGAGCTCGTCGGGCAGCAGCAGCGGCACCAGCAGCAGCAGCGGCTATTGATGCGCGCTCGCGCGGCCGTCAGCGCCGCGTGAACTTCGAAGCGGAAGTGATATCGCGGCTCCCGCAGCCACGGCGCTATGCGCGTGCGCTGACGGGCGACTCAGTCCGGGCTGACCATCTGGTTCACGATACGGCCGAGCGGGCGCTCGCGCGCTGGAAAGGCTTTTGGCCCAACTGCAATCTGCGTGCGTGGCTGCTGACGATCCCTGCGACACATTGTCTGACAGGCTCGTGAGGAAAATGCCGACATCTTCTTCTGGGACGAATCTGGCTTTCGGGCCGCTTCTTTAGCAGAGCAGCCGGTTGAATGACCATCTAAGCGCAAGGGCGAACGACCGTAGGTGGCCCGCACACGGTCCGATCCTGAACCGACGACGGCGGCTGTCAATCGGCCCGACCGCACTCGACAGAAGACGACCGATCCCGGGGTTCCGGCTAGAAGCGCACGGTGCATCGCGCGACAGGATGTAGGGCATTAGGCCGATTGAGCGCACCTGCTGCTTTGTCACAATCCTTTGGAATTTCTCTGAATCTCAGCGTTGCAGCGCCTGGCGTAGACGAATGTCAGATCCGAAGTGTCTCGATCCAGGGCTTCGAAAGTACCCCAATCCTCGCTTGGTTCACTGAGGCGGTCACATAACAGTTCGATAACTGCATCCGGAGCGGGTGCACAGTTCATGTGCGGCTTGTGCGACATCAGAAACGTCTGCATCGTCTCGGGTTGTTCCAGGTTGAGCGGAACGTGCCACGGTAGCCGGCCAGATGTTCCATCAAACTGGACATACAAGACCGGCGGAGCTTTGAAGTGCGTGTGGAACAGCCCATGTACATGGATCGCGAAACGCTCGAAATAGTCCTCTACGCGCGACTGCAAGCTTGCGTGGGTATAAAGGAGGGTCGCGCTAGTGGTGGCTTCCAGACGAAATGTAACGAACCTCGCTTCCCCTTCTTGCGAAACCACCCCAACTCCGTACTGCCCTATCGCCTGAAACGTGGCCGCGCGAGGCGGAGTATAAAAGTATCGATCGACATAAGAGACGGGTTCCCAATCGTCATCATCATCGCGGAAGTTGCCCGCGCGAGAACTCGCGTACGCTGGATTGTTGGGATTCAATTGATTGGATCTGTTGTCCCTATCGCTTTTGCTCGACATAGTGTGCCTCCGCATCCGGTTCTGGGAGAAACAGCATATGCGTCCAACCCGGCGAGCTCAGTCTCGCGTCTGGCTTGCGAAAATCACCCTTTCGGATCCTTACGCATCAGGGAGTTGTGCAGTCCGTGAGTCGTCCGTCTCCAGGCCTCGTCGGCCATTTGCTGAGCCGATTTCACGGTATGTTCGATCCGATGCTTACTCTTCGGCGCTTGCGCAATCGCTGAAGTCAGACCGGAAAGTGTCCGTCGGACAGTCCTGGTGACCATAACTCACTCCGCGTTCTTGTCCACGTGTTAAGTCTAGGCCGTTACGTGAAGCGCCCGCTACTGTACGTTTGAACAGTCCCTTGGTGAGCCCATCATGGACATCCGGAAGCGCCACAGGCGACACGTCAAGAGCATCATTCGTCGTCTTCATCGTCTCGTTTCATCGGAGTAATGAGCCCCTGGCCTGTATCGATCCCGAGCCGTTCCAGCGCCTTGGCAAGGTCGTCAATTTCGCTGGCGAAATCCATCTGCCACTCCTCGCCTTCACTGCGCACAGTCAGCGAGTGATGCGCAACAGACGCGTAACGCGCGCGGTGGATCCGCCTGCACGACGACCGAGGTGTTCCTCAACTGTTTCATGAAGTGATCTGCGCCCGTATGTCCGCACCGAGCCCAACAACTCCTTGGCAGTGTAGGTGGGCTAGCCGAGGTTACATGTTATTGGCGATCGTGGCACCTGTCCGGACGAGCGCTCATGACCGACTACTGCCCGATGCCGAAGGCCGTGATCGACCCACAACTGCCTGTCGGCTCGACACGCCCCCAATGGCCGTTTGCGAGGTGCAACGGCCGCTCAATCTCGCGGGTCGCACGGCAGGTCGATCGGCATTGCTGCCACTGGGACCGTTGGGCTCTACGTCAGCAATGTGGCAGATTGCTGACGGTGGTGGTATTGAGCCCCTGTTTTCACGAGAATCTCCTTTAACGAGCGTTGCCGTAACGTCCGGTTGCGATGAGGCGAGGCAAACGCCCGAACCGCCTCAAGAACAAAAATAATGCGAATGAAAGTCCGGAAGAAGAGGCCGTACCGAGGCGATGACAGTTACGAAGAAAGCGCATTTCTCGTTTGCCGGCCCGGAACCGAGTCTGGAAACGTAGGCGTTCCTGGGCGGGCAGGCGCATCGAGACCGCTACATTTGTGTGTATGACTCTGGATGGCGGCCTGCTATTCTGTTTGAATTGCACGCTGCCCTATCCGCGGACGGCGAATTTCCTGATCGAGCGTCGTCATGAGATCGTCAGGCCTCACGGTGCGCAGGTTCAGATCGGCGGCTCAGGAACGCGCGTTCCGGATGGACTATGCGCGGCGCTTCTTCGGACAGCGCAGGCTCGCCATCACAATCTTCACCGTGCTGTGGGTCGTGTTTTCCGTCCACGACCTCGGGCGATTAGACATACTCGATCCCGCCCACTTGCACCACAAAGAACTCTGTGTCCTGAGAATCGCCGGGACGATCGGCATGACGGTGCCCGTTCTGTTGTGGAGCCGACACGCACTCGACGAGCGCTGGAGCGTCGGGCTGCTCAGTGTCTGGACGCTCAGTTGCTGGTTCGCGGTCCTGAGAATGGTACAGATCTATCCGGGCGACCTGGCCTGGCGGGAGGCCTATCCGATCCTCACGTTTGCCCTTTTCATGATATTCATGGCCTTCCGGCTTCGAGTAATTACGGCGGCGTGGCTGGTCGGCCTATGCGTCGTCAGTTATCTGGTGATGCTCTATCTCAAGCCCGATGGCCAGAGCGTCGGCGCGCGCATGGAGTCGGTGATCGCGCACGCCACGATGGTGCCGATGATGTATATCGTCGGTTTGCTCGTCAGTATCCCGCTGGAACGTGCCGCGAGGCGCGAATTCATGTACCGGCGCACCTTGCGCGCGGCCAAGGCGCGCGTCGAAGCGGCTTCGCGTGTGGTCAACGAGCAGAACCGACGCATGCAAGAGCTCGTCAGGGAGAAAGAGCGATTCTTTTCATCGGCGTATCACGACATCCAGCAGCCTCTGGCCGCAATCAACCTTTTCATCCGAAGCGCCCGGACGAGGATCAGGGACGGATACGCCGTGGATCGCGAGCTCGATGTCGTCGAGGAGACCGCGTCCGACATCCTCGACATGTTCAAGGACATTCAGGACTACAGCGAGCTGGGCTCATATGTTCCCCATGTCGTACCGGTCGACACCCACGGCCTGTTGACCGAGGTCTTCGAGCAGTACCGGGAGACGGCCCGATTGCGTGGCATCGATCTAAGGATCGCGGGACGGCGAGGCTACCCCCCGTCTATCGCGACCGACCGGTCGCTCTTCAAGCGGGCTGTATCGAATCTCGTATCGAACGCGATCAAGAACACATCATCGGGTGGCGTTGTGCTTGGCTGGGTGCAACTGAATGAACGGCTGCGCATCGATGTATGGGATACCGGCATCGGCATTGCGCCCGCACATCGCGACGCGATCTTCTCCGAGTACTATCAGATCAACAATCCGGGGCGCGACCGTTCGAAAGGACTGGGACTGGGGCTGTCGATCGTGCAGCGTGCGATCCATATCCTGCCGGGACATGGCATGAGTCTCGCGTCCGTGGAAGGGCGCGGATCCCGATTTTCGCTTTACGCGACGGTTTCGGCATCCGCCCCGACAGTCGGCGAAAATGCTCAGGATGGCGACGTCTGCATGCCCGATCTCGCTGGCACGTTCATGCTCCTGTGCGACGATGAACCTACCGTGCTCGAAGGCCTGAGGCGTCTTTTCTCGAGCGCGGGCGCGCTCGTGCACGCCGCCGAGTCGATGGCTGGATTCGAAGCCGTCCTTGCCGATGACAGCCGCATTCCCGATCTCATCGTCGCCGATATTCGTCTGCGCGAGGGAGTAACCGGCAAGGAGGTTGCTGATCGGCTCAGGCGTCATTTCGCGTGGGCCGGCGTGATTCCCGTCGCATTTATCACCGGCGAGCTGCTGTCCGATCACATCCTTCGCGACTTTCCCGAACCGTTCGTGCTATTGCGCAAGTCCTCCGCCCCGAAAGACCTGCTGGCCGAGATTAGCCGGTTCGTGACCGCTCGACGGAAGGTGAATCTCGATCTCGCGAACGATCAGTGACTGAAAGCGTCCCGAGCGTAACGCCCTTCTCTGCCAGCATCACGGTGAGTGCTGCACGGCGCCGCAACTTGAAGTATGCGAACAGATGACTGATGTATTGGCCCATGCAAGGCCCGGTGGTCCCCTTGATACGCTCGATTCGTCTAATGGTGGATGAAAACCGCCACTTTTCAGGCGGCGCCATGTAGATCCACCGCTAGTGTGTACTATCTGACCTGGGACATCGGACGATCACTGTCGATTGAACCCTCCTCCGATGTGTAATCGCAGCCTGGCTCGAATACGATTCCGGGAGACGATGGAATGCGCGTACTGATCGTCGACGACCATGAGCTGTTCAGAGCCGGATTGGCGCTTCTACTGACGGAACTCTTTCCGAACATCGAGTTGCTGCACGCGAGCACGTTGTCGCAGGGTTTGAATCATGCGCTTTGTGACCTCCTGAACATCGTTTTTCTCGATCTCGACCTGCCCGATGGCAACGGTTGCAACGCGCTTGCCGAATTGAAGGAATCGCGACCGTCCTTACCGGTGATCGTGATATCGGCCGATGAGCGAGTGGAAACCATCAGTCGATGCATCCAACTTCGCGCCATGGGATACGTGCCCAAATCGTCGCCGCCTGAAGCGCTTCGTGCGGCGATAAGCGCGGTGCTTGCGGGGGGCGTATTCCTACCAGCCTCCAGCATCGCCAGCCTCAGTCGTGAGATGGACACTGATGAGACTCCGGCAAATGGACCTGAGGATCGTGAGCCGCGCGTTAAATCGGAAACGAGCAATGCATCCGAGCTGGGACTCACACCGAGAGAGTTCGAAACGTTGGCGTGGCTGGTGCGCGGACTTCCGTCCAAGGCCATTGCCCTGAGAATGGGCCTCGAGGACATTACGGTACGGAAATACATCAGTCATCTGCTTGCGCATTTCAATCTCCGGCGCCGTACGGAACTCATCGTCATGCTGGCGAATAGCGGGATCAAGCTCGGCGTCCCGCCGGTCACGGATCCGGCGCTTGACCGAAGACTACCGGCTGCTGGGGGACAATCAACCGACTGACTTCAGGCAGCGTGCTTTCTGGAGTGGAAGACTTGCTTAACAGCACGATGCACAACGCCTCGTGCGTGGCCGCAGCGCGAAAAAAAAGCAAAATAACAGGTCGCTATCCCTACTAACAGCCACAAATGTATCAGCCAGGTGACGCGCGCTCGCCCAGCGCCTGACCACTTCAGGAACGAGCTGCGTCGGGAGGCGAGTATCCGACATGTCACCGGGATCGGACGATAACAGTGCATACATCTTTCGCCGACGATTGCTGTCGACCGCCTACGCATGTGCGTTGCGACGGCGTTTCGCCTGACCAAGAATGAGTATGACAGCAGCGCAGAGGGTGCATTCGCCGAGTGTACCCAGAGCGGTTGGTCGTCGTGAAGAGCTGAACCGGCCTTGGCTCGTGCGACGACTGCTGCAGGTCGACATGAAGTGAACAGGCTGATTGCTTTAACTCCAACGAGCCCTCTCACGAAACCTTATCAATCAATCACCACCGGTGTTGCGGCTCGTGCGCGACACGCTCGATGCGCGTGGACTTCGAGCTCGGGGCACGCAAATAACGAATCGCATGAATGGAAAACTCAACGTACACAAAGGAACCAGCATGAAATCACCACTGATAGTCGCATCCGCCGTCGTGCTGTTTGCCGTGGCCGGTGTTGCCCATTCGCAAGGCACACCGGAAGCCTCTCAACCCGCCCCGCAAGAAAGCGCCGCAACACAAGCCGCTGACCCGAGTGCGGGGATGGAAGCATACGGCGGTACGCCCGACACACGGGTACAAGCCGGTGCAAAACATGCCAGACCGTGCCGGATGGATCCACAATGCAACGTTTTTTTTGGAGGGAGCTAACACCGATCTGACGGCGCGCGAGCCATGACTGGAAAGTGGTCCGGCTTACCGAGTTCGCTGTCACTCTTTCAGGTGGCGCCTCCTGAGAGGGGAGGCGCCACGACACGCGAGAGGCCCGACGGCGCTTCAGGAGCAAGTGAAAGGGGCGTCATAACGAGCATTTGGGCGGTCGCGAAGCTTGAGTTCGAAATCGCCGCGCCAGTTGCAGCTGGCAGGACGTCAGCGTGGTGCGGGCCACGGCCAACTCTTCTTCGCGTCAATTCAACCTTCGCGGGAACGCTCACTTAAGACGACGTCTGGGCCGCGCATTTCTGGAATTCCTTCCCCGGCCGCGAGTTCGGCGTCGCTAACGCAATCCATTGATGACGAAAGGTGAAGAAATGAAAGTGAAACCCTCGGCCGTAACCATCGTGCTATTCCTGCTCACCGCGGCCGGCGCTGCCTACTCTCAGGAAATGCAACCGTTAGACGCCACTAGCCACTCCTCCAGCCAGCAAGCAATAAATTCATCGCAGCGGGCGATGCCGACGGACGGCGACAGTCCGTGGGACCATGGAGCCCAACCTGGCGGACGAGATGGTTACGGCAAAGCCCGAGACGGTCAACCGTGCGTGGTCGGCCTGTCGTGCGATATCTATCAGGGTAGTTAACTTGGCGGCTGTGTCGCGATAAGCCAACTCGCTCTCTGAAACGACCGGGACGACCGATACGATTGATAAAAGAGATGCCGAATGGGTCGAAAGTGCAAGGGCACCGGTCGCGGAAGCTGCCGTCGGACTGCTCAACGCCGCCGCTGACGGCAATGCCCCTAGCTGACGCAGAACCGAACCCCGGTCCCACGTCGGCTATGGCCGACGAAGCAACATTCGCCTTCGCCAGTCGAATGACTGTTTACTGGGCGGACCCGACGTCTGAACGTCCGAGCGACGCGACGGGCGAATGACGCTTCCTGGCCGCC